>JAPJOH010000014.1 GCA_030826265.1 Collinsella aerofaciens
CGTTGGGGCCAGGCCCGATTTTGCCTCTTGACAATGTCCTGCTCATATTAAAAGGGACTGGGTTGTCTAAGTTTGCGCACCAATGCCGGCAAGCGGAGAAGCCGGTATGCACAAGGCGCGGACATGGAACTCGTTGGTGAACAACGAAAGAAAGGTTGGAGGAGATACCATATGATGAAGTACCTCCAGAAGCTCGGCAAAGCGCTGATGCTTCCCGTCGCGGCGCTTCCCGTCGCAGGTATTCTTATGGGCGTGGGCTAGCTGCTCGCTCCCGCAGTCATGGGTGCTGCCGGTGACACTACCGGTTTTGCCTATACCGCCGGCTTCCTGCTCATCAAGGCAGGCGGCGCTCTTATCGATAACATGGCCTGGCTGTTCGCAGTCGGCGCCGCTGTCGGCCTTGCCGACGATCACGATGGCACCGCTGGCCTCGCTGGCCTCGTCGCCTTCCTGATGATCCAGCAGCTTCTGAACCCCGCTGTTGTTGGCACCATTCGTGGTATGGACGCCGATGCTCAGACCGCTTGGCTTGCCACGACCGAGGGCATCGCGTTCTCCAAGATCGCTGGTAACTCCTTCATCGGCATCCTGTCCGCCATCATCGGTGGCACTTGCTACAACAAGTTCAAGGACACCCGTCTTCCCGACTGGCTGGCCTTCTTCTCCGGCAAGCGTTGCGTCGCCATCATGACCGCCGTCATCTGCATCGTCGTCTCCGTCGTCCTGCTCTTTGCTTGGCCGCTCATCTTCGGTGCTCTTGTTGCTCTTGGTGAGGGTATCGCCGCCATGGGTGGTATCGGCGCTGGCATCTACGCCTTCCTTAACCGCCTGCTCATCCCGACTGGTCTGCACCACGCACTCAACAACGTGTTCTGGTTCGACACCATCGGCCTGGGCGATCTGACCCACTTCTGGGCTGGCGAGACCTCCGCTGACGTCAAGTGGAGCCTCGGTATGTACATGTCCGGCTTCTTCCCCTGCATGATGTTCGGTATCCCGGGCGCTGCCCTGGCTATGGTTCAGACCGCTAAGAACAAGAAGGCTGCTATCGGCCTGGTTGTCTCCGCTGCTATCTGCGCCTTCGTCTGCGGTGTCACCGAGCCCTTCGAGTTCGGCTTCATGTTCCTGTGCTTCCCGCTCTACGTCGTGTACGCTGCTCTGTACGGCATCTTCACCATCGTCACCTACTATGTTGGTTTCCGTGCTGGCTTCTGCTTCTCCGCTGGTGCTACCGACCTCCTGTTCTCCTCTAGCCTCCCGGCTGCCGCCAACACCTGGATGATCATCCCGCTGGGCATCGCTGCCTTCGTGGTCTTCTACCTCGTGTTCCGCTTCGCCATCACCAAGTTCAACCTCATGACCCCTGGTCGCGAGGATGAGGATGTCGAGGAGACCTCCGCTTCCGCCGCTGCTGGCGACGACAAGTTCGCCGCTCTGGCCGCCGCTGTTCTCGCTGCCGTCGGTGGCAAGGAGAACGTCAAGACCGTTGACTGCTGCGCTACTCGCCTGCGCTTCGAGCTCGGCGATTCCGATCTGGTCGACGAGGCTGCCTGCAAGAAGGCTGGCGCTCTGGGTGTCATGAAGATGGACAAGGGTGCTACCCAGGTCATCATCGGCACGCAGGTCCAGGCTGTTGCCGAGGAGCTCAAGAAGCTTCTCTAAGCCTTAAAGACGTAGCTGTCTTGCAAAGGGTCGTCCCGCTCCGCGGGGGCGGCCCTTTTTGCTACCTCAATACTTGATGCAGTGATGTAATTGGTATTACAGTGTGCAGGCTATCAACTGGCAAACATTATTGAAATATGCTTGTTGACCTGCTGATATTCCATTAAAACTGCTATAGTACGTGGTGTCTGGTTACAACCAATTTCGAGTCACTTATCCGGCAGGTATCATTATGGCAATGGGAGCGCGCAAACAGCCTTTGTACGATCAGCTCGTCGATTTGCTGACCGATAAGATCGATCACGAGCTTCGACCCGGCGAC
Source organism: Collinsella aerofaciens (assembly GCA_030826265.1). Taxonomy (GTDB): domain Bacteria; phylum Actinomycetota; class Coriobacteriia; order Coriobacteriales; family Coriobacteriaceae; genus Collinsella; species Collinsella aerofaciens_AY. Next base: position 1,985 of record JAPJOH010000014.1, read on the forward strand.
TATTTGCCGTCTGAGCGTGATCTGTCGGAACGCTACGGGCTCTCGCGCACGACGGTTCGCCTTGCCCTGCAGGAGCTTGAGCGCCTGGGCTTGGTGGTTCGTCAGCGCGGCCGTGGAACCATGGTGTGCGACCGCTCGCTGCAAACGGCAAACCTCTCGCAAATCTATAGCTTTACCGAGCAGATGAAGGCGATTGGCCGTGTGCCCAAGACGACGATTCTTGAGTTTACCGAGGTCGAGGCTGATAAGAATATTGCCGTAGAGATGAACGCGCGTCTGGGCGAGCGTCTGTACAAGATCAAGCGCCTGCGTATTGCCGATGGTGTGCCGCTGATGATTGAGTGTACATATCTGCCGAGTCGCAAGTTCTTTGCGCTTAAGCGCCCCATGATCGAGAACAAATCGCTGTACGACATGATCGAGCAGGACTTTCACGAGAAAGTTCGCGTGGCAGAGGAGGAATTCTACGCGAGTATTGCCCGCCATTCCGACGCTCGTTTGCTCGAGATTGCCGAAGGCGCACCGGTCCTGGATTTGATTCGTACCACATATGACATGAACAACGAGGTTATCGAGTATACGCGTTCGGTTGCGCGCGCCGACCAGTTTAAATACAAGGTCTACCACAACCGCGCAGTCTAGAGTTATTGGGTATAAACGGCTTGGCGTGTTTTGCGGCGGGTGCAAAATGTGCCAAGCGGTAGAAGGCAACGAACAATCGCTCGAATTAACAATGCAGTGGTTTTTGATCCGCCCTAAAACGCACTGCGGGTACGGGAGCATAGATGAGCACGTATGCTATCAAGGCCGACAAGTTCTTTTTGCCGGCGGGGCCGCAACTGGGCGGCTACCTCATGGTCGAAGATGGCGTCTTTGGCGCTTGGCAGGCCGATGAGCCCGCTTGCGAGATCAAAGATTATTCGGGTACATGGATTGCGCCGGGCATGGTGGACACCCACATTCATGGCTTCTATAACCATGCCACGACCGATAATGATGCCGAGGGTATCAACATCAGCTCGACCGAGCTCGCTCGTCGTGGTACCACCAGCTGGCTGCCTACGACCTTTACCGACGGCGTGGAGCAGATCAAGGAGGCCTGCGCTGCCATTGCACAGGCGGACGAAGAGCGCGGACCTGAGTTCTGCGGTGCTCGTATTCAGGGCATCTACCTGGAGGGTCCGTTCTTTACCATGAAGCATGTGGGTGCCCAGAACCCTGCTTATCTGATCGACCCGTCCGAGAAAGTTTTTGACGAGTGGCAGGAGGCTGCCGGCGGTCGTATCGTCAAGAGCGCCATGGCGGCCGAGCGCGATGACGCTGCCGCTTACGCTGCGGCTCTGAGCGCAAAGGGCGTCGTGACCTGCATTGGCCACTCCGATGCCACCTATGATGAGTGTGCTGTCGCCATCAATGCTGGCGCCAGCTGCTTTACGCATACCTACAACGGCCAGCGCGGTCTGCACCATCGCGAGCCCGGTGTTGTGGGCGCTGCTATGACCACGCCCAACACCTATGCCGAGATCATTTGCGACGGCAAACACGTGAACCCTGCTGCTATTAAGGCGCTGCTGCAGGCCAAGGGTTGGCAGCACACAGTGCTGATCACCGACTGCCTGGGTTGCGGCGGCATGCCCGAGGGCAAGTACACCAGCGGTGGCATGGATGTCATTATGAAGGACAACCTTTGCTGGCTTGCCGATGGCTCTGCTATCGCCGGCTCGGTGCTCACGCTCGCACAGGGCGTCAAGAACATCGTCGACTGGGGTCTTGCGAGCGCCGATATCGCAATTCGCATGGCGACCGAGGTGCCCGCGCGCTCTGCTCACGTCGAGGATAAATGTGGCAGCATTATGCCTGGCCGCGATGCCGATTTTGTCGTGTTCAATCCCGACCTTACCCTGGTCGAGACGTATGTGGGTGGCAACAGCGTCGGTAACGCGTTTACCGAGTAGCCGCCAAAGAAGCGATCCGAAAGGGGATTTAGATGATTTACGGTGCATTGGGCGATATCGAGGAGTATCGCGGAATGCTCAAGGGCCTCGACGTGCTGATCGACTGGCTCGAGGAGAACGATCCGGCGAAGCTCGAGGTCGGCAGCCATCCGATTCTGGGCGACAAGGTCTTTGCGAACGTCATGGCTCCCACGACGCGTCCCGAGGCAGAGGCTCACTACGAGACGCATCAGCGCTATCACGACCTGCAGATCGATGTTGAGGGTCGCGAGGCCTTTAAGGTCGCCACGGGCAGCCTGACGCTGGTCCAGGAGTTCGACGAGAAGGACGACTACGACCTGGTCGATTCCGACGCCTCGATCGCCGGCGATCTGGCCGACGACAAGTTTGCCCTGTTCGTTGCAGGCGAGCCTCACATGCCCACGCTCGAGTTCCCGGGCGACGGCGCGCAGCCGGTCAAGAAGATCTGCTTTAAGCTGCTTGCAGATGCTTACTGGGAGGAGTAGCGCGCTGCCCGGCTGAGCTGTTCGTGTTGCGAGCGTTATCCCTTGGAGGAGCGCGCTTGGGCCCCGCTGATCGCGGTCCCCTTGGGGATTGCGGTTGGCGGGGCTTTTTGTTGAGTAGGGGAGTTGCCGGCGGCGTTGTGCTTGGGTTGGCGCATGCGCACTCAAAATCGGCAACAAAAAAGCCGCCCGAAGGCGGCTATCTTGTGCAATGGAGCCAGCGACCGGGCTCGAACCGGTGACCCCCGCTTTACGAGAGCAGTGCTCTACCAACTGAGCTACGCTGGCGGCCATGTGATGGCGCAGCTGAGGCGTCAACGGCTGACTCTGATACGGGACATCGCAAATCCGCGCAAGGGTTCTGACGGCTTTTCTCACTGAATCCAAAGTAGATAAGCATTTGAAGAAATGCGATTGAAGCATAATGTAACTAGTATGAAATAGTGGATAGCTGGTACATACCACCTTTCAAATATAGAATCGCTAGAAATCTATAGTAAAAAAGTAACTTACCAGCGGGTTTATATTTTGTTCATTAAAGCCGTTCATCGTCATTTGGCTACCGTTTACGGACCACTTCAGATTCTGACTACATAATTGCGTCAATGCGTCCATAATAGGCAAGGCGTTTAGCTGAGGGTCGGGGAACCGGCATCCGCGTCGTAGAGCACGAAGATCGGGAGTAGCATGCATTCGTTTAAGATCACCAATCAATTCCTACTCGATGATGAGCCGTTCACCATCTTGTCGGGGGCGATTCACTATATGCGTGTTCATCCGAGCGACTGGCACCACTCGCTCTATAACCTTAAGGCTCTTGGGTTTAATACGGTCGAAACGTATGTACCGTGGAATCTTCATGAGCCAAAGCCTGGCGTCTTCGATTTTTCTGGCTCAATCGATTTGGCGGCATTTCTTGATGAGGCGGCGTCACTCGGTCTGTATGCAATTGTTCGGCCTTCTCCGTTTATTTGCGCAGAATGGGAATTTGGCGGCATGCCAGCATGGCTGCTGCGCGAACATGATATGAGGCCGCGTAGCAGCGACCCCAAATTTCTTGCTCACGTTGCGCAGTACTACGACCATCTCATGCCGATACTCGTCTCGCGTCAGATTGACAAGGGCGGAAACATCATCATGATGCAGGTTGAAAACGAGTATGGATCATATTGCGAGGATAAGGACTATCTTCGTGCGATTCGTCGCCTTATGGTCGAGCGTGGGGTTTCCGTGCCCCTTTGTACTTCCGATGGCCCGTGGCGTGGGTGCCTTCGTGCCGGTACGCTCATTGACGATGATGTGTTGTGCACCGGCAACTTTGGTTCTCATGCAAAGGAGAACTTTGAGGCTCTTTCTGCTTTTCACAAGGAGCATGGAAAACAATGGCCTCTTATGTGCATGGAGTTGTGGGACGGCTGGTTCAATCGCTATGGGGAGAACGTCATCAGACGCGATCCCGAAGATCTTGCCTCTTGCGTTCGCGAGGTGCTCGAGCTTGGAGGATCTTTAAACCTCTACATGTTTCATGGAGGCACCAACTTTGGATTTATGAACGGATGTTCTGCACGCCATACGCATGACCTGCACCAGGTGACATCATATGACTACGATGCTCCATTGGACGAACAGGGCAACCCGACCGAGAAATACTTCGCAATTCAAAGGACAGTTCACGAGCTGTATCCCGATATCGCGCAAAGCAAGCCGTTAACAAAAAAGGCGTTTTCCATGCCCGATATTTCGGTGAGTGAGCGCGTAAGTCTCTTTAATGTGCTCGATATTCTTTCGGAGCCGATTGAAGCCCAATATCCTATGCCCATGGAAGAGATGGGTCAGTCGTATGGATATACGTTATATACCACGACTGTCGAGCGTGACCGTGCAGATGAAGAGCGTATTCGGGTTATTGACGCCCGCGACCGCGCTCAGGTGTTTGTGAACGGTGACAAGGTGGCGACGCAGTATCAGGAGCACATCGGGGAAGATATTCACTGCGTTCTTCCCTGTGAACACAACCGCCTGGATGTTCTGACCGAGGATATGGGTCGCGTCAATTATGGTCACAAATTGCTCGCTGATACGCAGCATAAGGGCATTAGGACAGGAGTTTGCGTTGATCTTCACTTTGTTACCGGTTGGGAGATGCGTTGTCTGCCACTCGATAACATCGATAATCTTGATTATTCCGCCGGCTGGGTAGAGGGGCAACCTTCCTTTTATCGCGCAAAGTTTGATATATCTGAGCCGGCTGATACCTTTATCGACACTACGGGTTTTGGAAAGGGTGTGGCATTCGTAAACGGAACGAATGTCGGACGTTTTTGGGATAAGGGTCCCATCATGACGCTCTATGTTCCGCACGGTTTATTACACCCTGGTACCAATGAACTCGTTATGTTCGAAACAGAGGGCGTGTATGATGCGAAAATCTCCCTTCGCTCTAAGCCCGTTATCCGTACACTTGAACAAGAAGGAGTTGAGTAGAAATGATTGTAGGCGCACGAATCGACTTTCGCTTGATTCACGGACAGGTGGCAAACCTCTGGTCTAACGCCCGTCAGGTAAGCCGCTTCATGGTAGTTGACGACGAGGTATCGCAAGATGCTACCCAAAAGCAGGTTCTTCGCATGGCTTGCCCGGCAACTGTGAAGTTGTCCGTGCTTCCTGTCGACAAGGCCGCTGCCAACATCACTGCTGGCAAATATGATGCGCAACGTCTCTTCATTGTTGCGAAAAAGCCTGAGGTCTACGTTCGACTTTTGGAACAAGGTGTTAAGCTTGAGCAGCTCATCGTCGGTAATATGACGACAATGGAGCCGGTCAAGAAGCTGAATCGCAACATTAGTTGCGACCAGGGGGACCTTGACGCATTTGCCAAACTCAAGGCCGATAATCTTCCTATTGTCATTCAGCTGACGCCGCAGGATAACCCAGAGGCTCTCACGCTCTAGTCGAATTAACGCTAGGCCGTGAAGGGGGATGCACGGTTTATATAAGCGTATTGGTATTGTAGAAACTGTTACACCTTAAATAAGGAGTTTACCATGATTGCTTGGTGGCAGATTCTTCTGTTAACCCTGTATGCGGGTTATCAGATTATGGATGAGCTGAACTGGTACACCTGTGCCGGCTCAGCCGTCTTCTCCGGTATGATTACCGGTTTGATTATGGGCGACCTGCAGACTGGCCTGTTTATCGGCGGCAGCATGCAGCTCACCGTCCTGGGCGTTGGTACCTTTGGCGGCGCCTCTCGTATCGATGCCAACTCCGGCACTCTGGTCGCCACTGCCTTTGCCGTGGGTGCGGGCATGAATCCCGAGACGGCTCTTGCCGCCATCGGCGTACCTGTCGCTGCCATTCTCGTTTACACCGATATCGCCGGCCGTTTCGCCAACACGTTCTTCGGTCACATGTGCGATGCCGATATCGAGAAGATGAACTGGGGCGCCTACAACGTACACTACTTGCTCGGTGCCGTTTCCTGGATGTTGTCCCGCATGATTCCGGTCTTCCTGGCTCTCGCATTTGGCCAGGGCGTGGTCGAGGGCATCACCACCGCCCTTAACGGCGACTGGAAGTGGCTGGGTGACGGTCTGTCTGTTGCTGGCGGTGCCTTGCCCGCCGTTGGCTTCGCCATTCTGCTCCGTTACCTGCCGGTCAAAAAGCACGTCGCCTACCTGCTGCTCGGCTTTGTAGTCGCCGCCCTGTTTGGTACGGCCTTCACGAGCATCATGAACCTCAACGCCAACATCGTCGCTGTGAACGGTGCGCTTGGTAAGGGCGCCGTGGATATGGTCGGTATGTTCAATAACATGTCGATGCTGGCGATCGCTATTATTGGCTTTGCTCTGTCTTTGCTGTACTACAAGAACAACCAGCGTCCCGTCGCTGCTGCTGGCGCTGCGGAGGGAGACGACGATGAGCTCTAATGAGAAACTCGCCAATGGCACCACTGGCTACAAGATTACCAAGGACGACCTTGCGCAGATCAACCGTCGTAACCTGCTTGGTTTCCAGGATGGTTGGAACTACGAGCGCATGCAGCACTCTGGTTATCTCTGGATTATCCTGCCCACGCTGCGCAAGCTGTACGGTGACGGCACGCCGGAGCTAAAGGAAGCCTGCCGCGCCCAGTGCGCACCGTTCTTCAACACCTCAAACTTCCTCAACACGATCATCACCGGTATCGATTTGGCGATCGAGGAAGAGGAGGGCATTGAGGGCCTCGAGGCTGTTGCCGGTCTCAAGACTGGTCTCATGGGACCGCTGGCTTCCATCGGCGATTCCATCTTCGGTTCGCTGCTCCCGACCATTTTCGGCGCTCTGGCTGCCAATATGGCCATGAACGGCAACCCCTTGGGTATCTTCATCTGGGTCGTCGTGAACATCCTTGTTGACTGGTTCCGCTGCAAGCAGACCCACATGGCCTATGAGCAGGGTATGAAGCTCGTCACCACCATGAGCGATCGCCTGAATGCGTTGACCGACGCGGCCTCCGTAATGGGTGTCTTTATGGTCGGTGCTCTGGTCGCAACCAATGTCGGTATCGTTATTGCGGCGAAGCCTGTTATCGGCGGCGTTACCGTTGACTTGCAGAACATCTGCAATATGATTTGCCCCAAGCTGGTTCCTGCCGCACTCGTCGGCTTCGTATACTGGCTCCTCGGTAAGAAGGGCATGACCTCGACGAAGGCCATCTTTATCGTCTTGGTTCTGTCCATTGCCTTGGGTGCATTCGGTATCATTTGCAAGGGCTAAATACCCCATATTGTCACGGCATTTGAGCCTCAATTGAGACGTGGCGCACACCTCCAAGGCGACTTTATCGCCATATCCCCTGGAGTGTGCGCCTCTTTTGTTTTGTCGGACACCGCTGTTCATAGGCGGTTATGCAGTCATCGTGTTCGATTAATTCCTTAAGGCTGCCTTGAAGGGAATATAGTGCAATGCCATTTTGGATCGTCCTGTTTATTTGTGTTGTCGTGGCTTATTTCGCTGTGACCGAAGGAGCGAAAAAATACTTCGATATGAAATTGCAGGTATTGTTTAACTTGGGCTTATACCAAGATTGCATAGACCTGCTCGATCGCAAACTTGCGCGCATAGTAATGTCTACGTATAAGCAGTATTACCTGCGTTTCACGATCTATGAAGCTGCTGATATGGACGCATATGCAGATCGAATGCTTGACCACTTGCTGGAGATGCCGTGCAGCGACAAACAACGTCGACAGCTTGCGGTTCGCGCCTTTAATTTCTATATCAAGACGGGTGACCGGAAGCGGGCGGCGTCCATGTTGGAAGAGATGCGCCCCATCGTGTCGAAGGGCATTTTGGCGGACAGTCAATTAACCTACGACATAGTCTTTTGCCGTCGGCATGATAAGATCGATGAGATGGAAGCTATGCTGGATACGAGCGACCTTGGGTTACGCGGAAAGCTCTATCTGCTGCTTTCATATCAATATGAGAGCAGCGGGAACAAGGGCGAAGCACTTAGATATCGCAACCTTGAAAAGCAGCTTAGAGACGCTCACAGACCTCCCACGATAAAACAAAATACTCACTAAACTTTAATGATGCAGTGGTCGTAAGAGCCCTTTTGAGGGGTTCTATGGCTAGAGAAAGCGAACGGTAGAAAGGTAGATAGAATGATTGGATTTGTACTAACTGGTCACGGTCAGTTTGCACCTGGTTTGAAAAGCGCTGTGGATATGGTCGCCGGCGAACAACCTAATTTTGAGGTAGTTCCTTTTGCGGGCTCGGAGGCGGTTACTTTTGGTGATGATTTGCGAACCTGCATTGCCAAGATGCGTCAAGCTTGTGATGGCGTATTGGTGTTTGTTGATTTGCTTGGCGGTACTCCGTTCAATCAAGCTATCCCAATGACGACTGAGCTCGATAACGTGACCGTTGTCACCGGAACAAATCTACCTATGCTGGTGGAGCTCGTTATGACGCGTGCGTTTGGAGACCCAACGCTTGATGAACTTGCCGAACGCGCACGGGTCGTTGGTCGTGAGGGAGTCGATCTCAAGAAACTCGAGAGTGCTGACATTGATGAAGACGATGAGATGTAGTGTCGCTATTAGCCCATTTATGGGACATGTTGGTGCGTTACCTGAAGGCTGAAGTATTGGTCAATTGCTCATTACGTGGAGAATATCATGACGTGCACGAGGCACAGACAACCGCTATATGACCAGCTCGTAGATATTCTGATCGAAAAAATTGATCATGAATATCAGCCAGGTGATTTGATTCCGTCCGAACGTGAGCTTGCCGAACGTTTCGGGCTTTCGCGGTCGACTGTCCGGCTTGCAATTCAGGAACTTGAGTATCTTGGTCGGATTGTGCGAAAACAAGGTCGCGGTACGTTTGTTGCCGATCGACTAGCTCAAGCAACAAATCTTACCCAATCGTACAGTTTTACTGAACAGATGAAAGCGATGGGCCGGCTGCCAGAAACAACCATCTTAGAGTTCTGTGAAATGGAAGCAGATAAAACGCTCTCGATGCAAATGGGGATTCATTTGGGTGAAAAGGTATTAAAACTCAAACGTTTACGAATGGCAGATGGTATACCTATGATGGTTGAGCGTAGCTATCTTCCAGCAAGGCTCTTTATTTCACTCAAGCGTCCTCTACTCGAACAAAAGCCCCTTTACGATGTTATTGAGCAGGATTATCAGCAGAAAATTCGAGTAGCGGATGAGGAGTTCTCTGCGGGTATAGCACGTCCATGTGACGCTCGGCTTCTAGGTATTGGTGAGGGTGCGCCAGTTCTGGACATAGTCCGAACTACTCACAACACCCAAAATGATGTTGTCGAGTTCACGCTTTCGGTGGCTCGTGCGGACAAGTTCAAGTACAGAATCTCTCACTATCGAGATACTTTGTGATCGGATACGAGTGCCCCAACGAAAGAAAAACAGCCTATGACTACTACCCGATTTAACTTTTCAGATTAAGTCTTTGTATATCAGACAATTTAGTAAAGAAAGAGGTATTAGAAATGTTCGAGAAGAGTGTCGAGGAGCTTACCGAGCTCGGCGCCCAGATCACCACGGCCGAGATTGCTCAGCAGCCCGAGCTTTGGCGTGATACGCTCAACATCTATCGCGAGAACAAGGAGGCCATCGAGGCCTTTCTGGCTGAGGCTCGCGCTATGGGCGAGGGCCGTCTGTCCGTTGTCTTCACCGGTGCCGGTACGTCCGACTACGTTGGCGATACCTGCGCCCCGTACCTGCGTCACGCTGGCAACACTGATCTCTACGACTTTAAGCCCATCGCCACGACCGACATCGTGAGCGCCCCGCGCGACTTCCTGCGCGCCGAGGATCCCACGCTCGTGGTTTCCTTTGCCCGCTCTGGCAATAGCCCCGAGAGCCTTGCCGCCGTTGCCGTTGCAAAGGAGCTCGTCCACAACGTCAAGTTCCTCAACATCACCTGCGCTCCCGAGGGCAAGCTCGCCGTTGAGTCTGCCGATGATCCCAACGCGCTGACGCTGCTCATTCCGCGCGCCAACGACAAGGGCTTCGCCATGACCGGTTCTTATTCCTGCATGACCCTGCTCTCTACCCTTATTTTCGATACGGCCTCTGACGAGCAGAAGGCCGAGTGGGTCGAGACGATTGCCAAGATGGGCGAGGAGGTCATCTCTCGTGAGCCTGAGATCGCCGATTACCTGGCTGGCGACTTCAACCGCGTGACCTACTTGGGTTCTGGCTCCTTCGGTGGCCTTGCCCAGGAGAGCCAGCTCAAGATCCTCGAGCTCGTTCACGGTCTGGTCGCTACTTCCTACGACACCTCCATGGGCTATCGTCACGGACCTAAGTCCTTCGTCGACGATAAGACGCTCGTCTTCGTGTTCGTCAACAACGACGCTTACACCCGTCAGTATGACATCGACATTCTCAACGAGATCGGTGGCGACGAGATCGCTCAGCACACCATCGCCGTTCAGCAGGAAGGTGCCACCGTCTATGAGGGTGAGTCCTTCACCTTTAAGGGCTACGAGGCGCTTCCCGAGGGCTACCTTGCTCTGCCGTTCGTAATGTTTGCCCAGGCTATCAGCCTGCTCAACTCCGTGCGCGTGGGCAACACGCCCGATACGCCGAGCCCCACCGGCACGGTTAACCGCGTGGTTAAGGGCGTGACGATTCACCCCTTCACCGCTTAATCGCGTCCCCCTGCAAGGGCGCCCGTCCGCTCATAACGGCGGGCGGGCGCTTTTTGTTTTACGTGAGCTGTGTATAAGCATCACCACAGTCAACTGCTTTAGAAGCAAGGAGTGCATATGAGCACGTACGCAATTAAGGCTGACAAGTTCTTCTTGCCGGCAGGCCCGCAGCTGGGCGGCTATCTCATGGTCGAGGACGGCGTCTTTGGCGCCTGGCAGGCCGACGAGCCCTCCTGCGAGATCAGGGACTACACGGGGTCGTGGATCGCACCGGGCATGGTCGACACCCACATCCACGGCTTCTACAACCACTCGACTACCGATGGCGATCCCGAGGGCATCGATATCAGCTCGACCGAGCTCGCCCGTCGCGGCACCACCAGCTGGCTGCCCACGACGTTCACCGATGGCGTCGAGCAGATCAAGGACGCCTGCGCCGCCATCGCCCGGGCCGACGAGGGCCGCGGCCCCGACTTCTGCGGTGCACGCATTCAGGGCATCTACCTGGAGGGCCCCTTCTTTACCATGAAGCACGTGGGCGCGCAGAACCCCGCTTATCTTATCGATCCCTCCGAGGAGGTCTTCGACCGGTGGCAGGAGGCCGCGGGCGGTCGCATCGTCAAGAGCGCCATGGCGGCCGAGCGCGACGGCGCCGCCGCCTACGCCGCGGCTCTGAGCGCAAAGGGCGTCGTGACCTGCATCGGCCACTCCGACGCCACCTACGATGAGTGCATCGCCGCCATCAACGCCGGCGCCAGCTGCTTTACGCATACCTATAACGGCCAGCGCGGCCTGCATCATCGTGAGCCCGGTGTCGTGGGCGCCGCCATGTCCACGCCCGAGACCTACGCCGAGATCATCTGCGACGGCAAACATGTGAACCCTGCCGCCATCAAGGCGCTGCTGCAGGCCAAGGGCTGGCAGCACACGGTGCTCATCACCGACTGCCTTGGCTGCGGCGGCATGCCCGAGGGCAGCTACACCAGCGGCGGCATGGACGTCATCATGAAGGACAACCTGTGCTGGCTCGCCGACGGCAAGAGCATTGCCGGCTCGGTGCTCACGCTTGCCCAGGGCGTCAAGAACATCGTCGACTGGGGCATCGCCAGCGCCGATATCGCCATTCGCATGGCAACTGAGGTGCCGGCTCGCTCTGCGCACATCGAGGATAAGTGCGGCAGTATCATGCCGGGTCGCGACGCCGACTTTGTCGTGTTCGACCATGAGCTCACCCTCGTCGAGACGTACGTTGGCGGCCAGAGCGTCGGCAACGCCTTTACCGAGTAACGATAGAAAAAGACGGCGGGCCCGAATCTGCTCGGACCCGCCGTATGGGTTAAACGCTCAAAAGCACCTTCACAGTTACAGATTGTTAGCGATCTTCTTTGCCGTGCGCTTAACGCCGGCCACCAGGCCTCCTGCAGGATGCTCCTTCTCGTATGCTAGGCGCTTCTCACGCTTGGCGTACTCTTCGACGATGATGTCGCCATACTCGTCTTCGATCTTGTCGAAGAAGTCGACGGCGCTCTTAATTTCCTCAGCGGTCGGGTGTCCCTTTTGGACACCGCCGGTGAGTTTGAACGGCCCCCGCGTATCAAAGCCGGGGCAGCCGTAGGCACCCATAAAGATGGCCCGCCTCATGCGGCAGATACCATCGATATCCTTGCCGTACCACTTGTTTTTGCCACCGTAGGTCATAAGGCCAAACACCTTGTCCTGCGGCTGCAGCACGTTCGTGAGCACACGTGCCATGTCCTTGTCGATCTCGGAGTAATAGATGCCCGTGGCAACACCGATTAGATGATATTCGTGCAGGTCGGGATACTCGTTTTTGCCGAGCGTCTTGACGTCGAGGGTATCGATCTCGGGGTGCGCCTCAACGATGGCGTCCACGAGCTTTTTCGTATTGCCGTGATGGCGCGAGGCGTAGAGGATGATGGTTCGCATAAGAAGGCCTTTCAGCTGTAATTGCATCAATGTCTGTATGGTGCCCCGTTGCATGGCTGGGATACCGGACACATCGATGAGCGTGCGGGTTTTGTCCCTTGGTCAGGGCCGAGACGGGTACTTGCGAGCAAAAAGCAGTTGTTCGAAAGGATGGGCAATGGAATACGCTCTCTCCAACGATTCAATTTCTATTAAGGTGTCCACAGCTGGTGGTTCGTTTACCTCGATTGAGGCTGACGGACGCGAGTATTTGTGGCAGGGTGATCCCGCGGTGTGGTCCGGCCAGGCGCCGGTCTGCTTTCCGATTTGCGGAGGCCTGCGCGATGGTAGCGCCATGACGTTTGCCGGGCATCATGTGAAGCTCGCCCGCCACGGCTTTGCGCGCAAGCAGGAGTGGAAGCTGTTGAGCCAAAACGCAAACGAGCTGGCGATGTGCCTGGCATCTGAGGATAACGCTGCATTGCTGAGCGCTTATCCATATCCGTTTAAGCTCGTCGCCCGCTATACGCTCGAGGACGCTGCCGTGCGTGTCTCCTATGAAGTGACCAACGAGGGCGCCGAGGACATGCCGTTCTTTATCGGCGGTCATCCCGGCTTTAGGTGCCCGCTCGATGAGGGTGAGTCCTATACGGACTACGAGTTGCGCTTCGAGAAAGACGAGGCAGCGGAGCTTTGCACCGCCGTACCCTCGACCGGATTGATTGATGTAGCTAACCGCTCCAAGAACCCCATGGTGGGAAAGACGCTGCCCCTATCGCACGAGCTCTTCGATTTCGCGGAGACCATCTTTGACGTGCTCGAGAGCCGTCAGGTCACGCTTTCCAAGAAGGGCGAGGACAAGGGCGTTCGCTTGAGCTTTGAGGGTTTCCCGTATCTCATTGTGTGGAGTAAGCCCGAGGGCGATTTTGTGGCAGTTGAACCCTGGGGCGGTCTTTCGACCTGTTCCGATGAGGATGACGTGCTTGAGCATAAGCGCGGCTGCCTTATCGCCAAGCCCAAAGAAACCATCGTGCGCTCGTTCACAATCGAGATTCTGTAGTCGCATGTAACCAATTCGTTTTGCAAGGCATAAGGAGCCTGCGAGATAAGGAGCTAAAAATGATCCTCACCGTTACGATGAACCCGTCCGTCGATACGCGCTATCAGCTCGATGAGCTCGTGATCGACGACGTCAACCGCGTGACGCCCGAAAAGACCGCCGGCGGCAAGGGCCTTAATGTGGCCCGCGTCCTGGGCCAGCTGGGCGACGATGTCGTGGCAACCGGCTTGCTTGGTGGGCATATGGGCGCCTATATGGCCGAGCTCATGGATGCCAATGGCATTAAGAATGATTTTGTGCCCATCAAGGGCGAGACCCGCATCTGCCTCAACATCCTTCATGCCGGTAACCAGACCGAGCTGCTCGAGAGCGGCCCGACGATTGCCCCCGAGGAGCTCGATGCCTTTACCGCCAAGTTCGCCGAGCTTGCGAGCAAGGCCGATGTCGTCACCATCTCGGGTTCGCTGCCCCGCGGCGTCGAGGCAGACTACTATGCCAAGATTACGGGCATTGCCGAGAACGCCGGTGCCAAGGTGCTGCTCGATACCTCGGGCGCTTCGCTCGAGGCCGCCCTTAAGTCCGAAATTAAGCCCGAGCTGGTCAAGCCTAATCTGACCGAGATCAACGGCCTTCTGGGCACGAGCTTTACCACCGACGATGTGGATGAACTCCGTGCCGCGCTCGCCTCTGACGCCCGCTTCTCCGATATCCCCTGGGTCGTCGTATCCATGGGTGCTGCCGGCTCCGTTGGCTTCCACAATGGCCGTGCGTTCCGCGCAAAGACGCCCGATATTCCCGCCGTTAACGCTACGGGCTCTGGCGATTCGACCATTGCCGGCTTCGCACATGCGATTGCTGCTGGCGCGGATGACGAGACGGTCCTGCGTACCGCCAACACCTGCGGCAAGCTCAATGCCATGGATCCCATGACTGGCCACTTGGTTATGGATCGTTGGGACGAGGTCTACAACGGCGTCGTCGTAACCGAGCTGTAGGAGCTCGGGTGTCGGCCCCGGCGTCGCTTGCTGGTTCATGTCGACGACAAGTGCAGCAGCATGCCGGGTCGCGACGCCGACTTTGTCGTGTTCAATCCCGACCTTACCCTGGTTGAGACGCGGGCGTGCGGCAACAGCTTTGGAAATGCGTTCGCCGAGTAAGCTGCTTGCCGACGCTTACTGGCAGAAGTAAAGAACCACTCGGTGGAGCTGTTCGTCTGATGGCGTGATTCCCCTAGGAGAATCACGCTACAACCCCGCCAAGCGTGTTTTCCCTAGGAGAATCACATTTGGCGGGGTTTTTGATTTTGGGCGGGAAGCGATCGACGTGGCGATACATGGGTTGGCGCACATGCACTCAAATCGGCAACAAAAAAGCCGCCCGAAGGCGGCTGTCTTGTGCAATGGAGCCAGCGACCGGGCTCGAACCGGTGACCCCCGCTTTACGAGAGCGGTGCTCTACCAACTGAGCTACGCTGGCGGCCATGTGGTGACGCAGCTGAGGCGTCAACGGCTGTCTATGATACGGGACATCGCAAATCCGCGCAAGTGTTCTGGCGGCTTTTCTCACTTTAAATGCACTAATATTGGAGACGTGATGTCTTGCTCTTACGGGTCTCAAACAGAATGGGGTGGCGATGGCTCAACCCAAGATTCTTCTCACACGCATCGACGACCGGTTTATTTGCGGGCAAGACATTGAGCTGTGGAACGAGGCGACTGGTTCCAACCTTGTCCTAATCGTCAACGATGAGATCGCGGCGGATTCGCGCCAATGGGCACCCATGAGGGTGGCGGCGCCAGAAGGCGTTTGGACACGGTTTTTCTCGGTGCAAAGGACCATCGATATCATTCATACCGCAACGCCGCGCCAATTGATTCTGATCATGGTGGCCTCACCCGCCGATGCACTCGCGCTGGTTAAGGGTGGTGTGCCGATCACCAAGATCAGCATTGGCCATATGCAGGCAGGGGAGGGCAAGCGTCCCGCAACGCCCGCAGTTGCCGTAGACGATGCGGACATCGCCGCCCTCAAAGAGCTGCAAAAGCTCGGCATAGAACTAGAAATCCGCTATCTCCCCAGCTCCAATCCCGACCCTATCCAACTAGTCATGTAAGAACGTTCCCAATGACTAGGTAGCAAAACGCCCGTCGGCGGTGGTGCCGGCGGGCGCTGCTGTGCGATATGTTGCGTTATGGGCTTAGTGCCTCATAAAGTGGTATTCGATCACATTGCTGTAGGGGTGACCCGGGCCCACAATGCCCTGCGGGAACAGCGGCTGGTGCGGCGTGTCGGGGTACATCTCGGCCTCGAGGGCAAAGCCGGCGCCCCAGCCATAGTTGGCATCGTTCTTGGCGTGCTCGTCGCCCAGCCAGTTGCCGGTGTAGAGCTGCACGCCCGGGGCGGTGGTGTAGTAGTCCAGCTCACGACCGGTCCACATCTCCTCGACGTGCATCGCACGGCGCAGGCTGCGGCCGTACTGATAGCCATCGATGCACAGGCAGTGATCATAGCCACGGGCCTGCTTGATCTGCGGGTCGTCGGCCTCCATGCCGGGTGCGACGGGGCGCAGCTCGCGAAAGTCAAACGGTGTTCCCTCGACCGGAGCGATTTCGCCGGTGGGGATATTCTGCTCGTTAATGGGCAGGTAGTGGGCGGCGTTGGCGACAAAGAAATGTTCGCAGTCCATGCCGGCGTTATGGCCGGCAAGGTTAAAGTACGTGTGGTTGGTCATGGACACGTAGGTGGCACGGTCGCTCTCGCAACCATACTCGATACGGAAGACACCGGTGCGTGTAACGGTAAACACGGCCGTAAAGGTGCGGTTGCCGGGCAGGCCCAGCTCACCATCCTCAAGCGAGGTGGTCATGCGCACGGCATTGTGGACCTCGTCGAGCTCAACGTCCCACACGCGCTTGTGCAGGCCGTGCTCAAGGTCGCTGTGCAGGTTGTTGACGCCCTCGTTGGCCGGCATATGCCAGTCCGTGCCGGCGATGGTGATCGTGGCACCCGCAGTGCGGTTGGCCACGGGGCCGATGGTCGCGCCAAAGCAGGCGGGGTTGTCAAAGTAATCCTCGAGCTTATCGAAGCCCAGCACCACATCGCGCACGTTGCCGGGGATGTCGGGCACGTCGATGCCCAGCACGGTGGCGCCAAAGTCCATAATGCGAACGCAGATCTCGGGCCCGTTGAGGGTGTAACGATGAACGGGGGTACCGCACGGCGCGGTGCCGAAAAGCTCGGAAGTGATCATTTGGTTCCTAACATCGAGGTATTTCCGACAAACTGTAGCGCGAACAGGCGAGATTATCACTACACCCCACTAAAGCAGGGGGTATTTTTCTCAAAAAAGTGATGATTGAGCTGTACGGGCGTTCATTTTTGACACGCACGGGTCTGATACAATTTGTTCGTTACTGTTTGAATGATATGCACGCATAGAACGGCGAGGATTCATCGTGATTAAGGCAGAGCGACAGGATAGGGTTCGTCAGCTGCTCGAGGAGCAGGGCACGGTCTCGGTCAAGGAGATTTCGGATGCACTGGGTGTCTCGGATATGACGATCCGCCGCGATCTCGAGGAGCTTGCGAGCCTGGGCGAGATCGAGCGCGTGCACGGTGGAGCCCGCAGTGCGCAGGGCCGTCCACATGCTATGTTGCGCCATGAGTATTCGCACAGCGAAAAGCGCACCAAGCATGCCGAGGAAAAGTTGCAGATCGCGCGCCGCGCCGTGGAGCTCATCGAGGAGGGCTCGACCATCTTTTTGGGTACGGGCACCACGGTTGAGCAGATGGCCTCGATGCTGCCGGCATTTCGTCTGCGCATCGTGACCAATTCGCTTTCGGTGTTTAACCTGCTCGAGGCGCGCGAGGACTGCGACCTGTGCCTAGTGGGCGGCATGTACCGTCGCCGTACCGCCGCTTTTGTGGGACCAACGGCCGAGGATACCCTGCGTGCGCTGGGTATCGACGCGGCGTTTATCGGCGCCAACGGCATTCTGGATGGCGACGTGTCTACGTCTAATATGGATGAGGGTCGTATCCAGCAGCTCGCCTTTAGCAAGGCCGACTCGCGCTATCTGATCGCCGACTCCAGTAAGATCGGCAAGCGCGACTTCTACACCTTCTGCCGCCTGGACAGTTTGGACGCCGTGGTGTGCGAGCCGAGCATCGCCGCCGAAGATCGTGCCGCCATCGAGGAGCATACGCAGGTCATTTGCTAGCTAGCGCTACGGGATTGCCAACGGGCGATGCGGGAGGACTTTTACCTCCTGTCATTGTGGAAACCAGCGCGTCAGCGCTACGCGATATGACGCGCAAATGAGGACTCCGCTATCAAATTGTCTCAACCTGTGATATCTAGGCGGCCAAAAGCGAGTCAGATGTTACAGATCGAGATTTTTGGCTCGGCCTATTCCGTTTGTCTCGATCTGTAACAGCTAGGACCGAAAAATTCAGCTAGTTGTTACAGATTGAGATTGAGAGGATTGATCTGTGCATTCATCTCAATCTGTAACATCTAGACGTCCAAAACCGGTCTTAGTGTTACAGATTGAGACAATTCGGCGTGGTCTACCTTGTTTGTCTCGATCTGTAACGGTTAGGACTTAAAAACTCGGCTACGTGTTACAGATCGAGACAAAAGAAAAAGAACATTAGGACTTGAAAATAAAGTTTTGATAAGGGACCCGCCCAGTTAAGACGGTGCGGCAGACAATTGAGATTAGTTTGCCTCCGGAGTCGTAAGCATAATGAGTCAGTTCGATGACCGGAAGTTTTGCAACACCATAATTGCTGGCTTCGGAATCGCTAAGCTGACGTGCTCTATAGCTTTCTCGAGCAGATTGGATAGACATGGACAACTCGTCCATGATTTTGCTAAATGCCTGAAAATCTAACTGATTATTCGGAACGCGCGACTTTGAAATGAAGAACGTATCAGCGCCTATGAAGCTGCCTTCAAGTTCGTAGGTCAATTCAAGACGCTGAATCTCATCGCGACTTTGGCATCCAAATTGTTGGAGCATCATTACGGAAATTGGACGACCTGATGTGCGGCCGCCGAAATGTTTGGTGATGGTATCCGGATCAACACCATCGCAATGGCTTGCAAAGTCAAAGTCTAAAAGTGAATTGAGCTCACTGACGCGTTTCGGTGCAACAAACGATCCCTTACCTTGGATTCGATAGATACTTCCACGACGCTCCAGCTCACTCATGGCAAGTCGGACGGTTGTTCTGCTTACGGCGTATTCGTCGCAAAGTTCCATTTCTGTTGGAAGTTTATCGTCTGCTTGATATACATCGACGATTTGCTTGAGCAGCGCGTCGGTGAGCTGTAAATAGAGTGGCCGTTTTTCGTGTGTATCGAGCATTAGAGCCTCAGTTTGCATGTTGGTTATACCTGATGGTTGCCTCAGTCGGGATGTAACGTGGGCAAGGTAACCTTAACGTATCACAGAGCGGCTCAGCATGACGATCTGATGCCTGTATCCACGAAGGGCTTGTCCGAGCGTGAAGATATTCTGGGGCAGGCAAATACCGTTCATGGAGTCCCCGATATGTTGGAGGTCAGCGCCGGCTGCTTTTGCTGCAAGGCCTATTTTCTTAATGGTCTCGCTGTCGCAGGAGTCTTGACTCGTCCCGTTCGCCGCCATGACGAGAACCTTCTCTTCAATTGACTTGCCTACGTTGTGGGATCGTACAAAGTCTACGATGGCGCGCAGGTCTGCTTCTTGGAAGCAAGGGACGGTGTAGGGGGCTGGCACGAGAAGGATATCGACGCCGAGGTCAACAAACTTGCGCGCAATTTCGAGCGTCATGACAGGTTCCGCAACGCCCGCTCCATGCATTTTTCCGGCTATGACCAGGCCATTGAAATGCTCTTTGGAGAGTTTAATCGAATGGGCGATTGCATCGTTGGAGACGCCGGTTCCAGGGTTGCCCGTCAGGCAGATAAAATCAAATCCGAGTTCGTTAGCCTTTTCTAAGGTCTTGGGAGAGACGCGACGACCCATGGGGATTTCCGTTCGGGATTCAGACATCTCTGCCTCGTTATCAACTGGCTCCAGATTGACGCCAATGGGCCTTCCGCATGCTCGCTTCACCCAAGTGACCGGGTTTTCATTGAGATCATCTGGAATACCGGCAATAACTGGATCGAACACATCGAGCGCGTTAAACAGAAGCAGGTCGGCACCTGCGGCACGTTCGATTTCTGCATTAGTAACGCCGCCGAGAAATTGGGAAGAGGGTACGTTTTCCGCCATGATGGTACGTCCCTCGGAAGCCAGAATTGCCTGTTTTAGATCCATGGGTGATGTGGCGGCAAAATCGGATGCGGACATGTTCAGTAATCGTTTGGGCATTGTTACTTCCTTTGACTAGAACGACAGGCTTGTGACATTGTCTCTAATATTGTTACAACAATATATTCAATATGTTATATCCAATCGGTGAACGGTTGCAAACTTATTGTACTGCTCGGAAAAAATAGCCTTTAGCTGGGAAAACCTTATATTAATCAACTACCGTTCACCGAATAAGTATTTGAATTCTTGACATATCGACAAAGCGGAAAAAGAATTGGTTATGACAAATCGCGCAAATGATATTACATTTCGCACAAGAACGTATTCACTTACATAAGTGGATACAAACGGGGACGACGACGGTTGAGTCCGGATAAATCGTTGTGTGCCCGGGAATCATGAAAGGATGTGTTATGGACGCTATCGTCAAATTCCTTGAAAAACACCAGCCCCTCTTCGACAAAATCTCGAGGAACATTTATCTGGTGGCGATTAAGGATGGCTTTCTCTCGAATATGCCAATTGTGCTGTTCTCGAGCCTGTTCCTTCTTCTTTCGACGCTCCCTGCCTATGTAGGCATCACGCTTCCGTCTGAGGTGCTGGATTTCTTCAATAAAATCTATGCATATACCATGGGACTTCTTGGCATTATGGTGGCCGGCACCACGGCGAGCTCACTTGCCATGTCGATGAACCGTCGCATGCCTTCGGGTAAATCTCTCAACCCCACCTCGTGCATGGTTTGTGCCATGTGCGGCATGCTCTTGCTATCGGTGACGAACGATGTTGTCTCGATTGGCGGAGCAGATACATCTGTTTTTGAAACCGGCTATATGGGAACCAAGGGTTTTCTCGCTGCGTTCGTAGCCGCATTCTTGACCGTTAATATCTATAAGGTGTGCATTAGCCATAATGTGACGATCAAGCTTCCCAAAGAGGTCCCTGGCTCTATTGCGCAGAGTTTTCGCGATATCTTTGCATTTGGGTTTTCGATCCTTGCGTGCGCTTTTATCGATCTTGCGAGCCGCAAGCTGCTTGCTGTGCCGTTCGCCAATTTGGTATCCGCTCTCATCTCGCCGCTGTTCTCCGCGGTCGACACCTATCCTGGCATGGCGCTTATCGAAGGCGCGGTCGCGCTTTTCCAATTTATGGGTATCCACGGTGCTTCGGTTGTCATGAGTCCGATCAATGCTGCGCTCTACGGCAATACCGTTACCAATCTTGAGGTTTTCCAAGCAGGTGGACACCCGTCAATTGCTCTCACGCAGGACTTTACAAGCTTCATCGGCGGTCTGGGCGGTTCTGGCTGCACGTTCATCGTTCCTATTATCCTGATCATGTTTATGCGCTCCAAGCAGCTTAAAGCCATGGGCAAGGCATCGATTATCCCGGTGATTTTTGGAGTTAACGAGCCCGTTATCTTCGGTATGCCGATTGTTCTCAATCCCTATATGTTCGTGCCCTTCCTAGTGGCTCCTATGGTCAACGCCATTATCGGTAAATTTTTCATTGACGTCATTGGAATGAACGCCCCCATGTATACCATGCCGTGGGCGCTTCCCGGCCCAATTGGTGCGTTCCTCACCACGGGTCTCGATCTGCGTTCTCTCGTATTGATGGCAGTGCTGTTGGTCGTTGACTTTGTGATTTACTATCCGTTCTGCAAGGCGTATGACCATCAGCTTTGTTTGGAAGAGTCTGCAAAGGAGACTGCAGGAAACTCGGATGCAGATGCTATTGCCGCACAGGAAAATGTCGCAAAAGCTCTCGAGGCGGTAAAGGACAAGGCGGAGCAGATCCGCGTGCTTGTGCTTTGCCAGGGTGCCGGCACTTCGACTCTCTTGGCAAATGCTCTTCGCGAAGGTGCCGCTGCTAAGGGTATTGATCTGGTTTCTCAGTCCGGTGCGTACGGAAGCCACTATGAGACGATGGATCAGTACAACGTGATTGTTCTGGCGCCCCAGGCACGCATGTACTATGACGCTATGAAGGCTGATACCGATCGCCTTGGAATTAAACTGCTCACCACAAGGGGCAAGGAGTATATCGACCTTACCAACGATCCCGAAGGTGCAATTGACTGGATCGTTCAGGAGCTGGCCAAATAGTTGATGCACTCCATCGTTGATTCGTCTATGTATAGTACGGCCCCGCAGCTTATTGAGCTGCGGGGCCGTATTTCGTTGAGTATCCAATTGAGACAATGAGCGCAACCGTCGTGAGATCGCATTTGCGCTCTCCGAGTCACCGACAAGCTACCTTCCATCCATGTGACCAACTCGCTTTCGGTGTTCAGCCTGCTCGAGGAGCGCGAGGACTGCGACTTGTGCCTGGTGGGCGGCATGTACCGCCGTCGTACTGCCGCCTTTGTTGGCCCCACGGCCGAGGACACCCTGCGCGCGCTGGGGATCGACGCAGCCTTTATCGGCGCGAACGGCATCCTGGATGGCGACGTGTCCACGTCCAACATGGACGAGGGCCGCATTCAGCAGCTTGCCTTTAGCAAGGCCGACTCGCGCTACCTCATCGCCGACTCCAGCAAGATCGGTAAGCGCGATTTCTACACCTTCTGCCGCCTGGACAGCCTGGACGCCGTAGTGTGCGAGCCGAACATCTCCGCCGAAGACCGCGCCGCCATCGAGGAGCACACGCAGGTCATCTGCTAACTAGCGCAGCAGGCGATACTTCTGCCCCCTGCCGGTGCCTTCAACTGTCGCCAGGCCTGTCTCAACGAGTTTTTTGAGGATGCGAAGAAGCTTCGAGCGACTAAAGGTGACTTTGGCCGCAAGCTCGCTTGTCGATTGAGGGTGTACTCCGCTCAGCAGTCCGAATACGATAAGTTCGTCGCCTTTGAGCCCCGGGTTATCCATGAGTAGGGGAAGTGTGACCACAATGGCGTTATCCGAAACTTGAAACCTGGGCTTTCTGACGCTGTCCTTATAGGTATCGCGAATTCGCATGATGCCCGTTCCAAAGGCTTCGATAAGACCCAGGCGCAAAAAGACTTCGGCAAGAATACGATTGCGTCTAACGGATAGCATGTCGGACAGATATTCATCGACGGTCATGCTTGCCGGCAAGCCGCCGGGCGAAGCGACTTCCACGCGGTCGTCGAACATCGAGATGCGGATGTGTGCGGGCGCATCCCAAGTCCTATGAACGACTGCATTGGTAATGGCCTCGCGGAATGCTTCGAGCGGAATGAGCTCCTTACGGATCCGCTCCATCCCCTTGATCTCTTCGTAACAGTACTGAGTTTCGAAAAGCTCAAGGGCTCCGTCAATTTCTGCTAGAACGGATGCATGCTCAAGAGTTTTGCGCTGCTTAATGAGGTTGATAGTTTCACCAAACACTGCGATGTCGATACCCGGGAAGCCATTCTCGTCCGCGAGCAGCTCTGCTGCGTTGTTGTAGGTTCCGGTTTCATCGAGCAGGCCAAGGGTTTTGAGAGTATCGGTTGTGAACGACTGAAGCGAAAGTTTTGCTGTTAGGCGATTCTCTAAAACGGTGAAAGATAAATCTTGTTTGTTTGCCGGGAGCCGCTCAAAGGAGAGATTTTGGCCCTCGAGTACAAGACGCGAAAGGCCTAGGGTATCAACTGGTATGGTCGCGGTGTCATTGCGCTTGTATGCCTTCGAGCGGTATAGGTAAGGCTTCGATCTGCCGGGAAAGACCGTAAGTTCCACAGTTGCATCGGGCTCATTGATTTTTAGGGAGTAATCAGGCTGGGGGATGATCGAATCGTTAATCTTGTTTTCGATATCCAGGCAGGTCTGCTTGGGGTCATCGAGGCCAACGGCTTCTCCGTCATCGTTAATTCCAAATAGAACGCGTCCTCCCGTGCCATTTGCATAAGCGGAGACGGTTTTAAGGAACGAATTGGCGACGCATTCCTTGAATTCAAGATCTTTGGATTCTTGCATCGTGTTGCTCCGTTTCGCTTCAATTTGACCTGAAAAATGACACGTAAAATTTTACACGTCATTTCACGCGTCAAAATTATGACACGAAAAAATTTGTGTGTCATTTTGCGCGTCAAAGTGACGCGAAATGACACGCAAGCGCGAATGCATTGGCATTCTGAAAAAACGGAGTTTGTAAGCCTGGGGCTTGATTGGGCTAACGCATGGAATTAACCGTATTTTCGAACACGCTTTCGGTATCATTTCGGCATTAAAGGATACCGAAAGTGTGTTCGTGATACCGATAATAATAAGGAAAGAGGAGCGCTTCGTAGCTGCCTGGAAAGTGAGGATTTGACCATCTGGTTGTCTCGATCTGTAACAACTAGGCGGTCAAATGCTCGTCAGATGTTACAGATCGAGATTTTCTGCCTGGCCGATTCCGTTTGTCTCAATCTGTAACAACTGGGACCGAAAAGCTCGGCTAGATGTTACAGATTTAGATCTTTCGGTCTGGGCGTCCTGTTTGTCTTGATCTGTAACAGTTAGGACCGAAAACCGCTGCTAGATGTTACAGATCGTGATAAACGAGCCACTCCGGCCGCGCCAAAAACAAAAAGGCCGCATACGAACCCGTGGAGGGATTCGCATGCGGCCGACAGGGGGTATGCGGCGGAAACTAGGCCATGAGCAGGCCGGTCTCCGCGACGTTCTTGTACCAGTACGCGCTCGCCTTGGGATAGCGCTTCTGGGTCTCAAAGTCGATGTAGAACAGGCCATAGCGCTTGTTGTAGCCGTTGGTCCAGGAGAACTGGTCCTGCAGCGACCACACGAAGTAGCCGTCGACGTTCACGCCGCCGTCGATTGCCTTGAGGATCCACGCGAGATGCTGACGCATGTAGTCGATGCGAGGGGCGTCGTCGATAAAGCCGTCCTCGAAGTCGTCCTTATAGCCCATGCCGTTCTCGGTGATGTAGATCTTCTTGTAGTTGGGGTAATCGTTCTTAATGCGAAGCAGCAGGTCGTAGAGGCCCTCGGGATAGATGATCCAGTCCCAATCGGTCGTGGGAACGCCTTCGCGCACGCATGACTCGCCCACGCCCTTGAGGAACCAGCGCGAAGAGCCCTTGTCGCCGGTGCCATTGTGGTTGATGTCGTTTTCACCCTCGGCGGCACGCAGGAACTGGCACTTGTAGGTGTTGACGCCCAGGCAATCGTTGTAGGGGAGCGCGGCGGTCAGCGCGGCGATGTCCTCGTCGCGAACGTCGAGCTCACCGCCGGCGATATGGGCCAGCTTGGTCGCAGCCTCCATGGTGTCGGCTGCATAGTGGCCGCGGAAGGTGGCGTCGAGTACCCAGCGGTTGTTGATGACGTCGGCCATGCGGGCGGCCTCGCAGTCGGCAGCACTGTTGGGATCGAGGGGGTACTTGGGCTCCAGGTTCTGGACAATGCCGATCTCGCCCTCAAAGCCGCCCTCGTGGAAGGCGACGACGGCCTTGGCATGGGCCACCATCATGTTGTGCATAAGCTGGAAGGCCTTGTCCAGGCGATACTTCTCGCCGTGCGGCCAGTTGCCGACGATGAAGCTGCCCTCGGCGGTCGCGGGAATCTCGTTAAAGGTAAACCAGTGCTTGACCTCGGTGAACTCGGCAAAGCAGAACTTGGCGTACTCGACAAAGGCGTCGATCGTCGTGCGTGTCAGGAAGCCCTCGCCGCCGTTCTGATAAAAGGCCTCGGGCGTATCGAAGTGATCGAGCGTGACATAGGGGATAACGCCGGCTTTATTGCAGGTGGCAAAGAGCTCGTGATAGAAGGCAACACCCTCGGGGTTGATCTCGCCAGTGCCGTTGGGGAAGATGCGGCTCCAAGCGATGGAGACGCGGATACCGTTGATGCCGAAGCGCTGGCACAGGTCGATATCGACCGGGTACTTGTTGTAGAAATCGCTTGCGGGGTCGGGGGAGAAGCGACCCTGAGCTGCCAGGAAATCGTCCCAGGGCACTTTGCCCTTGCCGTGCGTGCGGGTCTCGCCCTCAACCTGGTAAGCGGCGGTGGCGCCGCCAAACACAAAGCCGTCGGGGAACTGCATGGGGTTGGTCATGAGTCATCCTTTCTGTGGGATACGAATAGGGAGAGGTGCCCGAACTGGGGATCCGGGCACCAACAGAGGGAGGAACTAGTCGAGGTTCTCGCGGAGCCACTTGATGGCGCCGGCGGGGTCGCGAGTAAGGTCGATATATTCCTTACCGCGCGGAGCGAGCAGCTTAATGCCCAGGCGATCGGTGTCGGCCTTCATATCGTTGTAGTAGCTACGGACCTGCGGGGCAAGCACGATAACGTCGTACTGATCCATGATGGCAGTGTGCTGACCATAGGCGCCTGCGGAGGAAGCGATGTTCTCTCCGGTCTGCGCGGCACCTTCCTTGATGGCGTTGGCAAGCATGGCAGAGGTGCCGGCGCCGGCGCACAGGACGAGGACCTTCAGGCCATCGACGTCCTTCTTAGCGGATACGTCGGCGGCGGGCTCGGGCTGATCGGCGACAGGCTTGCTGTCGGCGGCAGCGGCGGTCGGCTCGACGGAAGCGGTAGCCTGCTCGACAGCGGGCGCAGGGGCGTTGGCGGCGATGGAAGCGGCACCATCGGACTCAAGACCCAGCTCGGCGGCGCGCTCGGCCTCCTGGTCGCAGAGCAGCTTATCGTATGCCTTCAAGAACGGCAGGTAGATGATTGCGTCCAGCAAGATGATGATCGCGACAAACACCAGGGCGATAAGCTGGAAGTTCGTGGTGATGAAGATGCCGATGGGGGCAGGGGTAGCCCAAGGCACCACGAAGGAGAAGCCGTTCATGCCCACGTTATCGATAAAGAACTTGGCAACACTCACGTTGACGCAGCCGGCGGCAACAAAGGGGATGAGCATGTAGGGGTTAAGGATCATCGGCGCGCCAAAGAGCAGCGGCTCGTTGACAGCAAAGGCAACAGGAACAATCGAGGCCTTACCGACGGCCTTGAGCTGCTTGGACTTCATAAAGAGAATCAGCAGAAGCGGCACGATGAACGTGGCGCCGGTGCCGCCGAACTCACCCACGAGCGACATGTTAAAGGTGAGGGAGTGGGCGGGGTGGCCACCGGCCAGCAGAACCTGCAGGTTCTCGGCCTGGTTGGCAAGACGGATGGGGTCGATGCCCGGCTGGACGATCGAGGGGCCGTGGACGCCGATGAACCAGAAGAACGCGGTGGCTGCCTGGATAAGGATAAGGCCAGGATAGGTCTCTGCCGCAGTGAAGAGCGGGGAGAGCAGCTTGATGAGCAGCTCGGAGAACGGAACGCCCATGAGGTTACGCACGACGACATCGATGATGCCGCAGATGATGACGGCGCCGCCAAAGGGGATAATGTCGCGGAAGTTCTGAGCGATGGCGCCCGGGACCTCCTTGGGCAGCTTAATGGTCAGATCGCGCGAGACGCAGAACTTGTAAACCCACACGGTAATGAACGCGGCGATATAGGCCGAGAACAGACCGCGCGTACCCATGCTGGTGCAATCGAAGACCGAAAGCTCGGAGCCGTTGAACTTGGTGGTGAACTGCGTAACAGCGAGCAGCAGCATGCTGCACTGGGCGGCCACCATGGTGGAGCCGTCGTTGAGCACCTTGCCGGCGGGCATGCGACGGTTCATGGAAGCCGTGAAGTTCTTGGCGGTGGTGCCGGCAACCATGATGCCCATGACGCCCATGGTGAAGTTGTACAGCTTGTTGCACCAGTCGATGAGCGGCTGGGGCAGCGTGATGCCAACGACGCCGGGAAGGGTGGCGATCAACAGGAAGATCGAAGAGGTAAGGACGATGGGCATGCACCCAAGGAATCCGTCCTTAATAGCCTGGAGGTAGATGTTCCTCGAGATCTTCTCAAAGAACGGCTGATGCTTTTCGAGCATCTTTACGATGGCGTCCATAAAGCTCCTTTGCTACTTGATGCGCGATGCATGTGGATGGAACTGGTCGTCGATGGATGGTCAGGACTGCCCGGAAACCTTCCTGCTTAAGGAAGGCATTGCGAAATGACAACGTTGTCATTTCGTTAATGACAACGTAAGACATTTTTGGAAGAGCAACAAGGATATACGGGTGAGCGGTCGATATTGTCCGGTAAACGGTTGATTTATCAGTCAGGCAGGTAGTGTATGCTAGAACGCAAAAAACAAGCGATAGAGAACCGAGTGGAGAAGCAGTGGCAACGATGGACAAGAAAAATGTCTCAATGAATGATGTGGCGATTGCCGCTGGTGTTTCTCTCAAGACGGTTTCGCGCGTGATCAACGAGCCCGATAGCGTGCGAGAGTCGACACGCGATAGGGTCCATGCTGCCATGGAGGCGCTCGGGTTTCGAACCAACTTTGCCGCGCGTTCGCTCAAGTTGGGCCGTTACGGGTGCATCGGCGTCGTGCTGTTTCACTTGTCGGGCGGCGCCGTGGACATGATTGACGGTATCGCCGATGCCGCCGAAGAACGCGGCTTTGCGCTCACGATGATTAAGAAGTGCTCAGGGGAGAAGATGACCCTTGCCGATGCGGCGCGCAGGATGTCGCAGCTGCCTGTTGATGGCATGATCTTCAACCTGCGTCAGATGGTCGATGACTTTGATACCTTTGAGGCACCGAAGGACCTCAAGACGGTGATTATCACACCGATGGAACATCCTACCTGCTCCACCGTCAGTGACGACCAAGAGGGCGGCGCGCGCATGGCGTGCGAGTACTTCTTGGATCATGGTCACAAGAACGTGTATTTCGTTTCGGGTAAGAAAGAGTCGCTGTCGAGCCAGTGCCGTATGAAAGGTTGGCGTGCGGCACTCGAGGCGCGTGGCATTGAGCCGCCCGAGCCTCTGCAAGGCGATTGGAATGCGGATAGTGGCTATGCCGCGGGCCTTGTGCTTGCCGATAAGCCCGATTGCACGGCGGTCCTCGCTGCTAACGACTGCATGGCAAACGGCGTGATGATGGCTCTACGTGACAAAGGGCTCAGTGTGCCCAATGATGTGTCCGTGATCGGCTTCGACGATGAGCTCTATAAGACGATTCCCAACTCGATTCTGACGTCGGTGAAGTTTCGCCACCGCGAGCTGGGCGTCCGTGCGCTCAACGAGGTCGTCGCGGGTCTGGAAGCTCCGAGCTCCAGAAGCCGTACGCTCGTCTCGGGCGTGTTGGTCGAGCGTTCCAGCGTAAAGGACCTGCGGGTGTAGACGTGCTCGGCTCGTTCATCTTAATCTGTAACAGGTGGGGCCGAAAATCTCAGCTAGATGTTACAGATTGAGATTGAGAGGATTGCCCTGTGCGTTTATCTCAATCTGTAACAACTGGACGTCCAAAACCGGTTTTAGTGTTACAGATTTAGACAATTCGGTCCCGCTTATTCCATTTGTCTCGATCTGTAACAGTTAAGGGTGAAATAACCAGCTAGATGTTACAGATCGAGACAAACGGCTTCCGACCTGCACAAAAAGGCCGGGGGCGGCGCGCCGTGTGACGTGCCGCCCCCGGCTGAGAAATGGGGACAGGTTATGTGGGCGGGTAACCCCGCAAGCCGCTAGTCCAGACGACGGGTCTGCGCTACGTGCTTGTACCAGTAGGCGCTTGCCTTGGGCGTGCGCTTCTGGGTTTCAAAGTCAACGTAGAAGAAGCCATAGCGCTTGTTGTATCCGTTGGTCCAGGAAAACTGGTCCTGCAGGCTCCACAGGAAGTAGCCGCCCACGTTGACGCCCACCTCCATGGCCTTGAGCAACCAGCGCAGGTGCTGCTCGATGTAGTCGATGCGCGGCTGATCGTCCACAAAACCGTCCTTGTAGGGGTCCTTGTAGCCCATGCCGTTCTCGGTGATGAAGATCTGCTTGTAGTTGGGGTAGCGCTGCTTAATGTAGACGAGCAGATCGAACAGGCCCTCGGGATAGATGATCCAGTCCCAGTCGGTGGTGGGGACGCCGGGCTTGTTCACATGCTCGCCAATGCCCTTAACGCGCCAGCGGCCAGTGCCCTTCTCGCCCGTACCGTTGTGGTGCAGGTCGTTCTCGCCATCGTAGGCCTTCAAGAAGCGGCACTGGTAGTTGTTAACGCCCAGGTAGTCGTTGTAGAGCGCGGCCTCGCGCATGATTTCCAGATCCTCGTCTAGGATCTCGATGGTGCCGCCCGAGACGGCAGCCAAGCGGTTGGCGCACTCGAGGGTGTCGGGCGCGTAGTCGCCGCGGAAGGTGGCGTCGAGCAAGAACTGGTTCTGCAGCACGTGCTCGTTGTTGGCGGCTTTGATGTCGGCGGGGTCGTTCTCGTTGAGCGGGTACTTAAACTCCAGCGACTGGATGACGCCGATTTTGCCCTTAAAGCCGCCGTTGTGGAAGGCCAGCACGACCTTGGCGTGGGCGAGCATCATGTTGTGCTCGCACTGGAAGGCCTCGGCCAGATGCGCCTTGACGCCACCGGGGAAGGTGCCCTCGATGTAGGTGTTGGAGGCGTCGGCCCAGATCTCGTTAAAGGTGAACCAGTAGGTCACCTGGTCGGCGTACTCCTTAAAGCAGAAGGTGGCAAAGTCCACAAAGGCGTCGATGGTCTCGCGGTTGAGGAAGTCGCCCTTCTCAAAGAGGGGAAGCGGCGTGTCAAAGTGATGCAGCGTGACGAACGGCTCAACGTGGTGCTTGTGGCACTCGGCGAAGAGATCGTGGTAGAACTGGACGCCCTCGGGGTTGATTTCGCCGGTGCCGTTGGGGAAGATGCGGCTCCAGGCGATGGAGAGGCGAATGCCGTTGATGCCGAACTCCTCGCACAGCTCCAGGTCGACGGGGTACTGGTTGTAGAAGTCCGAAGCGGGATCGGGGGAGAAGCGCCCCTGGGCCTCCAGAAAGTCGTCCCAGGCAACCTTGCCCTTACCGTGAGTGCGGGTCTCGCCCTCTACCTGGTAGGCAGCGGTGGCGCCGCCAAAGACAAAGTCCTCGGGAAACTGCGCGGGCGGGTTGGTGACGCTAGCAGGATTAACGGACATGATGATCCAATCGTCTAAATCGAAGGGCCAGCCGGTCTTGGATGGTCGGCTGGCCCTGGGCGTTACTTACTTCGAAAGTTGCTCACTCACGAAGGCGAGAGACTTGTCGCCGTTCTGGGAGAGCTCGATGTACTGCTTGCCACGGCAGGCGACGCACTTGTTGCCCAAGCGCTCACAGTCCTTCTGCAGGTCGGCCAGGTAGCTTGCGGCCTGCGGGGCCAGGACGACCAGGTCAAAGTCGGGGAGCATGTCCACGTGGTTGCCATAGGCCTCGGCAGCGGTCTCGAGGTTAATGCCGCGCTCCTTGGCGGCCTTGGCCAGCGCGTTGGCGAGCAGGCCCGAGGTTCCGCCGCCCTGGCAGAGCACGAGCACGCGCTTGCCGTTGAGGTCGCTGGCAGTCGTTGTCTCGGCAGCGGGTGCTGCGGAAGCGGCGGGGGAGTCGGCCTTCACGGCCTCGGCAGCAGCGCCGGCGGCAACGCTCTTGGCGTCAGCCTTGCCCTGGAAGGCATCGTTGAGCTTGGCGGCTTTCTCGGCGTTCTTGGCGGCGAGCTCCTCCTGGGAGATCTCGGCCTCCTCGGCGCACTTCTGGGCGTCATAGGCACGGAAGAACGGATAGTACAGGGCAAAGTCGACGACCAGGATGATGGCGAGCATCACAAAGGCGAGCGGCTGGAAGCCCAGGCCCATGATGGTGCCGATGGGGCCGGGGACGGTCCAAGGCAGGGTGTACATAAAGCCGTTCATGCCCAAGAAGTCGATAAAGATCTTGAGGATCCAGATGTTGGCGATCGGGGCAAAGACAAACGGGACAAAGAAGACGGGGTTGAGCACGATGGGTGCGGCGAACAGCAGCGGCTCGTTGACGGCAAAGCAGACGGGGACGATGGCGGCCTTACCGACGGCGCGCATCTCCTGAGACTTGGCCAGGAAGCAGAACATAAAGACCAGGACGAGCGTGGCGCCGGTGCCGCCCATGCAGACGACGAAGTACTGGGCACCCTGGGTCAGGACAGCGGAAGCGTGCTGGCCGGCCTGGAACGCAGCCAGGTTGTCGGTCATGTTGGCAACGAGAGCGGCGGCGATGGCGGGCTCGACGATCGAGGGGCCGTGGACGCCCACGAACCAGAAGAGGCTCATGGCGCCGTAGATCACAGCGAGGCCGATGTAGCCATCGGCAGCGGTGAACAGGGGCTGGAACACCTGGATGACACCCTGGGCAAAGCAGAAGCCAAAAGCAGCGCGGAAGACGATGTCAAAAACCCAAAAGACGGTGATGCAGACGGAGAAGGGGATGATGTCCTTAAAGGTCTGCGAGATGTTGGGCGGAACCTGCTCGGGCATCTTGACGGTGATGTTGCGCTTAATGAAGAACTTGTAGATGATGCCGGTCACAAACGCAGCGATGAAAGCGGTCAGCAGGCCCTTGGAACCAAGGTAGGTGGTGTTGAAACCGCTGGCAGCGTCCGTGGCGATGGTGTCGCTCGAAAGGAGCAAGAAGCCGATGATGGCCGCGCACATGCACGAGATGAAGTTGATCTGGTTGTTCTTGGGCAGATCGCGGTTCTGAGCGTCGGCGAAGTGCTTGGCCGTGGTGGCGGCGCAGGCGATGGCCAGGATGCCCATGGAGTAGTTGTAGCACTTCCACAGGGCGTTGTTGATGTCATCGGGCCAGTAGAAACCCCAGATGTTGGGGACCGAGGCTACCAGGCAGAAGATGGACGAGAAGATGATGATGGGGATGACGGAGATAAAGCCGTCGCGGATCGCCTTGAGGTACTTGTTGCGGGCGATCGCGTTGAAAAAGGGCTGGCCCTTTTCGATGATGGCGATGAGTTGCTCCATGCAATGCTCCTAAGAGTCGGTGGGTTAGCAACGATGGTAGCTTTTGGCGTCCGGTTGCCAAAATGTTGACGTTGCCATTTTGCGACACAAAAAAAGACGCGAACCGGTGGTTCCTGTGCCTGCGAACCGTCGATTCCTTACGCGTAAACGTTTGAGCCGCCCGGTGGCTCTGTGTTTGCACAATGGCAACGTTAACATTTGGTAGACAAAAGCCGTTCGGGGAAGCAAAAATGTCGGTGAACGGTAGGTTTTGGGTGGTGAGCGTATGGTGGGGGAGGCGTTGGATATACTTGAAGACGTTTCATTTGACTGCGCAAGGTGCCACCAATGGCATCGTTGACATAGAAAGATCGACCTATGGCCGCTGTTAAAAAATCGGTATCCGTCAAAGACGTAGCGCGCCTCGCGGGCGTCTCGGAGCAGACAGTCTCGCGTACGGTGCACGATTCGCCCAGCGTGCGCCCCGAGACCAAGGAACGCGTACGTGCCGCCATGCGCGAGCTGGGGTATCGCCCCAATTTTGCCGGTCGATCGTTGCGCCGTGGCAAGTTTAAGACCGTCGGCGTCGCCATGTTCAACATTACCGGCACCGGCAATCTCGACCGTATGGAGGGCTTTGCCGCAGCGGCCGACAAACATGGCTATGCCATCACCCTCACTAAAGTAGACGGGCATCCGTATACCCTCGAGAGCGCATCGTCGCGCATGAGCGCACTGCCGGTGGATGGCATGGTTGTGATTATGAACCGCATGCCGGCGGACTTTGGAACCTTCGAGCCGCTGCCCGGCATGCAGACGGTGCTCGTTACGATGTTGGAGCACCCGCTCTGTTCAACGGTCGATAACGACCAGTTCGATTGTTCGCGCCAGGTGGTCGAGTATTTGCTGGGGCAGGGACACAAGACTGTGCACTTTATCTCGTGTCCCGAGCGCTCGCTTTCGGGCATGCGGCGCGAGGAAGGCTGGCGTGAGACATTGCGTGCGCATGGCATTGAGCCCCCGCAGCTCGTGCGTGGCGACTGGACGGCGCAGAGTGGATATGCTGCCGGCCAGGCGCTTGCGGATGATCCGACCTGCACGGCCATTTATGCCTCCAACGATGCCATGGCATATGGCTGCATCCGTGGGCTCGAGTCGCGCGGGAAGTGCGTGCCCCAGGACGTGAGCGTGGTGGGTGTTGATGACAGCCTGGGCGATATCGTGCCCGATTGTCGCTTGACCACGGTGCGCTTTGACAACAAGCGCGTCGGCATGTGGGCGGTTGACAAGATTGCCGGCGCCGAGGGCGTTGAACCCGGTGTGGAGCACATGCTGTTTCCGGGCGTGCTCGTCGAGGGCGATACGGTGCGCGATGTACGCTAGGGCGCGGGTCTGTTTGGGTTTCCGCTAATTGTGTTCGATATTGTTTAAATTGGTTTAAAAACCGTTCACGGTCGAAAAGTGACCGTTCATAGCTCGAAATTACGTTTTGCGCTGTTCTTTTTTGTTTGAATGTTATTGTTTCTGTCATACACAACGCAGCGCGTATGCCCGGACGCGATGCTCTCCATTGGTTCATATGTGAAAGGAACGCAACATGGCAACCAAAGAAGAAATCTCGATGGTTGGATTCGAGATCGTCGCATACGCAGGTGACGCCCAGACCGATCTGCTTGCAGCGCTCGATGCTGCTCGCGAGGGTGACTTTGAGAAGGCCGAGCAGCTGCACAAGGATGCCAGCGATGCGCTCATCGGTGCCCACGACACGCAGACCAAGCTGCTTTCGCAGGAGGCCGGCGGTGGCGAGATGGAGATGACCTTCATCATGGCTCACGCTCAGGACACTCTCATGACCACTATGATCCTGGAGAAGCAGGCCCGCTTTACCATCGATGCCTACAAGCGCATTGCCGAGCTCGAGGCCAAGCTCGCCTAACGAGCCCTCACAACCAAGTCCCCTTCCAAAAGCTCTGCCGCTACCCGCGGCAGGGCTTTTTCTGTCCTCCTCCAAGTTGCGGTGAAATATAGTCATTGGGGACGTTCTTAAACGACTAGTCATTGGGGACAGTCTTGGTGCGCTCCGTTCGTCCTCCCGTTCGATTTTTGCTCGGTGGGTATACTTCCTTTCGCATTAAACGCCGGACTGAGGAGGTATCCAAATGCCGGATAACGGGTCAATACAAAAAAGAGGCGCGCACGAGATGGCTCATGGGCGTCCTGTCCAGATAACCGAGCACACGACGGTAACCGAGCTGCAGCCCAGTCTGTCCGATGTCGTGTGCGCAAACAAAAAGCTGCAGATTGGCTTTATCGTTGCGCTCGTGGTGCTGGCGCTGCTGTCGGGCTTTGTGGCTCGTCCGCATTTCGCCGATACCAAAACTTGGGACTCCACCATCGAGGTCATCGATCAAAAGAAAGGAAACGTACTGGCGCTCACGACCTCGTGCGTGGCGCTGTCTGCGGGCATTACCGCGCTGCCGGGTGATACGGGAACGCCGGTTGCCGAGCAGCTCGCGCAGCTTTCAGGCAACCTTGGTATCGTGCTTGCCGTGCTATACCTAGAGAAATATTTGCTCACGATTTTGTGGTCGGTTGGCCTGGGCATCTTAATCCCGTTTGCGTTGGCGCTCTTTGCGGTGTCGCTCGGCATTCACGGGCGCTGGAGCACGAGCGCTGTCCTGCGCCGTGTGGCGACGCGCGTGCTGGTGGTTGCCGTGATCGGCATGGCGCTCGTGCCCGCGAGCGTATGGGTGTCGCAGAAGGTCGATGAAACGTATCGCGTAAGTATTGAGCAAGCTGAGCAAAAGGCTGCGGACGCTGCGGACGCGGCCGACACCACGGACAAGTCAGCCGAGACCAGCTCAAAATCGAACAAGAAAAAATCCGAGGCCACGGAGTCCAAAAACGTGCTCGAGCAGTTGACTGATGGGGCATCGAGCCTTGTTACGTCGGTGACCAGCGGCGCCAAGCAGATGACCGATGAGATCGTGCGGCAGGTGACCGATCTGATTGAAGGCGTCATCGTGATGATCGTGACCTCGTGCGTTATCCCGCTGCTGGTGCTCGTGGCGTTCCTATGGCTAGGACACGTGCTGCTGGGGATCGATATTTCCGGCCCGGCGAACTATTTGACGGGCCGTTTCTTGAGTGCTCCTTCCAAGCACGCCAAAAAGGGCGGGCAGTCCGAGTAGCTAAAACAGCTGTATATACCGGGGAATACCGCCGAAGGGCGGCCGAGACGCGTTCTCGGTCGCCCTTTTGTTTGTTGAACACATGGTCGCTGCGTCCGCGCCCGGCTCAAACGGTCAGCAATCATCCGTGAACGGTATTTGTTCAAAAAAGAACAAAGATAAACAAATAGTTGTTGCAGTTACTGTTCGAATGTGTTCAAATAAACATGAACAGTGAAGAACCGCACATTCAGATGCCCGGACCTGAACGCGATTCAACACTTCCAAACAGAAACTACGCACCTGCGTATCTCTCAAGGAGGATGTCATGAGGGTTGTAATCGCTTCCGATGCCGACGGTATGTCGATGAAGGAGTCCATCAAGGAGATGCTCATCGCCGACGGTCACGAGGTCGTCGACTATTCCGAGACCCCTGCCGCGGACTTTGTCGATTCCGCGACCGCCGTTGCCAAGGACCTGCTGGAGCACAAGGATTCCCAGGGCTTCGCATTCGATAAGTACGGCGTCGGCTCCTATATGGCCGCCGTCAAGATCAAGGGCATGGTCGTCGCCAACATTTCCGACGAGCGTTCCGCCTACATGACCCGCGAGCACAACGGCTCGCGCATGGTCACCATGGGCCCGGGCGTTGTGGGCACCGAGGTCGCCAAGAAGATCGCCCGCGAGTTCCTGCGCGCCCAGTACGCCGGCGGCCGTCACCAGATCCGTGTCGACATGCTCAACAAGATGGCCTAACGAGAGCCACCGAGAACTCGAACTTCTACCTCAACTTGTGAATTCAGACGAAAGGACGTTCTGATGAAGAAGACCATCGCAATCGGTTGCGACCATATCGTTACGGACGAGAAGATCTATCTGGCCGACCGCCTGGAGCAGGCTGGCTACAAGGTGCTCGACTGCGGTACCTACAGCCACACCCGTACGCACTATCCCATCTACGGTAAGGCCGTGGGCGAGGCTGTTGCCAGCGGCAAGGCCGACTTTGGCGTGGCCCTGTGCGGCACCGGCATCGGCATCACCAACGCCGTCAACAAGGTTCCCGGCGCCCGCTGCGCCCTGGTTCGCGACATGACCTCTGCCCTGTATGCCCGTCGCGAGCTCAACGCCAACATCGTGGGCTTTGGCGGCAAGATTACCGGCGAGTTCCTGATGGCCGATATCATGCTTGCCTTCCTGGAGGAGCCCTACGAGAAGACCCCCGAGCACGATGCCCTGATCGCCAAGATCGACGCCTGCAATAAGGCCGACGCCGAGGCTCAGGCTGACCCGCACTTCTTTGACGAGTTCCTCGAGAAGTGGGACCGCGGCGAATACCACGATTAGCGGGTATCCGGCGTAATTAACTAGTCCGTTGACGGCTCGCGTTTCTGTGAGGGGGCGCGAGCCGGTTTTCTATCAGCCCAATTGGCCCAGCGGGCTGGACGTGCATTGTTCTTTTGTTTGCGGCGCTGCCTCATTACCTTTCTGCTCAAGGCACGACGTTCACAATGGATCGTGCGAGATGATATGTGAAGGAGAAGATTCCCATGGAGTTTGTTCTTGATAACGGCTCTGTCCGCATTGCGTTGAGCACGGCTGGCGGATCGTTCACTTCTATTACGGCCAACGGCCGTGAGTACCTGTGGCAGGGTGACCCGGCGGTCTGGTCGGGCCAGGCACCCATTTGTTTCCCGATCTGCGGCGGCCTTCGTGACGGTCGCGCAATGACCATGGGCGGCCGCGAGGTCAAGCTTGCCCGTCACGGCTTTGCTCGCAAACAGGAGTGGAAGCTCGAGGAGCAGGGCGACAACATGGTCGCGCTGAGCCTAAGCTCTGCCGACCATGCCGAGTTGCTCGAGCAGTACCCGTATCCGTTTAAGATCGTTGCTCGTTACACGATCGATGCGGAAAAGGTGGCCGTGTCGTACGAGGTGACCAATGAGGGCACCGAGGACATGCCGTTCTTTGTGGGCGGTCACCCTGGCTTTAAGTGCCCGCTTGACGAGGGCGAGTCCTATGACGACTACGAGCTCCGTTTTGAGCAGCGCGAGGTCGCCGAGCTCTGTACTGCCGTTCCCTCGACGGGCCTGATTGATGTTGAGCATCGCAGCAAGAACCCCATGATCGGCCATGACCTGCCGCTTACCCACGAACTCTTCGACTTCGCGGAGACCATCTTTGACGTGCTCGAGAGCCGCGTGGTTACGTTGACCAAGAAAACCGAGGACAAGGGCGTGCGCCTGACGTTCCCCGATATGCCGTACCTGATTGTATGGAGCAAGCCCGAGGGCGACTTTGTGGCTGTTGAACCGTGGGGTGGTCTGTCCACCTGCTCCGACGAGGACGATATTCTGGAGCACAAGCGTGGCTGCCTGGTGGCCAAGCCGGGAGAGACCGTCACCCGCGGCTTTGAGATCGAGATCCTTTAACGAGTTATCGTATGTTTGGGGCGGGTTATGCCGCCCCGGAACAGGAGTTCAACATGATTCTGACCGTTACCATGAACCCGTCGATTGATACGCGCTATCAGCTCGACAAGCTGATCATCGACGACGTGAACCGTGTGACGCCCGAAAAGACCGCTGGCGGCAAGGGCCTCAACGTGAGCCGTGTGCTGCTGCAGTTGGGCGACGATGTGCTCGCGACCGGTCTGCTCGGCGGACACATGGGTGCCTATATGGCCGAGCTCATGGATGCCGATGGCGTCAAGAACGACTTTGTGCCCATCGCCGGTGAGACGCGCATTTGCCTGAATATTCTGCACGAGGGTAATCAGACCGAGCTGCTGGAGAGCGGCCCGCAGATCGCTCCGGCCGAGCTCGAGGCCTTTACGGCCAAGTTTGCCGAGCTTGCAGCGAAGGCGGACGTTGTGACGCTTTCGGGCTCGCTGCCGCGTGGCGTCGATGCCGGCTACTATGCCGAGCTCGTCAAGATTGCCGAGGAGGCGGGCGCCAAGGTGCTGCTCGATACCTCGGGTGCATCGCTGGAGGCCGCGCTGGAGTCCGACGCTAAGCCTGAGCTCGTAAAGCCCAACCTGACCGAGATTAACGGCCTGCTGGGTACGTCCTTTACGACTGATGATGTCGATGCCCTGCGCGAGGCGCTTGCCGCCGATGACCGTTTTGCTGGTATCCCCTGGGTTGTCGTTTCGATGGGCGCTGCCGGTTCGGTTGGCTTCCATGAGGGTCGCGCGTTCCGCGCCAAGACGCCCGCGATTGCGGCTGTGAACGCGACGGGTTCCGGTGACTCGACCATCGCCGGCTTTGCACATGCCATTGCTGCTGGCGCCGACGACGTCACGGTGCTCAAGACCGCCAATACCTGCGGCAAGCTCAACGCCATGGATCCCAAGACCGGGCATTTGGTTATGGACCGCTGGGACGAGGTCTACAACAGCGTTGTCGTGACTGAACTGTAGGGTTACGCGGTTTTACCAAACCGCGTAACGGCGCGACGCTGCAAACGCCCCTAAGCGGCAATCTGACGTTCAATCGTCGGGCATGACCAAAAGGTCAATGCCCTCCTCTTTCACGTCACCTTGCTCGCTTAGGGGCGTTTTCGCTGTCGTTGCCAAGACACCGGCGTTGCCTTGGTCGCAAATAGTCATTGGGGACGCTCTTTAATGACTAATCGTTTAAGAACGCCCCTTAAGAATGACCCCAATGACTACACTCAAAAACGGCGCCCGCCGGCGATGTTGCCGGCGGGCGCCGTTGTCGTGTAGGTGGCTATGTCGTGGGGGCTGCCGTTGAGCGTCCGGGTCTGTGCTCTACAGCGAGTCGATAAAGCGCTGCTGGGCGGCGCGTCCTGCCTCGTCCCATTTAAAGACGCCGGCGTTGTCGAGCACGTGGCCAAACACCACGCCCACCTCCTCGTGCAGGATATCGATGGCGTTGTCGGTCGTAAGTTCATCGGCGCGGCGGGCAAAGACATCCTCGGCCCATGCGGCGTGGTTGCGGCAAAGGTCATCGCCCTCGAGTGCGGCGCCAAGGTCGTAGCTGGCATCGACCTTGGCCGCCAGCAGGTGCTCGCGGACAGCGCCGAGCTCGGGAACCAGGCGCGGCGGAAGAATGGCCAGGCCCATAACCTCGATCAGGCCGATGTTCTCCTTCTTAATGTGGTGATACTCGGCATGCGGGTGGAAAACGCCCAGCGGATGCTCGTCGGTCGTGATGTTGCAGCGAAGCGCCAGGTAGGCCTCGTAGATCTCGCCGCCGGCGTTGCCGCGGGAGTCGACGCGGCGGATGACGGGCGTCACGGTGTTGTGCGCTACGCCGTCGGCCGTGTGCGCGACGACGCCAACCGACTCATCGGTCCACTCGCGCCAGGCGAGGATAATCTTCTCGGCAGCGTCGAGCAGCTGAGCGCGGTCATGCGAGCGCAGGCGCAGCACCGAGAGCGGCCACCGCAGCACGGTACCGCTGACCTGGTCAAAACCGGGCACGCTAAACTGCAAGACCTCGGCGGCATGCATCATGGGGAACTCGTGTGCGCCACCCTGGAAGTGGTCGTGCGACAGAATCGAGCCGCCCACGATGGGCAGGTCGGCGTTGGAGCCGATAAAGTAGTGCGGGAACAGGTCCACAAAGTCGAGCAAACAGGAGAGGCTCTTGCGATCCACGTGCATCGGACGATGCTCGGAGCTCATGGCAATGCAATGCTCGTTAAAGTACGCGTACGGGCTGTACTGGAAGCCCCAGCGCTCGCCGTCGAGCTGGATGGGGATAACGCGCAGATTCTGGCGGGCGGGGTGAGCGCCGCCGTCGGCTGCGGCGGAGCGTCCGGGGTAGCCCTCGTTTTCGATGCAGAGCTGACAGGCGGGATACTTCTCGCCCGTGTTTTTGGCGGCACCGGCTGCGGCAATATCGCGTGGGTCCTTTTCGGGCTTTGACAGGTTGATGGTGATCTCCAGGTCACCCCAGTTGGTGGAAGTGCTCCATTTGATGTTGCGCGCGATGGCGGCGCGGCGCACGTAACCGGCGTCACAGCACAGGCCGTAGAACCAGTCGGTCGCGGCGCGGGGCTCGTTGACGCCCATGCGGCCGTTGAATTCCTCGTTTACAACCGAAGGTCTCGGCATCAGCGCGCCCATGATGCGCATGGCGATGCGGTCGCGGCCCGATGCCGTGTCCTCGGCGGCACCGCTGACAACGGCGGCCTCGGAAAGCGCGGCAAGCGTGCCCTCCAGGTCAAAATCGGGGAGCGTATCGGGGTGCAAGAGCGAGAGCTTCTCGTTCTGCAGCGCCCAGGTCATGTTGAGCGCGGGACCCGTGGCGCCTATGCACTCCAGAATGGTGTTGTATGCCCAGATGCGATCGTCCTGGCCGATCATCGATCGGTGGATAGCGTATTCGATCAGGTTCTGCGCGGCCTCGCGCACGTCAGTCATTACAGCCATGCCGCGTAAGCCCCCTTGTCAGAGATGGCGTAGTGACGGGCAGAGCCCTTGCCCAGCCAGCCGTTCATCTTGGTAATGAAGGTGTCGACCAGATCGAGCGGCACAAAGGCCTGGATGGTGCCACCAAAGCCGCCACCGTGGATACGGACGGCGCCACGGCCGTCGAGCACGTGCTCGGCCAGTGCCAGGGCATACATCGAAGGCTGCTCGGAGCCCAGCTTGGCAACGACATTCTGCAGGTACATGGCAGAGCTGGCGCCGGACTCGCGCGTCAGGACCAGGAACTGATCGATGTCGCCGGCGTTGAGCGCTGCCCAGCGCTTATCGACCAGGCCGTTTTCGTACCAGTAGTGAACGGCGCGCAGGCAGGCGCGGTCGCCCAGCTTGGCGCGCAGCTCGGGGAGCTTGGCGTCAAAGTCCGCCACGTTTACCTCGCACAGGCGTGCCTTGCCAAACTCGGCAGCGACGTCCTGCATCTCGCGCGGAACGGCGGCGTAGTCGTCGGTGGCGGCCACGTGGTCGGCACCGACCTTAACGAGCACGAGCGCATAACCGTGATCCTCAAAGTTGAGCTCGAGCTTCTGGGTTTTAGGCTGAGCCTGATCCTCAAAGTCCATGTAGGCGAGGCCGCCCAAGCAAACGGCGGCCTGGTCCATCAGACCGCAGGGCTTGCCGTAATAGTTGTTCTCGGTGCGCTGGCTCATCTGGGCGAGCGCGACGGGCTCGATGGCGGGTGCGTCCCAGAGCGTCTCCATGGCGCGACCGTATGCCGCCTCGACAGCAGCGGAGCTCGAAAGACCGCCGCCCGAGGGGACGGAGCAGGTGAAGGCAAAGTCGAAGCCCTGGGGCTCAACGCCCAGAGCAGCGATTTCGTGGGCCATGCCGCGGACGAGGCTCGCGGACGTGCCCTTCTCGGACTCCTGAACGTCTAGCGTGTCGAGCGCGATTTCAAACGTGGGATAGCCCTCGTCGGCTACGCGAACCTTGTTGGAATCGGTTGCCACGGCGATGCCGTCGACGGCGACATCGAGCGAGCCGGCGATAACGTGGCCACCCTCGTGGTCAGTGTGGTTGCCGCTGATCTCGGAGCGGCCGGGCGCGTGCACGTAGAGCACCTGGCGGTCGCCGATGGGGCCAAACTCCTCCTCGAACAGCTTGGTGAGCGTGGCGAGTGTCTTTTTGTCGGGGGTGGTCATGGGAGTCCTTTCCTTGGCGCGCCCGGGTGGGTTTTGCGTCGTTATGAGTACGTTAACAACTTAAAGCGGCATGAACCAAGTGTTCACGATACCGCACGTTACGGGCTATGTTAACGTACTCATAACACATCGCTTGTCACTTTTTGAGAATCTGGTAATCGGTAGAAATTCAGCCGTGAACGGTACTGCCGTATGGACTTATAAAGCAGAAGAGATGCAGATAGAAAAAGTAGAGTACGTTAACATGCGTCCGACGATAGCGGGCCTCGGCGCGGGATGTATTTCTGCCCGGGCCGGCATTCACGCTATTCAGATCTCGCAAGGGTGAAGGTGATCCTGTGGCAAGGCGCCCGTCCAACGATACCAGTTCGCGTCCGGTCTCCATGGCCGACGTCGCCCGCGCTGCCGGCGTTTCGCAGCAGACGGTTTCGCGCGTCGCCAACGGCTTGCCTAACGTTAACGAGCAGACGCGCCAGCGCGTACAGGCCGCTATGCAAAAGCTCGGCTTTCGTCCGAGTTATGCCGGTCGCTCGCTGCGCGACGGCCGTTATCATTCGGTCGGCCTGTGCGTCAACGATGTCACCAAGTTCGGCAACCTCTCAATGATCGACGGCATCGCCAGCGCTGCTCGCGAGCATAATTGCGCCATCACGCTGGTCGAGATGTCCAAGACCGAGGAGTTTTCGCTTGCCGAGGCCACGCGTCGTATGGCCGCATTGCCGGTGGACGGCATCATTATCGGCATGAGTCGCATGGCGCCCGATTTTGAGACGTTTGATCCACTGCCGGGCATTGGCACGGTCATCGTTACCATGTACGCGCACCCGCGGGTGACCACGGTCGATTCCGACCATTACGGCTGCTCGCTATTGCTTATGGATCACCTGTTTGAGCTAGGGCACGAGCAGATTCGCTATATTGGCGGCCCGTCATTCTCGGTCGACGAGCAATTTCGTCGCGCCGGTTGGCAGGATGCACTCGAGCGTAAACACATCGAGCCGGCAGAGCCGCTCGAGGGCGACTGGTCTGCCAACAGCGGCTACGAGGCCGGCAGGTACCTGGCCGAGCACGATCGCACCATGACGGCGATTTACGCGGCAAACGACCAGATGGCAAATGGCGCGATTGCCGCGCTGCGCGATAGCGGTCTGCGCGTGCCCGAGGACGTGAGCGTGGTGGGCGTCGACGATTCGCTCGATGATTTTGTGGCACACAACGAGCTCACGACCGTTCGATTCGATTTGCATCAGCGTGGACGCGAGGTGTTCGAGCACGCGGTTCCCAAGGCGGGGGCAACGGACAAAACCGTTGCCATTCG
This sequence comes from Collinsella aerofaciens, assembly GCA_030826265.1. Taxonomy (GTDB): domain Bacteria; phylum Actinomycetota; class Coriobacteriia; order Coriobacteriales; family Coriobacteriaceae; genus Collinsella; species Collinsella aerofaciens_AY. Next base: position 45,750 of record JAPJOH010000014.1, read on the forward strand.
TATTCCCGGCCAGCTTATCGTTCGACATACCACGGCAGCTCCGCGCACATAGTTTTTGCAGGTCAATGGCGATATATTCCGCCTCAATAACAATCGATAAGGATGCTGGCAGATAGCCGTGGCTATGAAGACGAGTGCTATGATAGACGGGCTCTTTTGTCTATCTAGGAGGCTTTGCCTGATGGAGATCACCAAGGATATCCGCTACATTGGCGTTAACGATCACGACATTGACCTGTTCGAGGGCCAGTACGATGTGTCCGAGAACGGCATGGCATACAACAGCTACGTTATCTTGGGCGAAAAGATCGCTGTCGCCGATTCAGTCGACGGCGGTTTTGTTGACGAGTGGCTCGGCAACCTCGAGGCCGTGCTCGATGGCCGCACGCCCGACTACCTGATCGTCCATCACATGGAGCCCGATCACTCCGCCGGCATCGCCGCCTTTATGGAGCGCTATCCCCAGGCGCAGATTGTTGCCAGCATGGGCGCCTTCCGTATGATGGTCAACTACTTTGGCACCGACTTCCCCGAGCGCAAGATGGTCGTCAAAGATGGCGACGTGCTCGACCTGGGCGGCCACAGCCTAACCTTTGTCGGTGCCCCCAATGTTCACTGGCCCGAGGTGCTCTTCTCCTACGAGTCCACCGACAAGGTGCTCTTTAGTGCCGACGGTTTTGGCAAGTTTGGCGCCAACGACATCGAGGATCCCGAGGGCTGGGCTTGCGAAGCGCGCCGTTACTACTTTGGCATCGTCGGTAAGTTCGGCAAGTTCGTGCAGGCCGTCCTCAAGAAGGCCGCCGACCTGGACATCCAGATTATCTGCCCGCTCCACGGCCCCGTGCTGACTGAGAACCTGGGCTACTACCTCGACACCTATAACACCTGGTCGAGCTATCAGCCCGAGGACGAGGGTATCACGATTGCCTATGCGAGCGTGTACGGGCATCTGAAGGCTGCCGTCGAGGAGCTCGCATCTGCGCTTGAGGCTCGCGGCCAGAAGGTCTCCGTCTTTGACCTGGCTCGTGACGACATGGCCGAGGCCGTTGAGGATGCGTTCCGCTACGACCGTCTGGTGCTCGCCTCCATCACCTATCAGGGCGAGATCTTCCCGTGCATGAGCACCTTCATCCATACGCTCGCCGAGCACGCCTACCAGAACCGTACGGTGGCGCTCGTCGAGGCCGGCTCTTGGGCACCCGCGGCTGCCAAGGTTATGACCAAGGAGCTCGAGGGCATGAAGGACATCACCCTGACGCAGAACAAGGTGACTGTGCTGGGCTCGCTCAACGAAGCCTCGCGCGCCCAGATCGAGGCCCTCGCCGACGAGCTGTCCAAGTAGCGACACGCTCACTTTTGACGCTCAGCCATCACAACCACCACAAAGGGGACAGGCACCTTTGTGGTGGTTTTTGTTTAAGCGCCGGCGATGATGAGGGCTGGACGTGCGCTGTCGGTGGCCTCGGCGATTGAGGTGGCGACGGCATGATCGGGGTCACGGTCCATCACGATGGTGTCGACATCAGTCAGTTCGGCAAAGCGGTACATGCCGCGTCCGTTAACCTTGCTAGCGTCCATGAGGGCGACGCTTTGATGGGCTTCGGCGATCATAGCTGTTTTGGTCTCGGCCATCTGGGGAAAGTCGGTCGTAAAGCCGCAGCCGGGAACAAAAGCGCCAGGGCACATGACGGCAAGATCGGCGTGGACCATCTGGAGAGCCTGCATGGTAAGTGGGCCGTACAGATAGCGATGACCTTTGCGCAGTGCCCCGCCCAGCATGACGACATCGACCGAGGGCATGCTCTCGTCAATATAATCGGCGATGGTAATGTCGGCCGTGATAACGGTGATGCCGTCGCGCTGATCAAGGAGCCGGACGAACTCGAGCGCCGTGGTGCCCGAGTCGACGAGCAGCGTGTCGCCGTCATTGACGAGCTCGATGGCGCTTTGCGCGATGGCCTGCTTGGCGGCGACGTTGACATTGATGCGGCGATCCTGCGTGGAGACGGTCAGGCGCTTGTGAAGCGAAACGGCACCACCATGTGTGCGGCGCAGCTTGCCTGCTTCGGCGAGCGCGTCCAGGTCGGCGCGGGCGGTGACGGAGGACACGCCAAAGGTCTGGGCGATTTCTGCTACCTGCACCGAGGCGTTGTGCTCGAGCATTTCCATGATGGCGGCGCGGCGTTCGTCGGCAAAAGCACGGTTGGTAGCTTGGGTCATGTCTGCTCCATTCTCGGCTAAATTTGCAGGAATTGTGTTGACTCTATTTTCGTTCATTTTCTTTTTGAGTAAGAAAACGCCTTTCGATTACTTATCTTTTCTATAAAAGAAAGACGCTGAACGCCCAAAATTCAATATCGAACATGTCCGCTCGGCTCAAATTCCTTCCGTTTACTTTTCAAAAACGACTGTATTGACCTGCATGGGCTCAATATCTCGCACGTGCAAAGACGCTGAATTTCATACAATGAGCGCAGCAAAACGCAAGGTAAAATGCCTTGTGAACAACTACGCCCGATGTCCAGATGCGGGCGAGGGAGAGGAGCAAACGCTCATGGCACTTGTTACCACCGAAAAGATGCTCAAGGACGCACAGGCCGGCCACTACGCCGTCGGCGCGTTCAACGTCGAGAACCTCGAGTTTGTTATGGCCGTTCTGGCCGCTGCCGAGGAGACCAAGTCCCCCGTCATCATGCAGACCACCCCGGGCACCATTAAGACCGCTGGCCTGGACTACTTCTACGGCATGGTCAAGGTTGCCGCCGAGCGCACTTCCGTGCCCGTCGCTCTGCACCTCGATCACGGCGATGGCTATGACCGCTGCATGCAGGCTTTCCGCACGGGCTACACCTCCGTTATGATCGACGGCTCGCACGAGTCCTTCGAGGACAACATCGCCCTGACCAAGTCCGTCGCCGACGCTGGCCGCGCCATGGGCGTGCCCGTCGAGGCCGAGCTCGGCAAGGTTGGCGGCAAGGAGGACGACGGTCCCGCGGTTGAGGGCGAGAGCCCCTACACCGATCCTGCCGAGGCCAAGGAGTTCGTCGAGCGCACTGGCTGCACCTCGCTGGCTATTGGCGTTGGCACCAGCCACGGCGTGTACACGAGCGATCCGCACATCGAGCAGTCCGTGGTCAAGGCCATCCGCGACGCCGTCGACGTGCCGCTGGTTCTGCACGGCACCTCCGGTGTGCCCGATGAGCAGGTCGCCGAGGCCGTGAAGAACGGTATCTGCAAGGTTAACTACGCTACCGAGCTGCGTCAGGCCTACACCAAGGGCTTCATGGCCTACATGGCCGAGAACCCTGCCTGCTTCGATCCCAAGAAGCCGGCCAAGGAGGGTATGCGTGAGATCACCGAGCTGGTTAAGATCCGCATGACCAACCTCAACTCTGTGGGCAAAGCAGAGTAACAGCAAGGGTACTCTGATCCCACCGGACGGTTTGGGCGGGTCCCGTACTTAGTTTCCAAAACGTCCTCGCGCATGAAGGCCCCCGTTGTCTCGCTTCTTCGAAGCGTTGACAACGGGGGCCTTCGCGCTGCGGAATGATTTTGGAAACTAAGTACGGGACCCGCCCAAACCGTCCTGCTCAATCGCCCTTGTGGCGTTAGGACTGCGAATTTGGGATGGGAGGGTTACTTGGTTGTTAGGGTTAGCAGGTCGTTGGGGGTTTTGAGGTTGTAGGTGGCGTTTGGGATGTCTTGGTGTGATCCCCATGCTGCTCTGGCAAAACTGACCCCTGCTGAAGTTGCGCATTGTTCGTCGTAGACGGTGTCGCCAACGTAGACGACGTTGCCAGGATTCGCGCCCGTACGTCGGAGATATTCGAGCATGGGTGCGGGTGCGGGTTTATGTTCGGTTGTGTCTTCGACAAGGATGATGTGCTCAAAATACTTATCGAAGCCAAAGGGTGCAATTTCTTCTGCGTATTCGTCGCGCGCACGTGAGGAGACGATGCCAAGTTTGCAGCCGCTATCGGCGAGTGTTGCGATGACTTCAAGCAAACCTGGAAACACGCTGATGGTGCTTTTAAAGCTGGCGGCAACTTGGCACCAGCGATCCAACGTTGCCTGCGAGTAGATTCCAAGTTTCTCAAGGGCATCCTTGCCGGGTATGCCGAGGGCAAATTCAAGCTCGTGTCGGGGGAGCGTTTTGCCGGTCTCTTCTTGGACAATCTGGACAAGCGATGATAGAACGCTTTCTTCTGTATCTGCCAATGTCCCATCAACGTCAAATACGATATGGTCAAAGTGCTTCATATGATTGCTCCTCTCTGTTGTTTGCCTGCAAGTTTGATGCGGTGACAGAAGAAAGGCTAGCGGGATTTCTGCCTGGTGCTATCGAGATTCTGCCTCGCTGCTCGATAGCTCGAAGGAGTGCACCCCATTTGTTCTTTAAATACCTGGCCAAGATGGCTTGCTGTTATAAATCCGCATTGGCGCGCGACTGTCTGTACCGTTCGCGTGGTGTGTGCCAAAAGTTCGCAAGCACGGTTTATGCGGTATGCGCGTAGATATGCCGCCGGGGTCGTTCCTGCACAAGTTTCGATAATGCGGTAACACTCTCTTTCGCTTACGCCGGCTGCAGATGCCATCTGGGGCACATCTATAGCGGCTGCATAGTTTGCGCGGATAAAGTCCAGGATTGCCTTGAACTGTACGTCGCGGCTGGTCATCCAAGAGGCGCCGTCGGAGGAAAAGAGCGGTTCGGCCTTGGCGTAAATCTGAATCCAGAGCTCTGACAAGTTATTTCGAAGCGCCATCTCGTTCTGCGGCCGTTGAAGGTCGTGGCTAAAGGAGCTCTTCAGCAAATCGATAAAGGGCATATCGTCGGGGTTGGTGGGCGACCATTTGAGCACATCGACGCCTCGACATTGCAGCAAAGGATTGATATAGCGCTTTTGAAGGCGTCCCGCGGGATCGCCGAGCATCGACGGCTGAAAGATATGCAACATTTGAATGGCCGGTGCCGAATTGGGTGATTGCAGCGTGCTGTGCAAAACGCCGCCGTTGATAAGGCCGGCGGACCCTTCCTCAAAGCGCACGTGTTCATGAGCCGCGCGCGTTCGATAGTCAATCGCTCCCTGCTCCATGTAGAAAAGCTCGACTTCGGAATGCCAGTGCCAGGGGACGGAATTGCCCGGATAGCGAGCGAATTCTGCGCGTTCGGCAATATAGGGCCAGTCTTCGGCGGTCTCGGGAAACGCTTCCTCGCGTCCTCCGCGGTGCAATTCTATGTGATCCATGTTTCGCATGGCATCAGTATAAAGCGCGATGGGCTTAGATTGCTCTTGCCTGTTCGGGGAACGCCTTGTCTAGAGATGCTTGGAGCTTTTCGAACGATGCTCGCAAGTTGTGGCTCTGGTTTGTTGAGCGTTTGGCTTTTGTGGCGGGGGAGTCGAGGAGACTGTTTCTCTGTGTCGGGGGGAAGGAGAAAAGGTCTGCATGATTTAGGGATGGCTGCTGTGCTGCGTCGTTGGAAGAATGCATGCTTATGCGGCCTCCTCGATATCCACCAAAAGGTTGCGCACGGGGTGTGCTGCTAGCTCCCGTGCGTTGGCAGTATTATGCCGCGGCTTCTGCAAAGAAGCGCTAAAGAAAGGCTTAACCTGGTTTGGTGTTACGATGAAGCTGCAGGTCAGAGGTATCGAATAACACTTTTGAAAGGTTTTGGGCTTAAGGGCTTTCTAAGGTTTGTGGCGCGGATGTGGCGCGGACGTGCGGAGCGTGTGAATGCTTGCTGTTAGCGCTGCGGCTCTGCGGCGCGCACCTGTTCGATGACCTTTTCCATGGTGGCGTCGATGCGGTCCTTTTTGAGTTCGCATTCCCAGATGGTTATGGGTGTCCAGCCCATTTGAGTGAGTGCTGCCACGGCAGCGCGGTCGCGCTCGACGTTGCAACGGAACTTTGCCTCCCAAAATTCAACGTTGCGCTTGGGCTGGCTAGGGTTGCACTTGGGGCAGCGGTGCCAAAAGCAACCGTTGACGAAGATGGCGATTTTGCGCCCGGGGAAGGCGATATCGGGTTTGCCGGGAACCTTCCATTCCAAACGATAGCCCGTGAGGCCCGCGGCGCGCAGGCGCTGGCGAACGAGCAGCTCTGGCTTGGTATTGGCGCGCTTGTTGCCCTTCATGGACTTTTTGATGGCGGCGCGACGGCGGACCAGTTCGCGCTCGTCAGCGGAGAGGTCCGAGGTATCGATGCCGTCGAGCAGACCGGGCTTGGGACGCTTCTTGCTGCGGCGCTTAGGTGCGCGCTTGGGTTTGGTGGCGGGTTTGTCGGCTGTGTTGGGCACGGCGTCATCGGCGGAGCTTGTCTCGAGTCGGTCTTCCTTCAGCTCAATCAGGGCATCGATAAGCCCCTTGTCGGCGGGCATCCATTCCACCGTGGCAAGCGAGGCGCGCGGAATCCAGCGGATATCGAGCTGTCGGTCATGTTTCTGAGGTTCATCGGATTCATCGGCGAGCGAGCAGTAGTAGCACTCCATGGAGAGATGGAAATCGGGGTAGTCATACTCAACGGTATAGAAATCGCGCAGGTTGGTGACTTTTACCTGCAGCTCTTCCATGAGCTCGCGGCGTACGGCGTCCTCGGGCGTCTCGCCGCGCATGAGCTTGCCACCGGGGAACTCCCAAAGTCCCAGCATGTCGCCATAGCCGCGCTGCACGGCAAGCAGCTCATCGGATCCTTCTTTGCGAATGATCCCAGCGGCAACATGAACAGTCTTCAACAGGAGTCCTCTCTCAATATCAACACGTGGCAGGGTAGCTACCCGTACCTTACACAACGGTAAGGCAAGCGTAAGCCATATCGATGGTAGCCGACTCGTCTTCTTGCGACTATAGATGCCGTAGACTAATCGCAAGAAAGGACTCGGTATGCAAACCACGCAAGCAGCGACCCCGGTACTGGAGGTCGCGCATCTCGAAAAGGTATACGGTGCGCTGGGCAATGTGACCCGCGCGCTCGACGACGTCAGCTTTACCGTCAACCGCGGCGAATTCGTTGGCATTATGGGCGCCTCGGGCTCGGGCAAGTCGACGTTGCTCAACTGCGTCTCGACCATCGATAGCGCCACGAGCGGCACTATCCGCATCAACGGACAGGACGTAACACGCATGAAGCAGGCTAAGCTTTCGCAGTTCCGCCGCGAAGAGCTCGGCTTTATCTTTCAGGACTCCAACCTGCTCGATACGCTCACGGCACGCGAGAACATCGCTCTGCCGCTCACCATCGCCCGCACAAACTCGGCAGAGATCTCGACCCGCGTGCAGGATGTGGCAGCGCGCCTGTCCATCAGTCAGGTGCTCGACAAGTATCCCTACCAGATGTCCGGCGGTCAGCAGCAGCGCGTTGCCGCGGCTCGCGCGCTCGTCACCGACCCCACCATGATCATGGCCGACGAGCCCACCGGCGCCCTCGATTCCAAGAGCGCTCGCCTGCTGCTCGAGAGCCTGGAGGCCCTTAACCGCCGCCTACGCGCTACCGTGCTCATGGTCACGCACGATAGCTTTGCCGCCAGCTACACGAGCCGTGTGCTGTTTATCCGCGACGGCAAGATCTTCACCGAGCTGCGCCGCGGCGACACCGACCGCCGAGAGTTCTTCGACCGCATTATGGAGGTCGTTGCCATGATGGGCGGTGAGGGCTCCGATGCTCTGTAAACTCGCTTGGGGCAACGTCCGCCGCGCCGGCCGCGATTACCTCGTCTACCTTTTGACGCTCACCCTGGGCGTCACGGTCTTCTATGCCTTTAACACCATCTCGATGCAGGTCGATATCGCCGGAATCGATGAAGAGGGCTTGGCGCAGGTTATGGGCAGCATACTCGGCGACCTGACGTATTTTTTGGCCGGTGTCATGGTCTTTTTGATGGTGTACGCCAATAACTTCATCATGAAACGCCGCAAGAAGGAGTTTGGCCTGTACCAGGTGCTCGGCATGGGGCGCGGGCGCGTCGCTACGATCATGGCGCTCGAGACCGTGATAGTATCGGTCGTGGCCTTTGTCGCCGGCATTGTGCTGGGTGTGGGACTCTCCCAGCTCATGACGTTCTTTACGGCCTCGCTCTTTAAGACACAGATCGCCAATTTCCGCTTCTCTTTCTCGATGCATGCGTTCAATCTGACCCTTGCCTGCATGCTCGTAATGTTTGTGCTCACGCTACTGCTGAACCTCCGCGCCGTGCGTCGTACCAAACTCATCGAGCTTATGGGCGCCGAGCGTCGCAACGAGAGCATCAAGACACGCAACCCCTGGATCGCGATTGCCATCTTTGCCGTGGGCGCGGTGCTGGTGGGCGTGGCCTATTACCGTCTGCTACGTGATGGGTTCCCGCTAACCGCGACGGACAGCAAGCTGCAAGAGGCCATGAACCAGTTTGGTATTACGACCGCTATGGTTACCGTGGGCACCTTTGCCCTGTTCTGGGGACTCTCGGGCATGCTCATCAAGCTGCTGCAGAGCCTGCGCGGCGTGTATTGGCGCGGCCTCAACATGTTTACCGTGCGCCAGCTTGCGGCGAAGGTCAACACGGTGTGCTTTTCGATGGGCGTCATCGCGATGCTTCTGTTTTTGGCCATCACCTCGGTGACGTGCGGTATGTCGATTGCCAACGTGATGAACGAAAACCTGGAGCGCTATAACCCTGTTGACGTGTCTCAGACGTATGTCTATTACACGCCCGATACGCTCGACTACTACAAAGAATATGTCAATCCGTCTGAAGCCGACCGCATGGTGCTAGCCGATACAACGGTCGATTTGTACTCCGCATGGCACGGCAAGGGCAAGTCGGCGGACAACAACGACGAGACCGGCAAGAAGGTCAATATCGCCGATGTTGCCGGTGAGCATGTTCAGATCGATTCGTATCTGAGTTACCCGTTTGGCGGTTCGAATCCTTCGGTGTCTGCGGGTGAGATGTGCAAGACCATGGGCGAAAAGCTCCCCAAGGCGCTCGGGGGTAGCAATGCCGATACGATGGGTCTGTTTGTGACGCCGGCGAGCCAGTACAACAAACTGCGCCAGATGATGGGCGAGGAGCCGGTGAGCATTGGCCGCGACCAGTACCTGCTTACGTGTGATATGGGCGGTGAGCTGGGCGACCTGTACACCAAGTACATGGCCGGCGGCCATACCCTCACCTTGGGCGGGCATGAGCTCAAGCCCGCAACCGATAAGTCGGACAAGGACACGGCGGTCATCGCCAACTCGGCGATGGGCAGTAATCCGGGTACCGTCGTCGTTGCCGACGAGCTGTTGTCCCAACTTAATCTGCAGCCGTATTCCAGTAGCCTGCTCGTTAATTACAAACAGGGGATGGATACGACCGAGGCAGACGAGAGCATTAAATACACTTTGCTCGACAATCTGCTCGTTGACGGCAAGGAGCCGGGGTCATGGGGAATCTTCATCACACGCTCCGAGATGTACACGCAAGCAGCGCAAATGAACGGCATGATTAGCTATCTGGCCATCTACATTGGCTTTGTACTGGTCGTTGCGTGCGCGGCGATACTGTCGATCCAGCAGCTCTCCAATGTGGCCGACGGCAGCCGCAGCTATCGTGTGCTGGCACAGATCGGCTGTGACGACCGCCAGATTCGCCATTCGGTGATGGCGCAGCAAGCGGTATTCTTCTTGTTCCCGCTGGCAGTGGGCCTGGCGCACTCCTTTGTGGCGCTCAAGGTGATTATCGAGCTGGTGAGCATATTCGGAGATATGAGCATCGGCGGCACCGTGGGCCTCACCTGTGCAATCTTCCTGGCAGCATACGGTGGCTACTTCCTGGTGACCTACCTCATGAGCGCCGGAATGGTACAAGCTGCCATCGCCACCCGTTACAGCGAATAGCCGACTCAAAGCAAAACAATCGCAGGTTGAGCATAAGTCAGCGAAAGCGCCCCTAGACGAGCAAGGTGACGTGAAAGAGGAGGGAAGCGTACTTCGGTACGCGACCGACGATTGAACGTCAGATTGCCGCCTAGGGGCGCTTGCAGCGTCGAGCCGTTACGCGGTTTGGCATAACCGCGTAACTTCATCGTAGAAGCGCGTTTGCGGGCGGCGGATGCTCGTCTCCTGTCGCCCGCTCACCGAGGCTTGGCAATTGTCTTAATATCTTAAGGGTCTCGATTTGTCCAAGACTGAGCGAAGGAGCTCATCATGAGCGACGGAAAGAAGAAGCTTTCCTTCTTGACGGTCATTTCGACCATCATCTGCGTCGTCTTCGTTTGCGAGGCCGCCGCTCCCGCTGCTGCCATTGGCAACCAGCAGTTCTTCTGGTGGATCTTCCTGATCCTGACCTTCCTGCTCCCTTATGGCATGGTCGTTGCCGAGCTCGGCACCACCTATGACGGCGAGGGCGGCATTTACGACTGGGTACGTGATGGCCTGGGCGACAAGTGGGGCGCCCGCATCTCGTACTACTACTGGGTTAACTACCCGCTGTGGATCGCCTCGCTGGCTACCATGTTCCCCGACATTCTGGGCATGGTCTTTGGCGTCGAGTTCAATCTGATCGCCAAGTTGGGTATCGATCTTGCCTTTGTGTGGATCGTCTACCTCATGGGTCGCTCCAAGGCGGCCGACTCCGAGTGGGTCCTGAACGGCGGCGCCATCATCAAGGTTGCCGTTGCCGTTATCGTCGGCGCTTTGGGTATTTGGTATGCCATGGAGAACGGTTTTGCGAACGACATGTCCGCTACCACCTTCCTGCCCGAGCTCACCAACACCAACGCGCTCGGCTACCTGTCGATCATCATCTTTAACTTCATGGGCTTCGAGGTCATCTGCACCATGACCGACGATATGGCCGATCCCGCTCGCGATATCCCCAAGGCTATCATCGTTGGCGGCCTGTCTATCGCCGTGATCTACCTGTTCGCTGGTTTTGGCATCGGCGCTGCTGTGCCGGCCGATTCCATCGATCCCGACTACGGCATGATCTACGCTGTCCAGACCATGGTGGGCGACTCCATGATCTTTAAGATCATCTGCATCGCCTTCCTGATCACCCTGTTTGCCAACATGGCTGCTTGGTCCTTTGGTGTCAACTCCGTTGCTCGCTACGCTGCCGAGCACGGCAACATGCCCAAGGTCTTTGCCTCGATGATCTCGGATGACGATATGCCCAACGGCGCCAACCTGGTCAACGCCATCGTTGCCTCCCTGGTGCTGTGCCTGCAGCTGGTTCCCATTGACGCCATCTCCAACGGTGTTTTCTGGATGCTCTTCGGCACCTCCGTCGTCTTTCTGCTGCTCACTTATATCCCGATGTTCCCGGCGTTCCTCAACCTTCGCAAGAACGACCCGAACCGCGAGCGCATCTTCACGTTCCCGTTTAAGGGTGCCATGATGAAGGTCATGCTGGCTATTCCCTGCATCGAGCTGATTCTGGCTATCGTTGCAACGCTGATTCCGTTCTCTGTCGATGAGATTGGCGATAAGGTCCCGATGATCGTTATCTTCATCGTGCTTTTGCTTATTGGCGAGGTTGTCCGCGTCGTCAGTGCTAAGGGTCGCGAGACCGAGTACAAGGGTCTCACCCCCGAGCTGGCTGCTCAGCGTCTCGCTGAGGAGGCCGCCGAGGCCGAAGAGGACTAGAGCACCCGGATTCGGGGCTCCAACCCTCCTCGCTACTTGACCATTCCCCGGGGTGGGTGTGAACGATAGCTCTGGTAACCACCGCCCGCCCCAATCTCTCTTCCGTATCCTTCGTGCGTTTTGTCTCCGCGCGCCAGGTTACGTCGTCGCTTGCCGGTGCGACTCCGTGAAAACCGGCGCCGGGCGCCCCGACCTTTGCCGGGGAACGGGCGTCCGCCACCTCTTGGTTTTAGGCTGCGGGTAATCCGCCTGCAGCAAGCGATCGTTCGATTTGGAGGAAATCTTATGCGTACGATCACCGAGTCCGAGTCCACCCCTAAGGCCGACGGCTACTTTATGCCTGCTGAGTTCGCTCCGCAGGATCGCGTGTGGATGGGCTGGCCCCATCGCACCGATACCTGGGCCCATGGCGCCAAGCCGGCTCAGAAGCAGTATGCCGCCATCGCTCGCGCTATTGCCGAGTTCACTCCGGTTACCATATGCGTCAATCAGGCCGACTACGCCAACTGCAAGGCCGTCTTTGAGGAAGACGAGAACGTTACCGTTATCGAGATGACCACCGACGACGCTTGGTTCCGCGACACCGCTGCCACTTTTGTTATCAACGGCAAGGGCGATAAGCGCGCCAACCACTGGCACTTCAACGCTTATGGCGGTCTTGTCGACGGCCTGTACTTCCCGTGGGACAAGGACGAGCAGATCGCCCTTAAGATGGCTGAGCTTTCCGGCTGTCGTCGTTATCGTCCCGATGACATGATCCTCGAGGGCGGTTCCATCACCGTCGACGGCGAAGGTACCGTGGTCGTGACCGACCAGTGCCTGCTTTCCCCGGGCCGCACCTGCTCTGCGGTTCTGGAGGAGGAAGAGGATCCCGAGTCCATCTGGCCCAAGTTCAAGAGGAAGTTCGAGCCCTGGAGCGAGGAACTTCGCGCCTATATGGACGAACACCTCAAGGATTATCTGGGTGTCGAGAAGGTCATCTGGGTCAAGGAGGGCATCGACCCCGAGGAGACCAACGGTCACATCGATGACGTCGCCACGTTCATCGCTCCGGGCGTCATGGCCTGCATCTGGACTGACGATCCCGAGTATCCGTTCTACGAGCAGTGCCATGCTGTCTACGAGACCCTTTCCAACGCCGTTGACGCCAAGGGCCGCAAGATGAAGGTCTACAAGCTCTGCATGCCTGTGAACCCGCTGTTCATGGACCAGGCTTCCTGCGACACCATCGACGCCGACGAGAACGCCGAGCCGCGCGTTGCCGACGAGCCGCTGATCGCCTCCTACATGAACTACCTGGTCACCAACCACGGCGTTATCGTCCCGCAGTACGGCGACGAGAACGATCAGCTTGCCGTTGACACGCTCCAGAAGATCTACGACGAGGTCTGGGGCGAGGGCGTCTACAAGTGCGTCGGCGTTCAGTCCGAGCAGGTCGTCTTCGGTGGTGGAAATATCCACTGCATTACGCAGCAGGAACCGTCCGCTTAATCGTCCGGCTTCCCGAGGCACCCCATCTCGCCGCTCAAACCGTCGCTCGCGTACCAAAGTACGCTTCGCTCCTCTCTCGCGGCGACCTGGGGCACCTCGGAAACCCAGCCGGTCAAGCGGACCGACGTAGCTAGTTACCGCATTAGTCATTGGTGCCAACCTTGGCAACAATGCAGGTCGAAAAAACGTCAGCGAAAACCCGCCAGAGCGAGCAAGGTGCCTTGAAACGAGGCGGCATCGATCTTTTGATCATGCCGCCGAAGTTGAAAGGCAGATTGCCGCCCTGGCGGGTTTGCAGCGTCGAGCCGTTACGCGGTTTGGTAAAACCGCGTAACTAAATACGTTCCGCGATTTCGTGGATGAGGTAGTCGGTCTTTTCCCAGCCCAGGCACGGGTCGGTGATCGACTTGCCAAAGACACCGCCGTCGACCGGCTGGTTGCCGTCCTCCAGGTAGGACTCGATCATAAAGCCCTTGACCAGCTTGGAGATGGACTCGTTGCGGCGGCAGCTGTCGAGTACCTCCTTGCAAATGCGATACTGCTCCAGCGGACGCTTGCCCGAGTTGTCGTGGTTGCAGTCGATGACCGCCGCCGGATTGGCATAGCCGGCGTGCTCGGTATAGCGCTCGGCCAGACGTTCCAGGTGTTCGTAGTGGTAGTTGGGGTAGGTGCGCCCATCGAGACCGATGTAGCCACGCATAACGGCGTGCGCGAGCGGATTGCCGTCGCACTCGACCTCCCAGTTGCGGAAGATGAAGCTCTGGTGCGCCTGGGCGGCGTAAATGGAGTTGAGCATAACGGTGGTAGAGCCGGCAGTGGGATTCTTCATGCCGACGGGTACCGAAATGCCGCTCGACACCAGGCGATGCTCCTGGTTTTCGACCGAGCGTGCGCCCACGGCAACATAGCTCAGCAGGTCAACGAGGTATTGGTAGTTGGACGGATAGAGCATCTCGTCGGCGGTGAAGAAGCCCGTTTCCTCAATAACGCGCAGGTGCATATGGCGGATGGCCTTGACGCCCTCGAGCAGGTCGTCGGGAGCCTCGGGGTTGGGGTTGTGCAGAAGACCCTTGTAGCCGGTGCCCTTGGTGCGCGGCTTATTGGTGTAGACGCGCGGAATGATGATGAGCTTGTCCTTGACCTCTTCGGCGGTCTTGGCCAGTCGGTTCATATACTCGAGCACCGAATCCTCGCGGTCGGCAGAGCACGGGCCGATGATGAGCACCTTACGTGCGTCCTCGCCGGTAAAGACTTTGGCGACCTCGGCGTCAAATGCCTGCTTTTTGGCGGTAAGCTCGGCAGAAAGTGGCATTTCCTCGCGGATCTCCATGGGGATCGGCAGCCTGCGTTTGAATTCCATGGCCATAGGGGTCTCCTCAATCTATAGAAAGAGCAATAAGCGTATTGTCGAATGCTCGGCATTATCCGCTGTCGCACGCTAAAGTGCAAGCCCTTGCCACCCCGAAACCTGCCAAAAGGGACAGGTTTATTTTGGCAGGTTTTATATGGGGGAACGTCGGCGGATACCGGGAGGGAGTGGCGTCGCGCGGGACCCTAAGGCTATTGTCGGTTCCCCAGGAAACACCCTGTGGGCAAAAAATGCCAAATATGAGTACGGTTGCTATCTTAGTATCATATTGCCTTCGCAAAATAATAGACATAACAGCAAAATATGTTCATTAACGCAAACACATATAAGTCCGCTATAGGGCTGTTTGATCAATTTAGGGACGCGTGCAAGCCGTGAAAACGGCATTTGGGGCTGTTTTGGCTGTTACTAAAAGGGTAACAGTACTCATATTTGCCATTTTTTGCCCACGGGGCCTCGAAGGGGCTGTCAATCAGGTCCCAGGGGAGGCGGTTTGGGTAGCGCGCAGAGATGTGGTGTAAGAGGCGGGGCATGCCCCGCCTCTTCCCTT
>JAPJOH010000046.1:0-1909 GCA_030826265.1 Collinsella aerofaciens
CCAGAGTTGCTTCTCGAGGCATTGGAGAAGCTTTTGCTCGGAGAGGTGGAAATTGAGACAATTAGAACGAACTGCCTCAATCACTCTCGAAGCTATGCTCCTAACTTGGTATTTGGCGAGATTGTAAGGGTTATAGAAGAAAACATGGATATAAATTTCTCGAAAAGCATCTGAGATTTGCGCATGCGCTAGATGAGGGACATTTTGACAATCAAAGAAACTGCCAACAAATTATCGAACTACATCAGTAGCCGTCGCAGATATATTTGCTCGTTACCTCAAAGGGTTTTAATCGAAAAGGATTCTAAGCGTGAGTGTCTTCAGAAAATATATTGACAACCCAAGGCTGCTGTATTGCCTTGCTACTGCTAAAGGTCTAACGCGTTGGATTTCCGATGAGTTGCATCTTAAGATGATGTACAAAGCGCTATTCGGCGTTGCTCCCGATCTCGACAACCCACGGTCCTTCAATGAAAAAATGCAATGGTTGAAGCTGCACAATCATGTGGAGAGCTACTCTAAAGTGGTCGATAAGCTTGCGGTTAAGGATTGGGTAAGCGAGAGGGTTGGCCGAGGCTATGTTAACGATACGTATGCTGTTTGGCAGGACGTGGATGATATCGATCCGTCTGTATTGCCCAAGCATTATGTGCTTAAAACAAATCATGACTGCGGGGGTGTAATCATTTGCAATAACCCCGACTCGTTTGATATTGCTTTAGCGAAAGAAAAGCTTCGCAGGCACTTGAATGCTAATTATTACTGGGGTTCTAGAGAATGGCCTTATAAAAACGTGAAGCCTCTAGTGTTTGCAGAGGAGTACCTAGAGCGCATCGAGTGGGAGTATCAGACGTGGAACAGTTATGGTGATGTTAAGGCTATTGGGGTTATCACAGAACCTCACGGATGCAACAAAAAGAGATTCTACGATGCTGAGTGGAGAGAATGCCCCTTCGTTTCGTCATTGCCTAAACTAGAGGAACCGGTCGAAGCGCCTGTGGAGCTGATGCAGATTATCGAGCTGTCGCGTAATTTGTCTCAAGATTTTCCCTTTGTCAGAATTGATTTCATTAAGACGCGAGACGGCTTGCTTCGCCTGTGTGAAATGACTCTATTCCCGGCAGGAGGATTCGTCAAATGGCAGCCGCCTGAGTGGGATATGCAAGCTGGCTCTTGGATTGACCTCTCCCGTTGCGATTACTCTGGAGTCTTGTAATGGCAGATGTTCTGGTTGCTGTCGGTGGGATGGACTTAGGCGGCATAGAGACATTCATTATGAATGTCTATCGCAAAATTGATCCGGGTTTCGTCCGCTTTGACTTCTTGCTTCCGCATGACCGCAATTATTTCTTTGCTGATGAAATCCGTGATCGAGGCGGTAGATTGTACTTCATCGACGAGAGCAGGAAGCATCCCATTAAAATGCGAAAAAAGCTCGATGCGTTTTTCTGTGAACACTGTTATGACGTAGTATGGGAAAACAAGGGCTCCTTGAATTCTATGGCAATATTGTTTGCGGCAAAACGTAGCGGGGTTCCTCGCAGGATACTGCACTCCCACGCTAGCACCTCGTCTGTTTTCGATATCAGGTCGGCGATGAACTATGCAATTCACTCCGTAAACAGACGTAGGATTGGGGCGGCAACTGATTTCTACGCTTGCTCCCCTGAAGCGGCCGATTGGTTTGGGTTTGACCGTTCGGGGAAAGCTGTTAAATGGAAGTTTGTGCCGAACGGCATAGATGTCGCAAGGTTCGCTTTTGATGATGAGAAGCGCAATCGTGTGCGAGATGCGCTTGGTTTCGGGGTTGAAACTTTTGTTGTCGGCAATGTTGCGCGCCTGGTTAGTGTAAAAAATCATATATTTCTATTAGAGTCCTTCGCTTTTCTCCAATCGAGCTGCTCAAAAG
>JAPJOH010000046.1:1919-7157 GCA_030826265.1 Collinsella aerofaciens
AGATAATAGCAAAGGCTTCGGAGTTGGGGATCTGGGAGAAAGTGACTTTGCTGGAGGATCGGATGGATACGGATGAATTGTATTCAGCGATGGATGTTTTTGCCTTTCCCTCAAAAGCGGAAGGACTTGGGCTAGCTCTGATTGAGGCTCAGGCTGCGGGGCTTCCCTGTGTCGTTTCGAAAGGCGTTCCTTCTAGAGCTCTCATTTGCGAAGGGTGTCAGGTTGTTGATCTGGCCGACGGTGCTACAAAATGGGCTGATGAGATCAAGCATGTTGCGACGTTTGGACGTAACTCAAAAGGCCCTGAAAAGGTGAGGAATGCTGGTTTTGACATTGCCCGTGTAGCGGCAGATATTCAAGCTGATTTTATCCGCGTCACAAAAGACCAGAAAAGGGGTTTTGGTGTTTAAGCGCGCGGTGATAACGGTTAGGATAGACGATATCTGCCCATGGAACGATATTGAGAAGGTTCAGGAAGCTGTTTCGGCGGTGGAAAGCTGTGGGGTTCGGGGGCTCTTGGGAGTCGTTCCAGCCTGTGCCGATCCAGACTTGCGTAAAAACGACTTCAATCCACATTTTTGGGAGTGGCTTCGCGGCATGAAAGACAGGGGTTGGTCCGTCGCCCTTCACGGCTACGCTCACCATCTCGATTCGGACGGAAAATCACTCATTACATCTGGGACAAAGAGTGAGTTTGCTGGGAAGCCGTATGGTACGCAATTTGAATTGCTAGAAAAAGGAAAGCGGATACTAACCGAGCATGAGCTTGAAACAGATATTTTCTTTGCGCCGGCGCACTCCTTTGATTCGGTAACTCTCGAAGCGCTGAAAGAAGCGGGCTTCAGGTACGTTTCCGACGGTCGCTCTATGCATTGTTATATACGTAAGGGCATCAAGCATATTTCGTGCCGCAGCTACGGCATGCCAAAGCACCCGAGAGGCATTGTCACGCTGGCGCTTCACCCTTGCGAGGATAAGCCATTAAAGCCCTGGCTAGACTACATAGAGAGATGGCGACAGAGCTTGGTCGACTTTTCTTCGCTGCTCGATTCGCCATGTCGCAACATCCTCGGACCTTTAGAGGAGAAAGCTTTCCTTGCGTGGCGGAGCAGCTTGAAACCCGGGTTGCAAAAAATGAGAGACAGCTTTGCTGATTGCTGTGATTCTGGAAATCATTGATGCAGATATATTCAAAGTCGAGCGATTTCATTTGGAATTACAGTGGCCTCTTTTTTAAAATGGCAGGTCAGCTGCTTTTGCTTCCTATGGTTTTGTCGATGCTCCAAGATGATCTGGTGGGTTTGTGGTATGTGTTTCTGGCTGTCAACAGCTTCGTAACCACTTTCCAGGCTGGTTTCGGCCCGACCTTCGGTCGCAACGTTGCTTTTTGCTGGAGTGGCAGCACGGCGTTTCTTGTGGAAGGAGCTCCTAAAGTTGATGGGGGCGAAGTGAATTTCCCTGTGTTGCGAGCGCTAATTGGCTCATGTAAACGCATATATCGGATGATTGCTTTTGCTGTGTTGATCGGAGCTGCCTCTCTCGGAAGCCTATATGTCGTATCTGTTTCCGAGGGGTTGACGCCTGCTCAATACACTGCTGCTTGGGTAGTTTTTTGCATTGGCGTTTTTGTTAACGTTCTATATACCTATTGGGATTCGTTCTTAAGGGGAATAGGCGATTTTGCGGGTGTGAATAAAGCTATCATTGTCTCTAGCCTTACGCAGATTGCTGTTATAGCGGTTATGCTGTTATTAGACTTGGGCCTTCTCTCGTGCGCGGTAGGTTTTCTGGTTCAGGGCTTAGTGTTTCGCTTCATGTGTAAACTGTTTTTCTTTCGTGCGGAGGGTATGAGGGAGGGGCTCGGAGGCGCCCCGACGCCAACGAGGAGCGAAGTCTGTGAGATTGGGAGAGCGTTATCGGTTAACGCTTTCAAGGATACGGCTGTTTCTCTTGCGAACTATGCCGTTACGACATCAAATACGCTCCTGTGCGCTGCATTCATCGGATTGTCGGAGTCCTCTGTCTTCTCAGTGACCCTTCAAGTGCTGAATGCCTGTGTGAATTTGAGCACGGTTGCTCTGACAACTTATTCTCCATCGATGCAATCGGCATATGTAAACGGTAACAAGGAGCTTGGGCGTAAGCTGGCGGGGAAGTGTCTAGTCAGTTTCTATGCTCTCTATTCGGTTGGTTTCACGCTGGTCCTGTTTGTTTGCATGCCGGTGCTTGGCTTGTTTAAGCCAGGAATCGATTCGATGCCCCTCCTTACTATTTCTTTAGGTCTCTACCTGCTGCTCTGGCGTCATCATTCGCTATGTGCAACGCTTATATCCAATACAAATCATGTTCCCTACGCAACTTCTATTGTCTTTTCGGCTGTGCTGGGAGTCGCTCTCTCAGTTGTTTTTCTTATTTTAAGTGGCGGCAGTGTGCTTGGTTTAGTAGCTGGGCAAGCCATTGCCCAGCTTGTTTACAACAACTGGAAGTGGCCTCACGAGGCGGGGCGGCTGTACGATACCACGTATCCGTGTCTGTTGCGTGCAGGGGTAAAAGCATTCACTGCCAGATTTAAGAGAAGTCGATAGCATAGAAGCGTCAACAAAGATAATTGCGGTTGTTATGAGCGGCAAGAACTCGGAGCGGGAAGTATCGTTTTCTTCTGGGCAATGCGTTATGAGTGCTTTTGAAGAGTTGGGCTACGCCGTTGGGATGGTGGATCCTGCGACGTATGCCGGAATAAGGCGTTTGGCGGATGGCGGTTTTGACTGTGTATCCCTTTGCCTTCATGGCGTGTATGGCGAGGATGGGTGTATCCAAGGGCACCTTGATTTAATAGGCCTCCCGTATACGAGCTCTGATGTGCTTAGTAGTGCGCTGGCAATTAATAAGGCTATGGCTAAAGTTATTTGATCCCCCAAGCGCTTCTGGGCTTCCACGTTTGCGGGGCTCCTGGCCATGTCTTTAACGCTTGCGCTATGCGCCGTTCTCGTTTCGGACCATCTTGCCTGCACGGTGATATCGGTGGTCGTGACTGTTTCGGTTTACGCGACGGTTGGCATCGTCTGCCGCAACGAGATGGTTTTACTGCTGGCGCGCAAGGTTTTTCCAAATTAAAGAAGGAAAGGTAGAGGGGTGCTCTATGCCTAAAAGGAAGGATAGTGCGCAGGCGTTGATCCTCGTAACTGGAGCAGCCGGCTTCATCGGGGCGTTCCTCTGCAGGTGCTTGCTCGAGGAGGGTGATGCGTGCGTCGTCGGGTTCGACAACGTTAACGACTACTATGACGTCGGGATCAAGGAGGGCCGGCTGCGGATGCTCGCCGAGGCGGCGGGCGGGTCGCCGGAGGATGCCGACGTGGACGGCTTCTCCTGCGGGCGCTTCGAGTTCGTGCGGGGAGATCTCGCCGACGAGGCGGCGGCCGAGGCGCTCTTCGAGCGAGCGTGCCCCGACGTCGTCGTGAACCTGGCCGCCCAGGCGGGGGTGCGCTACTCCATCGAGAACCCGCGCGCCTACGTCGACTCAAACCTCGTGGGCTTCTTCAACGTGCTGGAGGCGCGCCGCAGGCATCCGGTCGGGCACCTCGTGTACGCGTCCTCGAGCTCCGTCTACGGCGGCAACGAGAAGGTGCCCTTCTCCGAGGAGGACCGCGTGGACTCGCCGGTGTCCCTCTACGCGGCCACCAAGAAGTCGAACGAGCTCATGGCCCACGCCTACTCCAAGCTCTACTCGATCCCGGCGACGGGCCTGCGGTTCTTCACTGTCTACGGCCCCATGGGCCGGCCCGACATGGCCTACTTCGGGTTCACCGAGAAGCTCGTGCGCGGCGAGTCCATCAAGATCTTCAACATGGGCGACTGCATGCGCGACTTCACCTACGTCGAGGACGTGGTGGAGGCCGTGGCGCGCGTCATGGGGAACCCGCCCGAGGTAGGAACCGGCCCCGACGGGCTGCCCTTGGCTGCGCACCGCGTGTACAACGTGGGCAACTCGAGCCCCGAGAGCCTCCTGGACTTCGTGGACACGCTGCAGCGCGTGCTGGTGGAGGAGGGAATCCTGCCCGAGGACTACGACTTCGAGGCGCATCGCGAGCTCGTGCCCATGCAGCCGGGCGACGTGCCGGTCACCTTACGCCGACACCTCGGCGCTCGAGCGCGACTTCGGCTTCAGGCCCTCGACGCGCCTGGAGGACGGGCTGCGGGAGTTCGCCCGCTGGTACAAGGGGTATTGCGGGAAGCGGGGCAAGTTGTGAGCAGCGCGTTCCTCGAGGACAGGCGGCGATATGGCGACGGGGGGGGGTGCTGACTTGCCACGAGCTTCGCTTTCTCTGGGTTCTCCGCAGGCTGCAGGACGGCGGGGGCGTCTTGCTGAAGCTCGTCCACAGGCGCATGTTGCGGAAATACGGGCTGGAGATCCCCGCCGCAGCGACCATCGGAGGCGGGCTGTACCTCGGCCATGCCTTCAACATCACCGTCAACCCGGCGGCGGTCATCGGCAGGAACTGCAACTTGCACAAGGGCGTGACCATCGGCCAGGAGAACCGCGGCAAGAGGAAAGGGGCGCCGCGCATCGGGGATCGGGTATGGATAGGCGCAAACAGCACGGTGGTCGGGAACGTCAGCATCGGGACGGACGTGCTGATCGCTCCTAACAGCTATGTGAACTGCGACGTTCCCTCGCACAGCATCGTCTTGGGGAGTCCTTGCAAGATCATTCCGAGGGCGAATGCGACGGAAGGGTACATCAACAGCCGGGTATAGCGTGTTTTGTTGGGTTCAAGAACTTTGACAACGGAAGAGGTAAAGGCATGAGGATAGCGGTCGCGGGCACCGGGTACGTGGGGCTGTCGCTGGCGGTGCTGCTGGCGCGGGGGAGCGAGGTCGTGGCGGTGGACGTCGTCCCCGCGAAGGTCGAGGCGCTCGCCAGGTGGGAGAGCCCCATACGGGACGCCGAGATCGAGGAGGCGCTCGCCGGGGCCGCCTCGGGGGAGCGCCCGCTCGCGCTCTCGGCGACGCTGGACGCGGGGGAGGGGTACGAGGGCGTCGACTTCGCCGTCGTGGCCACCCCGACGGACTACGACCCGGCGCGCAACTTCTTCAACACCTCGAGCGTGGAGGCGGCCGTGGCCGCCATCCGCGCGGCGAGCCCCGAGGCGTGGATCGTCGTGAAGTCCACCGTCCCCGTCGGCTACACCGCGCAGCTGCGCGAGCGCCTGGGCGATCGTCGCATCCTCTTCAGCCCCG
>JAPJOH010000015.1 GCA_030826265.1 Collinsella aerofaciens
CCGATTTTGCCTCTTGACAATGTCCTGCTCATATTAAAAGGAACGTCCCTAACTGACGGTTGTGGGACAATACCGAGCGAACGTGATTGGTTGTCCGTGGAAGGGGTCGCGATGAAAAAGCTCAGGACGCTTGCCGACGTGTTGCGCCAGGCGGGCTTTGTGCGCATTACGGAGCTGTTCCTCGTCTTCTATCTGCTGTGCTCGACGGCCGTCTGGCTGTCCGAGCCCACGACCCTCACGTTTGGCGATGGCCTGTGGTTTAGCTTTGAGACGGTCTCGACCATCGGCTTTGGCGACATTCCGGCCGAAACACCGGTTGCCCGCGCCATTACCGTCGTCTTGAGCGTTATCAGCATCTTCTACATCGCCATGCTCACGGGCGTGGCGGTGAACTACTGCAATACGCTAATCAAGATGCGTCAAAAGGACACCATGGCGCGCTTTATGGATGATCTGGAGCATTTGGAAGAGCTCGATCGCGACGAGCTTGCCGATCTTTCGCGTCGCGTGCGCGAGTATCGTCGACGCCAGCGCTAGAACGGGCGCCGTGCGTCACGATGAGGGGGACAAATATGAACATCACCGTGTACCTGGGTGCCAACACTGGCAATGACCCGGCGTTTCTGCCTGCGGTGCAGGAGCTGGGCAACTGGATTGGCGCCAACGGACACGCGCTGGTATACGGCGGGTCCAAATCGGGCCTGATGGGTGCGCTCGCCGATAGCGTGCTCGATGCTGGCGGACACGTGACGGGTGTGGAGCCGAGCTTTTTTATCGAGGCCGAGTTTCAACATGACGGTATCGACGACCTCATCGTGACGAGCGATATGGCGGAGCGCAAGGCCAAGATGATTGAGCTCGGCGATGCGTTCATCGCCTTTCCCGGCGGGACGGGCACGCTCGAGGAGATTGCCGAGGTCATGTCCGCGGTGTCATTGGGGCACCTGAGCGCTCCGTGCATCCTGTATAACCTGGGCGGTTACTACAACGACCTCAAGGCGCTGCTCGGGCACATGATCGATAAGGGTTTATCGAGCCCGCAGCGCCAGCACGGCATCTACTTTGCCGACGATTTGCGCGAGATTGCCTCGATTATCAACGGATAAGCCTTGAGCCTGCCCTACTATGGCTCCCAATGGTGCCGTTTGCGGCGCAGGTGGTTGGCTTGACTGGGCAACGCTCGCTCTACAATAAAACGTATCTATGTCGACTTTGACCGCGGGAGGACCCGATGGATAACCTTGCCAAACCCACGAACCGAGCGCTGTTTTTGGTCAGCGTTGCCGTGACCGGTGCACTCGCGGGTGCCGCAGTCTGGCTGTTCTTTTTTGCGATGGAGCACGGTATCGACTATCTATGGACCGAGATTCCGCACGCGCTGGGCGTCGCTTCGCCCGAGCTTGCCAGCGGCCCGTTTGGCTTTCTGCCGTACCCGTTTTTTGTCTGCCTGCTGGGCGGCCTGTTAATCGGTCTGTACGAAAAGATGACAGGCACCAAGACCGATGACCTCAACCAGGTGATGGCTAAGGTTAAGCAAGACGGGCGCTACCCGTACGACAACCTGGGCAAGCTTTCGCTCGCGGCATTGCTGCCGCTGCTGTTTGGCGGAAGCATTGGACCGGAGGCCGGCCTGACCGGCGTTATCGCCGGTCTGTGCAGCTGGGTCGGCGACCGCATGCGTCGCTTTGGCGCCGAGTTTAGGGAGCTCACGTTGCTGGGCACCCAGGCTGCCCTGACGGCGCTCTTTACCGCGCCCGTCTTTGGCTTTGTGGCGCCGCTTGCCGGTAGCACCGACGGCCAGGGTGTCGGCGATGGCGAGGATTCCGAATCCGGTGAGATCACCATCAGGCTGCCTAAGGCGCAAAAGACCGTGGTTTACGGCATCGCGATTGCTGGCGGCCTGGGCACCTACCTGCTGCTCGGCCAGCTCATGGGCGGCGGCATGGGTATGCCGAGGTTCGAGGCTGCCGTGGTGGGCAACCTGGAGCTTACCTGGCTCATTCCTCTGTCGCTGATCGGAACAATCTGCGGCTGGCTGTACTTTGTCTCTGAGCACGCGAGCGAAGCGCTTGCTCATGCAATAGGGGCGCGCCCTGTCGTCAAAGCCATGCTGGCCGGTCTGGCGCTCGCCATCTGCGGCACGGTCCTGCCCTACACCATGTTTGCCGGCGAGACGCAGGCCGACGTGCTCATGGAAACCTATCTGACCATTCCCGCCGGCGTGCTTATCGCGACCGGTCTCGTTAAGGCCATGCTGACGCCCGCCCTCATCAACCTTGGTTGGCGCGGCGGCCACTTCTTCCCGGTTATCTTCTCGGGCGTAAGCCTGGGCTATGGCCTTGCTATCCTCACCGGCGCCGATCCGGTCTTTTGCGTCGCCGTTTGCACGGCCTCGACGATGGGCGCCGTTATGCGTCAGCCCGTCATGGTCGTGGGCCTGCTGCTCATGTGCTTCCCACTCAAGGGTATCGTCTGCATGATCATCGCGGCCGTCATCGCCGCCGGCATTCCACTGCCCAAGCCGCTGCGCAAGTAGCACGGTAGCGCGCGCCGGGGACATGCCCTTTGTCACGGATTTACGGATGGGCGATTGCGTCCTTCGTGGATTGAGACTCGCGTGACTACAGGTCGCGTACTCGATAAACCTTGGTGCTGACGGTGCAGCTGATTGCGCATAGTGCGAGCGCCAGTACGGCAATTCCTGCACACAGACAGCCAAGGACGGCAGGATCGGGATTCGCCCCGGCAATCGACATAAGCCAGTTGCTGATGGGGTTGGAGGAGCTCAGCGCTGCCATGGTAAGGCATCCGAGTAGGGCAAACAGGCCAACGGATAGGCGTAGTGCCTCCATGTGTCCAAATCGGAAGAACAGCGGCTGTGCCAAGAACACCATCATGAGGGAGATGAGCATCGATGCTGCCGAGGCAATTGCGATCTCAAAGATGGTTTGTCCTGTCGAGGCCACGCCAGCGCTGTTGAAGAACGGAAGGGCGATGATGTTCAAAAGCACGGCGGCGCAGGTCATGATGGCCGAGAAGACAACGATGCACAGGTAGCGTGCGCAAATTATGTCTTTGCGCGTGAGAGGCAGCGTTGCCCGATAACGCTCCCATCCGTTTTGATTGTCGAAGCCGGCCAGCGAGCTCATGACCATGATGGGCGACATGGCGCTGACCGCGCAGGCGCCGGCGCTCATGCCGGAATCGCCATCCGACGCGTTGGCAAGGGTTAGCACGACGAAGATGAACAGGCCGACGCCCGCGATGCTCGGGGTGAGCGTGCGAACGATGGCGAGCTCGGACATAAAGGCGCGTTTCATTTTGAAGCCCCTTTCAGCGTGAGGCGCAGATAGTCATCAATGGTTGCCCGATCGCAGGGAATCTCGGGAAAGGCCTCGAGCGTTTCGCGACGGTTGGGCACGAGCACGTCCACGCTATAGGCGTGGTGGGCGGCGCGGGCGCCTTCGACGCAAGCCATAAGCTCGGCGGCCTGTGCTTGGGTGCAGTGGGCGATGCCGGCGCGGTCGGTAATTTCCTCGCGCGGCAGGTCAAAAATAATCGAACCGTTATCGATGCAGATGACGCGGTCGGTGGCGCGATCGAGGTCGGATGTAATGTGGCTCGAGAGCAGCACGCTGTGCTGGCCGTCGGCGACAAAGGCAAGCAGCTCATCGAGCAGTTCCTCGCGTGCCATGGGATCGAGGCCCGCGGTGGCTTCGTCCAAAACGAGCAGCTTGGCATTGTGGCTGAGTGCACAGGCGAGCTGCAGCTTCATACCCATGCCGCGGGAGAGGTCCTTGACCTTTGTCTTGGGATCGAGGCCAAATCGGTTGATGAATCCGGCGAACGTTTCGCGGTCCCACGTGGGGTACGCCGGGCCTACGAGCGCCTCGATCTGGCCCACCTTGAGCGTTGAAGGGAAGGGGCATGTGTCCAGGACGAGACCGACGCGGGAGCGTAGATGGCGTTGCGACTCATCGGGCGCGTCGGCGCCACAGCGCTGCCCAAACAGGTGCACTTCGCCGGCATCGAGCTTTATAAGCCCGAGAGCAGCTCGAATCGCCGTTGTTTTGCCAGCACCGTTGGCACCAACAAAGCCGACGATCTGGCCAGGCTCCACGGCAAGCGTGACGTCGCGCAGCGAAAAGCGGTCGCTTACAGTGCGTGAGATGCCTTTGAGTTCAAGCAAGTTTTGCATGGTATAGCCTTTCTTGCAGATGGCTACTGCATGGTTTCGGGGGCTACCAGGTCGAGCATCTCGTGCAGTTTGTCGCGCGTGACGCCCAAGGCTTCGGCTTGGCTTGCCGCTTTCGCAAGCAGCTCTTCGATATGACAGAGCTGGTTTTCACGCAAAAGCTCCTGGTTGCCCTCGGCGACAAAACAGCCCTTGCCCTGCACGGTGCAGATAAACCCGAGCTGCTCCAGGTCGGCGTAGGCGCGCTTGGTGGTGATGACGCTCACGCCAAGATCGCTCGCGAGTGCACGGATGCTGGGGAGTTTGGCTCCCGCAGCGAGCGTGCCCGATAAGATCTGAGCTTTGACTTGCGAGGTTATCTGCTCGTAGATGGGCTTGTCGCTCGAATTGGATAGGATGATGTCCACAGCGGCTCCTTAGCTGTTGGGCTACACGTGTATATAACCGGTAAGCACAGTATATATACACTATATACAGTTATGCAAGAGGCAAATACTGATTGGGCCGGCTACCCTGGCCCCAACTGATGAATTTGTCCTGATAGGCGCCCTAGAGCGGGATTTCACGGCTACAATAGTACGGTTACAACGACGTAATGCACTCAATGCAAGAAAGGATCCGCATGGCAAGCCTGTCGGATGAAATCTCGTCGCGCCGCACATTCGCGATCATCAGCCACCCGGACGCCGGTAAGACCACGCTTACCGAGAAGCTGCTGCTCTATACCGGCAGCATCCAGACTGCCGGCTCGGTCAAGGGCAAGAGCTCGGCCAAGCATGCCGTTTCGGACTGGATGGACATCGAGAAGGAGCGCGGCATTTCCGTTACCTCCTCGGTGCTGCAGTTCACCTACAACGGCGCCTGCGTCAACATCCTCGATACCCCCGGCCACCAGGACTTTTCGGAAGATACCTACCGTACCCTTATGGCCGCCGACGCCGCGGTCATGGTCATCGACGGCGCTAAGGGCGTCGAGGCCCAGACCAAAAAGCTCTTTAAGGTCTGCACGCTACGCCACATTCCCATCTTCACCTTTGTGAACAAGCTCGACCACGAGGCTCGCGATCCGTTTGAGCTCATGGAAGAGATCGAGAATGTCCTGGGCATCAATACGTATCCCATGAACTGGCCGATCGGCAGCGGTCGTAACTTCCGCGGCGTGTTCGATCGTCAGACCCGTCGCGTTATCGCCTTTGAGGGCGATGGTCACGCCAACGCCACCAAGAAGGTCGCCGAGGTCGAGGCCGAGCTGGGCGACCCCGCCATGGATGAGCTCATTGGCGAGGAGAACCATAAGAACCTAATGGACGATATCGAGCTGCTCGATGGCGCCGGCGACGAGCTCGACTTGGATGCCGTGGCCTGCGGCAAGCTGAGCCCGGCGTTCTTTGGCTCGGCGCTCACCAACTTTGGTGTGGAGCCCTTCCTCAAGGAGTTCCTGCGTCTGGCCCCGACGCCGCGCGCCTATACCGATACGCTCACCAGTGAGCCGGTCGATCCCTGCCGCGACGACTTTAGCGGCTTTGTGTTTAAGATCCAGGCCAATATGGATAAGAACCACCGTGACCGCATCGCCTTTGTGCGCATTTGCTCGGGTAAGTTCGAGCGCGGCATGGATGCCTTCCACGTGCAGGGCAACCGCAAGCTTAAGCTTGCCACGGGCACGTCGATGATGGCCGACGATCGCGCCATCGTGGACGAGGCGTACGCGGGCGATATCGTGGGCCTGTTCGATCCGGGTATCTTTAGCATCGGCGACACTGTGTGCTCCGGCAAGCGCCACGTGCAGTATCCACAGATCCCGACGTTTGCCCCCGAGATGTTCGCTCGCATTACGCAGGTCGACACGCTCAAGCGCAAGCAGTTCGTCAAGGGTATGGAGGAGCTTGCCCAGGAGGGCGCCATCCAAATCTTCCGCGAGCT
Source organism: Collinsella aerofaciens (assembly GCA_030826265.1). Lineage (GTDB taxonomy): Bacteria > Actinomycetota > Coriobacteriia > Coriobacteriales > Coriobacteriaceae > Collinsella > Collinsella aerofaciens_AY. The sequence continues at coordinate 6,119 of JAPJOH010000015.1, forward strand.
GGGTGCCGGCATGGAGAGCGTCATCGTGGGCGTGGTTGGCGTGCTGCAGTTTGAGGTACTCGAGCGCCGTCTCAAGGCCGAGTACCGTGTTGAGGTTCGTCGCCAGCCACTGCCCTATACGGACATCCGCTGGATCCAAAACGACCCCGACACCATCGATATCCCGGGCCTTTCGCTCACGCGCGACACACTGCGCGTCGAGGACATGCGCGGCGGTAAGCTGCTGCTGTTCACGAGCCCGTGGAACGTGGATTGGGCAACTGACCACAACCCCGACCTTATCCTGTCGGAGTTTGGCAACGTGGCCTTTTAACGCATCGGCGCGGTGGCCCTGCGGGGCTGCCGCGCCGTTTGCTTGCCTGATGCCGTGTGAGCGGCTATTATACCCACCGTCGTCTCAAGACCGGGGCGTCCGAGCAGTTCGGGTCCGATATCCTGCTCGTTAAACCTAAAACCAAAGGAGTACATAATGATCAAGAAGGTCATGGAGGACTACAAGGTCCTGTTGCGGAGCATTCCCGCGGCAACGGTTTCGCTGTTTTTCGTGAGCGTCATCATGATGAACCTGCTGGCCAACAAAGAGCTTATCAGCCTGCCGTATCTGGCACTCGATTGCGGCTTTGTGGTGAGCTGGGTTTCGTTTTTGTGCCAGGACATGATCTGCAAGCGCTTTGGCGCCAAGGCATCCATCAAAATCTCTATCCTCGCGCTGCTGGTCAACCTGGCCGTGAGCCTGTGCTTTTGGGCATGCTCGCTCACGCCCGGTATGTGGGGCGCCTACTACGACACCGGCATGATCGAGGTCAACACCGCCCTTAACGCCACCATCGGCGGCACCTGGTACGTGGTGCTGGGATCTTCGCTGGCAATGCTCGTTTCTGCCGTGGTTAACTCCACGCTCAACCAGTCGCTCGGCCGCATGCTCAAAAAGAATAACTTTGCGAGCTTCGCCTTCCGCTCCTATGTGTCCACGGGTGTTGGCCAGTTTATCGACAATCTGGTCTTTGCCATTGTGGTGAGCCACACGTTCTTTGGTTGGACCTGGGTGCAGGTCCTTATGTGCTCGCTGACCGGCGCTGTTGCCGAGCTGCTGTGCGAGGTTTTCCTGAGCCCCGTGGGCTACAAGGTCGTGCGCGGCTGGGAGCGCGAGAATGTGGGCTCCGAGTACCTCGAGCGCCACGCAACCGCCTAAGGAGCAAGTATGCGGGTTTTGATCACGGGTGCTTCGGGCGGTATCGGAGCCGCATGCGTGCAACGATTTTTGGACGAGGGCCACGAGGTCGTGGGCTTTGATTTGCTACCGGCGGCGATCAAACACGAGTGCTACCGCCATCTGATCGTTGATGTTCGCAAGCCGGACGCGTTTCCAGACGATCTTGAACCCCAGGTGATCGTGAACGTTGCCGGTACGCAGGATTCGGCTGACGACATCGCCGCCAACCTGTATGGCACCATCAACGTGACCGAGCGCTACGCCTTTGCGGGGGAGGGGCTTGCCGCCAAGCCGGCGCCGGCTATCAAATCCGTGGTCAATGTGGGGTCGGCGAGCGGGCATACGGGATCGGAGTTTCCTGCCTATGCTGCCAGCAAGGGCGGCGTTATCGCCTACACCAAGAACCTTGCAAACCGCCTGGCACCGCAGGCCATTGCCAACAGTGTGGACCCGGGCGGCGTTATCACGCCGCTCAACCGTTGCGTGATGGAAGACGAACACCTGTGGAACCAGATTATGGAGCTCACGCCGCTTAAGCGCTGGGCCACCGCCCAAGAGATCGCCGAGTGGATCTACTTTGTGGGCGTGACCAACCGGTTTATGACCGGGCAGAGTCTGCTAATCGATGGCGGCGAGGCCGGCCGCACACAATTTATTTGGCCCGAATAGGAAATGCGCCCGATGGAAAGCCGTCGGGTGCGTTTTTGATGTATCGACTTCTAGCCGAGGCAAGTCCAGTTGACGGGGGTCGAGCCGTGTTGTTCGAGTAGCCGATTGGCTGCCGAGAAGGGACGCGATCCCATAAAAGCAGGGAGTTCTGCCGTGGCGCGGTTGGCCGAAAGCGGCGAGGGGTGCGTGGAGGCCAGGCAGAACTTGTCGGTTGCCTTGCCCGCGTCAGTTGCGACGAGCTTGCCCTCGACCATCTGCTGGGCAAAGCGGCCCCATGCCAAAAAGACTACCGGCTGGGGCAGCTGACAGCAGCGTTCGATAACGTAGTCGGTGAGCGTGCTCCAGCCCAGTTTGGCGTGCGAGTTGGCGGCATGCTCGCGCACGGTGAGCGTAGTGTTGAGGAGCAGGACGCCCTGTTGTGCCCATGGGGTTAGGTCTCCCGTGGCGGGAATGGGACAACCCAGATCGGCTTTGAGTTCCTTGTAAATGTTGCGCAGGCTCGGCGGCAACTTGGTTTGCGTCGCGGGGACCGAGAACGACAGCCCCATTGCCTGGTTGGGTCCGTGATAGGGGTCTTGACCCAAGATGACAACCTTGACCTGGTCGGCCGGCGTGTAGGCGAGGGCATTGAGGATGTCGTCTTGTGCCGGGTAGATAGTCTGCTCGGCACGCAAAAGGGCGATGCGCTCGAGCAGCTGGTTCGTAGTGTCACGTACCGGCTGCGGTGCATCGCCCAACCAAGTTGCTATGTTGCGGTCGCGGGTCGCGGCGTCCATGGGGCTCCTTTACGTCAGATGCTCTGTTTGCATCTATTGTAAAGGCGCACCGGAGACCTTTATGCCGCGGCCGTATGAGGAGTAGTGTCTACGAGACGTGCTCGGGCGCTCCCGCCATGCGAGCCTGTCCATGTGCGCGGAGGAGCGGAAGCTCGACGGTTGCCACCATGACGCCGCTGAGGATGAGTGCAGCGCCAAAGAAGGCGATGGGGCTCAGAACCTCGCCGACCAGGAAGAACGAGAAGACGGCGGAGCAGACCGGCTCGAGCGAGAAGGCGAAGCCGGTGGTCTCGGCGGGCACGTGGGGCTGCACGAGCGTTTGGGTGATAAAGCCGTAGGCAGAGCAGATGAGTGCGAGTGCGACGACGACTACGACCTCGCTGGGCGTGCTGGGAAGTGTGAAACCGCCAAAGGCGCATGCGGCAATGCCCGAGAACAGGCCGCCAAAGCCCAGCTGCCAAACGCCCAGGGACAGCGGATCGACTTCTTCGACAAACCGCTTGGCGACAATGATGTGTCCGGCGTAGACAAAGGCGGAGAGCAGCATGATGAGCGCGCCCGGGTTCAGGCTGGTGAAGTCGGCGCCCGAGAGCAGCAACATACCGCAGGTGACGATGGCGGTGCCGACGAGCACTTTGCGCTCGGGGGCGCGGCGCAGCAGGGCGGCGTTGGCAAACGGCACGATCACGACCGTCAGGCTCTGCAAAAAGCCGGCAGTGGAGGCAGAGGTGAGGCTGGAGCCCAGGCACATGCAGGTGAGCTCGGTTGCCATAATGGCGCCGATGATGGCGGCACGGACCATAAGGTCGCGGTTGATGCGGAAAGCGCGCTTGTGGAAGAGCAGCAGGCAGACCACAAAGGCGATGATGCAGCGTAGCGCGACGATGCTCGTGGCGTTCATGCTGTCCATGCCGATCTTCATGAGGGGATACGAAAAGCCCCATGCGACGGGAACGGAAAATGAGAGCGCGATTGCTTTTTTGCGATCCATGGGACTCCTTTTGTTACAGAACGGTTTCGCAAAAAGGATTCTGCTCCCAGATGTGGATGTAGTAAAGCGAATGTATCTTCAGTATGATTAAGAAATACTAATGTAGGCAGAAAAAGCCCTGGCAAAACGTTTTACGGCTGCATTGATGTGGAGGCGCGATGGCATCGCGGTATCAGATTGTGTGTATGGTGGTCGATCGCGGCAGTCTTAAGGGCGCGGCGGACGAGCTGGGCTATACGCAAAGTGCGGTGAGCCAGGCCGTCAGGGCGCTCGAGCGTGAGCTGGGTACCACGCTTATCGAGCGCGGTAAGCGGGGTGTGTCGCTTACGCGCGATGGCAAGCAGTATCTGCCGTATCTGCGACAGATCGTAACTGCCGAGGCTGAGCTTGAGGGCAAGCGCCAGGAGCTGCTGGGGCTTTCGTCGACCGATATTCGCATTGCGACGTTTACCAACGTGAGCCGAACCGTGTTGCCGCGCGTGATTCGCGACTTTGGAGCCCTGCACCCGGGCGTGCACTTTACCCTCAAGCAGGGCGATTACACGCGCAACGCCCAGTGGGTGCACGATGGCGTGGTCGATTTTTGCTTTACGGCACGCGGGTTTACCGCGGGGCTCGAGAAGCGCGTGGTCTATCACGACGAGTTGGTGGCATTGCTGCCGGCCGCGCATCCGCTGGCTGCAAAGGAAAAGGTGACGCTCGCCGACCTGGCTTCCGATCCGTTTGTGCTTCTGGATGAGGGCGAACAGAGCCTGGTGCTCGATGCATTCGCGGCGCATGGCCTGTCGCCGCACGTGACGAGTGAGGTGACCGACGACTACACCATCATGGCGATGGTGGAAGAGGGCCTAGGCGTGAGCATGCTCTACCGTCGTACTGTGGAGGGCATGCGAGCCGATATTCGCGTGCGGCCCATCGTGCACGCTCCCTCGCGTGACGTAGTGGCAGCCTGGCGCAGCTGGGATACCATGCCCATCGCCACGAGGCGCTTTATCGACTATATGAGCTCGCATATTGTCAATTAATGACTGGCGTGGCTTTGAGTGCGGTGTTTAGCGGGCTGTCGCTTTGGCTTGGGTGGCGCGATAGGTGCGTGCCGGGTGGCAAAGTAGTACCGCCACGACCATAAAGAACGCCGTGGTGCCCAGGCTGATGGGGTAGACCATCATGATGTTCGCAAAGGTGCGGAAGTGCGGGAACACGCAGAACACCCAATAGAAGCGGATGCCGCAGACGCAGATCATGGTGATGAGGGCGGGCGTGAGCGAGATACCAAAGCCGCGCAGGTAGCCGGACATGTTTTCGTAGAACATGCTAAAGGCGTACGCCGGGAAGATCGAACACACGCGGATATAGCCGATCGAGACGATGTTGGGATCGCTGTTGAACAGCGACAAGATCTCGCGTCCCAGGCCGACAATAACGATGATCGTGGTGAGCGCGACGATGCCGCCTTCGACCAGGCAGACTTTGAGCGTCTTGGTGCAGCGGTCGATCTGGCGGGCGCCGTGGTTTTGCCCCACAAAGGTGGTGCAGGCCTGGCTAAAGCTGTTGAGCAGGTTGTAACACACGTACTCCAGGCTCATGGCCGCGCTGGAGGCAGCCATGACCTCAGTGCCCAAGCTGTTGATGGCGGACTGGATGATGATGTTCGCGACGGCAAAGACAGCGCTCTGGATGCCGGCGGGCAGGCCGATCTTGACGATGCGCTTGAGGGCGACGGGGTCGATGGCAAGGTCGCGCGGGGTGACGCGAACGACAGAATCGGTCTTGAGCAGGCGGATAAAGAGCGTGGCGGCGCTGACAGTGTAGGCGATAGCGGTGGCGATGGCGACGCCCGCGACGCCCCAGTGGAGTATGGGGACAAAGATGAGATCCAGGCCAATGTTGAGGACGGTGGACACGGCAAGTGCCTGCAGCGGCATGCGGGTGATGCCGACGGAGCGGAAGATCGCGGCCTCAAAGTTGTAGAGCAAGATCGAGGGCATGCTGAGCAAAAAGACGCGCAGGTAGAGCGAAGCGAGCGGCATGGTTTCGGCGGGAACATTGAGCGCGGCGAGCATGGGCTCGGCAAAGATTTCGCCCAGTGCGATGACGACAAAGCCCACGAGTGCCATGAGGATCGAGGTGTGAACGGCGCGCTTGACCATGTTTTGGTCGTTGCGGCCAATGGCGTTGGCGATAACCACGTTAGAGCCAAGCGATAATCCGATAAACAGGTTGAGCATCAGGCTGGTGAGCGGAACGTTGGAACCGACCGCCGCCATGGCAAGAGTTCCCTGGTCGCCCGAGAAGTTGCCGATAATGACCGTTGCGATGAGGTTCGACAGTTGCTCGAGGATGCTCGTGGCGGCGACGGGAAAAGCGAACAGGGGAATATTGCGCCACAGCGAGCCGGTAGTCATGTCAATGTGCTTAGATGCGGTGTCAGCCATACGCTCTCAATCTCTTATATGCGCTTCAATGCCAATTTGCGCAGACGATGATACTCCTAATGCAATCAGCCGGTACTTGGGGGGAACGTTTCTTTTCTGTCAGCACATAGACTAGTCATTGGACGTTCTTGAATGACTAGTCGTTTAAGAACGTCCCCAATGACTAGGTGGGGGAGGCGTGAGACAATGGTGGGCGCTGTGTTGTCCGCGCTAAGGAGTTGCCATGTTGTTGTGTCCCGTTTGCCATGAGCCGTTGGTGGACGACGAGCGCGGTGCCGCATGCGCGGGCGGACACCGATTTGACCGTGCGCGCGAGGGCTATCTATATCTGCTGCGCTCGTCTAAGAGCGGCGATTCCATGGGAGATCCCAAGTCGCAGGCGCGCAGCCGTCGTGACTTTCTGAACCGCGGTTACTATGCGCCGTTGCGCGATGCGATGGTCGAACTGGTGCGCGAGCGGGTGTCTGGGCGCGCGGCATCTACCGGCACTCCCATGACCTTGCTCGATATTTGCTGTGGCGAGGGCTACTACACGAGTGCCATGGGCGCGGTGCCGGGCGTGGATGCTTATGGATTCGACCTGGGCAAAGAGATGGTGCGTCTGGCCGCCAAGCGCGGCGATGCGACCTACTTCGTGGCCAACATGAAGGATATTCCGGTTGCTGATGGTGCCTTTGATATGGTGACCGAGCTTTTTGCCCCCTTTAACGAGCGTGAGTTTGCCCGCGTGCTGGCACCCGAGGGCTCGCTCTACACCGTGGTGCCGGGTGCTCGGCATCTGTTTGGGCTCAAGGAGGTGCTCTACGACACGCCATATCTCAACGATGAGAAGCTGCCGCAGACAGCCGAGCTCGAGCTGGTGGGAACGCAGCGGGTGTCTGCGAACATTACGCTCCAGACGCAGGCCGACATCGAGGCGGTGTTCCAGATGACGCCGTACTACTACCGCACGCGCCCCGCCGACAAAGAGCGCCTGGCAAACCTGGACACCCTTCAGACCGATATCGACTTCATCATCGCCGAGTACCGCCACCGCTAACAACCTACCAAAAAGGGACAGGTTTATTTTGGCAGGTTTTATTTGGGCAAATGCAAAGGGCCGACCGCGGAGATGTGCGATCGGCCCTTTTTAGTTGCTTGGCTGCAGAGGCTAAGAGAAGCGAGCGCTTACAGGCGATCCTTGTTCTCGGCCTTGACGTCGTGTGCCTGCTGAACAAAGAACAGGTCGTACACCACGATGACAAAGGCACCATAGTTGATGGCGTCGCCGCCGAACGCGGGGAGCGTGAGCACGGCCTGCGCAATCGTGGCGACCGCGGCGATGATGCCGAGCTTAAATGCGCCACCCACCTGCGAAGGCTTGTTGGCGCCCTTGATGCCCGCAACGCCCGCGGCGAGGTCGATGAGGCCCTTGGCGATAATCACGACCGCGGCGAGCATGGCGTTCGGTCCGTAGGTGGACTCGAGCTTGCCGGTCGCGATGCCGGCGATTCCGATAACCAGGCTGGCGATGCCCAAAACAAAATAGATGAGGGCAAGGATTTTGAGTGTCTTGCGAGTGAAGCTCATGGCTGGTCCTTTCGATACGAGTACGCCAACTTGGCGCACCCAATGTGCTGCACATATGGTGAAGCACATTGTAGTTCAACGGCGGCGTGCGTGCGTTTGAAAGCGCTTTGAGCCCGCGCGGCCCAACCTTTCAAAAAGGAAAGTTGGGCGTAAGCCAAATCGATGGCAGCGTATGCGCGGCGCTGCGATGATGGGGCCATAACAAGGAGTTGGTCAAAGGAGGAACCATGATGTACGGCGCAGAGCAAGCGCGCGAGCCGCGGTCGTTGGGAAGGCGCATGAGTGATTCTGTCATCGCTGCCGTGTGCACGGGATTGATGGCGGTGCTTTGCATTGGGATGCTATGGGCCATGTCGCATGTGGGACAATAACGGACGGTTGGGTGCCGACATGAATGGCGCCCATGTATTCGTTTTGTTTGCTAAGGAGTGTTAATGGGCGTCGTCGATCCCTTTTCTGTTGCTCGGGCGGCAGGGCTCGAGTTAACCAGGACGCCCGAGGGCCTCACGCTTACCGATGGCACGATGGAGCTGCGCGCCGATTTTAGCCGCATGTTTCCACGACTTAAACAGGGGCGCCTGCAACAAGAGCTGTTGGTGAAGGCGGCCCGCGCGAAAGGCATCGAGCATCCGTGGGCAATCGATGCCACGGCAGGCTTTGGCGAGGATTCGCTGCTGCTGGCGGCTGCGGGCTTTGCCGTCGACCTGTATGAGCAGGACTGCGTGATCGCGGCGCTGCTGCAGGATGCCTTGGACCGTGCGGCGGACGATCCTGCGCTTGCAGACGCCGTGGCACGTATGCGTTTGCATGCGGGCGAGGACAGCATCGCCGGTCTTCACCAGACGGCCGAGATGGTCGAGCAGGGTGAGCTCGCCGCGCCGGACGTGGTGTACCTGGACCCCATGTTTCCCGAACGCACCAAGAGCGCGGCGGTCAAAAAGAAGTTTCAGTTGCTGCATCATTTGGAGCAGCCGTGTGCCGACGAGGAGACGCTGGTCGAGGCCGCACTTGCCGTGCATCCGCGCAAAGTCGTTATTAAGCGACCGGTGAAGGGCCCGCTGCTTGCCGGTATAAAGCCGAGCTACCAGCTTGCGGGCAAGGCCGTGCGCTACGACGTCCTGGTGCCGCCGCGCCCGTAGTCTGCCGAGTAGCGCTCAACGCGAGGGCGCAGCGCGACCTATTTCCAAGGGTGCGACGTCAGGTGCCAGCCGCCGCAGTATTCGCATTTGTAGCAGGCCAAACCACGCCGCCCGCGGTTTTCGCAGTCGGCCATAACTGCCTCGGCCTCGGCGCGTGTGTCGTAACGGTTTTTGCGTTCGCACGACTTGTAACGCCAGGCTTCATCGCGCTCGGCGTCTAGGGCGTCGCGGCGCTCGTCCTCGCGCGCAAACAGGTCGCTCATATCGCCGCCGGTAGCAGCGCCCAAAAACTCGCTTTTTGCCTTTGACCAGGCGGCCCGCTTTTTGCTTCCCATCTGCTTCGCGCCCCTCTCCAAACGCTGGTATCATTGCCCAATCAAAGTGATACCAATAAACGTGAGGTCGCCGCGTGATGATCAGAAAAACCCTCGATACCGACATTCCCGCCGTCATGGCTATCTATGACGCGGCCCGCGCCTTTATGCGCGCGCATGGCAACGCCACGCAGTGGCCCGAGGGCACGCCTTCTGTCGAGCAGCTGGCTGCCGATATCGCCGCCGGTGGCAGCTATGTGTGCGAAGTCGACGGCCACGTGGTGGCGACGTTTGCCTTTTTGCCGGGCCCAGACGAGTGCTATGACGTAATTGAGGATGGCCAATGGCGTAGCGACACTCCGTACGCCGTGCTGCACCGTGTGGCGTCCGATGACACCGTGCACGGTGTCGCGGCTGCGATGTTTGCCTTTGCCAAGGAGCGTGCCGATCACCTGCGCATCGACACGCATCAGGACAACCTGCCCATGCAGGGAGCCATCGCCAAGGCCGGGTTTAAGCGCGCCGGTATCGTATATGTGTCGGACGGTACGCCGCGCGTCGCGTTTGATTGGCTGCGCGAGGCATAAAGGCCGAGTCACATACCAGCGTTTTACCAAAAATGGCCCCGAGAGGGGCCATTTTTGGTAAAACGCGTTGTTGTGGGGCTCGCGTTGTTATCGCCCCAGATGAGCCCGGGCAGACAAAAAGGGGAGGTGCCGGCTTTCGCAAGGCGCGAACCTACGAAAATCGCCGCGCGGCAACGCGGGGCGATGAGCTCGGTCGGGGGATAGGGCCCGCTTCGCCCGCCGGCCCGTACATTGTATCATCCAGTGTGGAACGAGGACGCCCGTTGCCGCGTGCGATGGGCTTGCAATAAGAGGAGAGCCATGTCGAAGCAAGCGGTCGTTGGAATCTTGGCGCATGTCGATGCCGGCAAGACCACGCTGGCCGAGGCCATGCTGTTCAACGCGGGTCGCATTCGCAAGCGCGGCCGCGTGGACGATGGCGATTCGCATCTGGACACTAACGCGATCGAGCGCGAGCGCGGCATTACGATCTTCTCGTCGCAGGCCGTGCTCGACCACGGCGATACCCGCGTCATGCTTGTGGACGCGCCCGGCCACGTCGATTTTTCGGCCGAGGCGGAGCGCACGCTGCGCGCGCTCGACTATGCGATTTTGGTTGTGGGTGCCAACGACGGCGTGCAGGGGCACACCGAAACCCTGTGGCGCCTGCTTGCGCGCTATGACATTCCGACGTTCATCTTTATCAACAAAATCGATTTGGAGAATCCCGGCCGCGATGTTTTGCTGGCACAGCTTGGGCAACGTCTTTCCGAGGGCTGCCTGGATGCCAGCGAACTGTTGGCGGGCGGCACCGTTCAGGAGGATGCTGCTGCGTTGGACGAGGCGGCGCTCGAGGAGTTTCTTGATGCAGGTGAGCTTTCCGTCGCAACGCTGTCGCGCATGGTTGCCGAGCGCAAGCTCTTTCCCTGCTTTGCCGGCTCGGCGCTCAAGGACCAGGGCGTGGACGAGCTGCTGGATGGCATATGTGCGCTGATGCGTGAACAGGCATGGCTCCCGGAGTTTGCCGCGCGCGTCTATCGTGTTAGCCGCGGGGATCGCGGCGAGCGCTTGGCATGGGTTAAAGTGACCGGCGGCACGCTGCATGCCAAGCAGATGATTGACGGACGTTCCGGTGCCGAGGCGTGGGAACAGAAGGCCGATCAGGTGCGCATCTATAACGGCGAAAAGTATGAGCTTGCCCAAGAAGTTGCTGCTGGCGGTATTTGCGCCGTGACGGGTCTTGCGCACGTTCGCCCGGGTGATGCCCTGGGTGCGGAGCCCGCGGGCGACGCACCTGCCATTGCGCCGGTTCTCACCTATACGGTGCTGCCGAACGAGCACGATGTCCATACGGTGTTCCAAGCGCTGGCTGAGCTTGCCGACGAGGACCCCATGCTCGGCGTAAGCTGGAACACGCATCTTGAACAAATACATCTGCAGCTCATGGGAGCGGTGCAGCTCGAGGTCGTACAGCGCGTGCTTGCCGATCGTTTTGGCTTTACGGTCGAGTTTGAGCCCGGCGGCATTCTCTATAAGGAGACTATTTCGCAGCCGGTCGAGGGCGTGGGCCACTTTGAGCCGCTGCGCCACTATGCCGAGGTGCATCTGCGCCTGGAGCCGCTGCCAGCGGGTTCGGGCGTGCAATTTGGTACCGTGACCTCGACCGATGAGCTCGATCTTAACTGGCAGCGTTTGGCACTCACCAATGCCATGGAGCGCGACCACCTGGGCGTGCTGACCGGCTCGCCCATCACCGATGTGCGCATTACGCTCACGGGCGGCCGTGCACATGCCAAACACACCGAGGGCGGCGACTTTCGCCAGGCCACGTACCGCGCGATTCGCCAGGGTTTGATGCAGGCGCGCGAGGCCGGCGCGGCGGTGCTGTTGGAGCCGTGGTATCGCTTTGAGCTCGAGGTGCCGGGGGAGTGCGTGGGTCGGGCGCTCTCGGATGCCACGCGCATGGGTGCCGAGTACGAGCCGCCGACGATGACGGGGGACCGGGCAAAGCTTGTGGGTCGCGTGCCGGCATCTGAGGTGCAGGATTACGCGCTGGAGGTGGCTGCCTACACGAGTGGTCGTGGGCATCTGTATCTAGAGTTCGCCGGCTATGCGGCTTGCCATGATGCCGAGCGCGTCATCGAGGCGGCCGCCTATGAGCCCGAGGCCGATCTGCCCAACACGCCCGACTCGGTCTTTTGCTCTCACGGCGCCGGCTACACCGTCAAGTGGTACGACGTCCCCGCCGCAGCGCACGTAAAGGTCGATCCCGCCACCTTCCGCTCCTGGCGAGCAGCAGGCGCCGAGTTTTTCGGCCACATGTGACAAAGGGACAGCTCCTTTGTCATATGCTATTGGTATAACTCGGTATAAGTTGGTATAACTATTACCAGGGTTTGCCAATCCGAGGAGGCCGACATGAATCCAAATCCCTTTAAGCCCACGGCTGGCAAGCGGCCTCCGATACTCATCGGCCGCGAGTCGGTCATCGAAGATTTCGAGGAAGGACTCGATAACGGCGCCGGAGCACCGGGTAGGCTCATGCTCATTACGGGAAACCGCGGCTGTGGCAAGACGGTTCTCCTACGGGAGCTGCAACGTCTAGCCAATGAGCGCGGATGGGCGGTTGTCTCCGATTCCGCTTCGCTTGGCTTATGCGACCGCTTGGCCGACGCGCTTCGCTCGAATAAGCCCGTTGTGACGTCAATGGAGTTCGGTCCGTCGTTTGGCCGGATGTCGGTCGAGGCGGCGCGGGCAAAGGGCGAAACGTTGCGAGGGCTGGTCAACGAGCGCCTCAAGAAGCTCGGTCCAGGCAAGGGCATACTGTTTGCGATTGACGAGGCACAATCGGCGTCTATCGAGGAACTGGCGGCTCTTGCCGTTCTCTATCAGCAGGTGCTCGGAGATCAGGATGCTACGGGCTTGCCCGATAGCGAGCAGCGCGGCCTTGCGCTGGTGTTCGCCGGCTTACCCAGTATGGTTGACGATCTGCTCGAAGAGCCGAGCGTAACGTTTTTACGGCGTGCCCAGCAGCGTACGCTGGGGGCGATATCCTTGCCCAAGGTGCGCGATTCGTATATCCAGACGGTCAAGGACGCTGGTCTTTACGTGGACGCGGGGACGGCGGACCTTGCGGCGCGCAAGAGCATGGGGCATCCCTATATGGTTCAGCTGGTGGGATATTACATGTGGCGCTCTGCCGTCCGGCGTGGCTCGCAGGTCATCGAAAGGTGCGATGTCGAGGCTGGCCATACGGATGCCGTCTCCGAGTTCTACGAAGCGGTCGACGCGCCCCTGTATTACGGGCTGCGCAGTCCACAGCGCCTCTTTATCGAGGCCATGGCGGTTGACGAGGGCAAACCGACGCGCATGGCGGATATCATTGAGCGCTGCGATCGCACCCAGAGCTGGGCGAGTAAATATCGCGCAAGCCTGATTCGCGAGCGCGTCATCGGGGCTGCCGGATACGGTCTCGTCCGGTTTACCGTGCCCATGCTGGGCGAGTACATCCGCGATCGAGTTTTATGGCATGAGTAGGGTGATAAAGGTGACGGAACAGAAGATGAGCCCGCAGGCTATCGAGGTGCGTGGCGCGCGCGTGCACAACCTCAAAGACATCGATATCGATATTCCACTGGGAAGGCTTGTGGGCATTGCCGGCGTGTCGGGCTCGGGCAAGAGTTCGCTGGCGCTGGGGGTTCTTTATGCCGAGGGCTCGCGTCGCTATCTTGAGGCGCTCAGCACCTATACCCGCCGTCGTCTGACGCAGGCCGAACACGCCCAGGTGGACGAGGTGCTGCACGTGCCGGCGGCGCTCGCATTGCATCAGCGCCCCAGCGTGCCGGGCGTGCGCTCGACCTTTGGTACCATGACCGAGCTCAACAACAGCCTGCGTCTGCTCTTTAGCCGTTGCGCCCATCACGTGTGCCCGCATTGCGGGGCGCGTGTGGAGCCGAGCCTTAACGTAGCTGCGGGCCTGTCGCTCACGTGTCCGACATGCGGCCGCGAGTTCTACGCGCCGAGTGCCGAGGATTTGGCTTTCAATAGCGGCGGCGCATGCCCCACCTGTGGCGGCACCGGTGTCATGCGCGAGGTGGACGAGGCGAGCCTGGTGCCAGATGAGTCAAAGACCATCAACGAGGGCGCAGTCCTTCCCTGGGGCACGCTCATGTGGGATCTGATGAAGCAGGTGGCAGGTGAGATGGGCGTACGCACCGACGTGCCGTTTAGCCAACTCACACCTCAAGAGCGCGATATCGTGTTCCACGGCCCGGCGGTTAAGAAGCACATTCTCTACGTCCCCAAAAACGGTGAGGGCGCCACGCCACTCGACTTTACCTATTACAACGCCGTCTATACCGTTGAGAATGCGCTCGCCAAGGTTAAGGACGACAAGGGCCTCAAACGCGTTGCGCGCTTTTTGCGCGAGGGTCCATGCCGTGACTGTGGTGGCACGCGTCTCTCCGAGGCTGCGCGCCTGCCTCAGGTGCGCGGTATCAATTTGGCGCAGGCCGCGGCCATGACGCTAGGCGAGGCGATTGAGTGGGTGCGCGGGGTGCCTGCATCCTTGCCGACTGAGATGCAGCCCATGGCAGCGGATATCTGCGATTCATTTTTGGGCGCTGCCCGTCGTCTGGTCGACCTGGGCCTCGATTACCTTTCGCTCGATCGCGCCGGTGCCATGCTCTCCACGGGTGAGCGCCAGCGCGTGCAGCTTGCTCGCGTGGTGCGCAACCGATCGACGGGCGTGCTTTATGTGCTGGACGAGCCTTCGATCGGCTTGCATCCCGCCAATGTCGACGGCTTGGTGGGCGTGATGCGCGATCTGGTGGATGACGGCAACACCGTGGTTGTTGTCGACCACGATACACGTGTGCTGGCGGAAGCCGACTATCTGGTCGAGATGGGCCCCGTTGCCGGAGCAGGTGGCGGCAACGTGATCGCCGCCGGTACGGTAGGCGAGGTCGAACAATCGCGGAGCAGCCGTATCGCGCCGTTTTTGCGCGCCGAGCCCAAGCGCTTGCGCCCGCAAGTGGCTGACGACGAAATGTTCGACCAGGGTCATATCCGTATGGCGACCGATACCATCCATACCGTCAAGCCGCTCGAGGTCGATATCCCGCGCGGCCGTCTCGTTGCGGTGACGGGCGTTTCGGGTTCGGGTAAGACGACGTTGGTGCTTGAGACGCTCATCCCGGCGCTTAAGGCGCAGGCAGCCGGCGAGCGACTGCCGGGGCACGTGCGCTGGGTCGATGCCGAAGGCATTGCCCGCGCCAATCTGATTGACGCCACGCCCATCGGCGCCAACGTTCGCTCGACGGTAGCGACCTATGCCGACATCCATGATGAATTGCGCCGCGCCTTCGCCCGTACGTCCGAGGCCAAGGCAGCCGGCTACAAGGCAGGTGCCTTTAGCTACAACACCGGTGCCTTGCGCTGCCCCACGTGCGATGGCACGGGTTCGATATCGCTCGACGTGCAGTTTTTGCCCGATGTCGAGATCGTTTGCCCGGCATGTCGCGGCTCACGTTATGCAGACGCGGCTTCGCATATCCATCGCGAGGGCAAGGATGGGAGCTTGCTGACGTTGCCGCAGCTCATGGACATGAGCGTGGACGAGGCCATCGACGCCACGGTGGGGCTCAAGAAAGTTCAGACGCGCTTACAAACCTTGCACGACCTTGGCTTGGGTTATCTCACGCTCGGTGAGCCCACGCCGGCGCTTTCGGGCGGCGAGGCGCAGCGTCTTAAGCTTGCGAGCGAGATGGGCCGCGTTCAGGATGATGCCGTATTCGTATTCGACGAGCCCACGATTGGCCTGCATCCGCTCGATGTCCAGGTGCTGCTGAACGTGTTCGACGGCCTTGTTGCCAAGGGCGCCACGGTTATCGTGATCGAACACGATCTCGACCTTATCCGCAATGCCGATTACGTGATCGACATGGGCCCGGGCGGTGGCGACGCGGGCGGGCAAATCGTCTGCGCCGGCACGCCGGGCGACATCGCGGCCTGCCCCGCAAGCATCACCGGTCGCTACCTATAGCCGAATGTGATAAAGGGACTGCCTCTTTGTCACATTGATTTCTATTTCACGCATTGAGCCGCGAGATAGTCGCGGAAGAATGGCAATTCAAATGCGACGAGCCCTCGTCCTCGTTCTCCAATGATGCCGGCATCTATCATGCGGCGTCGGTAGCGGGAGACCTGCTGCGGCGAACGCTTAAGGCGCTCGACAAGGTCGGCGGTGGTGGACTCTTCCTCGTCATCGAGCATGGCGATGAGGAATCGCTTGTCCTCTGCAGTGAGTTCCCGATAGGTTGCCGCGAGGATTCGGTCGTCCATCTCGTCGCGCGCGATTTTGATTCCCAGGTCAAAGTCGCGTGACGAGATTTCCTTCGAATCGCTTGTGAGATCCCAGGCACGGTAGCCTACGAGTTGCAATAGGAAGGGAAAACCAGAGATCGAGCGAACGGCTCTATCGATTCCCTCGGCATCTGCTAGGCGATCGTTTTCCTGGATTGTGCGAATCAAGGCCTCGCGTACGTCATAGTCGGCAATGCGACCCAGATGATATTGTTGGGCGCGGCGAAGGAACGAGACCGTCTTGTGGTTCAGTAGCGTCGATACGTTGTTGGGAAGTCCCGCCATGAGCAGGGCGACGCGTTTCCCATCGGTCACAAAGTGCTGATACGTCGCTGCGAGCTGGATCATCTCGTCGAGTGTCGGGTCCACCTCGTCAACCGTGACAAGCAGACCGGTGCCCGCCTCGTTGAGCCGGTCGATGATGTCGCTCATGCGGTAACGCCAGGTTGAGGCATCGTGAACGCGACTGACCTCGATGCTGCCGAGCGGTGCAATTCCGAGACCGGTGACTTCGAAGTGGTTGGACGAGTCGATGAGATGGGCTGCGGCACGTTTCGCCCCGAACTCGATTTCCTCAAGCATTCCCGGGAGCGCGGTCGTCTTTACGGCAATCCAGCCGTGGGATTCCGCCCTTGTCGCGAGCGACGACATGAGAGCGGTTTTACCGGTTCCACGCGCGCCTGAGAAGATCGAGGTCAATTCTGGGCGCCTGCGCTGGCTCAAGAAGGCACGGTCCAAATCCTGAATAATCTGTTGTCTGCCAGCGAGATGGGCAGGAACCTCACCAAAACTGGGGGTAAACGGGTTCTCGAGATATTCCACAAGGCTCTCCTTTCACACCGCCGTTTAACTTCATTTTACTTTAGTTAATTCTGATTAAAAGTAAGGGCTCTCTATCTAGAGCATCAATTAGGCGTGTGTGCCGTCGGCGTGGCGCTCGAATGTGACAAAGGGACAGTCCCTTTGTCACATTCCCGGAAAGCCTGTTTGGCGCAGGGCTTCGTAGAGGACGATGGCGGCGCTGTTGGAGAGGTTGAGTGCGCTGATGCGGTAGTCGTCCGGGTTGACGAAGTTGCCGCAGATGTCCTGTTGAAGGATAGCCTCGTGGCTGTCCTCGGTATGTCCGAGCGATTCCTCGTGGGCTTCCCAAGCCTCGGCGTTATCGAGTGAGTCGCAATCGCGCAGCATGGGGATGCGCTCGCAACGCTCGGGCGCCGCGGCAAGCAGTGGCTCGGGAATGCCCGAGCTCTCGCTGCCAAAGACCAAGTAGTCGCCATCGCGGTAGGTACTCTGCGCATAGGTTCTGCGCGCCTTTTTGGTCAGCAGATGCAGGCGCTCGTCGGCAGGGGAGAGGCCGTTGCGCGCAAGGAAATCCTCCCAGCCGGCATAGGTCGTCACGTCCAAGTTTTGCCAGTAGCCCAGTCCGGCACGACGCACCGTCTTGTCGTCGAGCGAAAACCCCAGCGGCTCCACCAGATGCAGACGGGCGCCGGTGACCACGCAGGTACGGCCGATATTGCCTGTATTGGCCGGAATTTCGGGTGCATACAGCACGATATTGAACATGAATCTCCTTGGCTCAGAACGAAAAACCACCACGAAGGGCACCTTCGTGGTGGTTTGGCGGTTGCGTAGGCGGAAAAATGCCCGCTTGGATAAACCTAGGCGCGGTGCCAGTCGGTCAGGCAGGCATCGAGGGAGGCGATGAGCGCATCCTTGTCCATGTGACGGCCGATGATGCACAGGCTCGTCATGCGGTCGCCCGTCTCGTCGTCCCAAATCTGCATGATCTCGGGGTTCTCGTCGATGATCTTCTGCTTCTCGCCCTCGGGCGCAGAGTCGACAAACAGGCCGTTCTCCATCAGGCGCATCTGGTGGCCGGCCTGCTCGAACATGTAGCACATGTCCGGATCGCCGGTCTGCCACAGCGGACCCTTGACGCGGATGACCTCGTCGGGCCACTCCTGCTCAACAAAATCGGTGAACTTCTGCAGGTCAAACGGCTTGCGGCGAGAGTACACAAAGGTCTCGATGTCGTACTCCAGCACCTCGGGGTCGTCGTGCTCCTCGGGATGCTCCATGGCCTCGATCCAGGCGGCGGAGTTGTAGGCGCGCATAAAGTCGAAGCGGTCAGTATCGAGCAGCTCCTCCATGGGGACCTCGCCGTTTTGGGCCTCGACGATCAC
Source organism: Collinsella aerofaciens (assembly GCA_030826265.1). Lineage (GTDB taxonomy): Bacteria > Actinomycetota > Coriobacteriia > Coriobacteriales > Coriobacteriaceae > Collinsella > Collinsella aerofaciens_AY. The sequence goes on from JAPJOH010000015.1 coordinate 24,340, forward strand.
GGCGTCTTTCTGCAGGCTGCGCACGATGGCCTTGAGCTCGGCGATCTGCTCAGGGCTCACGGTATCGGTCTTGTTGAGGATCAGCGTGGAGCAAAACTCGATTTGCTGGATGAGCAGGCTCTCGATGTCGTCCTCGTCGATATCCTCAGCCAGCAGGTCGCGGCCGCCGTTGAACTCGTCGTACATGCGGGCGCAGTCGACCACGGCCACGATGTTGTCGAGCGCGAGCTTGGGCTCGCCGCCCACCTTGGCCTCGTCGCAGAAGCTCGAGATGGTGTAGGCGATGGGGATAGGCTCGCAAATGCCCGAAGCCTCGATGATGATGTAGTCGAAGTTGCCCGAATCGGCGATGCCCTGCAGCTGGTTAGCAAGGTCGTCCGAAAGCGTGCAGCAGATGCAGCCGTTGGTGAGCGGGATGAGGTCGTCGGTCTCGGAAAGGCCGCCGTCGGCGATAAGGCTGGCGTCGACGTTGATCTCGCCGATATCGTTGACGATCACGGCGGCGCGGATGCCGCCGTCGTTAGCGAGGATGTGGTTGAGCAGCGTGGTCTTGCCGGCACCGAGGTATCCGGTAAGCATGATGATCTTCACGGGTTTGTTGGGCATGTGCCCTCCTTTGTTAGACATGGCTTACAGTTGAATCATATGCCAAACGCCTGCTCTTATACCCACGCGCCGGCAAATAACACAGGCTACTCCCAGGCTCCCCATACATCGGGGCAATAACCGACGGTGGCCTTTTTGCCGTTGCGCACGATGGGCTCGGCCAAGACCTGCTGGTTCTCGAGCAGCTTGTCGAAGCGCTGGCTAGGGGTGAGGTGCTGGATGAGCGCGAGCGTCTCCTCGTCCTTAGCCTTGGGGTTGAGCAGCTTGTCGATGCCGCCGACCGCCTGCATCACGCTCGTGAGCTCGCCCTTGCTCATCTCCTTTTCCTTAAGGTCGATAAACTGCACCTTAATGCGGCGCTCCTTAAAATAACGCTGAGCCTTCTTGGTATCGAAAGACTTTTTGGTGCCAAAAATCTGGATATTCATGCTCCGCCGCTCTATCGAATGAAGTTGGTCGTTGCTCGATCTGCCTCGGGTGCGTTGATACCGGCGGCCTGTCCTGCCTCGATACAGCGCAGGAGCCAGGCCATGTTTTTGCCGATGTTTCGCATGGTGGCCAGGCCCTCGGCGTCCTGGGTGGCCTCGCCCGGCATGGCACCAAAGACGTTGTTCCAGTACGTGGAGGCCACCACGGGCATCTGGTTGATAGTGAAGTACTTGTTGAGTACATCGAAGGTGGTCGACGTGCCGCCACGGCGGGCGACGGCGACCGCGGCACCCGGCTTGTGCGCAAAGGCCTTGCTGCCAGCATAGAATGCGCGGTCGAGAGCCGAGAGGATGCGTCCGCTGGGATGCGCATAGTAGACGGGGGAGCCAAAGACAAAGCCATCTGCCTGCTCGGCGGCAGCGATGAGCTCGTTCACCACGTCGTCGTCAAAGGTGCAGCGACCGCCAAGCTTGCCGCACTGGCCGCAACCGATGCAATCGCGAATGGGCTTGGCGCCCAGCTGAAACGCCTCGGTATCAATGCCTTCGGTATTGAGCTGCTCGGCGACCTCGGCGAGTGCGCGGGCGGTGTTGCCGTTTGCCTTGGGGCTGCCATTGACCAAAAGAACCTTCATCACAAACTCCCTCTGCTTTTGGTGACTTCTGCAGAGGATTATCGCACGATGGGGGGAGGCGGCGCGGGCGCGGCGCTAATCCAGTTTGGTGCCTGGCACCTGCACGGCTTTCCCGAGCAACGCTTTGAGCTCGTTCAAGATGGAAACGGGCTGACGGTCGACGCCGTCCAGATGGAGCGTGGCCACGCGAATGGGCGGCTGATATTCAAGCGAGCCGATGAGCACGGGAGAACCCAGGAATCGTTCGATTTCGTTTGCGAGCTCGTCGATTGCCTCGGGGCCGAGCTCATCGAAAAGCGCCACGAACATTGGTCCCGTCGAGCGGAACAGGCGACCCTTGCCGCGCGAACAATCCATGAGGCAGGCGGCACTTTCGGCGAGCACGCGGTCGCCTGCATCGAATCCAAAGCGGGCATTGACTTCGGCGATATCGTCGACCTTAATGGCAATAAAGCCTGCCTCGCGCGCCACGCGGCGCATCTCTCCAATAGCGTTGACCAGCGCGTGGACATCGCCCAGGCCCGTTACCGAGTCGGTCGTATCTGCCAAGCTTCGGTTGATGATAGTGCCCACATACATGCTGGGCTCGGTATCGGTGCCGTCCAAGCGGTAACCTGTGCAGTCGCAAAGCACGTATTTTCCGGTGGCATCCATTACGCGATACTGCATGTAGTGGAAGTGCCACGTGCCGTTTATCACCATGTCGAGCTCGGCGCGTACGTTGTCGCGGTCCTCGGGATGAACGCGGGCGAGCCACATGTCGAGTGAGTTAAAAGGGTGCTGGGAGGGCAGGTCAAAATCGCGCACGGCGTTAACCGACCATTGCGATTCTCCCGTATCGAGGTTAAGGATGAACGGATAGCGCGTCTCGGAGCTCATGGAGATCGCTTGGAACACCCGGTCGTTGCAGGGAAGCTGATCGACGATTGGGCGTTGCGGCGCGTCATCGTCTTTCGGTTGCTGCACACGATGCATAAGCTTATAGCGATACATCTTGCGATCGGCATCCATCGTCATCTGGCGACGCGTGTCGCCGGCAAGTGGATCGACGCGCGAGCAGCCAAAGCTAAAGCTGGCGATCATGGGCGCCTTGCCACTTGAGCTCGCCTCGATCAGCCCGGCACGTACCCGCTCCAAGCGCTGCTCGAGTTCGGTCTCGTTTGCGGAGAGCGAGATGAGCACAAACTCGTCTCCACCGATGCGGAACAGCATCTCATCGTGCTCCATGGTTTCGGAGAGCGTGCGGCAGATGCTCAGAATATAGCGATTGCCTTCGGCGTGGCCAAACCTATCATTGCAATGTTTGAGATGGTCGATGTCAATATAGGCGCAGGTGAAGGGGTCACCTTTGTGCCAGAGCTGCTCGACGTGACGGTCGAGTCCGCCGCGGTTGCCCAAGTTGGTGAGCGGGTCGATATAGGCGTTGCTCTCAAGCAGCCGGCGCTCTTGTTGCAGGATGGCATGCGTCTTTTGCAGTTGCTCGCCAACGGCGCGCAGCTCAGCAGGCAGCGCGGCAACATCGAGTTCGGCGGTCGAGACGCCGTTCGCAAGTCGCTGAAGATAGGCAATAATCGATTGCTCGCCCAGGCGATACGACTCGTTCATGATGGATAACCTCCTTGGGCGGAACAACGGTTTGTATCATATCCCCAATTCGGTTTGAATTGGGGTAATAAGTTAGCTAATGGAGACAAATGCCCCCTTCGACGGTGGCGTTTTGCGCGCGAGCGTATCAGTTGTTATTGCCACCATCGAGCAATGCCTCAAAATCCTTCGCCGGCATGGGGCGGTAGTAGAGGAAGCCCTGAGCGTAGCGGGCACCCATGTGGCGTAGCATGTTCGCCTGCTCATCTGTCTCGACGCCTTCGATTACAATGGGCAGATGGAGCGACTGCGCCATCTCGAGCATCGATGACACGATCTGCGCGCTGCGGCCTTGATCGCGGTCGGTGGGTACAAAGGTTCGGTCGAGCTTGATGACGTCGACGTTGACGTTCTTGAGCATCGCGAGCGTGGACTGACCGGTGCCAAAATCGTCCATATAGGTCGAGAAGCCGCGGGTGTGCAAGTCGGCTGTCAGTTTGTCCACGGCTTCGGACTCTCCCGTATAAGCCGTCTCGGTGATCTCGATGCGCATGAGCTCGGGCGGCAGGTTGTATTGGGCGGCGAGCGATCCCATATGCTCGGCAACGTCGCAGGCAAGAATGTCCACGCGAGACACATTAAGCGAGACCGGAACCACGCGAAGACCGCGATCGAGACGCTCGCGAAGCCATATGGCGACACCCTGCCAAATGTACTTGTCGAGCGTCACCACAAAGCCGCTTTCCTCGAGTGCGGGGATAAACGTTGCGGGCGAAATGAGAGAGCCGTCCTTGTCAATCCAGCGCGTAAGTGCCTCGGCGCCAATGATCTCGCCGGTTTCCATATCGACCTGGGGCTGCAGGTAGTACGTGATGCGGCCATTTGAGAGCGCGTACTGGAACTCGGTCAGCGTGCGGTGGAACGCAATCTCGTGTTCATATTCTTTGGGGCGGAAAATAGCAATGCGCTCCTTGAAGTCGTTTTTGGCGCGTCGATTGGTAAACATGGCCTTTGCCTGCGCATCGATGGTGATCTCCTCATTGGAGTCGATGGGGTAAATGCCCATGGACGGCCAAAAACCTACGCCGTCATCATGCCTGGCTACTGCCTCGCGAACGCGGTCGTAGATTTGATGGACGGTGATGTGCTTAAAGGGGATGAGTACGCAAAAGTCATCTTGGCCCCAGTACCCTGCGACGCCCATATCGGCATTCTCGATGTCCTTGAGGACCGTGCCCACATCGGCGAGTACGCGGTCGCCCTCGGCCTGGCCGTGCCATTCATTAAACAGGCGCATGTGACCCATGTCGACGGTGGCGATGCACCAGGTGTCGTCGCGCCTTGCCTCGAGAAATGCGTTGGCGCGCCGCATAAACTCGCTGGGTCGATAGAGGCCCGTGAGCGAGTCGATACGTTCGGCGATGGCGCTTTTGCGCTCCGCCTCGGGTATGGGGAGGCTGTCGTTGGGAACAAGCCCGCCGGCCGTGCGAAGGCGACGGTCGAGTTCGCCTAAAACGGCGGTCGCTTGATGGGTTAACTGCTCGTAAAAGGCCGGGACGACAAGGCAGACGGGAGTAATGGTGTCGCCCGCGATTTGAACAGGAGCGAAAACAGCCTCTTTAAGGTGGCGGGTCAGTTGCTCGAATGCCTCATGGTCCAAATCGTTGCTGAGCACGACGAACTGGACGCTTCGTGAACGGAAGACCCGGCTTCTGCCGCGGGTGATCGACAGCATGCGGCCTGCGTATTCGGCAAGCATGTTGTCGACAGCCTCGGCCCCGTAGAGCTCGTTGAGATTCGCCGTGCCACGAATGCGCACCGCTATAAGCCCCGTCTCGCAGCGGTCGCGACGGCAGGCATCGATAGCGTTGACCAGCATGCGCTGCGTTCCGAGGCCTGTGGCGGCGTCGACGGTTTCGGCAAGCGAGTGGTTGACGAGTTCGCCGACATAGAGCGAGGGGACATTTCCGTCGCCGTCGATGCGAAACCCGCGAGCACGGCAGAGAACGTAGTCACCCGCGGCATTGCGCATGCGGTACTGCATGACGCGGCGGTGTTTGGAGCCGTTAAAGATCTGGTTGATGTCGTTGGCGTAGGCCTCGAGGTCATCGGGATGGACGCGCGTCTTCCAGAAATCGCGGCAGCTGTCTATGTGCTCCGAAGGAAGACCGAGATCGCGCAAGGCACCTTGCGACCAAAGGGTGCGGTCCTTGTCCAAGTTCTCGATAAAGAAATAACGGCCCTCGTTGAGCATCGAAAAAGCGTCGAAAATACGATCGCTTATTTCGAAGTCGTCGGCGTGGACTTGCGTAATATTGCGCCGATCGAGGTGCATGGCATGACGTAGCTTGTAGTCGTACATGCGATGGTCGGCATCGAGTGTCATGCGATTGGAGGCTTCGCCCAGGGCGGGGTCGGCGTGTGCCACTCCGTAGCTAAACGAGTGGGGCATCTCGGAATCGTTGTTTTTGAGCAGGATCGTTCGGCAGTGTTCCAGACGTTCGGCGAGGTCGTCCTCGGTCGCAATCGTAGATAGGATGGCAAACTCGTCGCCGCCTATGCGAAACGCCGCCTCGTCCACTTTCATATACAGTTTGAGATAGAGGCTTACCTGCAAGATATAGCGGTTGCCCTCGTCATGCCCAAAGACGTCGTTGCAGTGCTTGAGATTGTCGATATCGATGAACGCCATGGTAACGGGGGTGTCCTGCTCCCAGAGCTCCTCGAGGGAACGGGCAAAGCCGCCACGGTTGCCAAGCCCGGTAAGCTGGTCGGTAAAGGCGGTCCTGATCAGATCCTCCTGACGCTCGAGAAGGTCACGGACGGTCTTTTCGAGCGTTTCGGTGTAATTGCTGACAGTTTCCATGTTCTAAGTGGCTTTCTGAGGTCGGGGCGGATTGCGTCGGGCGAGCTCGTTGTGTACACGCGTCGTTGCTCAGCGCTTTGCATGTATCCAGGCCCCCGCCTTGCCGCGTTGTTGAGTTAATTTGCCGGCTAATGTTTGCTGTTGATAACAGCTGAGTAGTGTAAACAATAGTGCACAATTATATATGGGTGCACATGCTGTGGGCGGCTATTGTTCGACAAGCGGTAGCGCGACGATGCGATGTTCGATAAAAATGCGACTGGGACGATATATGTTGACGGGTATACTTGTCCCGTTTGAATTTGTGGGGACGGAGATGGTCGCATGGCACAGTCAAATACGACGCGCACGGTGGGGCTGGCACTCGAGGGAGGCGGCTACCGCGGTATGTATACGGCGGGCGTGCTCGACGTTTGGATGGAGCACGGCTTAACTTGCGACCATATGGTAGGTGTCTCGGCGGGCGCGGCGTTTGGCTACAACTTTAAATCGCGCCAGATCGGCCGCGCCATTCGCTATAACAAGGCCTATTGTGCCGATAAGCGCTATGCGGGTGTAGCAAGCTGGCTGCGGACCGGCGATATGTTCAATGCCGATTTTGCCTATCACGAGGTGCCCATCGAGCGCGATCCCATCGATTTGGAGACATATCGCGCCTGCCCCATGCGGTTTACGTGCGTGTGTACCGATATCGAGACGGGCAAGGCCGTCTACCACGACCTGCCCTATGGCGATGAGCACGATATCGAGTGGATCCGGGCGTCATCGGCGATTCCCGTGGCGACGCGCCCTGTCGCCATTGAGGGCCGTAAGTACCTGGATGGCGGCGTGGCTGATTCTATTCCCAGCGCATGGCTGTTTGCGCAGGGGTATGACCGTAATATCGTGGTACTCACGCAGCCGGCGGGCTTTGTAAAGCAGCCCAACAGCGTGATGCCCATGCTGCGTCGCGTGTTCCGTCACTATCCGGAGTTTGTCGCAGCGCTCGAGCATCGGCATGAGGTCTACAATGCCACGCTCGATGACCTGGCACGTCGCGAGGCCGCCGGCGAAATCTTTGTGGTGCGGCCGAGCGAATCGGTGAAGGTGCCGTCGCTGTGTCGCGAGCCCGATGAACTTGAGCGCATCTACCAGATTGGTCGCCGCGATGCGGAGGCGACTTTGCCGGCGCTGGAGGCATATCTGGCAGGGTAGAGGCTGCTGCCGCCATCTCGGCGGAAAGCGCATCCCGGAATGGAGATCCAAACTGGGATGCGCTTTCCATTGCTGAAGATATGAGGCTGCGAATCAGTTGCTCGGCCTATGCCTATGCCTGCTGCCAGGTGTCTACGAGCTCCTTGGCCGCGGCGTAGGGGTCATCGGCGCTGCAGACGGCACTCACCACAAAGAAGCCGTCGACGCCGGTGGTCTTGAGCTGCGGCAGGTCGGCCGTCTTGACGCCGCCGCCCACCACGATGGGCACGGGGCTTGCCGCGTGGAGTGCGGCCAGGTCCTCAAAGCTCTTGGTGATGATAGAGCCGTCGGCCGCGCGTCCGCAGTCGCGCTTGGTCTCGGTCTCGTGGAGTGGGCCGATGCCCAGGTAGTCGACTAGGCTCATGTCGGCGGTCTTGACGTACTCGAGCATCTCCTCGCAACGGGCCGAAAGGCCCACGATGGCGTCGGGACCCAAAAGTTTGCGGCAGACCTGGACGGGAATATCGCTTTGGCCCACGTGCACGCCGTCGACAGCAATACCCTGCTCGCGTGCGGCAAGCACACAGTCCAGACGGTCGTCGATCAGCAAGGCGACCTGACCGGTCTTGCCGGCCTGAGCGATTGCCTGCGCGGCGTCGCCGGTCAGCGCAATGATCTCGCGGGCGCTTGCCACCTTGGAGCGCACCTGGATGCAGGTAAAGCCGGCATCGAGTGCCTGGGCCACCACATCGCCCACGGGGCGCCCGAGCGTGTTTTCGGGGCCGAGTACCAGATAGGCCGAGATATCAAGGTTGTCGCGGATGCTCATCGTGCTTCCTCCTGCTTTTTGATCTGTGCTTCCATGCGCTCGAGTTTGCCGGTCATGGTGTCGGTAAATCCGGGTCGAATATCGGCTTTGAGCACGACTTCGGTGCGGATGCCCTTGCTCGCCAACACAAAGGTTGCGTCGCGCACGACCTGCATGACCTCGTCCCAGTCGCCCTCGATCTCGGTGAACATCGAGGTGGTGCGGTTGGGAAGGCCGCTCTCGCGAATGACGCGCACGACCTCGGCGACCTCGGCGGACAGCTCATCGCCGGTGCCGCATGGGGCGATGGCCACAGCGACGAGCGTGTTCATGCCGGTATTGGTTGTGGGCTCGGACATGGCTTATGCCTCCTCGAGCTCGAGTTTGTTATCAGCGATGTCTTGGGCGGTCGCGCGGTAGAGCTCATCGATAAAGGCAACCTTAAAGCTTGCCGGGGCATCGGCGACGGCGGCGGCACGCGTGCCGGCAACGTTGTAGACCGCGGTGCCGCAGATGGCTGCCGTAAACGGGTCGGTGGCACAGGCATACACGGCCAGCACGCCGCCCTGCGAGCAGCCGCAACCGGTGATCTTGGACATGAGCGGGCTGCCGCCGTGGGACTTGGCCACGGTTGTGCCGTCGGTGATCAGGTCGACTTCGCCCGAGACCACAACGGCGCCGCCGGTGTAGCGGGCGAGCGCCACGGCGGCATCGCGGGCAGCGTCTACCGTGTCGGTGGTATCGACACCGCGCACGCGGCTCAGATCGGCCGCCTCGCCCTCAAGACCCCACAGGCCGGCGAGCGCGATGATCTCGGAGGCATTGCCGCGCACGATGGCGGGCTTGTACTGCTTGAGCTCGTTTACCAGCTGGGTGCGCAGACTGCCGATGCCTAGACCCACCGGATCGAGCACCCAGGGCTTGCCGGCGTCGTGTGCCGCCTTGGCCGCGCGGGGAATCGTTTGCTCGTAGATGGGGAAGAGCGTGCCCATGTTGAGATAGATGGCGCCGCCGCCGGCAACCAGCGCCTCGCCCTCGTCGGGCAGATAGACCATGGCGGCCGATCCGCCCACGGCGAGCTGCGCGTTGGCGACAAAGTCGATCGTCACCGTGTTGGTGATGGAGCCTGCCATCGGATTGGTGGCGCGAATCTCCTCCACGGACTTGACCACATTTTGCTTAAGCTGTTCCGAATCAATCACTGCACATGCCTCCTTGGCATAGAAAAGGGGCGCTGTGCATAGACAGCGCCCCTGTAAAGGCGGCATGCTCCCTACGCCAGCATTAACTGACAGGTTCAAAGGATTGGGCCCCATGCCCTCTCAGCCTTGTGGTTTGCACCGCCGGCACTCCCGCATCGAATCTGTTGTTCCCTATACTAGCGCACCGTTACAATGGTTGCGGTGAAAATGACTGGGGGACTCTATGATCAAACTTGTGCTGACCGATATGGACGATACGCTGATTCCAGCCGGGCATGACGGCGCCAGCGACTACGCCATTGAGGGTATTCATGCCATGCAGGCGGCGGGTCTGCACTTTGGGCCGGTTTCGGGTCGTCAGCCGTCCGCGATGGGCTGGATGTTCAAAAACCGTTCCGAGTGTTTTTCGACCGGTGCGTTCTGTAACGGCCAGGTGATGTTTGTCGACGGCGAAGTAGTCGCTTCGCGCGCAATCGACAACGATGCTCTGATACGTTTGGCTGACTATCTGGAGCAAGAAACCGACGATACATTTCTAAAAGTCTACAGCCTGGGCGATGACTTTTGGGGTAACGATGCCTATTGCGTGACGAGCAATCCCGAGCGTGTACGTCGCGCTATGGAGTCGGGCGGCAATGCGTGGCTCAAAGGCGAAGAGGCCCCGTGCCGTCCCGTCGTCGATGGCGCGCCGGTGTTTAAGGCGAATATCTGGAGTGCCCGTTCGCGCGAGGAGCTCGCGGAGCTACGCGAGCGCGTTGCCGTTGAGATGCCGGAACTCTCGCTTGTGTTTCCCAACAACCGAGTGCGCCTGTTCGACATCCTTCCGGATGGTTGGGGCAAGGGCTGCGCTGCACTGGAGCTGGCGCGCGCCTTGGGCCTGACGCCCGACGAGGTGGCCGTATTTGGCGATTCCGATAACGATCTGCCCATGATCGATGCCGTTCCCAACTCCGTTGCAGTCGCCAATGCCAACGAGGCCGTCACGGCTGCCGCGCGCTGGCATATCGGCGCCGCGGCAGATGATGCGGTCGCCGGGGCTCTGCATCAGATTGCCGCCTGCGCCGCGACGGGGGAGATGCCGCCGTTTATGCGTCAGGAGGGTGCAGCCGACGCGAATCTCGCGAACAGCTAAGGAGACAGCCATGAAGCTCCAGCAGCTCAGATATGTCGTCAAAGTTGCCGAATGCGGCAGCATCACCGAGGCCTCGCGCCGGCTCTTTGTGTCGCAGCCTTCGATTACCGCATCGATTCGCGATCTCGAAAACGAGATGGGTGTGCACATCTTTGAGCGCACCAACAAGGGCGTCATTGTGTCCGAGGAAGGCGAGACCTTCTTGGGCTACGCGCGACAGGTGCTCGACCAGGCCGACCTGCTCGAAGGCAAGTACAAGGGCGCGTCCGAGCAGGTGCCGCACTTTAGTGTGAGCTGCCAGCATTATTCCTTTGCCGTTAACGCGTTTGTCGATGTGATCCGTGAGTTCGATGCCGCGCGCTACGACTTTACCCTGCGCGAGGAACAGACCCACGAGATTATCGAGGACGTCGCGCATATGAAAAGCGAGCTCGGCATCCTGTATCTGTCGGAGCACAATCGCGAGGTCATCGAGCGCATGCTGGTGGCCAACGAGCTCGTGTTCGAAGGACTCTTCTGCGCCACGCCGCATGTCTTCGTCTGCGCCGACCATCCGCTGGCGGACCGCTCCAGCGTGACGCTCGAGGATCTGGAAGACTACCCGTTCCTGTCCTACGAGCAGGGCAGCTACAACTCGTTTTACTATTCCGAGGAGCTGACCTCGACGTTCGAGCGTCGCAAAAATATCCGCGTGCGCGACCGTGCGACGTTGTTCAATTTGGCCATGGGCCTCAACGGCTACACGGTATGCTCGGGCGTGATCAGCCACGAGCTCAACGGCCCCGGCATTATCTCGATTCCGCTCGACGTGGACGAGTACATGGAGATTGGCATCATCACGCGCAAGAACACGACGCTCACGCGCTACGGCCAAGCCTATATCGACGCGATCCGCCAGCATATCTAGGCTGCTGTGCTCCACGCGGGTCAAATCTCTTTATGGCGGTCCAGACTGATATAGGAAGTATCTATATCAAACTATTATAAACGTATATTTTACGATGGCCATATAAGCGCTCATACTCTGTCCCAGTAAAGCAACCAATGCAAAGGGAGATATCTATGAGCACTTCGATTCAACCGAACGCGCCGTTTCGCGCCGATATCGTTGGCAGCTTTCTTCGTCCGCAGGCCGTGAAGGACGCCCGTACCGACTACGCTGCGGGCAAACTCGACGCCGCCGGTCTTAAGGCCGTCGAGGACGACGCCATCCGCGATTTGGTGGACAAGCAAAAGGCCGCTGGTCTGCAGGTGATCACCGATGGCGAGTTCCGCCGCAGCTACTGGCACCTCGATTTTATGTGGGGCCTTAACGGCATTGAGCGCCGCACCTCACGCACGGGTTATATGTTCCATGATGAGGAGACGACGGCCGACACCGCCGTGGTTACTGGTCCCATTAGCGGCGAGAACCACCCGTTCGTCGAGCATTTTAAGTTCGTCAAGGCGCTTGAGGGGGAGGGCCAGGTCGCACGCCAGACCATTCCGGCGCCGATCCAGACGTTCTCTGAGGTCACGCTCGATCGCTGCGACGGCCAGCAGGAGAGCCTGCGCGCTGTCTATAAGACCGATGGGGAACTTGCCGACGCCATTGCGGCCGCTTATCGCACGGTGATCGCCGACCTGTACGCAGCAGGCTGCCGCAACATCCAATTTGATGACTGCACCTGGGGCATCTATTGCGATACCGACTTTGTGTCCAAGACCGGCATGAGCCCGGTTGACCTGCAAAAGGTGAGCGAGCTGGGCGTGGCGCTCAACAATGCCGCCATCGCGGGCAAGCCCGACGATCTGGTTATCAACACGCACGTGTGCCGCGGCAACTATCACTCCACGTATGCCTTCGAGGGTGGTTACGATCCCATTGCGCCGTACCTGTTCGCACATGAGAACGTCGACGCGTTCTACCTTGAGTTCGATACGCCACGCGCCGGTGGCTTTGAGCCGCTCAAGTACGTTGCTCCCGGCAAGAAGGTCGTGCTGGGCCTGGTGACCACCAAGGCGGCTGAGCTTGAGGACGAGGACGTTATCGTCGAGCGCATCCACGAGGCCGCAAAGTATGTGCCGCTCGAGAACCTGTACCTGTCGCCCCAGTGCGGCTTTGCCAGCTGCGAGATTGGCAACAAGCTGACCGAGGACGAACAGTGGGCAAAGATCGCGCTGGTCAAGCGCATTGCCGAGCGCGTTTGGAAGTAACGCTACCGCTTGCAGGTGACGGCGCGCGCGAGACATGACGTATCACGTACAATGGTCCGGATCGTATCGTTCGGGCAGGTTATCCGATATGCCTGATCGCCCTTCCATCATGAAAGGACTTCCATGTCCCAATCCTCGACGCCCGCCGTATCTAAACTCGAGGAGACTGTCGAATAGTAGCTGCGTTCAGCCAAATTAAAAATGGCGTCCATGCGTATGTACGCGTGGACGCCATTTTTAATGCGTCAGTATCCAGTGGATGCCGCGCGCCATGCGCAGGTCAGTTTGGGCAAAATGATTGCCGGGGTTGAGCTCCAGCGTTGTTGGGATGTCGCGCTCGATAAACAGCTCTTCCATCGCACGCGTATCGTCGAGTACGTGCCGCATCATGCGGTTGGGCGTCTTGGTTTCCTTTTTACCGAGCGACAGATAGGCGACGTCGGGCGTAGCCGTCATCGTGCGCTCGCGCGCGTAGTCGATAAAGCCGGGGAACCACAGCGACCCCGATGCACTCGCCGCGCGCTCAAAGACATCTGTTTGCCAAAGTGCCCACAGTGCAAAAAGACCCGCCAACGAGTAGCCGGCAACGCCGCGCCAGGCGGGCGGTTGCGGGAGCGATGATTCGGCCTGGGGGATTATCTGCTTCAACAACTCGTCAAGAAAACCAGCAGCCTGTCCACCAAAGGGCTCGGCATTTCGTATAGTTCCCTCGCATTCCCAGGGGCTCAGCTCGCGATTCCAATCGAGCTCTCCAATGGCGACAAGGGTGAACGGCGGGCAGTCGAGCTCTCGGCAGCGCTCGTAGACTTCACTACCGTCGCCCATAACCACGGGGAGGTAGATGACGGGCGCGCCTTCCGCACACTCTGAATAAACGGTTATCTGCTTATGATGCGCTTCCAAGGCAGGCTTCTCTCGGTGTTGTGATATTGACAGCCTTAATTGTCGCACGCTGACACGGGGGCAGACGCTAAAAGAAAGGCGCGGAGCCGCTCGATGCGATTCCGCGCCTTGTTGTTTTGCTTTAGCAGACTATGCCGTTACGCCACGAAGAAGTAGACAAGGAAGGCAAGGGCTGCGATCCACATGAGCGGCTTGATCTTGGAGGCCTCGCCCTTAAAGAGCGCGACGATCACGTAGGCGATAAAGCCCAGGCCGATGCCGGCAGAGATGGAGTAGGTGAAGGGCACGCCGGCGACAATCATGAACGCCGGGAAACCCTGCGACACGTCGGACCAGTCGATCTCGGAGGCCTCGCTCATCATGAGGTAGCCGACGTAGACCAGAGCACCGCAGGTGGCGGCGCTGGAAACGATGGTGACGATGGGGGAGAAGAACGCGGCGAGAATGAACAGCACGCCGGTGGTGACGGAGGTGAGGCCCGTGCGGCCACCGTCGGCGGCGCCGGAAGTGGACTCGACGAAGGTGGTGATGGAGGAGACACCCATGAAACCGCCCACAGCAGCGGCGGCGGAGTCGACGATCAGGATCTCCTTGATATTCTCGACGTTGCCGTCGTCGGTGAGGAACTCGCCCTGCTTGGCCACGGCCATCGCGGTGCCCATGGTGTCGAAGAAGTCACTCATGAGCAGCGAGAACGAGATGACGAGGAGCGCGGGGTCGGTAAGGACCTTGACGATGGCGGGCACGCCGCCGGCGTCGGCGATGGGGCCACCGATGCTCGAGAAGTCGAGCGGGGCGATGATACCGGTCGGAGCCTGGGTCACACCTAGGGGGATACCGGCGATGACGGCGACGACGATGCCGATGAGCAGCGAGCCGGGGACGTTGCGGCAGGCGAGGGCGACCGTCACCAGGATGGAGATGATGCCGACGATGAAGGTGGGGGAGGTGATGTCGCCCAGACCGACGAGTGTACCGGCGCCAGCGGTGATAATGCCGGCATCGCACAGGCCAATCATGGCGATGAACAGGCCCAGACCCACCGAGATGGCGTGACGCAGGACAACCGGGATGGCGTCCATGATGGCCTCACGCAGGCCACAAAGCACGAGCAGCAAGATGACGACGCCCTCAAGGAAGATGACGCTCATGGCCACGTGCCAGTCACCGCCGCAGACGGTGGTGGTGATTCCAGCGATCATCGCGTTGACGCCTAAGCCCGATGCGCAGGCGAGCGGGCGGTTGGCGAAGATGCCCATGCAGATGGTCATGATGCCGGCGCCCAGGCAGGTGGCGCAGGCGAGCGCTCCCGCATCGATGCCAGCACCCGAGAGCACCGCGGGGTTGACGGCGATGATGTAGGCCATCGCCAGGAATGTTGTCAGTCCAGCGCGGAGTTCGGTCCCGATTGTGGACTTGCGCTCGCTGACGTGAAATAGTTCGTCCATGCATACCCTTTCCTTGTTCGGCCCCGAGTTTAGGCCGATTGACACGAACTCACCTACTATATCGCCTTTGTGAAGTTGGTGTTCCTCACATGTTGATGTTCGGCGGTTTGTAACGGACGGGCGGTATCTTTCGCATGAAATTGTGTAGGTACCGTATACTTAAGCGGTTACAACGACCCCTATGGAGGAACGTATGATTAAAGAGCTCTGCCGCGACGAGGCTATCCTGTCTCAGCGTTGCGAGGTTGCGACTGTCGAGGACGAGTCGGTCGCTCAGGATCTGATTGATACCATCAAGTCGCTCGATGATGCCGGCTGCTTGGCCGCCAACCAGATTGGCGTTACCAAGAAGGTTTGCGTCTACCTGGACGATGCCGGCGAGCCCCACGTACTCTACAACCCCCGTCTGGTGTTTGGCCTGGGTGCCAGCAAGATGGAGGAGAGCTGCCTGACGCACGAGGAGGTCACCAAGTCCACGCGCTATATCAAGTGCAAGGTTGCCTTTGACCAGATTGTCGACGGCAAGATGAAGGAGTGCCGCCGCGACTACGCGGGCTTTGAGGCACAGATGATCCAGCATATGATCGATCACTGTCTTGGAAAGTTGGTCTAAGGGGACCAAAGCACCGCACCTTCCCGCTCAATCGTCGCTCGCGTACCTTAAGTACGCTTCGCTCCTCTTTCGTGGCAATCTGCGGCACTTTGACCCCTTAGACGACCTGCGGGGTTAACTTGGTTGAGTTTATCCTGCTTGAATAGTCCGGGCGTGACATTGTTGTCATGTCCGGGCTTTTGTGTTTAGCGCCTTTTTGTTTGGAGACAATGAAATTAGCAAGAACGTAAAGCTAGGAGGCGCTATGTGTACGAGTATTCGATTTACCGATAATTCTGGCCACATGTATCTGGGCCGCAATCTCGACTGGAGCTTTGACTACGGCCAACAGGTTCGCGTGATGCCGCGCGGGTTTCACATTCCGTATTCGTTTATCGACGACGCGACAGCGGCGCACGCGGTGATCGGTATGTGCATCGATTACAGGAACTACCCTATGTTCTTCGATTGCGGCAACGATGCGGGCCTCGCCGTGGCGGGTCTCAATTTCCCGGGTTATGCCGAGTATGCCGAGGACCCTGTCGACGGCAAGACCAATATCGCGGCCTATGAGTTTCCCCTGTGGGTGGCAGCGACGTTCTCGACGGTCGATGAGGTCGAGGCCGCGCTGCGCGACACGGTGATTGTCGCCAAATCTGCCGGAGAGGGGCTGGGCGTGTCGCTGCTCCATTGGATTATCGGCGACAGCCAGCGCAGCATCGTGGTCGAGATGATGGCTGACGGCCTGCATGTATACGACGATCTGGTCGACACCCTTGCCAACCAGCCGACCTTCCCGTGGCACATGGAAAACCTGCGCACCTATATCACCGCCACAAGCGATTTTCCGCAGACGGCGACATGGCGTGGCGCCGAGCTCAAGCCCTATGGAGCCGGTGCCGGCATGCGCGGCATTCCGGGTGATTGCTATTCGCCGAGCCGTTTTGTAAAGGCGGCGTACCTCAATGCCAATTACCCGCAAAAGGAGAGCGAGACCGAAAACGTCGTTCGCATGTTCCGCTCGCTCGAGGGCGTGGTGATGATCGAGGGAGCGTCCAGGATGGGCGATGGCAAGTTCGAGAAGACTATCTACACCGGATGCTTTAGCGCGCGCACGGGCAATTATTACTACGCGATGTATGGGGATCCGTCGATTCGCTACGTGAGCCTGATGGATGCCGAGGGCGCGAGCCCCGATAGGCTCGTGGTTCCCGAGCCGCGTCGTTCGTAGTCGCTAGCTTTACTGCAATACAAGACGGCCCTGTACCTCTCGCGAGGTGCAGGGCCGCTGTCGTTGATTTATGGCGCCGCTAGAAGTTGGCGTCGTTGAGTTGTTCACTCTCGAGGCCGTCGAGCTGTTGCTGTTCGGGCGTATCGGCGACGCTCTCGAGCAACTCGGTGGGATCGACGTTCATGTCCTTACCGGCTTTGTTGCCGTTGACCAAGTCGTCCGAGAAGATGTCGACTTCCATTTCCTCGGCCTCTTCGATCTGAACCTCGAGCGGCACCTGGGTGCGCACGAGCTTAACGGCCGGGCGCATGCGGGCAAACAGCGGCACGTACTCGATGATAATGGCCGAGTTCTCAAGACCGTACCAGCGTGCCGGGCTTCCGCAGGCGCGGCGGACGGCGTACTTGATGGCCATCACGCGGTGGTCATTGCGGTTGATGTCCGTTTCGGGGGCAAGCATCTTGCGCAGCATACAAAAGCGGAAGTCACCCACGTTGCCGCGTGTCTCGTAGATGGAGTAGGTGTGATGTTGCGGCGGCAGTTCGCCCGATGCCATCAAGTCGCCGACGATCTGACGCAGATAGGCGCTGACGCGCTGGTTGACCTTAAAGCCCAGGTCCAGGCGCACGCGGAACAAAAAGTCCGTGCCGAAGGTCTCGACGGAATACTCGTGCGTATAGGGTTCGTCGGTAACGTGCACGTTGATGAACCAATATGCCTTGGCGCGCTTGGGGTGCTTGTCCAGGATGGAATAGAGCACGTCGCGGTCGAGTGTGAGCGGATCGGGGCTGTTGGTGAGGAACACCAGATTGTCGGCGAGCACGGGGTAGGTCTCGTCGTTGCGCAGGCGGTTGAGCTGATCGATGTACTTGGAGACGGGCAGCAGGATCGTTTGCGTGCGCTCGATGGCGGTACCGCGACGCCACACGTACATAAGGCCAAACAGCAGTGCGGCCAGGAAGATCATCACATAGCCGCCGTCAAAGAACATAGTGAGGCACGAGGCAAAGAAGCACAGCTCGATGGCGCCAAAAAGCAGGGCGAAGACGCAGGCGCCCAGTCTGTGCTTGAGAATGCCGGCGATATAGCTCGTCAAAAGCGTCGTGGTCATAAGCATGGTCACGGTAATGGCGAGGCCATAGGCGCTCTCCATGCGCTCGGAGTTTTGGAACAGCAGCACGATGAAGATGCAGCCGACCCACATGATGTTGTTGACGAGCGGAATATAGAGCTGACCCTTGGTGTCGCTGGGGTAGTGGATGCGCAGGTGCGGCATAAGGTTGAGGCGCGTTGCCTCGGATACCAGCGAGAACGAGCCGGTGATGAGCGCCTGCGAGGCAATGATGGCCGCCACGGCCGAAAGCACGATGGCAAAGGGGCGCAGGGGCTCGGGGAGCATCATATAGAACGGGTTGACGATATCCATCGCGAGCATCTGGGGATTGGAATTGTTGGCGAGCAGCCAAGCGCCCTGACCCAGGTAGTTAAGGATAAGCGCCGCCTTTACGAACGGCCAGGATGCGTAAATGTTAGCTTTGCCCACGTGACCCATGTCCGAATAGAGCGCCTCGGCGCCAGTCGTCGACAGGAAGACGAAGCCGAGCACCATGATGCCCGAGTGGTTGATGGGCGAGAACAGGAACATGATGCCGCGGATGGGGTTGAGCGCGCGTAGGATGGACAGGTTGCCGAGCATGTTGAACAGGCCGGCGCCCGCCAGGAACAGGAACCATAGCGTCATAAGCGGGCCGAACAGCTTGCCGATTGACGAGGTGCCGGCGCGCTGCATGGCAAACAGACCACAGATAATGATGATGGTGATGATGATCACATTGGTCTGGCCGTCACCCAGCAGCGCATGGCCCCATTCGATGGTGCGCAGACCCTCGATGGCCGTGGTAACCGTGACAGCGGGGGTGAGGATGCCGTCGGCGAGCAGCGCCGCACCGCCGATCATGGCGGGGAGAATCAGCCACGGTGCCACCTTGCGCACCAGGCTAAACAGGGCGAAGATGCCGCCTTCGTTGTGGTTGTCGGCCTTCATGGCGATTACCACGTACTTGACCGTGGTCACGAGTGTCATGGTCCAGATGACGAGCGAAAGCGCGCCCAAGATCATGTCCTCGCTGACGGTACCGATGCCGCCGTTGTTGGCGACGATTGATTTCATGGTGTACATGGGGCTCGTGCCGATGTCACCATAGACGACGCCGAGCGTTACGAGCAGCATGCCGGCGGAGAGGGGGATGGCTCCGTGCCCGCCTTGCCCGTGCTGGTCTTGGAGGTTTGCCTCCAGTTTATTGTGTGCCACGAGGACTCCCTTAGACATCCGGTTATCTGTCTAGGACAAAAAACTTTATGCCGTCTTTATACATACAAGAGCAGTTTGGCACATCGGGTTATTTTAGACAATAATCCTCAGCTGGGGATTATTTATCTACGCAGGTAGCATTTCAAAGCAGGGGCTTTTAAGCACGTACTGTCCGGGCGATGCCAGCCTTGGCGTTTGCGCGTTTGCCGGCGAGTTCGCAAAAAATCGCGCCGCCGATGATAAGCGCGGCGCCCATCAGGCGGACCGGTGTTATGGCTTCGCCCAAAAGGACGGCCGAGAACACGACGGCCGAAAGCGGCTCGAGGTAGCCGACGACCGCGACGGTCTGGACGGGCAGCTTGGCGACGGCACTAAAGTAGAGCAGGCAACCAATGCCGGTGTTGACGACGCCGAGCATGACGACGGCGCGCCAATCAATACTGGTGGCGACGCCGGCGGACAGGAATGAGGGAGCGCCCTGCGTGATGAGCGTGAGGACCAGCGCGGTCACAAAGGCGGCGCTCACCTGGAGCGTGGAGTTCTCGAGGCCTTCGATGTGTGGCGCACCCTTGCTAGCGATGACCATCAGCGCATAGCAAAATGCCGAGGCGATACCGCAGACGATACCCGCAATGGGCATATTGCCGCCTAGACCTTGCGCTGCAATGAGAAAAGCACCACAAGCAACGGCGACAAAGCCGGCGATTTTGCCGCCGGTCAGCTTTTCGCCAAAGATGAGCGGGGAGAGCGCCATGACAATGATGGGGCCGCAGTAGTACAGCAGCGAGGATACGCCGACGCCGATCGTCTGGTAGGCGCGGAACAGAAAAATCCAGCTGGCGCCCAGCGCGGCTCCCGAAAGGAGGAGGGCTGCGGCTTCGCGGAGGCGGGATGGCGCCTGCAACTTATGGCGTTGGGTGATGGCAAGGATAGTGACAAGCGAGAGGGCGCCCAAAAACGTGCGCAGTAGCACGATATCGGAGCTCGGCAACGCGATGGCAGAGGCGATGATGCCGTTGGAGCCAAACAATAGCAATGCTGCTAAGTACGTAAACAGCCCGTTGTTCATGCGCTTCCATCCCCTCTATATCCGAGCATGTTCACTATGGGTGAACTGGCTTTAGAAGAAAAGCGAATATAATGCATAGATAACATGACAAAAGCTCATGCATAGGTGGAGGGGTGCCGTGGAAACGAATGTTCAAAAGATGCAGGTGCTGCTGGAGACCGTGCGCGCCGGAAGCTTTACGCGTGCTGCCGAACGCCTGAGCTATTCGCAATCGGGCGTGAGCCGCATGGTGGCCGATCTTGAGGCCGATTGGGGCTTTAAGGTGCTCGACCGCAGTCGCGAGGGCGTGGCTCTTTCTGCCGATGGGCGGCAGGTCATGCCGGCTGTCGAAGCGCTCTGTGAGGAATTCACTCGCTTGCAGCGACGGGTGGATGAGATGCGCGGGCTCATGCGCGGCAAAATCTGCATCGGTACGTTTTCGAGCGTGGCGACCCACGTGCTGCCGCCGGTGATTGCGCGCTTTCGCGCCGATCACCCGGACGTCGATTACGAGTTGCTGATGGGCGATTACTCAGAGATTGAACAATGGGTGGCAGAGGGCCGCTGCGATCTGGGCTTTATCCCGCGTGAACCCCGAGAAAACGGCATGGCATCGCGGTCTTTGGTGCGCGACGAGTTGATGGCGGTAGTGCCGGCGGACTCTTTGCTTGCCACGGCGGAGGTCGTTTCTCTTGCCGATTTAGCCAACGAGCAGTTTATTCTGCTAGAACGAGGCACCGATGATGAGATTACGCCGCTGTTTCGCCGCGCGGGCCTGGCGGTGCGCTCTAAGCTGTCGACCTGGGATGACTATGCGATTATGGCCATGGTCGAGGACGGCCTGGGCGTGAGCATTCTTCCCGCGCTCATCTTGCGCCGCTGCCAGTTCGATGTTGCCGTGCGCCCACTCGAGGGGCATCCCCATCGGCAGATCAACGCCATATATCGAACGGCCGATGTTTCGCTTGCTGCCGCCCGTTTCCTCGAATACCTCTAAACGTGTGCGTGTCATTGTCCGCTTTGGGCAAATCTCAGAGTCCGGCGCATTTTCTTATGAAATTGAACTTCCCGATAATGCGCCGCGCTATACTGCTGCCTAAATTGAACCCAGGTTCAATTCGTGTTCTATAAATTGAACTTTGCCAGCAAGGAGGTTCTAGTGGCCCAAGAGACGTTTAGCGATCGCCTGCGACAGACTATGTCCAATCGCGACGTTCGCCAGTCGGACGTAATCCGCGCATCGGAGATGCTCGGCAAAAAACTCGGCAAGAGTCAGATGAGCCAATATGTGAGCGGCAAGACGATCCCGCGGCGCGATGTGGCTGAGCTGCTTGCCCGTATTTTGGAGGTCGATGTTACCTGGCTGCTTGCCGGCGACGTCGATCAAGGCGAGGCATCATCACCCCGCAACGATTCCAAGCCCGAACCCCATCCCTCAGCTCAAATTACGAGGAGCACCACCATGCGTACTTTTTCTAAATCCACCAAACTCGACAACGTCCTGTATGACGTGCGCGGTCCCGTCGTCGACGAGGCTGCCCGTATGGAGGACGAGGGCGAGCGCATCCTCAAGCTCAATATCGGCAACCCGGCGCCCTTCGGTTTCCGCACGCCCGATGAGGTCATCAAGGACATGCGCCAGCAGCTGCCCGACTGCGAAGGCTATTCCAACTCGCGTGGCCTGTTCTCCGCGCGCAAGGCGATCATGCAGTATTCGCAGATCAAGGGCCTGCCCAACGTTCAGATGGAGCATATCTACACGGGCAACGGCGTGTCCGAGCTCATTCAGCTTTCGATGAACGCGCTGCTCGACAATGGCGACGAGATTCTGATCCCCAGCCCCGACTATCCGCTCTGGACGGCGTGCGCAACCCTTGCTGGCGGTCATCCCGTACATTATCTGTGCGATGAGCAGGCGGATTGGTATCCCGACCTGGAGGATATGGAGTCCAAGATCACGAGCGCGACCAAAGCCCTCGTCATCATCAACCCCAACAACCCCACGGGTTCTGTCTATCCGCGCGAGGTGCTCGAGGGCATCGTCGAGATTGCACGCAGGCATCAGCTGATGATCTTTGCCGATGAGATCTACGACCGCCTGTGCATGGACGGCTACGAGCACGTCTCGATTGCCTCGCTCGCCCCCGATCTGCCCTGTGTCACCTTTAGCGGCCTTTCCAAGTCGCACATGATCGCGGGCTATCGCATTGGCTGGATGGTGCTTTCGGGCAACCAGCGCTGCATGAGCGACTTCATCATGGGCATCAACATGCTCTCCAACATGCGCCTGTGCTCCAACGTGCCGGCTCAGTCGATCGTCCAGACGGCGCTCGGCGGCCATCAGTCGGTCAACGACTACATCCGTCCCGGCGGTCGTGTCTACGAGCAGCGCAACTTTGTGTATGAGGCGCTCAACAAGATCGACGGCATCTCGGTGGTCAAGCCGCGCGCGGCGTTCTACATCTTCCCCAAGATGGATGTTAAGAAGTTCAACATCACCGATGACGAGCAGTTTGCCCTCGACCTGCTGCACGAGAAGAAGATTCTGATCACGCGCGGCGGCGGCTTTAACTGGGCCGAGCCCGATCACTTCCGCATCGTGTACCTGCCGCGCATGGAAGTGCTCAAAGAGTCCCTCGAAGA
The DNA here is from genome assembly GCA_030826265.1 of Collinsella aerofaciens. Lineage (GTDB taxonomy): Bacteria > Actinomycetota > Coriobacteriia > Coriobacteriales > Coriobacteriaceae > Collinsella > Collinsella aerofaciens_AY. Next base: position 47,146 of record JAPJOH010000015.1, read on the forward strand.
CCTCGCCGACTTCTTCGACCATTACCGTCAATCATAACGACAGAGATAGTCTGTCATTTAACGGGCGGCCCGTAACAGATTCGGGTCGCCCGTTTTCTGTTAAAGCTCGCGTTGTCGGCGTCTCGATCGTTTGGGCGAGTGGGAATCGCGTGTGAACGGAAAACTATATTCCAAAATGGAATACAGTGTGCTTCAACTGGAATTGATGTCCGTGTGTCCGCTTTTTTAGAATGTTCTCGACAAGATGAAAGGCGGTCCCCACCAATGATTATCGATGCAAATTCCTACTGGTTTGACGAGCGCATCTTCCATGACGAGACGCTCTGTGAACAGTTTTTGGCCGAGGTGCCCCGCGCTTACGACACCGAGGGCTACCTGACCGTAAGCCCCACGGGCAAGCGACAGATTGTGATCGAAAAGCCCGCTGGCTTTCCGGGCCTCAACTATATCGAGGGAGACTACACCCTTGAGAAGCGTCTGGCAGACATGGACGAGGCGGGGGTCGATAAAGCGATTCTCAAGCTCCCCGGCTGCCATGAGTGGATGTCACTCGAGATGTGCCGGCGCTTCAACGACGGTATGGCCGCTGACGCAAAAGCGTCGAACGGTCGCTTGATGCCGCTTGTCGCCGTGCCTCCCTTTGGCACCGAGGCGAACCTCGAGGAGCTCGATCGCAGGCTCGACGAGGGTTTCGCGGGCGTGCAGCTCTGCGCCCACTACGGCAGGCGCTATCTTGACGATCCGATCTTTTCGAGCTTTTTTGAGCGCCTGAACGAACGTAGCGTCACCGTTTACGTGCACCATGTGCCCGTGCCGGTCGAGAACACGTCGTTGCTCGCATACGACAACCTGCGTCGCTCCTACGGCCGTTGCGTCGACCAGACCACGGCAATCGGTCGTGAAATCTTCAGCGACTTCTTCGAGCGTTATCCCAACGTCAAGATGGTCCACTCCATGCTCGGCGGCGCTTATTTTGCGTTTAAGGAGATGCTGCTGCCGCACGGTCCCAAGCGTCCAGATGCCTCGGGTCGCTTCCAGACCGATACCGAGACGGTCTCCAAGCGTCTTGAGAACAACGTTTATTTCGACATGTCCCATGCTCAGCCCTGGGGCGAGACGCTTCTTGCCTGTGCGGTTGAAGTCCTTGGTGCAGACCATATTGTCTTTGGTACGAGTTATCCCGTTAAACGCGAGTGGCTAACAGAGGGTGTCGCCTGCGTCCGCGCCACAGATTTAAGTGATACGGACAAGGACCTTATGCTTGGCGGCACGGCACAGCGCTTGTACGGCATCGAGTGAGCGACAGATAAAGGAGGGCGTTCGCCATGGATAAGGGAGAGATGAAGGCCGGAGCCGCCCGGGTGGCCATTAACTTAGAGGACGTATTGCCGTTCGACGGTTTCGACGCACTCCGTCATGAAATCTTTGCCCGTGCCTTCGTGGTCGAAGGGATGGGACGGCGCGCTTGCATCCTTTCACTTGAGGTTACCTCGATCGCTCCGGCCCTACTCGTCGATCTGCGTGAGGTTGTCAAGGATGTCTCCAATTGCGACGGCGCCTTTTCTTGGGTGGTCCCGACCCACACGTTTTCTGCGCCTCACGTGCGCACCCTTGGGCATCTGGCCGACACCGATGCCCGCGATCGAAATGAGCGCTATCGTGCCGCGCTCATCGCCGCGACACGCGCGGCCGTTGAGCAGGCGGTTGCGGGCATTCGCTCTGTCACGCTCGCCTCGGCGGAGGGCTACTGTCCTGTGAACGTTAACCGCGACATTGAGACGCCGGCCGGCTGGTGGCTGGGAGTAGACCCCAAGGGGTTTGCCGACCACGCGATGCCCATACTTGTCGCGAGGGATGCCGAGGGCGGGCTCGTTGCCATGCTTGCGACGGCTGATGTCCAGTCTTCCGTGCTCGACGGATCGCACGATTCTCAGGGGAAGCGCTTGGTGAGCGGGGACCTCTTTGGCTTTGCCGCCACGGCTCTCGAGCGCGAATTGGGCGGAGTCGTGTTGCTGCTGCCCGGTGCCGCGGGGGATCAGAGTCCGGCGGAGCGCGCCGTGACCGTTGCGTTCGATTCGACCGGGGCGAAGCAAACGTTAGATGCTCACGAGAGTGGATATCGCATGCTGCATCGACAGGGTCGCGCTATGAGCGATGCGTTGATTGAGGCCGTCCGTGCGGCGCGTGAGGACGATGCCATCGGCGTCGATGCTCGCACGGTCGACGTCCTTTTGCCCGCCCAGACGCGCGCCGACTTCTGCTCATTGGCCCCGCATCGAACTTATGAGTTTCATGCGGCAGGCGAACAGCGTACGAGGGTCTATTTACTTCGGCTGGGAAATGCCGAGTTCGTTGGTATCCAGCCCGAGGTTTCGAGCTCGTTTGGCGCCGCCGTGCGCGCCGCCCGATTCTGCCCCGTGCTCTTTGCCACGCTTGTCAACGGAGGGCAGAAGTATCTGCCGGCCCCCGATGCGTACGAGAAAATCACCTATGAGGCCATGAACTCCGGCTTTGCCGCCGGCTCCCATGAGCGCCTCCTCCAAACCATCCTTGCCGCTTTGAACGCGGCGCGACAAAAAGGAGAACTTGCATGAATATCGGACATGCACGCCGCAAGATTACCCCGCAAGGCGACATCTATCTAATCGGATACCGTAACATCCCCAACCGTCTGGAGCCTGCGACAGGCGTCCATGATGACGTCTTCGCCAACGCGATTCTTTTCCAACAGGACGACCGCGAAGTTTTTCTCTTCAACGCCGATGTTCTCGAGTTTGAGGAGAGCATGGCCGAGGAGGTTAAGACGATGCTCGCCGAGCGCTACGGAATCGACCGTGATTGCGTTCTGCTCTCCGCGACGCACGACCACACTTCGATCGTCGCCTACCATCGCAGCTGGTGGACGGGAAAATTCAACGAGGACTACTATCGCTGGTTCCTCGATACCATCTGTCAATGCTTCGAAGAGTGCCGCGCCAACGCGCGACCTGCGACCTGTCGCATGGGCAAAAAAGTCATCACCGGTTTCTACGACAACCGCATCATTCCCGGAGAGCTTGCCGACAATGAGGTTATCGTGGTGTCGTTCTTCGATGACGAAGGCAAATCGTTTGCGGGCTTTGTGAACTGGGCAGTGCATTCTGCCTGCGTCGGACCCGACTGCACGGAGCTCACGAGCGAACTCGCCGGTCTTACCGGCAAAAAGCTCGCTCAGAGTCTTGGTTACTATCCGGCTATGGTCGTCGGTGCTGCTGGCGACTGTAGCGACCGCAATTTTCGCCAAGGGCGCGGCATTCCCGAGGTCGAGCGCGTTTCGACCGGTCTTGCCGAGGCGATTTCCCAGATCAAGCTCGATCGTGAGGTCGTTCTTGACCGCATCGAGCCTCAGACGTTCTATCACACCGTTGCCCATGACGACTTTTCGCTCACGCTTAAGTGTGCCGTCATCAGTCTGGGCGGCCTGCATCTCTTTGTGTTCCCGAGTGAGCTTGGCAGCGACCTGGGCATTCGCATGAAGCACGAATGCCCGGTCGAGGGAATAGTCTGCGGTTACACCAACGGCTATTTTGAGTATTTCCTTCCGGCGCGCGAGTACGGCCTCTCCTTTGAGACCGAGCGTACTCAGATTCCCCAGGGCGAACCGGAACGTCTGTGTGACAAGTTCTGCCAGACGACGAGACTTCTCGGCGCAGCAGCTTCGCGTCTGTAGGCCTGATTGCGTGGCATGGGCCAATGAGGCTCGCTGCCATGTGATCGGTATCTTCCATCTTCTCTGCCGTTTCCCATCCCGGGCGTACGTGCGTCCGCGGATTTCAAAGGGGGAAGCGGGTTCCTTGTCCTCCCACGTCGACTACGGAGGCATGAAATCGATGCTATACCCCGCTCAGAAAAAGGAGAATTCCATGAAATACCAGAAGCTTTGCGATGAAATCATCACAAAGGTCGGTGGTCGAGACAATGTGTTAGACGTGAGCCACTGCATTACGCGTCTCCGCTTCCACCTCAAGGATGAATCGCTCGCCCAGACCAATGAGCTTAAGGCGACGAAGGGCGTCGTTGACGTTATCCAGGCCGGCGGACAGTATCAGGTCGTGATTGGTGCCACTGTCGAGGCCGTCTACAACGACCTTGTTCAGATTGGCGGGTTCGACTCCAAACCCGCGCTCGATATCGATGAAGGCGACGACGTCAAAAAGAGCGATCCATTCTCGCGTCTGCTTGCCATCATCTCCGAGATTCTGCAACCGGTTCTTGGCGTGCTTATGGCCGGTGGCTTTATCAAGTCGATGCTCGCGCTCTGCGCGGTTGCCGGTTGGCTTGCCAAGGACAGCAATACGTATGTGACGCTCTCGGCAATCGGAGATTCGGTCTTCTATTACTTTCCGCTAATCATTGGCTGGACGTCGGCCAAGAAGTTCGGACTTAAGCCCGTTATGGGAATGGCGCTCGGTGGTATCCTCGTCTACCCGACGCTCGTTGCCCTTATGGGCGGAGATCCGCTCTACACGCTCGGCGCCGGCACGGTCTTCGAGTCCAATGTCTACGGTGATATTTTTGACATCCCGCTGATCATGCAGAATTACTCATCGACGATTCTGCCTGCGATCTTTATCGTCTGGATTGCCTCCAAGGTGCACAAGGTCCTTTCTAACGCGCTGCCCGCGCTTGTGAGCTCGTTCTTCTCCAACATCCTGACGCTCCTCATTTGCGGCATCCTTGGCCTGCTTGTGGTCGGTCCGGTCATGACGGTCCTCTCCAACATCGTTGCCCAGATCATCTTGATGCTCATCAACTTCCAGCCCGCCATCGCCGGCTTCGTCATCGGCACGTTCTGGAGCCTGCTCGTCATGTTCGGCCTGCACTGGGGTATCATCCCGCTGTGGTTCCTCGATGTCGCAACCTACGGCTATGACCTCATTAACCCGCTCGTGTATGCAGGCGGTTGTGCCATCGCCGGCGCTGTGCTTGGCATGGTCATCCGAACCAAGGACTCCGAGGAAAATGCTGCCGTCAACATTCCCGCCCTTGTCTCTTCGATTTTCGGTGTCAACGAGCCTGCGCTTTACGCCATCTTGCTGCCGCGTAAGCGCCTTATGTGGGCAACCTTTATTTCCGCTGGTGTAGGCGGCGCCATTGCCGGCCTCATGGGTGCCAAACTCTATGCCTTCGGTGCCTCCGGCCCGCTCGGTTTCCCGAGCTTTATTAACCCTGCCGGCATCGACATGGGCTTTATCGGCCTTGTCATCTCCGGTGTGGTCGCTTTCGTTCTGGCTCTTGTCGCCGCTATGGTGATCGGTACCAGGAAGGACAAGGGCGGTAAGGCACTCAACATCTCGGTGGACTAGTCTTTTTGCGCACTTTGATTAAATATGCCTCGGACGGCGACGTGCCGCCCGAGGCATATTTGTGTTTCGTGCCGCTGCCAGCGTGTTTGCGGACACAAGTCTGCCGTTGTGGGGCAGCGGGGATTATGACGGTCGTGCCGCGGTGGAAGACGTACGGTCGCCCTGCAGGAGCTGACGGTAGGGGAGGAAGCCGATGAACGAGACGACCGCCTGCGAGTGCGCGGCGTTTCGCTTGAGGTAGAGCCTGACCTCGGAGGTCGTCGCGGGCTCGAGCGGCACCAGGGCTACCTTTCCGCTGGCGAGCGATTCCGCCGGCTTGCGCATGAGGAATGAGACGCCGGCGCCGCGCGCGACAAGGGAGATGATGTTCTCGGCTCGTTTGCCGGTGAACGTAACACGTGGGCCAAATCCAGCTTCGCGACAAAGGGAAAGGACGAGCTCGCTTACGAACGAGCCTTGGGGAAGCATGAGGAAATTCTCGTCGATAAGGTCGTCTATCTCGACGGTGTCACGTTCGGCGAGCGGATGGTCGAGTGGAAGGACGGCCACGAGCCGGTCGGTCGTAAAGGGAATCTTTTTGAACTCCGGCTCGATGGCGCCGCCGTCACGGATGAAGGCCAGGTCAATGTCCTCGTGCAGGAGCATGCGCTTGAGTGTGTCGCCCTCGCCCTCGATGAGCTCAACGGAATATGAGGGGTTCGCCTGCTGAAAATCGATGACGGCGTCCGTGATCCCATAAGGGGCCATAATGGGGATAGAACCTACGGTGAGGTGCTCGAGCGGCTCACCTGCGCCTATTTGAATGGCGGCAAGATAGCGGTGCTGAAGCGTCGCAATTTTTTGCGCATAGGGGAGGAGCGCTTCACCTTGCGCGGTGAGTGTTACGTGGCGCTGGCTTCGATCGATGAGCTTGCAGCCGAGTTCGTGCTCCATTGCCATGATGTGCTTAGAGAGGGTTGATTGCGACATGAAAAGCAGTTCCGCCGCATCAAGAAACGTGCGTGACTGCGCTAAGATGGCGAATTCGCCAAAGCGGCTGATATCCATAGGGAGGCCTCCGGTACCCTCATTTTGGCAGGTGGCCTAAACCACGACGCCGTTGCAGTGGTCGATTTCGTGTTGGATGATCTCGGCGGTGTAGCCCGAGAAGTTTTTGATGCGGTGGACGAAGTTCTCGTCCAAATACTCAACCTTAATGCGGCGATAGCGGGTACAGGGGCGCTCGCCGATCAGCGAGAGGCATCCTTCGCTCGTCTGATAGGCATTGACCTGCTCAAGAATTTGAGGGTTGTACATCAGGAGTGTCCTGTTGCCGTCCTTTACGCAGATGATGCGCTTGCGCACACCGATCATGTTGGCGGCGAGCCCCACGCACTCGTGCTCATGCTCGTGGAGTGTATCCAGGAGATCCTGCCCGGTCACGGCATCGTCGGGTCCCGCGTCTTCGGAAGGCAGGCGCAAAAAGAACTCGGATTTCATGATGGGCTTAATCATGGCGGGCTCCTCATGTCTTATGCTTTCGTGGACTTTTAATAATAGCGCGGAAGGAAAGCTGCGCGTCCGCGTTACAATCTTTCAACGTTGGACCATGTTGCCAGATTCGTCGTGTACGGCGTCTGGCGTAAGTCTAGGGCTCATTTTTCGCCCTGGACCGTTCCTCTGGGGCGATGCGACTGTCGTTCCAAGAGGAAGGAAATGCATGGGGAGCAAATCTCAGCAACAAGTTCAAGTAACGCCATCGGCCTCTGCGGCGATTCTCGTCGTAATGTATATTGCAGCCTTTGTTGCCGCGTTTAACGAGAACATCATTAACGTGGCGTTGCACGACATTATGGCAGCCTTTTCGGTGAGTGCCACCACGGCACAGTGGCTCGTCTCGGGCTACATGATCGTGACGTCGATTTTTACGGCCATCATGGCCTTCCTGTCCGGCCGTTTCTCGACGCGCAAGCTGTTGTTTTTCGCATGCGGATGTATGGTCGCCGGCGAAGTCCTGTGTCTGATCGCTCCGTCGTTTAGCGTTTTGCTGCCAAGTCGTATTTTGCAGGCTGCGGGATCGGGCATCTTGTTTCCGCTCATGATGAACGTGGTGCTGTCTTGCGCCCCGCGCGAGAAGCTCGGTCTGTATCTGAGCCTGGGTGGTGCCTGCATTACGCTAGGGCCGGCGTTTGGACCTGTGATCAGCGGTCTTATGTGCACGTTGTTTGGCTGGAGGGCGGTGTTCGTAGTGCCGCTGGTGGGCGGCGTTGTGGTCGCTGCGGCGGGCGTAAAGCTTGTTCAGAATGTCGGAGAGCGCTCGAACACCACGCTTGACATTCTGTCGGTTGTTTTGCTCGCCGCCGGCATTACGGCATTTGTGTATTCCGTAGGCGAGTTCTCGACCAATCTGATTGCCGGCATCGTGGCTCTTTTCGCCGCCATTGTGCTGCTCGGCCTGTTTGCGGCCCGTCAGCTCAAGCTCGAGCATCCGGTGCTTAACGTGCGTCCCATGGCGAGCTTTCGCTTTTGGCCTGCGTGTTTGCTTGTGGTGGTGTCGATGATGACGACGTTCTCGATGAGTGTTTTGTTGCCGCTCTATTTTGAAGGTGCCTACGGCATGACCGCACTTGTTGCGGGCCTGCTCATTTTGCCGGCGATTGCCTGCAACGCCGTGACCTCGATTGTGGGCGGACGCGTGATGGACGCCCGTGGCGCATGGCCGCTGCTGCCGGTCGGCTTTGCCCTGATTGCCGTGGGGCAGACTGCCATCTCGATGACGGCGGCAAGCATGAACATCGGCGTCGTCGTGGCGCTGACCGTTGTGGTGTATGCCGGAGTCGGCCTGGTGCTGAGCCCCTCGCAGACGGCCGGCTTGGAGACGCTTCCTGCCGCTGAGCATCCTCACGGAACGGCATTGCTTAACACGTGGAATATGATTGCCGCGTCGTTTGGCCCGTCGCTGTTTATCGGTCTGCTCTCGAGTTCTGCGGCGACCGCCGGCGCGGCTGGCGTTGCGACGGACGTTGCCCAGGCGATTGGATTTGCGGCTGCCGTGCGTGTGGCGGCTGTAATTGCCGTGGTCGGGTTCGTGGCGTCGCTGGTGTACGCTCGTCGCGAGTCGCACATGTCGCATTAATGTGTGCACATAGATTCTGCAGCTAGATTGGATGGCGACACCATAAACTAATGGACGTTTTGCCGAGAGGCATGAATGTTTAAAGCGCAAAGAGTGCGCGACGGGCCCCGCGAATGGGGCGATGATGCCCGAGAGGGCCAAGAAGGAGTCTCATGTCCGAGAACGAAGAGATCATGAACGAGACCGAGAACGAGACCATGGCTGCCGAGGTCGAGGCAGTCGAGACCGTGGAGACCGAAGCTGCCGAGGTTGAGGCTGCTGACGAGGTTTCCGCCGAGGAGGAGGCCGAGGTTGTCGAGGCCGCCGTTGATTACGATGACGAAGAGCTGATGGACAAGATGCAGAAGGCCGCCCGCCTGCTGCGTAGCCGTCGCTTTGCTATTTCCAAGGAGGAGGAGGCCAAGGCCGAGCGCATGGCGAACATCGAGCGCGCCATCAAGCTCCTTGACCTCAAGCCCAAGATGGAGCAGAAGGAAATGTCCGACCTGCTGGGCATGCGCCTTCGTGAGCTCGATGGTCTGATGGCCGAGGCCGAGGCTGCCGATCTGGTCGGCCGCATCGACGACGCCGAGGGCGATATGCGCAAGATCGTTGTCTTCGCTGCCGAGGATGCCGCTGAGGGCCTGGTCGAGCTTGCCAACAAGAAGGAGAAGCTCCTGCCCGAGCTTTCTTACGAGGAGGCCACCGAGCTGATGGCCGCTCTCGATAAGGTTATCGCTCCGCTCGTCGCCATGGGCCTGGACGAGGACCGCGGTCCTCGCGGCGGTCGTGACGATCGCGGTGGCCGTGGCGGCGACCGTGGCGGTCGCGGCGGCTTTGGCGATCGCGGTGGCCGTGGCGGTGACCGTGGCGGTCGCGGTGGCGATCGCGGCGGCCGTGGCGGCTTTGGTGACCGTGGCGGCGACCGTGGCGGTCGCGGCGGCTTTGGCGGCAACCGTGGTGGCTATGGCGATCGCGGCGGCAACCGTGGTGGCTTCGGCGGTAACCGTGGTAACGACCGCGGCGGTCGTGGTGGCGATCGTGGCGGCCGCAACGGCGGCGGCTTCCGCGGCAACCGTTTTTAGTTACGGCGTTTTACCAAACGCCGTAACGGGCCGACGCTGCGCGGGCCGCATTTGGACAATCTGACGTTCAACTTCAAGGGCGCGACCAGAAGGTCAGCGCCCTCTCGTTTCACGTCACCTTGCCTCAAATGCGACCCGCTCGCTGTCCGTCCTCTACCTGCGGCGCTGTCTTGCTCCGGATGCGGCAGTTAGGGACGTTCCTTTTAATATGAGCAGGACATTGTCAAGAGGCAAAATCGG
>JAPJOH010000016.1 GCA_030826265.1 Collinsella aerofaciens
GAAGCCGTAACGGCCGTTGGGCTCTTTTGGCGCCAGCCCTTCTCGACCCGTACGCCACTCATGGTATGTTTATCGCGATAACAAGGACGAAGGTGCCCGTGGCACGCAATAAGTGCCCGGAGGAGACGGTCGAGAAGATCAGGGGTGACGGCTCAGCGAGTGTTATTTTGCGAGCTATGCGCATTGAAAGCGACCTTTCGTGGTATAAACTACTTGCCGGAAGCCGCGGCTTTCAGAGTACGGCTTACGTGTACGTTTAACCTCCGTGGGCGACGGGGTGCCGCAAGGCGTAGAATATCGCCCACCTGTAGGGGCCTGCAGCGATGCGGGCCCCGCTTCGTATGAAGGGGGCGTAACCGATGAAGATCGTATCCATCTCCCAGGACTTCTTCGACCTCGTCGAGGGCGACCGCGAGCTCATGCTTAAGCGCGACCGCCCCTGCATCGTGGTGGTGAGGCTGCGTTTCCGCGGGAAGCGCAGGGACTTCGCCGTGCCGCTGCGTTCCAACATCGCCCCTAACGTGCCCAAAGACCAGTACTTTGCGTTGCCACCCCGCCCCACGACGCGCCCCGGCTGCCGCCACGGCATCCACTACATCAAGATGTTTCCCATAACCAAGGTCTACCAGCGCCGCTTCAGGACCGAGGGCTCGGCCTACTACGAGACGCTCCAGCGCATCATCGACGGCAACACCAAGCGCATCGTCTCCGAGTGCCAGGCATACCTCGACCGCTACGAGCGCGAGGGAAGGCCTCGCTTTGCCGTCGACATCGACCGCATCGTGGGGCTGCTGGAGAGCGAGAAGTAGGGCACCTCGGCTCAGTCTCGAGCCATGCGGAGTCGCTCCGCATTTTTGAACGCCGCGTGTGCGTCCCAAATACTTGAGAAACAAGCTGTGAAGTGCGGTGGCGCGCCCGTGCCCGCGCGCAGCCATCTCCATCAGCGTCTACGGTGCGCTACAACATCACGGGCAAACCGCCTGACAAGCCGAGCATCCTGATCGTTCCGTCTATGAGCTACGTTGCTGTGCGGGGCAAGGGCGATTCCAATGCCGAAGGCGGCGCATAGCAGAACGCGTTGCCGATGCTCTACGGCGTCGCATATACCATCAAGATTTCGAAGAGGGCCCGCGGGAAATCGAGGGCTATTTCGACTTCGTCGAGCCGCCGGTCGAGGGCTTCTGCCGACATGACATGGCTGGGGCTTACCCTCCGACGCGCCCTTGCGCATATTTCCTTATCGGTTTTGAAACCGAGAAAGAGCTGATGATTGATTGGGTCGACCGCAATACGTACATGGAGCGGCTTTGGGCGCTCGAGGGCACCCGGGACATCAAGGTGATCACGGGGATGCGCCGCTCTGGTAGGTCCGAGCTTATGAAGGCGTTCTCCGCCTCCGTTGCTCGGAGGGACCCATCCTCCAACAACGTCTACATCGATCTGCTGGACCTCGACAACGAGCCGCTGCTTAAGTATCACACGCTGTATCACGAAATCATCGAGCGGCACAAAGAGGGCACTCGCAACCGTCTCTTCATCGACAAGGTGCAGCTGTGCGAGGGTTTCGAGAAAGCAATTAACAGCATTCACGCACGTGGCGGATGGGATATCTACCTCACGGGATCGAACGCGTTCCTCCTGAGTTCGGACCTGGCAACCCTGTTCACAGGACGCCACGGGGAGGTACACATCCTCCCCTTCAGCTTCGGCGAATACCGCTCCTACTTCGACGAGCAGGGGGCCGTCGACGACGACTTCGACGGATTCATCAGGCGCGGCGGGCTCGCCGGGTCCTACGATTACGATGACATCTCGGAGTCGTACGGTTTCCTTCGGCGCGGACGGATCGGGACCCCCGCCGATCTAGAGGCACTCGGTCAGAATCTGGAACACCTCGCTGCGCTCCAGTTTCTTGGCGCAGCCGCCGGTGAGCACGCAGGTGTCCGCAACCTTGTACAGCGTCTCGTCGGACGCGTCGGAGCCCATCTCGGCGAAGCTCGTGGGAAGCCCCATCTCGACGATGAACGTCTGCAGGCGGTCGATGCCCTCGAGCGCCACCGTAAGGTCGTCTTTGCCCTTGGCGTCGACGTCCCACACCTCGCGCGCCCAGCGGGCGAACTGCGCGGGCGCCTCGGGGGCCAGGTGGCGGTAGAGCGCAGGGTGGATGACCGCGAGGCCCATTCCGTGGTTGGTGTGGGTGTACGCGCCGTACTGGTGCTGGATCATATGCGCCTGGAAGTCCGTTGACTTGCCGATCTTGAGCACGCCGTTCTCGGCCATAGCGGAGTCGTATACGAGCTCGCTTCGGGCATCGAGGTTCTGGTCGTCGTCCGCGATGATCCGCATGTTGCGGATGACATTACGCTGGATGGCGAGGTTGATGTCGTCGGTGACGTTGCGTCCGCGCGGGCTTCCGAAATAGCTCTCCATGCAGTGCGAGAGTGTGTCGAACGTGCAGCTCATGAACTGCGCGTGCGGTACGGTGAGCGTGAGCGCCGGGTCGAGCGCCGCCCACATGGGCATCGCTCCCAGATAGGCGCCCTTCACGTGCGTCTCCTCGTTGGTGATGACGGCGCCGTTGTTCTGCTCGGCGCCCGTGCCGGAGAGCGTCACGATGCAGCCCATGGGGATGAACGAGCTCGGCATCTTGCCGTCGGCGTGCTCGAACGTCTCGATGTCCTCATCAAGCATCGCCTGCGCGGAGACCACCTTGCAGCAGTCGAAGACCGACCCGCCGCCGACGGCGAGAATGAAGTCGACCTGCTCCTCGCGTGCGAGCGCGGCGCCTTCCTGGCACTTCTCGTAGGTCGGATTGGGCATGATGCCGCCGAAGTCCACCACGCGCTTGCCCGCGCTCGTGAGCTTATCGATCACGTGGCCGTAGACGCCGGTTCGTTTGACCGAGCCTCCGCCGTAGGCGAGCATCACTGTCTTGCCCATGGCACCCATCTCGGCGTCGAGTGCCTGGTCCATGGCCCCCTCGCCGAAGTAGTTCCTGACCGGGTAGTCGTACGTGAATGAGTTCATGGCAATTCCTCCTAGTAAGTTATCAGTGCGGTCTGACCGCTCGTCTACACGTTGCGCACGAGTCCGGACATCCATTCGATGGTGGCGGGGTCGTGGTGGTCGAAGAACGCGCTGCGCCCGGTGTCGAGCGCGGCGATGGCGACCATCTCGTCGTCGCCCAGCGCGAAGTCGAAGACGTCGAAGTTTTGCTCCATGCGATCGCGGTGCGTGCTCTTAGGGATACAGACCACACCGCGCTGCAGCAGCCAGCGCAACACGACCTGGGCGACCGTCTTGCCGTGCGCCTCGCCGATGCGAGCGAGGACCTCGTTGCGGAAGAGGTCGTTTCTGCCCTCCGCAAAGGGCGCCCAGCCCTCCATGGCCACCTCCTTGCCGGCCATGTACTCCTGCGCCTCGCGCTGCTGGAAGAACACGTTGCATTCGACTTGGTTCACGGCGGGGGCGATGCGGTTGAACGAGATGAGGTTTGCGAGGTGATCGGGGTAGAAGTTAGCTGTGCCTATGGCGCGGATAACGCCCTGCTCGTAGAGCTCCTCCATGGCGCGCCACGCGCCGAAGACGTCGCCGAACGGCTGATGGATGAGGTAGAGGTCGACGTAGTCGAGCCCCAGCCGCTTGAGCGACGCGTCGAAGCCGCGCTTGGCCCCCTCGTAGCTCACATCCGACATCCACAGCTTGGTCGTCACGAACACCTCGTCGTGCGGCAGGCCGCTCGCGCGAATGGCGGCCCCGACCGCCTCTTCGTTGCCGTAGCTCGCGGCCGTGTCGAGCAGCCGGTAGCCGACCGAGAGCGCGTCCTCCACGGCGCGCTGGCATTCCGTGGCGTCCGGGATCTGGTACACGCCGAAGCCGAGCTGCGGCATCCTGACGCCGTTGTTCAAGGTGATGTAGTCCATGGTGCCTTCCTTTCTCGCAACTTGACGTATCCACCATACGAGGGGCGCCGCGCCGGCGGAAGTTTCCGTTGGTGAGGGTTCTATAACGCTGGGGTGCGCACGGTGTTATAACCCGCGGGTTCTAGGCACCGCACCAAAGGGGGATTCCGTCGAGCGCTTTGCGGTCGTACGCTTGGCGATGAGAGAGCAAAGGCCATCGACAGAGGATGTGCCTAACGGAGTCCGATGAACGGGCGGACGTGGGCGTCGCAAACAAATGACGGATATCATAGACAGGGAGAACAGGAATGGACAAGCGCGTTTTGGGAAAGAGCGGCATCGAAGTCAGCCCGCTCGGCATGGGCTGCATGGGAATCACGCACGCGAGCGGAGACCCGATGCCCGACGACGAGGCCGCGAGCGTCGTCCGTCAGGCCCACGAGATGGGCTATACCTTCTTTGACACGGCGGAGTGCTACGTTGGCACGTGCGCCGATGGGACCGAGGCGCACAACGAGGACGTGGTGGGCAAGGCGCTCGCGCCCGTGCGCGACGAGGTTGTCATTGCCACCAAGTTCGGCGTCACGCACGCCCCGGACAAGACCATCCTCGTGGACTCGCGCCCCGAGGTTATTCGTATCTCGGTGGAGAAGAGCCTGCGCCGGCTGCGTACCGACCACATCGACCTCTACTACCAGCACCGAATCGACCCAAAGGTCGAGCCCGAGGTCGTTGCAGACACCATGGCAGACCTCATCAAGGAAGGTAAGATCCGCGCCTGGGGAATCTCCGAGGCGACGGAGGAGTACCTGCGTCGCGCCGATGCGGTGTGCCCCGTCTCCGCCGTTCAGAACCGCTACTCCATGATGGCACGCTGGAACGAATCCCTGTTCCCCGTGCTCGAGGAGCTGAACGTTGCCTTCGTGGCCTTTTCTCCCATGGCGAACGGCTTTCTGACGGGCGCGTACAGCCACAACACCAGATTCGAGGGCGCCCAAGACTACCGCGATGGCATGCCGCAGTACACAGAGGAAGGCGAAAGGTGCGCCGAGCCCCTCATGCGGTTCGTTCGCGAGCTGGCTGAGCTGCACGCGGCGACGCCCGCCCAGGTCTCCCTTTCCTGGATGCTCGAGAAGAAGCCCTATATCATTCCCATCCCGGGCAGTCGCAAGCCCGAACGACTGCTCGAGAACCTCGGTGCCGCCGAGGTCGGGCTCACCGACGATGAGGTTGCCAAGATCGACGGGCTGCTCAACGGACTCGACCTCATGGTCTTCGGCGGGCACACGGTAAGGTAGGGAGCCATGAACATTAGACCCTATGTCGTCTGTCATGTCTTTGCCGGGCTCAACGGGCGTATCGACGGCGCGTACATGCTCGACCCCGCCGCCTCGCCCGCACGCGCCGCGTACTCTCGCATGCAGGTCGAGTTCGGGGCGGACGCCGTGGCGTACGGGGCCGTGACCACGAAGGGCTTCGTCGGGTCGCGCTCCCTTGCGCTCGATACCCACGGGAGCGCGCCCAAGGGGGACTTCGTGGCGTCTCATGACGAACGATCGTTCTACGTCTCCGTCGACCCCGCCGGGGAGATTGCATGGGAGTCTGCGACCTATCGTCGCGCCGGCCGTGCGGACGCGCACGTCATCGAGATCCTCACCGAGGCGGCATCGCCGGCGTATCGCGACTATCTGCGAGAGCGCGGCGTCTCATACGTGCTTGCCGGCTCGCGCGGGCTAGACCTCCCGCTCGCCCTGCGCAAGCTGCGCGAGCTTTTTGACATCGAGCGCCTGCTCGTGTGCGGCGGCGGAAAGACGGACATGTCGTTTCTTGCCGCGGGCGTGCTTGACGAGCTGAGCCTCGTTCTCTCCCCGACGGTCTCGGGGGAGCCCGAAACGGCTTCCGTCTTCGACGAGATGCCTCGCTCAGCCGGCGGTTCGCACGTATTCTCGCTTGAGCGCGTCGAGCGCCTTGCCGGCGACGGCCTCCACCTCGTCTATCGAGTGCGGCGATGATGCCGCGCCGTTCGTTTCTGGAGGCTGCCGTGTGGTTGGCCGCTGCGGGCAGCCTTGCCGGCTGCTCGTCGGACGGGACCGCCGGGTTCGCGCGCGGCTCCGCTCCGGGCCCGGTCACGGCGGACACGCCCATCTACGACGTCATCAACAACCCTTTGCTCGATGGCTACGGACGGCTGCTCTTCCCCACAACGCTCCATCCGCCGACGGAGGATATGACGCTCGATGACCTTTCCGCTTGCCTGCCGTGGTACTCGGAAATCCATACGAGCACCACGGTCGACGTCGTCAGCTATCTGCTGTCAGAGCGCGCAGCGGAACGGACGTTCTTCTACGGCATCTACACGGATGCCGAGAAGGCCGCCGACCCCTCGCTCGCCAACACGGGGCTCTTCCGCTTCGCTGCCGAGGGAGCGGGCGGCGCGTCTGCACCGTTTGCCGTGGTAAGCGCGGGCGGCGGATTCGCCTACGTCGCTGCCATGCACGACTCCTTCCCGCACTGTCTGCACCTGGCCCGTTCCGGCGTCAACGGGTTCGCGGTCATCTATCGGCCGGACGCGCAGCTCGCCTGCGAGGACTTGGCCCGCGCCGTCTCCTTCATCTTCGAGCACGCCGACGAGCTCAGCGTGGACACGTCGGGCTATTCGCTGTGGGGCGGCTCGGCCGGTGCGCGCATGGCGGCATGGGTCGGCGGCTACGGCCCGGCCGCCTTTGGCGCGCCAGTAGGAACGCCCCAGCCCGCGGCGGCCATCATGCAGTACACCGGCATGAGCGAACTGACGGGTGCCGACCCCGCGACCTACGCCTGCGTGGGTGATCGCGACGGCATCGCGAGCTGGCGCACCATGCAGGCGCGTCTCGAAGCGCTCTCAGCAACGGGCGTGCCCACGGAGTTTCATGTTTACGAAGGCCTGAGCCACGGCTTTGGCCTGGGTGTCGACACCGTGGCAGAGGGCTGGATCGACGATGCCCTCGCGTTTTGGAAGGCGCAGCGATGAGGATGGCAAGACGTACACACCCCACGGTTATAAGCTGCCTACGAGCAGGAACTTCTCGCCGGATCTTCTCACGCCTATGGTAAAGGCGGTATCAGACAATACGTAAGGAGTGAGACGTATGATTCTTTTCATCAACGGAAGCCCCAACAAGGATGGCAACACGGCGCGCCTGGCGCGCGAGCTCATCGGCGATCGCCCGTACGAGCAGCTGAATCTTGCCGAGCACAAGGTCTACGGCTACGGCCAGAACTACGGCGACGATGACTTCGAGGACGTGCTCGCGCGCATCGAGGCGGCGAACACCCTGGTCGTGGGGTCGCCCGTCTACTGGCACAACCTCTCCGGCATGCTGCGCAACCTGCTCGACCGCTTCTACGGTCCGGTGCGCGAGGGCAGTATGAGCGGCAAGACGCTCTATTTCGTGTTCCAAGGTGGCGCGCCCACGCGCGAGATGCTCGATTGGGGCGAGTACACCATGAAGCGCTTCGCCGCGCTCTACGGCATGACCTACGGCGGCATGGTCGACAACACGCACGAGGCAAGGGCGCTCTCGAAGAAGCTCGCGTAGTCCCGACTTGCGTAACCCAGTTCGGCGGCGGTGGGCCCGTGAAGACGGAGGCCCACCGCCCCTTTTCGTTCGCCAAGTGTATGATTGGACGGGCGCTGCGGACGACTACCTGCATGAGCAGGGCACCCAGAAACGCGAAAACATCTGAACCACAAGCAGGGTCGCAAGGACTATGTCAACCGTGCGGCGCAGCGCCCTTCTCGTCAGTCCCTTTATTCTCCGCGTCATGAGAACAGCCATCCCATGATGTCCTCGTCACGGGCAAAGAGGTAGCCGCCCGCTCCGTGCTGGCCCGCGTCCGCAGCAAAGCCCCGCTCGGTGAAGTAGCTCGTGGGCTTGACATCGAGCACGACCAGCTCGCTGATGCGCTCCTCGGAAAGCCTGCGAGCTCGATAGGCGGCGCGAATCTCCTCGTACGCCTCGCGCGCGGGCCCGGAGCCGTAATAGTCGTCGTTCTCGCCGATAGCCATATACACGGGAACCTCGGCTGCGGCGAGCGTCTCGATGTCGCCGTCCCAGCGCGAGATGGTGTGGAGCGCGCGTCGGTAGAGTTCGGGGCGCGTTCCCAAGACGATGGAGATGGTCTCGCCGCCGCCCGAGCATCCGCTCAGGTACACGTGGTCCGCATCGATGCTGTAGGCGCCGAGCAGTCATTCGGTGAGCTCCACCACGTCTGACGCCGATTGCTCGTCCCAGTCGTCGAGCTGGGGCGAGGCCACGATCATATCGGCGATGTAGTCGTTCGCCACGAAGGGGTAGTCCTCCCGAAGATTCGCCCCCACGCCCTGGAAGTAGAGCCCCTCCCAGCCGGGGCAGGCCACGTAGAGCGCATAGGGCACGGACCCGTCGTAGGAGTCCGGCACATGGAGAGAGAGGTGCAGCGTCCTGCCCGATGGCGTCTGCAGGGCGTCGTCAACGACGAAGCTGCGGTCTGTCTGCGACCCCTCCGTGAGGACGTAGTCGCCAAGCTCACGGGCATCCGCGCAGCCGACCAGGCCTCCCCCGAGTACCAGCCCGCCCGCAGCGAGCGCGGCAGCCTCGATAAAGGACCTGCGTGAAAGATGGCTCACGTGCATAGTTCCTCTTTCTGAATGAACCAAGCCGAAGCCGCAGACTTTCGGCATGGCGAGAAGCGCATCAGCGGCCGCTGCTGGCCTCTTGCAGCTCGGCAAGGGTCACGTGCTCGTTGCGGAAGCGCGCCGCGGGGTTCTTGTCGCCCGCCGCGCAGGTGATGGTGCGTGCGGGACAGGCGTGCATGCAGGCGAGGCAGGCGTTGCAGCCAAAGCCCGTCTGCGCGTTACGGACGGCCTTACCGCCCTCGAGCGCGATGCAGCCAGCCGGGCACACCTTTGCGCACGCCCCGCATCCCATGCACTTCTCGGAATCAACGGTCAGGAATCCGCCCAGCGCCGCCGGCTCGAAGCGCAAGCCTCGGCTCATGAACTGCTCGTGGGCAGCGCGATCCTCGTCGGTCACCGGCTCGAGCCACTGGCGGCGCGCCGCGACGTCCGCGCGGATGCGCGCAAGGTTCTCGCCGATCTTCTTCTCGGGGATGCGGGCGCGCTGCTCGTCCATGTCGAAGTTGGGCAGCCAGTTGTCCACCATGAGGAGCGTGGTCACGTAGGCAGGGTTGAGCCCCGCCGCCCGCGCGTCCTCCAGGCACAGCTCGACGGCGTTGGCGTGCCGGTTGCCGTAGGTGCAAACGAAGTAGAGGTAGGGCGTGTCGAGCGTCGCGCGCTCGAGGAACGTCTTCACCATGTCGGGCATCATGTGCCCGTAGATGGGGTGCACGATGCCAATCGTATCGTCCGCGTAGGCGAGTTCGCCCTCGCGGCGCAGCTCCTGCGGGATGCTCAGGACCCTCTCGCCCTCTGCGGCCAGCTCGCGCGCCACGTAGAGGCAGTTGCCCGTCCCGGTGAAGTATAAGATCATTCGAAACTCCCAGATTGTCGGCGGTCTGCCATCTCTAATTGCTTATGCCAGGCCGAGACCGGCGACCCAATCACGAACCCCGGACTCGTCCGCACTGGACGAGAAGCGCTGACCCTCCTGCCACTCTCCGCTGCCCGCGGCCTCGGCGAGTAGCTCGCCGCTCTGGCCAAGACCCGAGGAGGAAGAGGTGCAGAACGGGATCACCGTCTTGCCGTTCCAGTCGTTGCCTGAGATAAAGTTGTCGATGGGCCAGGCCGCGATGCCCCACCAGATGGGATACCCCACGAGCACGGTGTCGTAGTTCTCCCAGCCGTTCGGCGTGACCTGCGTAAGCTCGACGTCGCGCAGGCTCTCGTCCTCGTGTTCGCGGGTCACGCGGCTACTGTCGTCGGTCCAGTCGAGGTCATCGTCGGAGTAGGGCTCCGTAGGCGTCACCTTAAAGAGGTCGGCGCCGAGCTCGTCGGCGATGGTATGAGCTACGGCAGCGGTGTGGCCCTGTGCCGAGTAGTAGGCCACGAGGACGTTGCCGCCTGCAGCGGGCGCGGCGGCGGGCTGGTCTTCGGCGGCGGCTTGGTCGCCGTCACCCTGGCTGCAACCGGAGAGCATCGTTGCGCACAGCGCGGCTCCGAGCAGAAAGTTTCTTCTGGTCACGGTCGGGTTTGCGGTCATGGGGCATCTCCTTCGTTGGCTTGGTTGGTCCGTTATCGTCTGAGCGCTACTCCTGCGCGTCGAAATCGGGGCGTATGGCCAGGTAGCCCGCGAGTGCTTCCTCAGTGGCGGTGTAGTAGGTCATGGTCCCGTCGAGCTTGGCAATCTCAGCCATCTCGTCTTCGGTGAGGGAGAAGTCGAAGATGTTCGCGTTGTCGGCGATGTGGGCGGGGTTCTTGGAGCCGGGGATGATGGAGGTGCCCATCTGCACGTGCCAGCGCAGGATCACTTGGGCCGGGGTCTTGCCGTGCTTCTCGGCGAGAGCGACGAAGACGGGCTCCTCCAGAAGACCTTTGTCGCCGTGGCCGAGCGGGTACCACGCCTCGATCACCGTGCCGTACGGCGCGAGGTAGGCGCGCAGGTCGCGCTGGGCGTGGTAGGGGTGGCACTCAACGGTCACGAGCTGCGGCTTGATGTCGGCGACCTCGATGACCTCGGCGATCTTGTCTTGCGGGAAGTTGGAGAGGCCGAGGGCGCGCACCTTGCCCGCGCGGTACGCCTCCTCCATCGTGCGCCACGCGGCCAGGTAGTCGCCTACCGGCTGGTGCAGGATGAGCATGTCGACGTAGTCGAGCCCTAGGCGCTGGAGCGTGGCGTCCACCGCCGGCATGCCCGCGTCGTAAACGCTCGGCCAGAGCTTGGTGGAGACGAAGATCTTGTCGCGCGCGATGCCGCTTTTGGCGATGGCACGGCCCACGGCGCGCTCGTTCATGTAGGCGTTGGCGGTGTCGATGTGCTCGTAGCCAGCCGCGAGCGCGGCGGTTGCGGCTGCCTCGGCCTCGGCCGGGGTCATGAGGAAGGTGCCCAAACCCTCGATGGGCATCTCTACGTCGTTGTTGAGCTTCAGATACTCCATGGTCTCCTCCTTAATGGTGACTTTTCGAATACAAGGCTACGGCGTTTACTGACGTGCGAGAAGTTCACGTTGGAATGATGGATATAACCATGGGGTATATACGGCACATAATGCGTGACAGGAGGATCGATGTACAACCCACAGCTTGACACTTTCATCCGCGTGGCGGAGGCGGGCAGCTTCTCCAAGGCGGCACAAGAGTCCTTCATCACGCCCACGGCCGTCATCAAGCAGATGAACTTGCTGGAGTCGCGGCTAGGCCTTACGCTGTTCCACCGCTCGCATCAGGGGCTTTCGCTTACGCGAGCAGGCAGGTCGCTGCTCGCCGACGCCCGCCATATCGTGCAGTACTCTCAAGAATCAATCGCACGCGCCCGCGTCGCCGAGCGTGGAGAGAAGCGCATCATCCGCGTGGGAGTGTCGCTCATGACGCCCAGCACGCCGCTCACGAAGCTGTGGCCGAAGGTGAAGGAACGCTGCCCTGGCATGAGCCTTCAGGTGGTCACGTTTGAAAACACACCCTCGGCGGCGCGCGGTTTGGCGAACCTCGGGCAAGACATGGATATCGTGGTGGGGATTTTCGACGATGCCTTTCTTAAAGAGCGCGGGTGCCTGGGCCTCGAGCTTTCGCGCGAGCCGCTCGGGTGTGCCGTTCCCGTTGACAGCGAACTCGCCAAACGCGACATTGTCACATTCGACGACCTCCACAATCACAGTCTTATGCTTATACGCCGGGGCTGGAACGCCGAAATCGACCGCGTGCGCGACGAGATACTCTTGCATCATCCTCAAATCGCGCTCGTAGACTTCCCGCAATATCGGGCGGAGGTGTTCAATCGCGGCGCGAACGAGGACCTCGCGCTTGCGACGCTGCCGTTGTGGGCCAACGTCCACCCCATGCTCAAAACCGTCCCTACCGATTGGGACTGTCTCGTGTCTTACGGGCTGCTTCATTCGCCGCACCCCGCCGACCATGTGCGGGAGTTCCTCGATGCGGTATCTGCCGCGCTCGAGGCAAAGCATCGATAGGCAATCGCGAGCAGATGCGCTTATGCCTATGGGAATAACGGGAACTGGCTTCTGAACTCGCGTTTTGATACCGTCGAGTACCGCCTGATGCTGCTTCGGCGTCGTCATAGAGCAAAGCCATCAGCGAAATAACGGGAATAAAAGCCTCCGAACCTTCTGGTTCGGAGGCTTCCTTTTTGCATGTCTGCCTAAACGACTCCTTGCCAAAGCCCCTTGAGCATCGGACGGCTCCGCGCCGAAGGCGATGCGTGCGGCGCCGTACCTTCCGTCCTCGACATGCTCCGCCAGCCCGACCCAGAATTGGCCGTCGTGACATACGGTCAGGGTGGACGACACGCTGATCTGCATGGCTGGTTCCTCCTTTATGTAGACGACCATGCAGAGAAGGGACAACCGAGGAGGCAGGTTACTGATGCGGACTCCCGCACGCCCACGACTACCCGATGTAGACTGTGTTTTCATCTATGACGCGATATCAAGCGAGCATGGAAGAGCTGGAATAATATTTAAGAAACCAATTTCTGTAAAATCGAAAAAATAGGTGCCTTAACTGAGGATTATCATCATCTCTGATAAGCTAAGCAGGGGAGGCGAATTCCATGGAACTGTATCATCGCGAGCAATACTTGAAGAAGATTCGACCGTTCTACGATGACGACCTGATCAAGGTGATCACGGGTATCCGCCGCTGCGGCAAATCGTGCCTCATGTCGACGATTGCCGAGGAACTGAGAAACCGTGGTGTCGAAGACAAGGACATCATCTACCTTGACCTCGACAAGCGCGGCAACCGCTCAATTAAGACGCCTGATCAGCTGGAGGAAAAAATCGAGTCGCTTCTGGCTGACGACGACTTCAAATACCTCTTCATCGATGAGGTGCAAAACGTCCAAGACTACGAGGAGGTCGTGAACGCCTATAACTCGGATGGCGGCTTCTCGATCTTCATCACTGGCTCCAACTCGTATCTGCTGTCTGGTGAGCTGATGACCAAGCTCACGGGTCGATACGTGGAGTTCGAGATGTTCACCCTATCCTTTTCCGAGTTTCTCGACATGAAGAGGTTCATGGGCAAGGAGGTCGGTGACGCGCGAATCGAGTTTGACGAATATCTGCGGTATGGCGGGTTTCCCCGGTCTCTGGAATACGACGATCCTGAGGCGAAGGCTCGCTACATCGAGGATGTCGTTGGACAGATCGTCGACAAGGACATCAGGACTCGCAACAAGATCCGGAACATTGATACGTTCAACCGTGTCATGACCTATGTCATCAACAACTACGGTGCGCCGACGAGTCTCACCAGCCTCCACGACTATTTCACCAAGACGGAGCGTATCGCCGTCGAGCGGCGGACGATCGCCGCCTACATCCAGATGCTCATCGATGCCAAGGTGCTCTACAAATGCGAGAGATTCGACCTTAAGTCCCGCAAATCGTTACGCGGCGAGGAGAAGTACTACCTTGCGGATCCGGGTATCTATTTTGCGCGCAACGTCGATGTTCGGTTGAACTACGGGCCCTCGCTGGAAAACGCCTTGTACATCTATCTCCGCTCGAGGGGATATAAGCTATCCGTAGGCCGCATCGGGAAGCTGGAGTGCGACTTCATCGCGCGTAGACGCAACGCCTACGCCTACATTCAGGTTTCAATGACAATCGCCGATAGGGACGTGGAAGAGCGTGAGTACAGGCCGTTCGGCTACATCAGGGACGGATATCCGCGCTACCTTTTCACGCTTGACCCCCTGTTGCAGGAGAGGGATGGCGTCAGGCATCTGAACATGGTGTCGTTTATGAAAGATGACGGCGACCTAATTTGAGTGGCGGCCGGATTCCTTGGCTTCCCGGTGCGTAGGTAGCGTGGGTATCAAATGGGAACTCTTGCCTCACGAAGAATCGGCAGGCCGAGAACTCACATTGAAATTAACGAGCTTTTGACCAGTGGCTCCTGTTACCGAGTGGGAATAGCAGGAACTGGCTTGTGAACTCGCGTACTGGTGTTGCCGAGTAACGCCTGATACTGTTCGTCGTCGCCGCAAGGCAAAGCCACCGGCAAAGTAGCGGGAATGAAGGCCTCCGAGCCTTCCGATTCGGAGGCCTTCTCTTTGCATTCCTGTCTGGAAAGGACTCCTTGCCAAAGCCCCTTGAGTATCAGACACCACTATCGAGCGTGGGCGTTGTCGTAGGCCTCTTTGATCTCTCCCGGCAAATCGTCGGGAATCAGCGCCTTCACCCTATCCTCGCTGCCATCTTGAATCGCCTGCCCGTAGTACCAGCATTTGAACTTCAGCATGTCCAGCGCGCGGTTCATCTTCGCGATCTCCGACTCCATGTGGGCCTTCCGCTCCTCGAACATGGCCTTGCGCTTGGGATATGTCGATGGGCCTTCTGCACACCATTCCATGAACAGTCGGATGTCCTTGATCTCCATCCCAGCCTTCTTTAGGCATTCGATGACCCGAAGCGCCTCGAGTTCCGTTTCGCCGAATCGGCGAATACCGGACGTCCGCTCCAACCCCGGGAACAATCCCTGCTTGTCGTAATACCGCAGCGTGGATGCGGGCAAGCCGAACATCTCCGCCACCTGTCCGATCGTGTACATGGCCCCTCCTGATAAATCTCGAATTCACTCCTTGACCTAAAGTTAGGTTTAGGTATTACGTTTATTTTCGTCAATACAAATCGGGAGCGCAAGGGGTGTTCCGTAATCGCCGGTCACCCCGCCCTTGAGCAGGTGCAACGAATGGGCACGGGGTCTAGGCGCGGCCTAGCTGCGCGAAAGCAGTTTGTACTCAAAACCATCGACAGGAGGAATCAAACATGACGATTAAGCAGACAGCGGGCAGGGATGCCCTGGGGGACTTTGCCCCCAAATTTGCACAGCTCAATGACGATGTGCTGTTCGGCGAGGTATGGAGTCGAGAAGACGGGCTTTCCCTTCGAGATCGCAGCATAGTGACGGTGGTTGCCCTAATGGCGCAGGGCCTGACGGACTCTTCGTTTCAATATCATCTGATGTCCGCAAAGAACAATGGCGTGACCAGGGCTGAGATAGCGGAAATCCTTACGCATGCGGCGTTTTATGCGGGATGGCCCAAGGCGTGGGCGGCCTTTCGCATGGCGAAGGAGGTCTGGGCGGATGACAATGCCGCTGATGCAAGAGCTAAGCATCAAAACGAGATGGCCTTTCCCATCGGTGCCCCCAACGACGCATTTGCGAAGTACTTTATCGGGCAAAGCTACCTCGCGCCCCTTTCCACCGAGCAGGTCGGCATTTACAACGTTACGTTTGAGCCCGGCTGCCGCAACAACTGGCACACACATCACGCCAAAAGCGGTGGCGGACAGATCCTCGTCTGCGTGGCTGGTCGAGGGCTTTATCAGGAATGGGGCAAACCGGCACAGGAGCTGTGCCCTGGCGATGTAGTAAATATTCCCGCGGGCGTAAAGCACTGGCACGGTGCGGCGCCCGACAGCTGGTTCTCCCATCTCGCGGTGGAGGTTCCGGGCGAGGATGCCTCCAACGAGTGGTTGGAGCCCGTGGACGACGAGCAATACCTTAAAGCGACTGACAAGGAGGCTTAAATACCTTCGCCGTCCGTGCCGCCGAGAGCAGTGCGCCCAAATCGGCCTGGATCGCCTCTGCCTTGCTTCCAAGCTGCAGCGGCGCCGAGTCGCCCGAGATGTTTACGCTTAACAGGTGCGCATCCGGCAGCTTTGCGGTCATGCTCCAGAACGGGAGCGTGATGATGCCAGGGGTCATCTCGCCCACTCCGAGCTCCAGCAGCAGCACGCGGCTACTACCGCGCTCGCGCACGAAGTGCTCATATCGTTCGAGGCCCTCGCGCCATGCCGTGCCCTGCAAAAACGTGTCGTCGCGCACCCACGGCACAAACTGCCAACCGCAGTGCGGGCATCGGGGGACATCCTCGCTGCGGATCTCGAACCCCGCCATGCCTGCGAGCATGCGCTCGACGTAGGGACTCGCATCGAAGATCTCGTCGCAGCATGGTTGCTTGCACTGAAGGTGCGCGAAGCTTCCCTGATAGTTGCAGATACTCTCGGCAGGAAACGTCTTCTCGACCTGGGTGTCCACATTGGTGCTCAGGATGAAATAATCCTTATGGCCGATGAGGGACCGCAGGTCGAGATAGGGTTGTGAGGCCGGCTCGCGCAGCATGAAATCGATGTATCGCGCGTAGTAGGCCCATTGCTGCTCGAGGCTGGGGTAGAGGTGGTAGAAGCCGTCGAAAAGGCTCTTGAAGCCAAAGGCTTGCTGCCAGTCCGCCATTCCGGCACGCGTCATGCCCGCGTGGTTGTAATGGTTGAACCCGGCGGCGCTCGACATGCCCGAGCCGATGCCGACGATGATGGCGTCGGCATCGTCGATAAGGCTTCGAAGCCTCATTGCTTCTCTTTCTAGAGGCGGCATCGGGCGATCTCCTCAAAAGCCGGGGCCATATCGCCGTCAACGAGAATCGTCTCGCACGATGCATCGGGCGCCAAGGCCTGACTGTAGTTGAACACAATGTAGGTGGCGTGCTCGCAGGCGCTTGCGATTTGGGCGAGCATGCGCTTTATGATGCCGTTGCGCAGCCCCACGCCAAGCTCGAGAATGACAACCCTGTCATTGCGATGGACTTGCACAAGGCGTGCGAGTTCTTCGAGCTGGGCTGTAGCGAGGGCGTCTGGATGGGCGAGACGCCGCTCGTCAATCGACGTGCGTATGCTCCCCTCCTTTTCGAGCACGCTGTTCTCGTTGAACCCTGCACGTGCGAAGTGTCCGTCGATATTGCACGTGATCACGAAGGTGTCAGCGTGCTCCGTAAGATGCCGCAGCCTGTTCATGAGCGGGCTGGGCTCATACTTGACATACTCCTTTTGATGGAACCGCTCGGCCCATCGGCGTCGCACGTTTGCATCCGGAGAGGCGAGCCCCTGCAGTATGCAGCCGATGCCATCAGCATGGGCGAGGTCCCCGTACGCCTCTCGGAAATGGGCGTCGGCGCAGAAGAGATTGAGCCCCTCCGCCATGTCGAGCCCGTTGCTGGCGCCGATGATGACAAGATCCGCCTCGGAAAGTGCCCTGCCTATGCGAACTGCTTTCGCCGTCTCCATGCGCTACCTCCCCAGCGTCTTGCGCACGTCGGCGAGCACGCCGGCGATGTCGGCTCGAACGGCGAGTCCCCGGTCCTCGATCGCGCGGGGGAGAAACTGCGTCTTGTTGTTTACGGCGATGTAGCCGGCCTGCGGCAACTGCGCTGTGAGGGCCCAGAACGGCTCCTGGATAAACGCGAGCGTCATGCGGCCCACGCCCAGCTCAAGGAAGAGGATCCTCTGTCGCGCGTGCGCGTCGAGCCAGTCGGACACCTTGTGGTACTGCTCCTCGTAGAGCTCGCCCTGCAGGAAGTTGCCGTAGCCGCGAACCCAAGGGAACGCCTCTGCCCCGCAGTGCGGGCAGCGTGGCACGAGTTCTGTCGGAACCTCTAGGCCGTCTCCCATGGCCTCTACCATACGAGAGACCGGCTCGATGGCGTCCCATACCTCGTCCGTACAGCAACGGGAGCACTGGAAGAAGCGGTGGTCGCCTTGGATTTCTGCCACCTTCTCCCAAGGGTAGATTTTCATGAACTGCGTGTCCTGGTTGGTGGTGAGAACGAAGAAGTCTTTCTCGGTAAGAATGGCGTCGAGATCTTTGTAGGGCCCGCGCAACGGGGCGTTGAGCGTGGTGTCGAGGAAGGTGGCAAGGTAGCCCCAGCGCGACTCGGCGGTGGGCCAGCGGTAGGACGACCCTTCAAAAGCGCCTCTGAAACCGTAGCGCTCGGCGAATTTGCCGAAATGCCTGCGATAGGTCGCGTTGTCCTCGTAGTAGAAGTCGCCGCCGCTCGCCGCGGAGAGCCCGGAGGCCCCGCCTACAAGCACGCAATCGGCTTCATCGATCATGCGGGCAAACGTTTCGATTTGCTGGTCGTAGGGCTCGGGCTCGCGGGCACTCAGTTCATAGGGCGTGCCGCCGGTGCGGTAGGCGGCCTGATGGGAAAACGATTGGTTGGTGAGTTCGATAACGAGCCGCTCGTATAGAGTCACTTGATACTCTCTTTCAACTACAATGAACAGGTGTCTATAAAAAGTATCAATGTTGATTTGCGTCAGAGCAATGAACAGTTTCGAGCTGCTGTCGATAAACGAGCGGCTTCTGGATATTGTTGAGCGCTGCAATTGGAGGGGCCATGGAATCGGGGAAGATCGATCGTCGCCGACGCTACACGCTCTCGGTTATACGGGAGGCGTTCTTTGCGCTGCTGGCCGAGGTCGGCTTCGCGAAGATGACGGTGGCGGATATTTGCCGCTGCGCCGATATCAACCGCGGCACGTTCTATTTGCACTACGAGGACAAGTTCGCACTGCTCGACGCACTTATCGACGAGGCCCTGGCAGCGGCGCCCCCACTCGAGGGAACGGGGGCGGGGGCCCTCTGCCAGCGCCCGCCGGCAAACGATGACTATTATCTGCTCTACTCGGATGACGATGCGTACGCCCGGGTGGCGCAGCGCGTCGTCGAGCGCGGCGCTGAGCAGATGGTCCCCTCTATCATGGAGAAGACCGGGCTTTCGCGCGAGGACGCCTATCTGCTCTTCGTCCACAACGTCCAGGGAAATCTCGCGGTCAACCGCCTGCTCGGTTGGAGGCGAGGGCCCGAGTTCGCCCACGCCCAGGAGCTGCTCAGCGCCTATTCCGAAGGAGGCATGCGGGCGGTATCGGCCCCTTGTGCGCTGATCGCGAATTAGAACATGATAGCGTCGTCGGCCGTGAAGGCATCAAGGGATCCCTGCTTGACCTGAATGCAGACGTATGTGATGCCCGAGTCGGATGCGGCGCGGAACTGACGGTGTGCGGCGGGGGAAATGCGCAGCCAGTCGCCGGCTGCAAGCTCGATTTCCTCACCGTCAATCGTAACCGAGCCGGCGCCTTCGAGCACGCCGTAGATTTCCTCGTTTTCCTTGTGTGCATGGACGAACGGAACGCCAGCGCCGGCGGGAAGATTGTTGACACTCACCTCTGCCCCGGTAAGCCCGAGCACTTCGTGCAGCTCGACACGGCTCTCATTACCGATGTGGGTCTTTGCATAATTAGCCATAATGGTTCCTCTCTTTGGGTTGATTTACCTTGCAGGCATCTCCTGCGTGAGCTATATTCAACGCGAAGGCGCATGCAAATACGAGTACGCACATATTTGTAACTGCGTACTTTTTTGTGAAACCGGTATGGTCAAGGAGGTTGGGTCTCCCGTGGTGGCGAAAGAGGAGCTTCCGGAGTGTCCGGTCGCAACGGCGGTAGCGCTCATTGGCGGCAAGTGGAAGCTGCTCATTATCCGTAACTTGCGCGTACGCCCCTGGCGTTTCAACGAGTTGCGCCGCGACCTTGAGGGAATCTCTCAGAAGGTGCTTACCGACAGCCTGCGGCAGATGGAGGATGATGGGCTGGTCTTTCGCCACGACTATGGCGAGAATCCTCCCCGCGTTGAGTATGGCCTTACCGAGCTCGGCCGCCAGATGATGCCCGTCGTGGACTCGCTGGCAGACTTCGGCGCTTATTACAAGACGGTCGTTTCGTAGCGGACACGCTGCTTAGGGGGCGGAGAACCGCTACGAGGGTGCTAACGAAAACCTGTCCCGAATCATCGTGCGCCTGCGGCATGAAGAAGGGAGATTCTTATGAATATCGTTGTATTGAGTGGTAGCCCGCGCAAGGGCGCCAATACCGACACCATGGTCGAGGCGTTTGCCGAGACCGCGCGCGAGGGCGGCAATACGGTCGAGGTCATCCGCGTTGCAGGCAAAAAGATCGCCGGCTGCTTGGGATGCCAGTACTGCTTTACCCATGAGGGCGCCTGTGTGCAGAAGGACGATATGGCCGACGTGATCGAGTCACTGAAAGGCGCCGACATGGTTGTCTTCGCCTCGCCAATCTACTGGTTTGATATCACCGCGCAGGAGAAAGCCGCCATCGACCGCCTGTACGCCTTCGGCGCCACGGGCTTCCCGTTCACCAAGACGGCCCTTTTGCTCGATAGCCACAGCGAGGGCGTCTATGATGCGGCGATCGCTATGTACAAGTCCGCATGCGCGTACTGCAAGTGGGAGGACCAGGGTATTGTCACCATCAGCGGTATGACCGAGCGCGACAGCATGGCCTCCTCGCCCAAGTTGGAAGAGGTGCGTGAGCTCGCTCGCAAGCTCGCCTAAGGACAAGAGGAGCGCATGGCAATCAGCGTTGGCGGAAAGCCTACCTCCCTTACCAAGAGGAATGCTGATTGCCATGCGTTGATGCTTCCGCGGACAATTCCGGCGTGCTAAAACGCCTTCTCGTTCAAGAATTCCCTGAACGCGGGGATGTCAAAGCCAACGAGACCACGCCCTCGCTCTCCGATGACGCCGTCCTCGAGGAGGCGGCGCTTGTATTGGCTTGCATAGTTGCTTGCGACGCCCATACGCTTGGCTATCTCCGAGACCCTGCTGGGGCCAGAATCGGGCAGCATCGCGAGCAAAAATTCAATGTCTTTATCGGAAAGCTCCCGATAGGTCGTTTCGAGAATGCGATCGCGCAGTTCCATGCGGGCAAGCAGAGAACCCTGCTGGACATCAGATGCGCTGATTTTGGGCGAGCTCTTCGAAACATCCCATGTGCGATATCCGACGAGCTGCATCATATAGGGAAATCCGTCGACGGCCTTCACGGCATCCTCGAGCGCTTCTGGCGTGATTGAGCGGCCTCCGGCCTCAACGGTTTTGCGGAATGCGTTTGCAATTTCAACGTCAGTGATTCGTCCTAACTGATGATATTGGGAACGCCTGAGGAACGAGACGGAATCGTTACGCAGCAACGCCGATACTTTGTAGGGCAGTCCTGCCATGAGTAGGGCAACTTTTTTACCTTCGCGTACAAAGTGCTGGTAAACAGAGGCAAATTGAAGCATTTCTTCGAGATCGACGGTGACTTCATCGATGGTGATGAGAAGTCCGATGTCATGTTTTTCGAGTTGCTTAAAGATGCCATTCATGCGCGTGCGCCAGTTGCCCTGAGCCTCTTGAGCATATGTCCAATCGATGCCCACTGGGCCAATTTGAACACCGTTTATGCGCGCGTGAGGCTGTGAGAGGTAGCTATCTGCGGCTTCTTTGGTTCGCTCGATAATATCTTCGAGCATGCCTGGCATGGCGGAGACATTTGCTGCGATCCAGCCGTGTTCAAGCGCCGTTTCTGAAAGGAGCGAGAGAAGCGCCGTCTTGCCCGTTCCCCTTGCGCCAGTAAAAATGGTCGACAGGTTGGGATCTCCCGGGCCGTTGATAAAGCCACGGTTGATGTCACGCAGGATATGCTCGCGACCCGCTAGAAAGGGAGGGACGCTTCCGAACGTCGGGGTAAAGGGGTTCTTGCTGTACTCCATGGTAGCTCCTTTGCAAGTTTTGCTAATTTTTGCAAGTTTTGCTAACTTTTGCAAGTTTTGCTAACGACTGACCAAAGGGTATCGAAGCAGTGACGCTGACATTTTTTACGCAGAAAAATAAGCAGAAATCAATTTATCTGCGTTAAAAAATAGTTGAGAAGAAAAACGACGAGTCCCGGGCGCAATGCCGTTGCGTTCCGGGCCTCGTCGCTTTGCGAAGTATCTAACGATCTCGTTGCCGTGGTACCTAGTCAAACAAGCTCGGCATGTCGTTTTCTTTCATGAGGGCACCGGCAGAAGGCAGGCTCTGCGCGGTGAACTTCTCGGCCGAGACGCCGGCGCCGAGGATTTCCTCGGTCGTGCCGACGGTGGTGACCGAGCGGCCCTTCTTGGCCGTAAAGGCCTGGACGCCCTGCGTGTTGGTGGTCGTCTTGGTCTTGAGCAGCGATGTGTTGAAGTTCATCAGGCGATAGTCGCTCGAGACTAGCGCGATGTCGCGATCTTCCTTGAGCAATTGGGCATACAGCAGCTTGCTGCCACCGTAGATGGCGTTCTTGAGGCGCTTGCGGTTGGTCTTGGTGACGTATCCAGAAAGCGCGACGCGCACTACGCGGCCGTTCTCAAAGACGAACAGCACGTCGGCTTTGTAGTCCTCGGGGTCGATGACCCAGATGACACTCTCGTCGGGTTCCATCTCAAGATCGGTCGGCAGGTACGAGCCCAGCTGGGCCGACTTGGTGTCCTCAAACGCCGCAACCTTGCACTTGTACACCTGGCTCTTGTTGGTAAAGACCAGCAGCTCGTGGGTGTTGGAGGACGGGAACTCGATAAAGGGCTTGTCGCCGTCCTTGTACTTGAGCGTGGTCGCCTTTTTGAGTACGCGGTCCGTCATCTTCTTAAGGTAGCCATCGCGCGAGAGCATGATGGTGACCGGGTACTCCTCGACCTCGGGCTCCAAGCTTACTTCGATAACCTCATGGGGCTCGATCCTGCCCGTGCGGCGCGGCATCACGTACTTCTTGTTGACCGCGGCCAGCTCGTCGCTGATGACCTTCTTGATGTTCTCCTCGCTGGAGAGGATCTCCTCAAGCTCGGCAATCTCGCCCTCAAGCTTGGCAATGTCCTTGGTGCGGTTGAGGATGTACTCCTCGTTGATGTTGCGGAGCTTAAGCTCGGCAACAAACTCGGCCTGGGTCTCGTCGATGTCGAAACCCTTCATAAGGTTGGGCACGACCTCGGCTTCGAGCTTGGTGCCGCGGATGATGGCGATGGCTTTGTCGATGTCGAGCAAGATCGCTTCGAGGCCGTGCAGCAGGTGCAGACGCTCGGACTTTTTGCCCAGGTCAAAGTTAATGCGGCGACGGGTGGATTCAATACGCCACTTGACCCACTCGTGCAGAATCTGGCGCACGCCCATAACGCGAGGGTAACCATCGACGAGCACGTTGAAGTTGCACGAGAACGAATCCTGCAGCGTGGTCGAGCGATAGAGCTTGGCCATGAGCTTGTCGGGGTCGACACCGCGCTTAAGATCGATGGCGATGCGCAGGCCCGAGAGGTCGGTTTCATCGCGGATGTCGGCGATCTCCTTGACCTTGCCCTCCTTGGAGAGCTTGACGATGCGCTCGATGATGACATCGGTCTTGGTGGTGTAGGGAATCTCGTAGACCTCGATGATGCGCTCTTCGGGAATCCAGCGCCAGCGGGAGCGGATTTGGAAGCTGCCAAGGCCGGTCTCGATAATCTTTTCCATCTCCTCGCGGCGGTAGATGATCTCGCCGCCGGTCGAGAAGTCGGGCATGGGCATATATTCGAGCAGGTCGCAGTCGGGATCCTTGAGGTAGTGCATCGTGGCAGTGCAGACCTCGTTGAGGTTGAAACCGCAGATGTCGGACGCCATGGCGACGCCGATGCCCTTGTTGGCCGAGACAAGGATGTTGGGGAATGTGGTGGGCAGCAGGCGCGGCTCCTTCATGGCGCCGTCGTAGCTGTCGACGAAGTCGACCGGGTCCTTGTCGATGTCCTTGAAGATCTCGGCGCTGATGGGGGAGAGCTTGGCCTCGGTATAACGTGAGGCGGCGTAGCTCAGGTCGCCCGAATAGTACTTGCCAAAGTTGCCCTTCGACTCCACGAAGGGGGCAAGAAGCGCCTCGTTGCCGGTTGCCAGACGCACCATCGTCTCGTAGATCGCGGCATCGCCATGCGGGTTGAGCTTCATGGTCTGACCCACGATGTTGGCGCTCTTCTGGCGCTCGCCCTTGAGCAGACCCATCTTGTACATGGTGTAGAGCAGCTTGCGGTGCGAGGGCTTAAAGCCGTCGATCTCGGGGAACGCACGCGAGACATTGACGCTCATGGCATAGGGCATGTAGTTGACCTCGAGCGTCTGCGTGATCGGCTGGTCGGTGACCTCGGAGTGCAGGCCGATAACGTTATCGGCGTTGACCTGCTTTTTCTTTGGCTGGTTCTTCGTCTTCTTCTTTGCCACGATTTCCTCTTGAACTTCTTATGGGCCGTCGTTGTCGATTTGCTGTTACTGCAGGTCCAGCTGGTCCAGGTATTCCTTGCCGTGCTCCGAGATATGGCGCTTGCGGCCCGCTTCGTCGTTGCCCAGCAACAGGTTGAACATGGTCTCCATCTTGGTGACGTCCTCGGGCTCCACCTTGATCAGGCGACGCGTCTCGGGGTTCATGGTGGTGAGCCACATCATGTCCGGGTCGTTCTCACCAAGACCCTTGGAGCGGTTGATCGAGCACTTTTGGTCGCCGATCTCTTTGAGGATGCCGTTCTTCTCGAGCTCGGTGTAGGCAAAGTAGGTCTTCTCTTTGCAGTTGATCTCGTAGAGCGGCGACTCGGCGATGTACACGTAGCCCTCGTCGATAAGCGTGGGCACCAGGCGATAGAGCATGGTGAGCACGAGCGTGCGGATGTGATAACCGTCGACGTCGGCGTCCGTACAGATGATGACCTTGTTCCAGTTGAGGTTGTCCAGGTCAAAGGCGCCAAGGTTCTTGATGCGCTTGTCCTTGATCTCCACACCGCAGCCCAGCACGCGCATGAGGTCCATGATGATGTCGGACTTAAAGATGCGCGGGTAGTCCTCCTTTAGGCAGTTGAGGATCTTACCGCGGACGGGCATAACGCCCTGGAACTCGGCATCGCGCGAGGTACGAATGGCGCCTGCTGCCGAGTCGCCCTCTACGATGTAGATCTCACGGCGGCTCTTGTCCTTGGAGCGGCAGTCGATGAACTTCTGCACGCGGTTGGCCATGTCGGTCTTCTGCTGTAGGTTGGTTTTGATGCTCTGGCGCGTCTTCTCGGCGTTCTCGCGCGAACGCTTGTTGATGAGCACCTGCTCCATGATCTTGTTGGCGGCGTCTTTGTTCTCGATCAGGTAGGTCGAGAGGCGCTCCTTAAAGAAGGCCGTCATAGCCTGCTGGATAAAGCGGTTGTTGATGGCCTTTTTGGTCTGGTTTTCGTAGGACGTCTGGGTGGAGAAGCAGTTGGTCACCAGTACCAGGCAGTCCTGGACGTCCTGCCACTTAATGCCGCTCTCGTTTTTGTTGTACTTGCCCTGTTGCTTGATGTAGGCATCGATGGCGCTGGTCAGAGCGCTGCGGGCGGCCTTCTCGGGCGAGCCGCCGTTCTCGAGCCACGATGAGTTGTGGTAGTACTCCTGCATCATGAAAGTGCGCGAGAAGCACATGCAAGCAGTGATTTTTACGTTGTAGTCGGGCAGGTCCTCGCGATCGCGACCGCGACGGTCGGCCTCGATAAAGAATGGCTCGGTAAGGTAGTCGGTACCGACCTTCTCGAGCACATAGTCCTCAATGCCCTTGGGGTAGCAAAAATCCTCTTCGGTTAATTCGCCATCGTCGCCCTCGATGCGCAGGCGGAAGGTCACGTTGGCGTTGACCACGGCCTGGCGGCGCATGGTCTCGCGATACCACTCGTGGGGAATGCTGATCGAGGTAAAGACCTCAAGATCGGGGCGCCACTTGATGGTGGTGCCGGTGCGGTTCTCGTCGCTGGGCTCAATCTCGAGTGCCTTCTTTTTGGCGCCGACAACCTTGCCCTTCTTAAAGTGCAGGGAGTACTTGTTGCCGTCGCGCCAAACCGTGACGTCCATGTACTCGGAGGCGTACTGGGTCGCACACGAGCCTAGGCCGTTGGTACCGAGCGAGAAGTCGTAGTCGCCGCCCTGGTTGTTGTTGTATTTGCCGCCGGCATAGAGCTCGCAAAAGACGAGCTCCCAGTTAAAGCGCTTCTCGGAAGGGTTCCAGTCGAGCGGGCAGCCACGGCCATTGTCCTCTACCTGGATAGAGCCATCGCGAAAGGCGGTAAGGGTGATGAGCTTGCCGTAGCCCTGGCGCGCCTCGTCAACGGCGTTGGACAGGATCTCGAAGGCGGCATGCGCGCAGCCGTCGAGCCCGTCCGAGCCAAAGATGACGGCGGGGCGCAGGCGTACGCGCTCCTCGTCCTTGAGCTGGCGGATACTGTCGTTACCATAGTTTGCGGTGTTTTTTGCCATACTCGCTCTCTCGGTGCTCCTTTGCTGCGTTTAAGTCATATAGATAGTCAAGGTAGCATAGCCCAGCCCATAGACGATTCCACCCAACACGAAATCCATCGAACAACCGTTCGTTATCGGTATGGAAACTGACGGCTTATCAAATGATAGAATTGCCGCCACAAATGTTTTTATTAAGGGGCTCACAGTGACCGAGAAAGAGAAGATGGAGCGCGGGGAGTGGCATGATGCCAACTTTGACGAGGAACTCCTGGCAAAACGGGCGAGGGCAGAGGCGCTCTGCTATGACTTCAATATGGGAAAACCCGGAAGCGACGCGCAGCTTGACGCCCTAAAAACCTTGCTCGATACCGATCTTCCGGCGGGGCTGACGGTCCTTTCGCCTGCCTACTTTGACTACGGGGACAAGACAACCTTTGGCGACGGCTGCTTTGTGAACCATGGCTGCTACTTTATGGACGGTGGTTCTATTACCTTTGGTGACAACGTGTTTATTGGGCCGTTTTGCGGCTTCTACACCGCTTCGCATCCCCTTGGAGCAAAAGAGCGCAACTTGGGTCTCGAGAGGGCTCTGCCCATTGTTGTTGGCGATAACTGCTGGTTTGGCGCGAACGTGTCCGTACTCCAGGGGGTTACCATCGGCAGCGGCTGCGTTATCGCTGCGGGAAGTGTTGTGACGGAAGACCTTCCGGACAACGTGATGGCGGCAGGCGTTCCCGCGGTCGTCAAGAAGATTATCGAACAATAACGGAGCTATTAAACGATGGGGCACGCATGGTTCTGGCAAATCCGGTTATTGGCGTGCGCGTTGGCCATGCCGTGGGCATCGCTTATGAGTAGCCATGTGCGAGGGCCCCGAAAGCCTCGTTGGCGTTGGTCATCTTTGAGATCTCGGCGCTGAGATAGGACGGCACTTCGCTTTCTAGGCGGGCGTTTGAGTATCTTCTTGATGCGGGCGAGTCCACGCTCCCTGCCGAAGTCCCACTTACTCGGTTCCTTCCGACTCGGTTCTGCCCGAGTAAGGTTGAATAGCGAATCGAAATTGTTATGTCCGCACGGCGATGACGAACATGATTTTCATAATGACAGATATAGTTGACATCTTTTGATGGATGCAATATATTTCTGTCATGTTGCAACGGATATCTGTCTATTACCGAAAGGAACTTTATGCCAGGTGAGAAAAACCTTCGCATGAAGGCGGCGCGCGCGGCGGTTGGCCTTTCGCAAGCTGACTTGGCCGAGGCCGTGGGCGTTACGCGCCAGACCATTGGCCTGATCGAGGCGGGCGGCTACAACCCCACGCTCAATCTGTGCGTGGCAATCTGTAAAGCGCTACGCGTTACGTTGAACGACTTGTTTTGGGAAGACGAAACCGACGCCGACCCTAATACTCTTTAGGAGTTCACTATGAAATTTGAAGATCCGAAACTCGTGCAAAAGTGGCGTGAATATGCCGGCCCAAAGGATGAGCGCCTGGAGGCTGAGAACGCGAAGATCTACAAGATTGGTTTCGTGCTGCTTTCGTTTGGCATGTTGATGATCTTTTTCTACCAGTTTATAGCTCGACAGGTTGCGTGGGTTCACAGCGACGCCAGTGAAATGCCGCATGGCTTTGCAACGCCGTTTGAGGCAGCCATGTATTTGTGGCTCGTTCTCGTGATGTTGATTTGCGCAGGACTGCAAACGCGGAAGGGCTATGTCGATACCAATCGTTTTGGGCAAACCGAGCATCTTCCTGTTGGATATTTCCTGCTTGTCAGCGGTCTTAGCGGCGCCGCGTTCGCGCTTGTTATTGCCGCAATGCGCTGTATCGCTGAGGCGCAGATCGTACCGCTCGAAAGCGTCTTTTGGTTGGCGAACCTGGCCACGGGCGTGTTCTGCGGTGCGACGATTTTCGCGGCCACGTTTGCTGTCCTGTGCGCAACGTTTTTCACGGCGAAAAGACGCCGTGCCAAGCTCGAGGCAGAACTCGACTCCACTGACGATATCTAATGCGTAAT
The DNA here is from genome assembly GCA_030826265.1 of Collinsella aerofaciens. Classification (GTDB taxonomy): domain Bacteria; phylum Actinomycetota; class Coriobacteriia; order Coriobacteriales; family Coriobacteriaceae; genus Collinsella; species Collinsella aerofaciens_AY. The sequence goes on from JAPJOH010000016.1 coordinate 27,991, forward strand.
GGGCTGGCTCTGGGTATCCAGAACCAGCCCATTTTGATGTTCGATGAGCCGAGTCGGCGTCTCTCGCAAAGGTAACTGAGAGCTAGTGAGGCTTATCAGAATTGATCTCATCGGCGGTGTCGTTTTCGAGCGCGGTGCGGCGGGTGCTGTAGGCGACGAGGCCGGCGCCGGCTGCGGCGAGTGCTGCTGCGGCTGCCGTAAGGGGAGCGTTGAGATCGCCCGTGCCCGCAAGCGCGCCCGCTTTTCCGGAGCGCTTGTTATTGCCGTGGTCCTTGCCACTGCCGGAGCTGCTTCCGCTGGAGCCGCCGCCCTCGTCAGTACCGCCGCCACTCGAGCCGCCACCGCCGTCCGCCGTCATTGGTGCATCGTGAAGCCCCGTCGTATCCGCGCCGTCGCATACACCGACCTGAACTTCTGAGCGTTCGCATGCCGCGTCGGGCACATGAAGCTCGTGCAGCACGGCACCCAGCGCGGAATTTGCGCCCGGTCGAATCTCTTCGAGCGTTACGGGGTCGATCGCCACCAGGTCACGCGCCTTTGCGTAGAGCGTGACGCGTTTGCCCACCTCGTCGCTCCAGCTCTCCGGGATAGCAAAGCCCATGCGGAACTGTGCCGTGCAACCCGGCGCCAGCACGGCGTTGCCGTTGTCGGCTACCAGCGGGTGCGTTGCAAAACGTGCGCCCAGCGTCTCGAGCGCGTACTTCACGTGTACCATGTCGTTGGCCGAAGCGTCCTCGGCAAGCTCCGGATCGTAGATCGAAGCCATGCGTGCGTTCACTCCGAATCCGATGGATGCGCTGGAGAACGGCTGGCTGGAGCCCTCTCGGTACAGATCGATCGTGCCGGCGGTCAGCAAGGTGTTGCCGTCGTTTCGCACCGTGACCATGAAGGATTCGCCTGCTGCTCCGGGCACCACCGCGCCCGAGGTAGCGACCGCGCCCGTCGGAGTGGCACACGCCACCAAGGGCACTTCGATGCCGTGCAGCTCTGCCTCGCTCTTCTCCGCGCTCACAATGTGCGTGGCGAGCGCGGAGAGCATGCCTCCCGACGTTAAAAATGTCGTTATCTGATCGACAGGGTGGTCCAGCTCGCACATCACGAACGGCTCCGTGAACAGATCGCCTGCCAAGGTGCTGGCGAAGATGCGGAAGTGCTTGCCCATCACTGCTACCGGGTTGCCTTCTTCGTCGTAGGTTTGCCCCACCTTGCCATCGGTGTTCTCTACATAGAGCACGCACCTGCCGTTGTTGCTTACGCTAAACGATGTCGGGCCACAGCCTGCGGCACCCACGGGCTGCGTTGCAAATGCCGATGCGCCTCGTGCCCAAGTAATATGCTGCAGCTGCTCGTTGACGGTAGCCAAAAAGCCCGTGTGCTGCGGCCACGGCACCGCGTGGGGTACTGTGGCATCTGGCGACATAACGCCCCAACCCGCGATGGACTGGCCGATCACGGCGTACGATGCGCAGCCACAACCGCTTACAGTCTCGTATGCAACGGGAACCACCATTTTGCCGTTGATATTCTCGGGCGCGCCCAGCTCGATGCTCGACGGTGCCTGCGGAAAGCGGAGGACCTGACGGAACGTGAGACTGTCGCCCAAATCATCCGACCACAGGGTAAAGCATTCCAGCGCAACCTCGGCCTCGCTACCGAGCGTCTTTTCTGCGGTGGCTCCGTGGCGGTGGAGGTAGGCGCCCGACAGACGTCCGTCGACCAGCGTCTTGCCCACCGTGATGCGTGGGCACTGCAGGCAATGGTAGCCATCCTCCTGAAGGCGGCCGCGCGAGATGCTGCGCCATGACGTGTGCGATATCACGCGAACTCCGTCGTTGCTTATGCGCAGGCGCACAACGGACAGTATGCCGGCTGTGCTTGCCGTATCGAAAAGGGTGTTGTCGCCGTCGGGGCGCTCGCCCGAGACCAGCAGCACGTAAGCGTCCTGGTTTCCCCTCCCGTCCGTATATTCCACCACGTCGAAGTCGTAATCGTATATGCCGTCGCGCTCCACGTCGCCCTCGCCAAACCCAAGGGGGAAGTCCACGGGTGTGGGAGCGGACCACGTGCCGTTCGTCTTTGTATGCACCACCAGGCGCGAACGACCATTCTTGCCGTAGCGCACCGAGGCGATACGGAATAGGCACTCCACGCCGGCAATCATCGTTAGCTTCATGTGGGCTTCGCTGAGCACGCCGGAAAACAGCACGTTGTCGCTCGAGGGTTTTATGCCGCCACGCTCGTCCTCCGACACGCCGGCAGAATTGGCGTTCGGGTCGGCAACGGTGTTCGTTGCCTGACCGATGTAGGTGTACTCATACATCGGCGCGGCGTTTTCGTCGTTCTCTATCAGTGCATGGACGAAATGCTCGATCTGTCCCATGTCGTCGCTTTCTGCATCCGCCTCGAGCTCAATGCGCGTGACCGCTTGATCCCAATCGCGCACGACAGGCGCGGCGTTTACGGCAGTGGCCTTAACCTCGGCGCGTGCGAGCAGTTCGGCGTTGGTGACGATGGTGGCCGATGCGATAAATTGCGGCACGCCGCCCGCCTCGATGTTGCCGGGCGTGCCGAAGCAGGCATCCAACGTGTAAGGCGTATCTCCACCCAATGCGAGCTCAGAGCGCTGGAGCACATACTGGTTGCCATTGTTCACCGACATATTCCACGAATCGAGGAGTGTGGGCCACGACCCCGACCAAGCCTTGGTGGTCCACTTGAACATTACGAATTGGAGTATCACATCGACATCGACGTCAGCACCTACGCGCAGTCGCGGAAGCTGGTGTCCATCTGCCTTCTCGTACCCAATGAACAGCGTGAGGGATGCGGCGCCGCGCACGGCAGACGAAGCGACGCCTGCAACGCCGGCGCCAAAGGTGACGGCAAGCCCAATCTGGATGGTGAACGAGCCCGAGGTGTTTGAATAGTCGAGCGAAATGTTTTTAAAAAACGCCGCGCCGCTGCCGTGCGTGTGGGCACCCACGGCGAGCGCCAGCTTCGCCAGCACCCAGGGGTTGACGTTTAGGAAAAACGGCACCGGTCCTAGGGTAAACTGCTCGGTCCAATTGAGGTCGGTTCTTACCTGGAAGAGAGCCATAATATTGCCGTATGCGGGATCGTTGTTGTTGCCCCAGGTTTTGCCCACCCAATCGTAGGCGAGCGAGCCATACAGCTGTGTGGCGATATCCATCGTGAACAGCGGCGTGCAATGGTGGCGAAGGAGCTTGGTATTTCTTGGATCGGTTCCCGAACCGGCACTCATACTCTTGTACTGATTCCACTTCCCCTCCATCTCGTCGAGGTAGCGGTTTGCCTGCTTGGCGCCCGACTCGCGCGGCGATTTCTTCCAGTATTCCGGATCAGGGTTGCCCGAATCGTTCATGTAGCCGACCGGTTTGTATCCTCCGCCAAACAGCACGTACCCGGCAAAAGAGAAATCGAACAAAATGGGGAACGAGGGCATCCAGCACGTGAACTTATTGCCGCCGATGCCGGGAAACGCCGCTGGGAAATCAAACGGAGTGACCTCTTGGTCCATGGTAGTGGGGACGATAGTGGTCGAGCCCGATTCCGCCTTTGCGGCCGGCGCGGTGACAACGGCCATGGGGGATGAGAGCGTGTAGGTTTTGCCCTGGTAGTCGAGCACAAAGCGCAGCTTGCACCCTTCTTCCAGAAGGCCCGATGTCGTATCGAGGAACTTGTCTTCGAGTGTGAACGTTGCCAGATTGTCCGAACCCGATGCACTGGCCTTGACTTGGCCAATCTGCGTGACGGTTTCGGATGAGCTGCCCGCAGCGGGCATCACTTTATTGATATGTAACGTTGCCTGCCCGCCCTGCGGCAGATGGGCCTGCACGGTAAAAGCGTGCGTGTTGGGCTGGTCGTTTGCTGCTTCGTCCGCTGGCATTGCCATGAACGTAGCATTGGCGTACTGGATGTCCCATTCGTCGAACGTGAGCTGTCGAAAGTACGGCTCGCCGTCGGAAAGCGGACGCGTGGGCGCGGTTATGGCGGTGCCGCCCTGAATACGCGCAAGGGGAATCTCGACATCACGGTAGCCCGCCATGCTAATGGAGATGCCGCCGTTAAAGTCGTACGCGTCGAGAAGCGTTGCCTCGTCCACGTAGCCTTCCGAAAGAGGGGCGACCTCAAAGATAGCCGTACCCTCGTCGTCGGTAGTGGCGGAAAGCTGTTTGCCCGCGGCATAACGCGACGCGAGCGTGACCTGGGCTCCCTTGATGGGCGTATTCTTGTTGGCGACGTCGACCACGACCACACCGAACATGGTGCGCGAGAGAACGAGCACCCTGAAGGGGTCTTTTTCGTCGGCATGGGCTTCGGTGGGCGCGAACGGCAATATGAAGGCGTTTGCGCTTCCCGGCACGCGAGGCAACATAATGCTCGCTAGCGAGGACGCTCCGGCAACAAGTAACGAACGGCGATCAAGCATCTTTGGCTCCCATCCCGCAAACATCGGAGGAAATAATCCAATTTTGCGAGAAGGTGCCCCGTGGCGGTAGTGCCGTTCAAGGGTCAAAATGTCCAAATTGATCGAGCGAAGCGCCGGGTTCCGGAACGCGTTCGATGCGCTTGGTAGTCCGGTCGCTAACGTAACATATGCGTGACCAGCTCGGCGCGTGTGCCGATGCCAAGCTTTGCGTATACGCCGGATAGGCGGTTTTTGACGGTGCCCGGCGATACTCCCATATGGCGTGCGATTTCGGCGTTGGTCCACCCACGACAGGCGAGCATGGCCATGGTGAATTCCGTGGTCGTTAGATCGTCGGCCACGTCCTCGCCCGAATCGGGGTTGTGGATGCGCCGCCAGCCGTAGCTGAAGCGGTACGTGATCTCGATGATGCGCGCGAAGTCGTCAGGGTATTGCGTTTTTAGGCACGCCTCGATGAGCCCCTGTAAAAGACCGTGGTGCTCGCCAATGAGCTCGATAAGGCCGTCGGGACGCGCAATGTCCCAAGTGGCTCCAAAATGCGCTTTTGCGGCGTCGATGTCCTTGAGGCTCATGCATGCCATGGAAGCTGCCAGGTGCAGGAACAGTTCCGAGATCGGATAGCTTCCCTGTTTCATGATCAGGGCGTTTTCCGCCATGCCCAGACTGCGGCCATATTCGCCGCGCAGGTACAGGGCATGCGCCATCACGTAGCTGGCGAACAGGCGCAGGCCTTCGGGCAGATGCGCCGCAAGCGGATAAAACTCTTCGGCGGAATACGGGGAAGGCAAGTGCAGCAGGACGCTCGCGGCCGAGGCGAACAGGATATGTGTGGCGTGGACGGCGGGCGACTCCTCGTCAGTTGGCGTATCGAGGATGCCCGCAAGGCAACGGCGGGCGTCGGCGATACGGTTGAGCGACAGGCTGGCATATCCGCAGATAAAGCATGCGGAATAGCGCAGTGCGGGATCGGTGGCGTCAAGATAGGGGCGTGCTGTCCCGGCGGCGAGCGTGGCCTGTCCGCGAAAGTACAGCGCTTCTGCCGTGGCGATGGCGCGCGAATCGGGGTCGGAAATGCCTGCAACCGCAACGTCAATCTGCCCCGGCACAAAGGCGGTGCACATCAACGGCATGGGAACGCATGGGTAGCCATCGCAGTCCATCTTCCATCTCCCAACAGCTGGCAACAATAGCAGCAATTGTACTCCTGTTGCTCGGGACCCCTTTCGTTTTACTGTTCGGTTAACGCTGCGGATCGTTTTGGAAGGCTTACGAGCATGGTGGTCCCGTTCTCGGAACTTGTTTCGACCTCTACTGTGCCACCGTGAAGCGCTGCAATCTCCCAAACGAGTGCTAGCCCGAGTCCTGCGCCGCCGTATGCCCTGCTGCGGGATTTGTCTAGACGAAAGAACGGTTGGAAGATGCTCTCACGGTACTGCTTGGGTATTCCCGGGCCCTCATCTTTGACTCGTAGGAGCACGTGGCTGTCGCTGTCGCTGATGGAGACGTTGACAGTCGAGTCGGTGCGGCTGTAGCGGATAGCGTTTTCGACCAGGTTGAACACCAGCCGGTACAGTAGCGTGTCGCTCCCGATTACTAAAGCGTCTCCAGCACAATTGAGGGCTATGCCCTTATTTTCGGCAAGTGGCGTAAGGTCGGTGAGGACCTCTTCGGACAAGGGGCCAAGTTCAACATCGTCCTCGCAAGGAACGCTGCGGAGCTCACTCATCTCGAGTAATACCTTGGTCATCCGCGACATTCGCTCGGTTTGTTCTTGTAGCAGGCCGAGCAGCTCGGCTGTTTCGGGTTGCAAACCGGAGTGCTCGGAGATGAATAGTTCAATCTGTGCTTGCATAAGGGCGAGTGGGGTGCGCAGCTCGTGTGCGGCGTTGCCGGTAAACTGACGCTGTGCAGAGAACCCTTCGCCAAGACGAGCGATCATGTCGTTGAAAGAGGCGCTGCATCGTTGTAGCTCGGTGGGCATATCTTCATTGAGTCTGATTTCGCTTAGGTTGTCAGGCTGCACGCGCTCAACCTGGGCTGCAAAAGCCCGTAGCGGTTTAAGTGCACGGCCACTCACAAAGTATGCCAGCACGCCGCCAAGGAGCGTGACTCCAGCCGTGATGTACCAGGCTGTCGTGCCAAAAGACTCCTGTGCGTCGTTTACGACGATCGTGACTCTGTCATCGGGGACCGCTTTCGTCGGGTCGAACGCCTGGGGCGAATCTTCGCCGGTTGCGTTAAAGGCTGAGATGTCACTGCCGATGGCATCCATGTAGCGCATGCCCGTATAGCCGACCAGGCAGTTCGTCAGAACGCATGCCGCACACGTGAGCAGTGCCGTCATGATCGTTATGCGCCATTGCAGCGAAAGCCCTTTCATTCTCCATCCTCCATGACGTAGCCCTCTCCAATCCGATTGCGAATCGGGTCGTATCCCAAAGCGCTGCGTAGCTTTTTGCGGAGCGACGAGATATGAACGCGGGTTGCGTTGCTAAAGCTGTTTACGCTGCTATCCCAAACGTGCTCGATAAGCTCCTCTTGGCTTACCGGTCGCCCCTGATTAAGCATCAGGTATTCCAAGATTCCCGTTTCCTTGCGTGTAAGAGATAAGGCCTCGCTGCCCACGGAAGCGATGCGCGCCTTGGTGTCAAAGCTGAGTTTTCCGCAGGTTAATACTATGTCGCTTTGTGCGAAGCGCCTGAGGGTAAGGCTGCGGATCCTTGCCGCAAGTTCGTCCAGATGAAACGGCTTGGTGAGGTAATCGTTGGCGCCGGCATCGAGTCCGTCGACCTTATCGGATACTTCGCCACGCGCGGACAGAATCAGCACCTTGGTCTCGCAGTCGGTTTTCCTAAGTTCCCTGAGTACGGTCATGCCGTCGATACGGGGAAGGTTGAGGTCGAGTACCACGAGGTCGAAGGCCTCGACGTCCAGTAGGTCGAGCGCCTCCTGCCCGTCGTGGCAACAGTCGACGCTGTACGCCAAGTTTCGCAAGCTGCGTGCGATTGCATCGCACAGTGCTCGCTCGTCTTCGACGATCAAAATACGCATAACAGTCTCCTTGCACATTTCAAATCGCGCTTAACACGGATTTTATAGTCGATATGGTCCAATGGTCGCGTAACGAAAGGAGTGGTTGGGTTGTTCAAAGCGGTAAAACCCATGGTACAGGTCGCTTTGTTGATCGTCGGAATTGCCATGGTGTGCTTTGGTGTTATGCGTGGCGAGGCGGATGCCGTGCTGGCCAAAGCGATTAGGCTGTGCTTGGAGTGTATCGGAATTGGATAAAAGAGAAAACACTGCGTCGCATGTTTTGGCCCGATTTCGCGGATTCATTCAGGCGGCGGCGACGCTGGTCACCAATATTCACCTGCCAAACTTTGCCAAAGGCGGCATCTATCAGGGCACGGGAAAAACAGTCTGCGTACCTGGACTTAATTGCTATTCGTGTCCCGCGGCATCGGGTGCGTGCCCCATCGGGTCGTTCCAGTCGGTGGTAGGTTCATCCAAGTTCAACTTTTCTTACTATGTCACTGGTACGCTCATTTTGGTCGGCGTGCTGCTGGGACGCTTTGTATGCGGCTTTCTGTGCCCGTTTGGCTGGCTGCAGGAGCTGCTTCATAAGATTCCCGGCAAAAAGCTTTCCACGAAAAAGCTTAAGCCGCTCACGTACATCAAATACGTCGTGCTGCTGTTTGCCGTGGTGCTGCTGCCCGTCTTGGTGGTCAACGATGTGGGGATGGGGGACCCGTTCTTTTGCAAGTACATCTGTCCACAGGGTGTGCTCGAGGGCGCCATTCCGCTGGCCATTGCCAATGCCGGCATTCGATCTGCGTTGGGACAGCTCTTTACTTGGAAACTTGCCGTTCTCATTGCCGTGGTAGTGCTGAGCGTTTTGTTCTACCGCCCCTTCTGCAAATGGATTTGCCCGCTCGGCGCATTCTATGCGCTCATGAATAGGGTGTCCCTACTGGGGATTCGGGTTGACGCATGCAAATGTGTCTCGTGCGGCAAGTGCTCAAAGGTTTGTCAGATGGACGTTGATGTGGTCCGCGCGCCCAATCATGCCGAATGTATCCGGTGCGGAAAGTGCATCGGGGCCTGTCCTGTCGATGCCATCAGCTATCGCTATGGCCTGGATGTGTCGGCGGAAAAGCTTCCCTTGACCGCCGATAAAAAGTAAACAAGCTTCGACAAAACGGAGGAATGACTATGGAGCTTTCTAAGATTGCGGCCCTGTTTATGGTGCCGGTACTGGCCTTGTGTCTTGTGGCGTGCTCGGCACCTGGTGGCAATGCGAGCGAATCTGCGGGCTCCGATCCTAAGATCGCAGAACTCACTGCGCAGAAGCCGACCAATGCCGACGAGGCCGCCGAGTTGTATGCAAAACTCATGCAGAAGGAGAACGATATCTTTTCGAGTGATAACGCGCTGTGGGAAAAGGTATTCAATGCGGCAAATAAAGACTCGGCAATGATTGAGGACGGCAGCAATTACGGCGATTTCCTGCTCAAGACCATCGACGGCGCCAAGGATGAGTTTACGGCGGATGAGCTTAAGACGCTCAAGGCCGGTGCGCAGCAGATCAAGGAGATCGAGGACAAGCTCGAGAGCTTGGAGAAGGAGTTCCCCGGCTGTGGAAGCACGCCGAGCGCAGGCGAGAGCGTCGACGCTTCGACCGCTGGCATGACGGCTGGTGCCAATGCTTCGAGCGAGGCGACGAAGTTCCCCAGCTTTACGGGCAAAGACCTGGATGGCAACGATGTGAGCAGCGACGAGCTGTTCTCTAAGAACAAGGTCACCGTCATGAACTTCTGGTTCACTACTTGCAAGCCGTGCGTGGGCGAGCTGGGCGATCTTGAGAAACTGAATCAGGAGCTTGCCGAGAAGGGCGGCCAGGTCGTGGGCGTCAATTCCTTTACGCTCGATGGCAACAAGGGCGAGATTGCAGATGCCAAGGACGTGCTGAGCAAGAAAGGCGTAACATATAAGAACATCTGGTTCAAGTCGGACAGCGAGGCCGGTAAGTTTACGTCAAATTTGTTCTCGTTCCCGACAACGTATGTCATCGATCAGAATGGCAACATCGTAGGGGATCCAATCGTGGGAGCCATCAGCTCCGCCGAGCAGCGCGCAGCACTCGACAAGCTTATCGACCAGGCGATTGCGAATAGCGAGCAGTAAAAAACGTGTAAGCATAGCGAGAATCGTGCGCCGCTGTGCGAAGTAGTTCGCTACCTTTCAAAATAAGCTCCACCATATAGAGGTCCCGCTCGGGACCTCTTCTTTTGGGCGTCATCCCGTTCGTTTTTTGGCGCGGTTCCCTACATTCCTCACTGGCTCCGGCAAAAAATGGGTATAGAGTAGGACAAACGCGTCGAATACGAACGGCGGGGGAGAGCGGGCAAGTGCGCCCGCGTGGGAGAGGTTGCCGTCCATGTTGGAGCTCAAAGGTATTTGCAAAAGGTACGTTACGCAGTTGTTTACGCAGGTGGCGCTCGACAGCGTAAGCCTGTCTTTTCGCGATAACGAGTTCGTGGCCATTCTGGGCCCCTCGGGCTCGGGCAAAACACGATGCTCAACGTTATCGGCGGGCTTGATCATTTTGATTCCGGCGACCTGCTGATCGACGGCATCTCGACCAAGGACTTTCACGATCGCGATTGGGATGCCTATCGCAACAACCGCATCGGCTTTGTGTTCCAGAGCTATAACCTCATTCCGCATCAGACCATTTTGGAAAACGTGGAGCTGGCGCTTGCGCTTACGGGCGTGGGGCATGCCGAGCGCCGCCAGCGTGCGCGCGAGGCGTTGGAGAAAGTTGGCCTGGGCGAGCATGTTAACAAGCGCCCGAGCCAGCTATCGGGCGGACAGATGCAGCGCGTGGCCATCGCCCGCGCCCTGATCAACGATCCCGAGATCGTGCTGGCAGACGAGCCGACCGGCGCTTTGGATTCAACGACATCCGTACAGGTCATGGACCTGCTCAAGGACGTGGCGCGCGACCGCCTGGTCATCATGGTCACGCACAATCCCGAGCTGGCGTACCAATATGCCACGCGCATCGTCAATCTGGCGGACGGCAAGATCACCGACGATTCCGACCCCTTCGATGTTGCCAAGGCCGCGCGTCGCGAGGCAAAGCCTACGCGCAAAACCTCGATGAGCTTTGTGACGGCGCTGGGGCTTTCTGCCCGAAACCTCATGACCAAGAAGGGCCGCACGGCCATGACTGCCTTTGCGGGCTCGATTGGCATTATCGGTATCGCGGCGATTCTGGCGCTGTCCAACGGCGTAAACGGCTACATCAAAAAGGTCGAGGAGGATACGCTCTCGAGCTACCCGCTCACCATTTCCAAGCAGGATTACGACCTGTCGTCCATGATGGGCGGTCAGGGGGCCACGGGCGACGATACGTCCAAGAGCGAGGATTCGTCCGACGACAGTGCCGGCGGCAAGGCTCAGGGAACCGATAAGATTCCCGTGGTTACGGCCGTAAAGGATATGTTTGCGAGCGTTAAGTCTAACGACATGACGAGCTTTAAGGCATGGCTCGATGCCGGTGGCGACGGCATCGATAAAGAGGTCAACGCCATTCAGTACGGCTACGGTGTATCGCCGGTTGTCTATCGTGCCGGCAAGGGCGATGAGAAGCCTGTCCGGCTGGTGCCCAACGCCATGACCGAGGCCATGAGCGGAGGCGCGAGCTCGGCGGCAACGGTGAGCATGGAATCCATGGGAACCTCAGTCTTTAACGAGATGATTGACGACCAGAGCCTGCTCGACAGCCAGTACGATGTCGTCGCCGGTCATTGGCCCACGTCTGCCAACGAAGCCGTGATGGTGCTTTCGAGCCGCGGTACGGTGGGTGACTACACGCTCTACAGCATCGGTGCACTGGATATCGATGAGCTTAACAATCTGGTTAACAGCGCTATGACGGCTGACGGTGGGGTCGAAGCGCCCGAGACCGGTACCGACTTTACCTACGACGATGCGTTGTCTACCACGTTTAAGGTGCTGTCGCCGGCCGATGCGTATCGCAAAAACGAAGAGACCGGCATGTGGACTGACATGTCTGACGATGCCGACTTTATGACGGCCAAGGTTGCCGACGGTATTGACGTGCGCATTGTGGGCGTGGTGCGACCTAACGAGACGGCCAATGCGAGCGCATTGACCCCGGGCATTGCCTATACGCATGCACTAACTCGTCAGCTTATGGAGCGCGCCGCCGATTCGCAGATTGTGCAGGAGCAACTCGCCCGTCCCGAGACGGATGTCTTTACGGGCAAGTCTTTCGATGAACTGCAGGGTGATGCCAAGCAAGGCGTGGATTTGGGCAGCATGTTCAGTGTGGACGAGGCGGCGCTCAAGAGCGCGTTCTCGTTCGATGCGTCTGCGCTCTCGGGTGCAGCCGGCGGTATGGACCTTTCTGGTATCGATTTGTCCGGGCTGGATATTGATCTTTCGGGCGTTGGCAAGGACATCGACTTCAGCGACATCATGGCAAAAGCGCCAACCCCAGATTTCTCGGGTATCTTTGACGGTCTGGAACTCACGCCCGAGCAAATGCAGCAGGTGGGAACGCTTGCCAACCAGCTGTTTGAAGGCTTTTTACAGTCTGATCAGTTTAAGGCGCTGACACCCGAAGATCTTAAAGACGCGTCAACGCTCGCTGCCGCATTCTCGACGTATCTTGAGAATGATGCCGCAGCCCAGCAATGCCTGGCTCAGCTGAAGGCCCTCGGCGGCGATGCCCTGGCCGAGCGCCTGCAGCAGGCGATGACCGACTATGTGCAAAAGCAGCTGGCTCCGTATCTGCAGCAGGCTATGGATCAGGTGATGAAGGCAATCAGCGAGCAGATAACGTCGACGGTATCATCCCAGCTCAAGGCGGGCGCGGCAGGGCTTATGGACCAGATGGCGACGCAGATGTCTTCGAGTTTTGCCAACCTGGCGAGCGCCATGCACGTGGATGCGAGCGCCTTTGCTCGTGCCATCCATTTCAACATGGACGCCGAGGACCTGAGTTCGCTCATGATGAGCTATGCCAAGGCGTCGAAGCTCACCTACGATAACAATCTGACCATACTGGGCTATGCGGACGAGGCCGATCCCATCTCGGTCAAGATTTTCCCGCGCGACTTTGAGGCCAAGGAGCGCGTACTCGATCACATCGATGCGTACAACAAGCAGGTCAAAGCCGCTGGCCACGATGATCGGGCAATTTCGTACACAGACTACATGGGCATCATCATGGGTTCGGTGACCGACATCGTGAATACCATCAGCTTGGTGCTCATCGCATTCGTGAGTATCAGCCTGGTGGTGAGCTCCATCATGATCGGCATCATCACCTACATCAGCGTGCTGGAACGCAAAAAGGAGATTGGCATCCTGCGTGCGATCGGCGCGTCGAAGCGTAACGTGGCCAACGTATTCAATGCCGAGACCTTTATCGAGGGCCTCATTGCCGGCGTCTTTGCCATTGTCGTCGTGGTGGCCGTGAGCTTCCCAGTTAATACCTGGGCGCTTGCTGCCAAACAAGTACCCAACCTGATGAGCCTGCCCGTGCAGGATGCGCTGGTACTCATTGCAATTTCGGTGCTGTTGACGGTCGTTGCCGGCCTGCTGCCTGCTCGCAGCGCATCCAAGAAGGACCCCGTCGAAGCCCTACGCTCCGAATAATGTGACAAAGGGACAGTCCCTTTGTCACATTGAGACCCTTGCGAAATCGGGGTCTAATTACCGTTCGGCAGGTTAAGAACTCCCTCTCCCCGCTTAATGCTTGACGAAGAGTCTTCTGGTTTATATACCTATCGGTAGGCATATAGGATGTATTGCCGATAGAAATGGAGCAACCATGACTCTCACCACACCAGCCAAAAAAGATTGTCTCCGTGAAAGCGGCGCATTTGCTTGGGTCGTCGTTATTGCGCTCGGCTTAATGTCCGCCGGAACAACTGGCACATATAGCATTATTGCCGGCTCATTCGTTGCTCCAGTATGTGAAGATCTGGGCTTTGACTACACTTCTTTTTCTTTCTATTTCACCGCGATTCTTCTTGGCCTTGCGCTTGGGCTTCCGCTTTTGAGTCGCTTCATTCCAAAAGTAATCGGCAAACCATGGCATATTTGCATTGAACTCGTCCTTATTGTCGCCGGCGCCGCAATGGCGTTCTACACCGAGGTCTGGATGTTCACCGTCTCCGCCGCAGTGATCGGCATCTGCTTTTCGTTTACAACGGGCGTCTGCATGTCCGATGTCATTGACCAATGGTTCAGCAAATCGTCCGGTCTTGCCATCGGCCTCGCTTGGGGCGTTAATTCTCTCTGTACGCTGCTATTGAGTCCTGTCATTACGCTGGTCATCGAGCAGCAAGGCTGGCGTACGGGATACATCGTGCTTGCGGCCGTTTCTGCAGCTATGATTTTGCCTGCAAGCGCATTTATCATTCGCCTTAACCCCTCTGATCGCAACATGCTTCCGTACGGAGAGACCGCCTCCGAAACCCATGAGAGCTGCAGCGCCGATGAGCAGGAAGATGTTCTTTCGGGCATGGCACTCCGCGATGCCGCGAAAACGCCGTCTTTTATTCTCTGTGTCCTCTTGCTTTGCGTGGCGCAGCTCACCTGCTGCATGAACCAGCTGTTTCCAACCTATGCAAGCGAGGTCGGTTTCAATCCTATCGTAGGAAGCTTAATGGTCTCGGCAGCTTCACTCTCCGATATCTTCCTAAATCCCTTCGTGGGCAAAACATGCGACAAGCTTGGCGCTATTAAAGCAACGGTCGCATGGACAGGTGTCAGCATTCTTTCATTCCTGCTTCTTATCATTGGCGGAAGCAATGAGACCGTTTCCATCATTGCAGCTGGTGTAAACGATGTCATGTTCGCCATCGTTGGAACCGCAATGCCGATGCTTCTACTCTCGCTCTTTGGATCACGCGATTTTGGAAGGATCTATTCGATCGTTTGCTCAGCGGGCTATGTCGTCGGTGCTTTTGGAATGCCGGTCATGATGAAGGTTTACGGCATGGCGGGGTCATTCCAGGGAGTATTTATCTTCTGCATTGCCTGCAACCTTATGATTGCTGCGTTTGCTATCGTTTCCGGCTTTCTCAATAAGGCTGCTGAAAAGTAATAAGCGCCGATTTGCATCGGCATAGATTGCCACGCAACAGGGGTTGACTCCAAGCCAGACTGGAGTCGACCCCTGTTTTCGTTTTAAAGGTTGCCCGCAGGCACCATGGGTGCCAACATGCGCTTCAGCTTGGCTGGTTTATTTGAACATAAGCTCGACTATTCCCGCCCAAACCGCTTTTTCATCAATATCCTCACCCTGAGCGACCGTATTGCTTGCTCCCTCCAGAACGGTATAAAGAATTTGTACGTAGAGCATTACGTCGGCGCTATCGGAAAACGCGCCAATCTCTACACCATGAAGAAGGATGTCTTTAAGCGCATCCATGGTTCGTTTGGTCGCCGTCGCTTGACGTTCCTGAACTGCAGGAATTCGATTTGCTTGAACGCTAACCTCGGCCAGCACGCGCCGGCGCTTTTCATCGCTTCGATAGCCACCTATAACTGAATTGCCGAGCTCGATAAGCGCGGCCTTGAACCCGTCCCTATCGACTATTAGCGAGTAGTCGCGCTGATAGTCAATGGTCGGAAACATGCTGTCCAAGAGCGTAGTGAAAATCTCCTCTTTAGAGGGAAAGTAGTAGTACACCGACGGCTTGGATATACCGACAAAGTCGCAAATCTTTCCGATAGACGCTTTGTCATAACCGACTTCTGCCACAAGATCGTACATTGCGTCCAATATTTTTTTTCTTGTGCTCACGCTGCATTTCTCCATCGCAAATCACTTCCGCACTACCAACATTATTAAGGATGGCAACGGAACATCAATTCGTGTCCAAACATGACCACTATATACGGTGAACGGTATGTATCAGTAGGCGAGCGGCAATTATTCAAAACTATCTACCGAACGGTAGGTATAGTAGTACTATAGCAGGTGAAACCCCGCTATTGTCGCGGCCGGACAGCATCGCGGGAAACCCGACGGAAGGACCAACCATGTACGAGAACTATCGTATGCCGGGCGAGTTCGAGAAGCGCTCCAACGTCTATGTGACATGGCTTCCCGATTACATCCGTGCAGAGGGCTATGATAACCGCCAGCCCTGCGTTGACGTGATCAAGGCTCTGCTCGAGTATGGCGACGTTACGGTCAACCTCAATTGCGGTACCCCCGGCTCCTATGAGGAGGCTTGCTCGCGCCTGAAGGAGGAGGGGGTTGATCTCGATCGCATCGAGATCACGCAGTTCGAAGACTCCAACTTCTATGTCCGCGACAACGGTCCCAGCATCATGGTCGACGACAAGGGCCATTCTTATATGGTCAACCCCGCTTGGACCTATTACGGCGTGTGGGACAAGAACTCCCCGGAGTGCCAGTCCGCACGTAAGGCAGCGGTTCACATGGCGGTTGCGCTCGGTTGCTTCGATATCGTCAATTCCGAAATGGTTTCGGAGGGCGGCGACCGCGAGTTTGACGGTCACGGCACTCTGATCGCAATCGAGGACACGGAATGCCGCAAGCGTAATCCCGAGTTCACGAAAGAGGAAGTAGAGGCCGAGTATAAGCGCATCTACAACCTCAACAAGGTTATCTGGCTTCCGCAGCCTATGCTCGAGGACGACGACTATCGACTGGGCATCCTCGACGAGAAGGAAGACGGAACTCCCGTCTTTGGCATGAGCTTTGCAGCTCACATTGATGAGATGTGTCGCTTTATCACTCCGAACAAGATTCTTCTTGCCGAGGTGTCCGATGAAGAGGCAGCCTCGAGCAAGGCTGGAGCAGAGTCTCGTCGCCGCATTGAGGCAGCCTACGAGATCCTGAGCAACGAAACGGACTGGGAGGGCAAGCCCTTCGAGATCGTTCGTATGCCCACCGCCGAGCCTATTGAAGTCGTTATCGCCCCTGGCGATGAAGATTACGAGCTCTATAAGGGCTTCATCGACGAAATGGGCGGCAAGTTTATGGATGGCACCCCCTGGCCCGAGGGCCCCGTCCACTTCTACGCCGCAGCGAGCTACTGCAACTTCCTGATTTGCAACGGCGTCGTTCTTGGCCAGCGTTATTACCACGAGGGCATGAGCGAGGTCGTGAAAGAGAAGGACGAGCAGGCCAAGGCAGTTCTTGAGAGCTGCTTCCCCGATCGCAAGGTCATCATGATTGATTCCCTCGCGCTTAACCTGTCCGGCGGCGGCGTGCACTGCTGGACTAAGGACGTGGCGGCCAGTCGTTAGTGAGCCTTAGAGCCTGCGCTCTTTGGCTTAGGCGCCACATGTACCGCTCCCCGAGGGATATCCGTGTTTTCCTCGGGGACACATTCAACAATAATTTTGATAATAATTCGAAAGGAAATAGGCATGAACAACAGCCTCCGCGGTCGCGACTACATCAACATCCATGATCTTTCCTCCGAGGATTTCCGCTATCTCATCGATCTTGCCTGGAACCTTAAGGCTCAGAAGAAGTCCGGTGTCGACCAGCACTACTTCCCCGGCAAAAACGTCCTCGCCAACTTTGAGTGGGGCTCGACCCGTACTCGTTGCGCATTCGAGACCTCCTGCAATGATTTGGGCATGGGCTTCACTTATCTGACCAACTCCCACATGGGTGACTGCGAGACCGTCAAGGATGCCATGCGCGTCTTTAACGGCATGTACGATCTCATCGTCTACCGCGCACAGAAGGACGAGCAGTTCCTCTATGACGTCGCCGACCTGGTTGACATCCCGGTCATCAATGCCCTTACTCTCGGCGATCACCCGACTCAGATGCTCGCTGACGCTCTTACGATGGAAGAGCAATGGGGCGGTTTGCGTACGAGCCGCGGCAAGAAGATGGCTTTCGTTGGCAACTGCGCCGGCGCCCCAGTGTGGTATGGCCGTCTGTGCGCTATGCTCGACATGGACTTCCTCGCCATCGGCCCCGACGACCTCCGTCATCAGATGTGCAAGGAAATGATCGAAGAGGTGGAGGCCTGCTACGCCAAGTACTCTCCCAATAGGACCTTTACCATCACCTCTGACCTCGATGCCCTGGATGGCGTTGACGTTATCGTTACCGAGGAGTGGCGCTACATCAACCCCGAGTGCGGCGAAGAGGTTCTGGATCCCGACGACTACAACTCCTGGTTGGGCGATGCCGAGTCTTTGTACCCCTATCGCGTCACCAGCGAGCTGTGCAAGCGCACCAACAATCCCGACATCTTCTGCATGCATGAGCTTCCCTCTGTCCATAACGCAGATCACCGTGTCGGCAAAATGCTCCTCGACCAGTGCAAGAACGACCTCCATCGCGAAATCATCACCGAGGGCTTTGAGATTGCCGACGAGTGCTTTGAGGCCAACGCTTCGGTCATCTTCCGTGAGGCAGAGAACCGTCAGCACACCATCAAGGCTGTTATATGTGCCCTTCTGGGTCTCTAGGAGCTGTATCAATGGATAATGCAAAGTTAAAGAGCAGCAAGGTTTACGCATGGGTTCTCGTAATCGCGCTCGGCCTTATGTCTGCCGGCACGACCGGATCCTATAGCGTCATCGCGGGCTCCTTCGTCGCACCCGTGTGCGAGGAGTTCGGGTTTGACTATTCCATCTTCTCGTATTACTTCACCGCAACGCTCATTGGTCTTGCGGCAGCTCTTCCGTTTGTCGGAAAACTCATTCCCAAGGTCGTTGGCAAGGTTTGGCTCCCCGTTGTCGAGCTTATTTTGCTCGCTGCCGGCGCAGGCATGGCCTTCTACACCGAAGTCTGGATGTTCATCGCCGCTGGCGCCCTGATTGGCGTTTGCTTCGCCTTCACCACCGGCGTCGCCATGTCCGACGTTATTGACCAGTGGTTCAAAAAATCTGGTGGCCTGGCAATCGGTCTCGCTTGGGCAGTGAACTCGATTTACATGCTCATCATGAGTCCCGTCATCACCTCTGTCATCGAGGCCGCTGGCTGGAGGACTGGCTATCTGGTGCTCGCTGGCGTCTCCGCCGTGCTCATTCTCCCCGCTTCCGTCCTGATTATTCGCTATAAGCCTCAGGACAAGGGCATGCTGCCCTATGGCTACGTCGAGGGCGAGACGGTCACCGAGACCGAGGAGACGACCGAGGATAGCACGCGTGGCGTTAGCTATGCGCGCGCCATTAAGTCGCCTGCCTTCTTCTTCTGCATCGGCTTCCTCTGTCTCGTTCAGCTCACTTGCTGCATGAACCAGCTCTTCCCGACGTATGCTTCCGAGGTTGGTTTTAGCCCCATGGTGGGCGGCTTCATGGTATCCGCTGCATCGCTCTTCGATCTGTTCCTCAATCCGATCGTCGGCACCACTTGCGATAGGTTCGGCAGCACGAAGGCCATTCTGGGCTGGCTCGCTGTCTCCATCCTCTCCTTTGTCATGCTCATGATGAGCAGCAGCAACTCGACGCTCAGCATCCTCGCAGCAGGCGTGAACGACGTAATGTACGTCATCGCTGGCACTGCCCTGACCGTTTTGGTTATGGATGTCTTTGGCTCCCGCGATTTCGGTCGCATCTTCGCGCTGATCTGCTCCGTGGGCTATATCGTCGGCGCCTTTGGCATGCCCGTTATGATGAAGGTCTATGAGCTTGTCGGCTCCTTCCAGGGCGTCTTCATCTTCTGCATCGCATGCAACGTTATTATCGGCCTGTTCTTGCTGCTGGCAAAAAAGACTGGTAAGAACCTCTCCTGGGACGAATAGTTCGATTCGTCTTAGACATACGCTGCAGGGCTTAACCTGCAGCCGCATTGGGGCATCGACTAACATCGGTGCCCTTTTTCATCGAATGTGACAAAGGAGCAGCCACTTTGTCACATTGAGTGGCATGTAAATCGAGGTCTAATACTTTTCCGAGAAGTGAACGGCCATACTTGGGCCTCCGAAGCATCGACATTTTTAGACGTCAAACCCGCAGGATTTGGCTGGCAAAACCGCAGGAAATTGCATCTCGAAAGTGCCGATGCTTCGGGGGCCCGTTTTCACTCGTTCACTTCTCGGGAAAAGTATTAGACCTCGTTGTATGGGGTGCGGCTGGAGGGTGGTCATCGTTCAGTAGCTACCTCTTCCTTGTGAATCGCCTGAAGCGCAAGGCATAATGCATGTGACAAAGGGACGGCCCCTTTGTTGTGTTGATATGAGAGAAGAGTAGATGATCCTTTCGCTGGCCCCTATGGAGGGGATTACCGGGCATGTGTTCCGTCGCGTGCATGCGGAGTGCTTCGGTGCGCTCGATTGCTATTACACGCCGTTTTTGCCGCCGCCGCGGGTAGGAAACCGCTTTGGCGGCAAGGCGTTTAAGGAGATCGATCCTGCCAATAACCAGGGGCTCAACGTGGTGCCTCAGCTGATGTCCAAGAACGCGGACGAGTTTGTGTGGGCGGCACAGGTGCTCGCCGACATGGGCTACCGCGAGGTCAATCTCAACCTGGGTTGCCCTTCGGGAACGGTTGTCGCCAAGGGCAAGGGCTCGGGTTTCTTGCGCAATCTCGACGAGCTCGAGGCGTTCTTAAGCGATGTGTGCGAGCGGTCGCCGTTGCCGGTGTCGGTAAAGACCAGGCTGGGGCTGGAGAATGACGACGAATACGAGCGCGTGCTCGATCTGTATTGCCGCATGCCGTTGGCAGAGCTGATCGTGCATCCGCGCGTACAGAAGGACCGCTATACGGGCTCGCCGCGCAAAGAGTTTTATGGCGAGACGCTGGAGCGTGCGCCGTTCCCCGTGGCCTATAACGGTGACATTTTTGATCTTGAGGATATGGACGCGCTGGTGGAGGCCTATCCCGGCACGCGCCATGTGATGTTGGGGCGTGGCCTGCTCGCGAACCCCGCTCTGGCTCGCATGGTCAAGGGCGGCCCTGCTGCAACGGCTGCTGAGCTGCAGCGCTTCCACGACACGCTGTTTGCGGCATATGCAGAAGAGATTGGCGGCAATGCGGTCTTCCGCATGAAGGAGTGGTGGTTCTACGCCAAGTGCGCTTTCGCTGATCCCGCTACCGTCCACAAGATCGTACGCAAGACCAAAAAGGTCGACGAATACCGCGCTGCCGTCGAGCACGTCTTTCGTGAACAGCCGCTTGCACCCACAGCTCGCTTCCACGGCTAACTAGTCATCGGGGGCGTTCTTTAACGACTGGTCATTTAAGGACGTCCCCAACGACTATGTAGCAAAAAGCTGTACACCAGCATCCAAAGATGTCGAAAAATGTCGACTTTGGATGCTGGTGTACATGTTTGGGTCCGACGGGGGAGCGGGCCTAGGCAATCAGTGCATCAAGTGTAATGAGCTCTCTGAGCCGCTCCGTGCGTGTTTGCCCATGGCGTTTGGCTTTTTCGTCAAACGCCTCAAGAATCGATTCGCCCACACGTGCTGATATAACGACGCTCGGCTCATCGGAGATTGGTGGCCTTCCCAACTTGATGGTGCGACCTTTCGGCCACTCATCTTTTTCGTAGGCTTCCGCGGCTTTCTTCAACTCTCCGGGAGCAAACCCCATCATCTTTTCGAGCTGCTTAGCATCCATGGCGCCTCCTATCGATCGACATAATGTCGAGCGCCGGTTCTCGGATTCTCTTTTTGTATACAATTTTGTAGACAAAAATACAAGCAGTTCATCGGGCTAATTAGCTTGTTTTGACCTGCCTGTTCGATAGGAAATGAGCATTGACGGCTTCGATACTCCTTTGCTTTTCAGCTTGGAATTTGGATGCTCATTGAGCTTCCGGAGGGGAGCCCTTTATTAAGCTATTGAGATTCTGGGCAGGAGCTCTCACTGGTCTTCGGTAATGGGGCCAGCTTAATTCGCGACACAGTGTGTCGCGAATGGGAGTAGTCGTTAGGTGTCCTTCAATGGCTACTCATATAAGAACGTTCAAGTGCCGGATTTTGTCATTTAGTGTCGCTCTCAGCGACTATTCTGGAGGGTCGTGGTCAAAAAAGGCAAATATGAGTACTGTTGCCATTATGGTTGCATTTATTTGCTATAAATTGTAGCTCCTGATGAGATTTGTTCCCATTAAGAGCTACTTTTATTGAACATATGAGGAGAAATAACGTCGTCTGCGGACGAGTGGAACGTTGAATAGTTCCTGAAGTGATCAAAATCGCTGCTACTAAACAGGTAGCAGTACTCATATTTGCCCTTTTTTGACCACAGCCCTCTCGGAAACCTTTCCAGAGGCGTCAAACAGCCATAATCCAAAGGTCTCCTCAAACAATTAGCCGGCCAAGAGCGTCCATGACTACCAAAAAGCTGTACGCCAGCATCCAAAGATGTCGAAAAATGTCGACTTTGGATGCTGGTGTACATGTTTGGGTCGTATGGGTTGGGGCCCTGGACGGACAGAGCGTGCGTACTAGAGCAGGTTTTCCTGCACCCACGCGATGATGTCGCTCGATTCGTAGAGTGGTTTGCCGTCGATGAACAGGCAGGGAACCTGGCGTTTTCCGCCGACGGCGATGAGTGTCTGTTCGGCATCGGAATCGGTCGAGATATTGCGCTCGGGAATGGTCACGCCGTTATCGGCCAAAAAGCGCTTGACCTTTAAGCAATACGGGCAGCCGGTCATAACGTACAGCGCGAGCTCGTGATTAGTAGCCATAGGTCTCCAATCGGTTGAGGTTTTGATTGAAGTACCCAAAGCCGCCGCGGTCTATGCGCGCGTCAACGAAGACTCGATGGCCTGGACCAGAAACGCCGTGGCTCCGGTGGCGCAGGGCTTGTCGTAGTAGTCAACAAAGCGCTGGTCGGCAAGATAACCGTGGGCGAGGCCCAGGTACGCCTCGTCTTGGGGCTCGCATCCCCAGTTGAGAGCAATCCAGCGACGATGCATCGCGACAAGCTTACGAGCCTCGTTGCTCTCTGGGTCGCCAATGCCCATGGCAATCGAGAGCTGGCCCAGAATAGCGCGTTCAAGTTCCTTCATGTCGTTCCATGTCTCGGGGTCCATGTCCAGCAACGCTTCGTTTGCTGCATCGATAGCCTCATTGCCATAGCGAGCTCGAGCCTCGGCGCCGTAGCATTCCTCGTTTTCCTGCACGGTGCGCCAGCGCTCCAGTTGCGGCAGGACGGCGCCCATGAGCGAGACGGCTTCGTCGAGTGACAGGCCGGTGTTTTGCGCCAGGCGCGGGGCACAGTCCTCGATCATTGCCTCCATCGTGGTGTCGTAGGTGTACTGGCCGTGGTCGTAGCACCACTTGCAGTAATGGTCGGTCGCGGCGCCCGTGGCATCGGTGCCGCAGTCGTCGGGCGTGAGTATCATGCCGCAGCTCTGGCAATAGCGCTCGGGCATTTCGAGCAGATGAGACAGGGGCTCGCCGGTCACAGCGGCGATGAGCTTCATCATGTCGATGCCCGGTGTGACCTCGCCACGCTCCCAACGGCTGACGGCTTGGCGTGTGACGAAGAGCTTGGCGGCGAGCTGCTCTTGGGTAAGGTGATGGGCGCGACGGACGGCGATGAGCTTTTCTGCAAAGGCCATAACGGCTCCTTTCTGCTGGTTGATGGCTTAAGCATACGCGGCAGCAGGCGCCCTTCCAAGCAACCGTTGGTTGCACGACGGGGGACCGCGGCGAAGAATTGCACGCAACGCCCCACACCTCCATGCCGTACAATGACCGGCATGGAACCTATCGCACACATACATACCGACCTGCCGCAGAAGTTCGGCATTCCGCGCAACAGCTTTTTGGCGCCTCATCCGCAGGGACACATCGTCTTTGAGCCGGAATTTGCCTCCAATGCAGCGGTTGAGGGCCTGGACTCCTTCTCTCACCTATGGCTGTTGTGGCGCTTCGAAAACGGAACGCCCGGCGGCACGGCAAACGACATAGCTGCCGATGCCAAGTCGCAGGACAGGTCTGGCACCAACGTCAAGTGGTCGAAGACCGTGCGCCCGCCGCGTCTGGGCGGAGCCGAGCATGTGGGTGTCTTTGCCACGCGCAGTCCGTTTCGCCCTAATCCCATCGGGCTCACCTGCGTTAAGCTCGACCGCGTGGAGCTTACCGACGACGGCCCCATCATCCATGTGCTGGGGGCCGATCTGCGCGACGGCACGCCCATCTACGATATCAAGCCCTACATCCCGTTTGCGGACTGCCACCCGGATGCGACCGGCGGCTGGATTGAGGGTGCTCCGTGGCAAGAGCTCGATGTTGAGTTTCCGCAAGCGCTGCAGGATATGGTCCCGCCCGCAAAGCTCCCCGGCTTGGTCGAGGTCCTTTGCCAAGATCCGCGCCGCGCGGGCAGCAAGCACGAGCCAAACCGCGTTTACCACTTAGCTTATGCTGGGCTCGACATATCTTTTACGGTCGATAAAACCCAGCTAACCGTAGTCGCCGTCAACGACGCGCAAGACTAACCAGCCATTCGTCTGAACCCGTCAAATTAAGCGCCAAACCCCATGTCAAAATCGCCCATGCTGGTGGACAATAACGCCTACCAAAATAGTCCGCTTTGCATGGGAGCTCAGCATGAAATACGACTTTAGCTCGCTTATCGACCGCCACGGCATGGATGCCATCGCCGTTGACTCTTGGGGCGAGATCCCCGGTATGGCTCCGAACGCACCCGACGAGGGCTTCGACCGCATTCCCATGTGGGTGGCCGACATGAACTTCGCCACGGTGCCCACGGTTCAGGAGTACATCATCAAGCGCGCTCAGCACCCCATGTTTGGCTACTTCAATCCGCGTCCCGAGTACTTCGACCGCATCATCGAATGGCAGAGCCGTCGCAACGGCGTTGAGGACTTGGCGCCGGAGCATATCGGCTACGAAAACGGCGTGCTGGGCGGTGTCGTGTCGACGCTACGCGCGTATGTCCAGCCAGGTGATGCGGTGCTAGTCCACAGCCCTACCTACATCGGCTTTACCAAGTCCATCGAGGCCGCGGGCTATCGTATTGTCCACAGCCCGCTTAAGCTCGACGACCAGGGCGTGTGGCGCATGGACTTTGAGGACATGGAGCGCAAGCTCGCCCAAAACTACATCCATGCCGCGGTGTTCTGCTCGCCGCACAATCCCTGCGGCCGCGTATGGGAGCGCGACGAGATCGAGCGCGCCATGGACATTTATCGCCAGCACGATTGCGTGGTGATCTCGGACGAGATTTGGTCCGATATCATCCTGCCGGGACACAAGCACATTCCGACGCAGTCGGTGAGCGAGGATGCCCGCATGCGCACGGTTGCCCTCTACGCGCCGAGCAAGACGTTTAACCTGGCGGGCCTGGTCGGCAGCTACCACATCATCTACAACGAGACGCTGCGCGACCGCGTGTGCGCCGTGTCCGACAAGACCCACTACAACGAGATGAACGTCCTCTCCATGCATGCGCTTATCGGTGCCTACCAGCCGCAGGGCTACGAGTGGGTGGACGAGCTCAACCAGGTACTTGCCGGCAATATCGAGTACTTCTGCACGTATGCAGAAAAGCACTGGAAGGGCGTCGCGTTTTCGCGTCCGCAGGGCACGTACATGGTGTTTCTGGACTGCACCGAGTGGTGCCGCGAGCATGGCCGCGATATTCAGTGGTTGCTCGACGAGGGGGCGCGCGTGGGCGTGGGGTATCAGGACGGCCGCCCGTTCCACGGGCCCTGCCACATTCGCGTGAATCTGGCGCTGCCGCTTTCGCGCGTGAGGGAAGCGTGCGACCGCCTGGACCGCTACGTTTTTAATGCACGGTAAGCGTGCGCTGCATGTGGGGCCTTCTGCCAAGTTGGCTAGAAGGCCCCACATGGTAAAGCATCTGTAGCAATTGGGCGCAGACCTGCTGAGAGGCTTACTTTTCTTGAATCTGCTTGCCGCAAAGATGCTCAATCGTAATCTCGTAGAGCTGGACGCCCTTGATGTCTTTGGCGATTTCCTCTTCGACTTCCTCGGCAGAAGGGTAGTACTTAAGCGCGAGCTGGCGGACTTTGTCCTCGATAAACGCGGGGGTGTCATTCGCCAGGCGACAACGGCCAAAGACCACGGTACTCATAACGTAGGGAGCCCAGTCACCGTCCTGGTACCACTCGTTGCCGTAAACGGTAAAGCAGACCTTGTCATCGCGCTTGAGTGCGTCGACCTTGTGGCCAGCCTTGGCGCCATGGAAATAAATCTTGTCGTGCTCGTCGTCAAAGAAGTAGTTGACGGGAATGGCGTACGGGTAGCCATCGTCGCCGTTGACGGCAAAGACGCCGCGCTTGCAGGTAGCGAGCAGTTCGCGCGCTTCCTCGTCAGTGATGGCGCGTTTCTTTCGACGTAAGGGCCTAAACATCGTTGGTTTCCTTTCTGGTCGTGCGTGGTGGTTGAGCACAAACTATAGCGAAACGGATCCGTTTTTCTTGATGCGGGCGAGTATGTTTTTGAGCTTGTTAAAGTCGAGCGGTTTGGACAGATGGGCGTTCATGCCGGCATCGTGTGCCGCCTTGGCGTCCTCGGCAAAGGCGTTGGCGGTGAGCGCGATGATGGGGATATCGGCTGCATCGACCTTCTCGCTCAGACGAATCGCGCGGGTTGCCTCATAGCCGTCCATGCCCGGCATCATGATGTCCATCAGAATCGCATCGAAGCTGCCGGCGGGACGGCCAACGTATAGGTCGACCGCTTCGTTGCCATCGGCGGCGCGAGTTACGACAATGCCTTCGCTTTCGAGCAGCGTCTGGGCAATCTCGGCATTCAATTCGTTGTCTTCGGCGAGCAGCACGTTCATGTCGGCGAGCGAGCAGTCGAGCGCCCTCTCGACCGTATTCGCCCGCGCCCGGGGGTTCTTGTCGATATCGAGCGGAATCTCCACGTAGAACGAGGTACCCACATGGAGTTCGCTGGTGACTTCGATGGTGCCGCCCATCAGTTCAATAAGCGACTTGACGATTGGCATGCCCATGCCGGTTCCTTGGAACTTGCTGCGCGCATCGTCACCTTCTTGGGCAAACGGCTCATAGATATGCTTTAAAAACTCGGGAGCCATGCCAATGCCGGTATCCGAAACGCTAAAGCAAAAGAGCGCGCGCCCGTTATCGAGTGGCTTGGTCTGTGAACTAAAGGTGACGGAGCCGCCGTGCTTGTTGTACTTAATGCTGTTGTCTAACAGGTTGATCATGACCTGTCGGATATGGGTGGGACTGCCGATTACGTATGGCCCCGTGGCGTACGGCAGACTATTGTCCTGCATTGTGATGCCGTTACTGGACGCGCGGAGCTTGCACAGCACCAGCGTATCGTCACAAAGCTCTTTGAGGTTAAAAGGCGCATGTTCCAGTGTTAGCTTGCGGTCTTCGATTTTTCCCATCTCGAGGATGTCGTTGATCAGCGAGAGCAGGTGATTGGCGGCAACGCGCGCCTTGGCACGGCTCTCGCGGGCGACTTGCATATCGCCTTCCTTCAATTCTTCAATTTCGATAAGGCCCAGGATACCGTTGAGCGGCGTACGGATGTCGTGGCTCATGCGCGTGAGGAATGCCGTCTTAGCGGCGTTGGCAGCGTCGGCTTTTTTGCGCTCGGTTCGAGCGCGCACGAGCGCCCAGATGAGCAGGACGATGCCGACCGACAACATACCGATGAGGGTAGCGGCAATGGCGGTGCGGTTGCGAAAAAGGAATTGAAGCGTGTCTGATTCCTGGGTCGTGTACGACGTGGATGAGTAATTGCTTGCGGAGAGCGATTCTCCGGCATTGATGATGCCCTTGTTGATGATTCCCAGCAGCTCGGGCTTTCCGCGCGAAATCCAGCACGAGAGCTCACAGGTGTCAGGGAGCTCGACCGTCTTGTAGCTCTCGAGATCATGACGGTCGCCGATGGTTTTTACGCGTGAGCTGGGAGCGACGATGCAATGTGCCGTTCCCTTCCTGAGGGCGTCGAACGCTTCATCGTCGGATTGGTATTCGGTCACGGTCGCTGTGGGGAACAGGCTTTCAAGTGCATTTTTGTTGACAAACGATGATTTGGTACAGGCGATGTTCTGAAGGTCTTTGTTCAGGTTGCCGCCGGTGTGGATGGCGGTGAGGGACACGGTCCCCAACGATACCGACTGCACAACGCCTGATTGCTCGGCAAACCAGTAATCTCGGTATACCGGTAGCGCAACGTCTATGCTTCCCTTTGACAGGGCCTTTGACATCATCTTGTAGCTATCAAAGGCGACGGTTTTGACCGTAATGCCAAATTTATCGTGCAACGTCGTCGCAAGCGATGCGAGCGAGCCTTCCATTTCGCCGTTTTCGTCTTCGTTGCAGTAGGGGAGTCTGCCCGTAATGTAGCCGAGCGTGATGGTGTTGTCATTTGCTTTGAGCCAGGAACGTTCGGGGCCGTTGAGCGATGATGAACCGCTGTTTTGGACCGAGTAGTTAGATTTGACTTCGTCGATATAGCGTGGGTTGACGCGGGCGATTGCCGACATGGCGGCATTGATGTCGTCCATCAGGTCGGGGCGGCTTTTGGGGACGGCAAAGTAGTAGTCGCTCGAACCAATGTAGAACATGGGGGAGGCGCTGGGCGACGAGGTCGTGTCGTTCATGATGATGGCATCGACCTCGTTGTTTGCGAGCGCGTCAAAGAGGGCACCGCCAGTGTCGATTTCTTTATAGGTGCAGGTAATGCCTTCGTTGGCGAGCCACTGCTTGCCAACGAAGGTTTGCATAACGCTGGGGTTGCAGCCGATAGTGAGGCCCTGGAGTGCTTGAGGGTCACCCTTTGCGAGGTCGTCACGGTCGGGCCTGGCGTAGATGTAGTAGCGCTCGGTGCCCTCGGGGTTCGAGGAAAAGAGCAGCTTTTGGGCGCGTTCCTCGGAGTAGGAGATGTTGGGCATGAGGTCGATTTCGCCCGCCTCGAGCATGTCCATAAGCTCGGTGAAGGTGCCGGAGACATATTCGTACTGCCAGCCGGGCGTATAGTACGACAGGGTCTGGAGGTACTCGTAGCCCCATCCCGAGAGGCGCTCGCCGGGGGTGCCGTCCTGGAAGCCCTCGTTGCTGACGAGCCAGCCGACGCGGACCGTTTTGACCTGCTGATCGGAGTCGGCGGCAAAGGCAGGGGCGGGCGCGACGGCGCTCAGTACGGCGAGCGCGGTAAGCGCGGCGGCCAGGGTGCGACATATAACTGAACGAAGGACAGTGGCAGCTCTCGCATGCAATCCTAACGAATCGAGACATTACCGCATAAGGATACCAGCTCAGCCTGCCCAGCCGGCAGCGGCACCGCTAAACGGTTCCGCCCGGCAGTTGGGGACAGTCCCTTTCTGCCGGCACAGACGATATGAGCAGGACATAAAAACATTGAGAGCCCCTGCTGCA
>JAPJOH010000017.1:0-32408 GCA_030826265.1 Collinsella aerofaciens
ACGCCGGGCCGACTCGCTTCGGTTCGGGCGCTACACCAACTTTCTCGACACTACCACTTTGGATCGCGTCGGAAATGTTGGTGTAACCGCACGGCTGCTTCATCCATCCTTTCCGAGTGGTCTCGCCAAATTGCCCGTCCGGGAGAACAATAGATCGAGCGCTGCGCCCTGCTCCCGGGGGTGAGGCCCTCTTGATTAAACTGCTCACTTTTAAATAACCCTGTGCTCAATTCTCTGTGGCCATTTGAGGAAGATGAGCTCGATTTAAGTGAGTTGCTCGAGTATCTGAGGGCGTTCATCACGGACGATCGCAAGATAATCCACGGTAATAGCGAGCTGAGACGGCTTATTAGAGAATATGATTTCCTTAAATACAAGAAGGCCTTCGACATATCGGCTACTAGTGAGTAATCCCACCTAGCGTCTGTGAAGAAGGCCATCATTGTAGACTATGGCATCTGAGCGTATAGTGCGAACACCACGTGCAAATGCAAACTTAATATAACGCTTTCTATAACGCTTTCTGCTTGAAATCACAATGGTGTCTGTTTCGATCTGCCAATCAAGGGAAGATGGTGTAAAGTATCTTCCTGTAATACAAAAGCTCTTCGGGAGTTTTAAGGGCGACGCTTTCAGACTGAGAGTGTTGCCCTTTTTTCATGTTTGCAATGTGTGACGTACTAGTCAAGCACCATCCCGGCAATGGAATGATCGAGCATGGGCGGCTTCTACTGGTTGACGTGATCGTGGTCAAACAAGTGATATCGATTAGAATTAAATCAATTGCGCTGGAAGCCTTCGGGCGACACCTGAAGAGGGCTGATGCGTCGGCCCTCTTTTTTGTTTGGATGTAAGATTCGGCCTGGCAAAACAAGGATCTCATTTGGGGAGAAACAAATATCCGATGGTTTTCGCTTAGGGACGCGCGGTTTAAGCGTGCTTTCCGGAAGTGCGGGGAAAAAATCGGAAACCTCCGAGCATAAACCGAATTTCGGCAACAAAACCGCAGGCCGCGGAAGTGCAAACAGGGGTCTGGTCGACCGTTCTCATTTTTCACCGCACTTCCGGAATTTGTACAAGCTCGACTGGGTTGTTTGTCGTTTGGTGCTGATGAATCTTGCCCGGACCTTATTATTTATATTTAAATAGTTACACTTAACTTATAAGTTAAGTGTTACTAGAAATGGGAGGTGGCCCTTGGTAGAAGGATATGAACCTGTCGAATACAGAGACCCCAAGGGCCGACCGTTTTGGGAATTGACGGCTTCTCCCGACAACTCTCAATTCCAGAAAATGTTGTCAGACCATAAGCGGAAATTAACCGCTCGAACAATGATCGGCCGTAATAGCGCGTCAGCTTCTGGAGCCTGGGCGCTGACTTTTATGCCTGGCTTCTGAAACGGAGAATACAATGAATAAAGCAGATCTATCTGATTTTTATGCCGAAACAGAAAGTAGCGAAACGCTCGCTTATGAACATGCACTAGATATTGAGTTTATTGTTCATCGCGAAATGAAACGTTTGGGATTGAGCAAAAGTGAGCTGGCAAATCGTATGGGCATAAGCCTTCAGTCGCTTTCTAAGCTCTTGAATTCTCAACCTAATATGACTCTGAAGACGATTGCAAAGTTCGAACTTGCTCTGGGCATTAAGATCGTTCCGCAGGTTATCGTCAGCTATTCCAAAGAACTGCCGTTTCTTTCATCCAACTATTCCGTGCGAGAGCAATGTGCATTGCCTGCCATTCTCCCTGCAGAGCTGTCGGCAGATTGTGATGTGCCTTTTCAGAGCGAATAGTAGCCTCTCAATGAGCCTGGGTCGGACGAGTTGCCATTCCCACATCCTCTAGAAAAGTTCTTAAAACAGCCTTAAAGGCGCTCTAGCTTGCGTTGACAGCGTAAAATACGTATGTTTGACTATGTCTAAAGTGGATTTTAGGGGAGGGGTGCGCCATGGAGGTGCTGGTTGTTGGCAACACCGCATATGTTGACGATGACTTTTGCGCCAAGGCGTTCCCCGGGGACCATGTCCAGGTCGTCGCTGCCGCGGAAGCGCGCCGCGACGAGTCATCGCCCCATGCCTCGTGGAAAGAGCTTCTGCAACACCTGGATCAGGCCTACGAGTTCGACCGCGTGGTCTACCTGTCTAATTACCTTACCCCGCATACCGATATCGTGGGCGATATCGAACTGTTGCGCTCGGTCTTTCGTGCGTGCGCGGGTCGCCGGGTCCAACTGCTGTATGTAGCGGGGCCCGCGGGTGCCGAGGGTGCCGCCGATGCCGCGGGGCGAACGGGCAAGGGCATTATCGCGCACGCAGCCAACGACCTGTGCCGCTACTACGCTGCTCGCGGGGGAGTTCAGACCAAGATCCTGCGCGTGCCGTTCCTGTATACCGCGTCTGCCGCACTGGAGGACCCGTTTTTGGTGCCGCTGTTCGACGCGTGCTCAACCGGATCGGTTGCTCTGCAGGGTGCGCAAGATGCAGCGTTTCCCCTGCTGTGTGCCGAGGAGCTTGCGGTGCTGGTGCGCCGCATCTTCGATAGCTGGGATGGTAACTTTGAGACGCTCGACGTTGCCGATACCTTCCATCACGCGTCAGGTGAGGTGGGCGAGGCCCTCAAGGCGCTGTTCCCAGGGCTTTCAGTTGCCTATGGCGATTCTGCCGGCTACGCCCTGCCCGTCAACGACGTCGTTCGCGTGCGCTATGGTTGGTTTCAGCGGTACGACCTGCTGCGCGATTTTTCGACCATTCAAGCGCGTTGGGATGTTGGCCGCGCAAAGAAGGTTAACCCCTTGCGCGCCGCCATCGACCGCATCCAGATGCGCGCGCTGCCTATTAAATGCCTGGAGACGGCAGCCGCCTGGGTCCTGTTCGAGGTGCTGGAGCATCTGTTCTCACAATCGGCCCAGCTCAACGTGCTCGATTATCGCCTGCTCTACGTGGTGTTGATCGGCACGCTGTATGGCTTGGACTTTGGCCTGGTTGCGGCGCTGCTGGCGTCGGTGGGTTTGGCCGCGAGCTACTTTACTCAGTACGGCTATACCTTCCAGGGCCTGTTCTACGAGCCGTCCAACTGGCTGCCGTTTATTGCGTACTTTGTGGTGGGTGCCGTGTGCGGCTATGTGCAGCTGCGCAACAGCGAGGCCATTAGGGCGGAGCGCGATCAAAACGAGCTCGTGCGCAACCGCAATACGTTCCTCACACAGCTCTACCACGACGCGATCGAGGACAAGCGTGCGTACAGGCGCCAGATCGTGGGTCGCCACGACAGCTTTGGCAAGATCTTTGCCGTGACGCAGGAGCTCGACGTGCTCAACCCACGCGACATCTATCGCAAGTGCTGCGAGCTTCTGGGCGAGATCTTCGAGAACGATTCGGTGGCGATCTACCATGTTTCGGGCGGGGCATTTGCACGTTTGGTGGCAGCAAGTCCCGCGATTGCCGAAGATGCCGCACGCTCGCTCACGCTTGAGCAGCTTGCACCTCTTTTGGGCGACGGGGGTCGTTCGAACCTGTGGGTGAACCGCGAGCTGACGCCGGGGCTTCCCATGTTTGGATACACGGTCGAACGCGACGGGGCACCCGCCGTGTTGATCTTTGTGCGTTGTGCGGCCGAAAACCAAATGACCCTCTATTATCAAAACCTGTTCCGTATCTTGTGCGGGTTGGTCGAAAGCGCGCTGGGCCGTGCCTTTGACTATGAGGCGGTGGCACAGGATAAACGCTGCGTTGACGGCACTTGCGTGCTCAAGCAGGCTGCCTTTGGCCAAGAGCTCGCGGCGGAGCAGGCGCTGGCAGATAGCAAGATGGGGAGTTTTTTGCTCCTGCGCGTGGTACCGGGCGTGGAGCCTGTCGGCGAGCTGGTGGGCGCAATTGGGTCGGCAATCCGCGAGAGCGACGCGGCGGGCTTGGTCGATGGCGACGTGCTCTATCTGCTTATGCGCCAGGCAAAGGCGTGCGATCTGCCCATTATCCGCGAGCGCCTGAGCGCAAAACAGATTGCGGTGGAACCCGTCGACGGCGAGGACATCGTGGAGCTGCTGCAGCACATCTCTTACACCGGTGACGGTGAGGGGGGTGCCGCTTGATCTCGCTTGTCGTTGCTGCCGTCTTGCTGCTGATTCATGCGCTGGTTTGCCTGATGCTGTGGACGCTTATGAAGCTGGCCCTGCTGCCAGTGCGCGGGCACATGCTGGCTGTGATAGTGCTGGTGCCGCTGTGGGGTCCGATGCTGGTGGTTCTGCTATCGGTCCGCGGCGCGATGTTTGGCGAGGGGCTGAAAGAGTCTGCGCTGGAGTCGCTGCGCTTCAACGACGACCTGCATCGTAGTATGTCGGTATCGAGTGGTGAGGACGATGCAGGCGTAGTGCCGCTCGAGGAGGCGCTCATCGTCAATGACCCGGCATACCGGCGCCGCCTAATGCTCTCCATGCTCACCGAGGAGCCCGACGCGTACCTGGCGCAGCTGCAGGCGGCTAAGCTTAACGACGACGTTGAGGTGGCGCACTATGCCGCGACGGCGGTGGCGCAGATCTCCAAGGAGTCCGACCTTAAACTGCAGCAGCTGGAGCGCGCCTTTAAGACGGACCCGAGCGCGCAAAACCTCATCGAATACTGTGATTTTCTTGGTGAATACTTAGGCTCGGGCTTGGCCGAGGGGCGCGTGGCTCAGATTCAGCGCCAACAGTACGCGCGCCTGCTTGCGCGTCGCTGCGAGCGCGAGGATACCCTTGAGCTGCGCATTCGATACGCGACGGCGCTGGCCGATGTCGGACAGATCGACGAGGCGCAGGCCGTGACCGACCAGCTGGTGCTCGACGTGCCCGAGGAGCAGGAGGTTTGGATGCTTTGCCTGCGCCTAGCCGTGATGCGCCGCGACGGTGACGAGGTCCACCGTGTGACCGATGCGATCGACAATCAACATGTGTATTTGAGTGCCGCCAACCGCGAACAGTTGGCGTTTTGGCGCGACGGGGAGGAGGCCAGATGAGCGTGGCACAACATATCCGCGACCGTGCAGGCCGCTTTCGTTGGATGGGGCTGCTCGTAGTGTGGGCTGTTTTTATCGTCATGGCCGCCGTGCTGCTGATCGAACGCGCCGGCGTGCAGTACAGCGCTGGACAGCACAAGCTGGGGATGCTTGCCGCCAACGATGCGGTGCCGGCCTCCTCGGCAATCTTTGGCCAAAAGCCCACGTGCCTGGTCATTACCGATTCCGATCAAGCTGGCGTCGAGGACGTAAAGGAGCAGTTCGACCAGATCCTGCTCGACATGAAGATCGCGCACCGCGATGTGGACCTTGCCCTGGATGGTGCGGATGCCATTCCCTCGCTGGCCTCCTTCGATCGCGTGATTTTGCTCATGCCGTCGCTCGATGGGCTCGGTACGCACCTGAGCGACATTATGAGTTGGGTGAGTGCCGGCGGTTCGCTTATGCTCGCTATGCCGCCGGATAACTCGAGCTATCTGCAAGTGATTGCCTCCAAGCTTGGCATTGAATCGGCCGGATATGACTATGTAAAAGCCGAAAGCATTGTGCCGAGTGAGGACTTTATGCTGGGCGGGGGAGAGCGCTACGAGCTCTCGGACCCTTTTGATTCGTCGCTTTCGGTATCGCTGCGCGAGACGGCTCGTGTGTGGGCTAAGACCGGCGATGCGGGCGCCCCACTCATTTGGTCGAATGACTGCGGTAGCGGGCGCACCGTGGTTTGCAATATCGGTATCTATGACAAGGTCATGCGCGGCTTTTACGCCGCGGCGACCAGCCTCCTGGGCGATGCCACGGCCTATCCGGTCATTAACAGCGCTGTGTTCTTTTTGGACGACTTTCCTAGTCCCGTGCCCTCGGGCGATGGTACTTATATCAAGCGTGACTACGGCCTTTCCATTGCCGATTTTTACACCAAGGTCTGGTGGCCCGATCTGCAAAAGCTCGCGCAAAAATATGGCATTCGCTATACCGGCGTGATGATCGAAAACTACGAGGACGCGGTCAACCAGACCGAGCCCGCGCGACAGGCCGATACCACGCAGTTCCGCTATTTTGGCGGCATGCTGCTGCAGATGGGCGGCGAGCTGGGCTTTCACGGCTACAACCATCAGCCGCTTGCGCTCTGGGACACCGACTATGGTACGTTGCACGTCTACAAGACCTGGAAGAACAAAGAGACGCTCGTCGCTTCGCTCAACGAACTTATCGCGTTTCAGGACGAGGTCCTGCCCAATGCTCATGGCTCGGTTTACGTGCCGCCGTCGAATATCCTTTCGGCCCGCGCGCGCAAGCTTATCGGTACCGATGTTCCGCGCATTAAGACCATTGCCAGCACGTATTTTGAGGATGGCACCGACCTGCCGTACGTGCAGGAGTTTGGCGTGGCGAGCGATGGCATTGTGGAGCAGCCACGTATTGTCTCGGGCGGCATGGTCGACGATTCTTATATGCGCCTGGCAGCCGTGTCCGAGCTCAACATGCACTACGCGAGCACGCACTTTATGCACCCGGACGACCTTTTGGACCCCGATCGCGGTGCCAAGGAGGGCTGGGAGGTCTACAAGGGCGGCCTGGTCGACTACCTGGAGTGGCTTACCAAATCCGCGCCCGACCTGCGTCGCCAGACCGGCTCGGAATGCTCGGGCGCCATCCAGCGCTTTTCGTCGGTTACGGTAAGCGTGGATACAAGTGCAGATGCCTGGACGCTCAACCTGGACAACTTTCACGACGAGGCTTGGCTCATGTTCCGCGCCAATAATGGCGAGCCGGGTGCGGTGACGGGTGGCGAACTGACGCACCTTACGGGCAATCTGTATCTGCTCAAGGCAAATGATAAGACCGTGACGATCGAGCGCAAGGAGGGTGGCGATAAATGAGAATCTGCTTGGTACTCGAGGGTTGCTACCCCTATGTGCACGGCGGCGTATCTACCTGGATGCATGGCTACATTACGGCCATGCCCGAGCACGAGTTTGTGCTGTGGATGATCGGCGCGCATGCTGCCGACCGTGGCAAGTTTGCCTACGAGCTGCCCGGCAACGTGGTCGAGGTGCACGAGGTGTTCCTGGACGATGCCCTGCGGCTTTCGGGCGAGCAACATGAAGCCAGTTTTAACGACCGTGAGCGCGAGGCGCTACGCCGTCTGGTTTCGCTCTCC
This sequence comes from Collinsella aerofaciens, assembly GCA_030826265.1. Classification (GTDB taxonomy): domain Bacteria; phylum Actinomycetota; class Coriobacteriia; order Coriobacteriales; family Coriobacteriaceae; genus Collinsella; species Collinsella aerofaciens_AY. The sequence goes on from JAPJOH010000017.1 coordinate 7,153, forward strand.
AATCCGGACTGGGACGTGTTATTCGATATCTTCCACCGCCGTCGCGTGCATCCGCTCTCGTTTTTGCAGAGCCGCACGTTTATGGATATCTTTCGTGACGTGTGCCTGGCCGAGTATCCCTACACGCCCTTTGCCGATGCATTCCACACCATGCGCTCCATGTTGCTGCCCGTGCTCTACCTGTTGGGCAGCGAGGTGCCGGTGGCCGATATGTACCATGCCATCTCGACCGGCTACGGTGGCCTGCTCGCCTGCCTGGGCTCAAGCGTTCACCATGCGCCGGTGCTGCTGACCGAGCATGGCATCTATACCCGCGAGCGCGAGGAAGAGATCATTCGCGCCGATTGGGTGGTGCCGTCGTTTAAGGACCGCTGGATCCGCTTTTTCTACCTGCTTTCGGAGGAGATCTACCGCCGCGCCTTCCGCGTGACGAGTTTGTTCCATAACGCCCGCAAGACGCAGATTGATATGGGCTGCGATGCGGACAAATGCCTGGTCATCCCCAACGGCATCCAGTTCGATCGCTTTAAGGATATTCCCTTAAAGACCGATGACGGCTGGGTGGATATTGGCGCGGTGGTGCGCCTTGCGCCCATCAAGGATGTCAAGACCATGATCTATGCCTTCTTTGAGCTGCACGAGCGCCTGCCCAAGGTGCGCCTGCACATCATGGGCGGCGTGGACGACGAGGAGTACGGCGCCGAGTGCCACGCGCTGGTCGAAACCCTGGGCGTGCGCGACCTGATCTTTACCGGCCGCGTCAACGTGGTCGAGTACATGGAAAAGCTCGACTTTACCATTTTGACGAGCATCTCCGAGGGCCAGCCGCTCAGCGTGCTGGAGTCGCTTGCAGCGCGCCGTCCCTGCGTGACGACCGAGGTGGGCTGCTGTCGCGAGCTTCTCGAAGGCGCCCCGGGCGACGACTTTGGCGTGGCGGGTTTTGTGACGCCGCCTATGTATCGCAAGGGCTTGGCCGATGCCATGGAACGCATGTGCACAAGCCGCGCTCGTCGCATTGAGATGGGGGAGCGCGGCCAGCGTCGCGTTGCCACGTACTTCTTGCACGAGCAGATGCTCGCCAACTATCGCGCGCTGTACGACGAGACGGCGCAAGCGTTTGACCTGCCCAGAGAGGGGGAGTAGCCGGTGGCCGGAATCGGTTTTGAGCTCAAGCGCCTGTTTAGGCGCAAGGGTCTGTTTGCCACGATGCGCGCCTATGGCTACGCTGGCATTGTGTGCACGGGCCCCATGCTGCTGGGCGTGCTGCTCCAGGTGGGTATCTTGGTGCTGTGCGGTCTGTGGGGTGTGGGCCGTGCCAACCAAGATCTGCTGGTGTGCATGGTGACCTACACGCTGCTGGCGTCGCTCACGCTCACGAGTTTTTTCTCTATGCCGGTCACGCGCTTTTTGGCCGATATGCTTTTTGCCGAGCGCGAGGATGAGATCCTGCCTTCGTTTTGGGGCTCCAACGCCATCATGCTCGTTGCGGGCACGGTGCTCTACGGCGTCTTTTTGCTGTTCTCGGGCGCCACGCTGCTGCAGGGGCTGCTGTGCCTGTGGCTGTTCAATATTATGATCGTCAACTGGAACGGCATGAGTTACCTCACGGCCATCAAGGATTACCGCGGTATCCTTTGCAGCTTTGCGGCTGCCATTGGCGTGGCGTGCCTGTGCGCCCTGGCCGCGCTGGCGCTGGGACTGCCGCCGGTCGAGGGCCTTTTGGCGTCAATTGCTCTGGGCTATGGCGTCATGCTCGCCTGGGACGTGGTACTGCTGTACCGGTTTTTTCCGCAGAGCGAACGCAGCCCCTGGCTGTATTTACGGTGGCTTGATCAGTTTATGCCGTTGGCGCTCACGGGCTTGTTTACCAACCTGGGCCTCTTTGCGCACTTGGTGATAATTTGGGCCGGTCCCATTGGCGTGCAGGTCAAGGGCTTGTTTTATGGTGCGCCCTACCACGATGTGCCGGCGCTTATCGCGTTTTTGACGATCCTGGTCACGTCCGTCAACTTTGTGGTCTCGGTCGAGGTCAATTTCTATCCGCGCTACCGCGACTACTACAGCCTGTTCAACGACGGTGGTGTGGTGGGCGACATTGTGGTGGCCGAGGAGGAAATGCTTGCCACGCTCAACCGAGAACTGCGGTTTTGTGCGCTCAAGCAACTGTTTGTGACGGCGGCGGTCATTTCGCTCGAGACCACGGTGCTGTCGGCCCTACCGTTGGGCTTTAACAACCTGATGCACGGGTATTTTCGCACGCTGTGCGTGGGCTACGGCCTGTATGCAGTGGGCAACACGATCCTGCTGATCTTGCTGTACTTTACCGACTACAAGGGGGCCGTGCTGGCCTCGGGCCTGTTTGCCGGTGTGGCCGGGCTGGCGACCGCCGTGTCGTTGCTTTTGCCGCAGCAGTTTTACGGCTTTGGCTTTTTGTTGGGTGCAGCGGTGTTTTTTATCGTGGCGCTGCTGCGGCTCGATACCTATACCGCCAACTTACCGTATCGTATCCTGAGCCAGCAGCCTATTGTGGCGACCGTCAAAACGGGTCGCTTTACACAGCTGGGCCGCTTGCTCGACCGTGCCGAGCAGCGCTATGAGGAAGGTCGCCATAAGGGTGAGCCACATGGCGCGTTTGAGCGCGCAGTAGTTCACGTGTATCGCAAGCATTGGGGAGGTTCTGATGACCGATAGGATGATGTCTCGTCGTCGCCTGTTTGAGGCGGCTGCCGGTGCGCTGTTGCTTTCGGGCTGCTCGGTGCAGGAAGACTCCTCGACCAAAAAGGTCAAAAAGCAGGACAAGATTAAAAAGGCCGAGGCCTCCGACCAGTCCAAGCACCTGCGCGATAAGGACGAGCTGTACGAGGTTTACGACGACTCGGGCATTGTGACCATGTACCTAACGGTCTCGCGCGGCAACAGCTCCGAGAACACGGACCACAGCTGGGCCGAGATCAGCACGTACTCGGTGTATGACTATGCCGACATGGGTGTGACGCGCTATCAGGTTATGGGCCTGCTGCAGCCGGGCGACGAAGAGGGCCCAGTTGCCGGCGAGGTTGGCTATGGCGAGGAAGCGCCCAATGCCACCGTGCAGGTGCGCGGCCAGACGTCGAGCTCCTACACGCAAAAGAATTACAAGGTGGAGCTCAAAAAAGGAAAAGGTACCTGGCGCCAGCAGCGCGCGATTGCGCTCAACAAGCACATGGGCGAGGGTATGCGTTATCGCAACAAGATGGCCTACGATCTTATCCGCGGGATTCCCCAGATGATGGGCCTGCGCACGCAGTTTGTGCATCTGTGGGTGTGCGACCAGACCGAAAAGTCCAACGACACCTTTGAGGACTACGGCCTGTTTACGCAGGTGGAGCAGCTCAACAAGACGGCGCTTAAGGCGCACGGCTTGGATAAGAGCGGGCACCTGTACAAGGTGAACAGCTTTGATTTCCATCGCTACGAGGACACCATTAAGCTTGCCGATGATCCCGACTATAACCAGGCAAACTTTGATGGCATGCTCGAGATTAAGGGCGATACGGACCACACCAAGCTCATCGAGATGCTCGATGCGCTCAACGACGAATCGCAAAAGATCGATGACGTGCTCGACATCTACTTTGATACCGAGAACCTGGTCTATTGGTTGGCGTTTCAGATCCTGACGGGCAACTGCGATACGCAGAACCGTAACTGCTATCTGTACAGCCCGCTTAACTCCAAGGTCTGGTATATCTTGGATTGGGATAACGACGGCATGCTGCGTAAGTTGGAGCTTTCTCTTACCGGGTTGTCGGACTACGCGAGCTGGGAGCGCGGCGCAAGCAACTACTGGGGCAACGTGCTGTTTAACCGCGCGTTGCGCAGCAAGTCGTTCCGCAGCGAACTCGACCGTGCCGTCAAGGACTTGCGCTCGTATTTGACCGAGACTCGCCTGACCAAGATGATCAAGCACTACCGCGAGGTGACTGAATCCCTGGTCTTTGCTTCGCCCGATATCGACCATCTGCCTGTCACCAAGGACCAATACGAGCAGATTGCCGCGGCAATTCCATCCGAGATCGAGGAGAACTACAAGAGCTATCGCGAGAGCTATAAGAAGCCCATGCCGTTCTACATTGGCGTGCCGCAGATCGACAACGGTAAGCTGCGCGTTAACTGGGATGCTGCGTACGACTTCGAGGCGCGCGACATTCGTTATACCGTTGAGCTGGCGCGCGACTACGCTATAACCGACGTGGTCTTTAAGGCCGAGGATGTGCTGCTGCCCGAGGTGACCTGTGATGCGCCCGAAGCCGGCCAGTACTTTGTGCGCGTGCGCGCCACCAACTCCGATGGTTTTATGCAGGATGCGTTTGATTACTACGTGACCGACGACGGCAAGCACTACGGCATGAAGTGTTTTTACGTGCAGGACGGCGGTAAGGTCGCGGAGGACACGTATGAGGAGGGCTAGCGCGCTGCTTGAGCGCTTGGCGGCTCCGCCTGTGCGTGCCACGCAGGAGCGTTACCGCCACGAGCTCAAATATCTTATTAACGAGGGTGAGCATGCTGCGCTTGCCTGCCGCATGGCGCCGGTTTTTAAACTGGACAAGCATGCGCGGGCGGGTGGTTACACCATTCGCAGCCTGTATTTTGACGACTACTGCAACTCGGCCTACGAGGAAAAAGACGCCGGCATTCTCATGCGCAAAAAGTATCGCGTGCGCATCTATAACGGCAGCGACAAGGTGATTAAGCTTGAGCGCAAAAAGAAGTCCGGCAGCTGGATTTACAAGGAGGACGCGCCGCTCACGCGCGGCGAGTTTGAGCAGATTCTGGCCGGCGACTACGGCTTTTTGCTGAGGAGCCCCTATCCGCTCTGCCGCGAGTTCTACATCGAGTGCATCTGCAACATGATGCGCCCGCGGACCATCGTGGACTACGAGCGCGAGCCGTGGGTGATGGATGAGGGCACCGTGCGCATTACGTTTGACATGAACGTGCGTGCCGCGGTGGGAAGCTTCGATATCTTTGACTCGACGCTGCCCGCGCTGCCGGTCCTGGAGCCCGGCAAGCTGGTGATGGAGGTCAAGTTTACGGAGTTTTGCCCGCAGCTAGTGCGCGATATGGTGCCGCCGGGCGCGGCCGAACTCACGGCGGTCTCCAAGTACTGCCTATGTTACGAAAAGACCGCCTACCTGCGCGGATTTAATTACTGGGAATCGGATTTTGAGAACCGAGGGGATATTTAGACCATGAGCACCAGGGACTTTTTTAAGAACTCCGTCTTGGAGGCGTTTGGCCAGGTCGACCCTGCCAAGATTGGCCTTTCGCTGCTCGTGGCGCTCGCCATGGGCATCCTAATCTATTACGTGTACAAGCGCTTTTTTACCGGCGTGGTGTATTCGCGCAGCTTTGCCGTGACGCTCGTGGGCATGTGCGTGCTCACCTGCATGGCCACGCTCGCGATCTCGACCAACGTGGTCATCTCGCTCGGTATGGTCGGTGCTCTGTCCATCGTCCGCTACCGTACGGCGGTCAAGGACCCGCTCGACCTGCTGTATCTGTTTTGGGCCATTACCACGGGCATTACGGCAGGCGCCGGCATGTACGCGCTCGTGGGGCTCACGGCTGTGGTGATCGTGGTGATGATCGCCGGCTTTGCGAGCCACCAGGACAAGGCACGCGTGTACATGATGGTCATCCACTACACGGGCCAGACCACCGGCGACGATATCGTGCGCGCGTTTGGGCGTACCAAGTTCACCGTCAAGTCCAAGACCATGCGCGGCGACAAGGTCGAGATGGCCGTCGAGGTGTTCTCGGACGGCGTGGATATGCCCTATGCCGACGCCATTCGCGCGCTCGATGGTGTTGAGGACCTAACGTTGATCCAATACAACGGCGAATATCACGGCTAATTTTGTTCCGGCGTTCTAACGAACGCCGGACCGCTCGACGCTGCTTGCGCTGACGTTTTCTCGACCTGGGTGGGCTGGTCTTGGTTTGGTTTTATGTAAAGGATGGTGCCGCGTGGACGTGCAACAGCTAGAAGAGTCCTGGGCTGCAAGGGCCGGCGCGCGTGAGGCGCGTCTTGTTGCGGCCTCGCACGTGCCGGCGGCGCTGTCGCTGCTGGGGATTGTGCGTCCCAGCGATCGCCTGGTCGTGTTTGCCGATGACTTTGCCGATGCGTTTGCGCGCGGCTTTGATGCCTGCGACGTTGTGCTCGTGGGGGAGCCGTCGGTTGCGGCGTTTACCGCCGCGTCCGAGGGCTTTGATGCTTCGTTTGATGCTGGCGGGTCGCATCTGTGGTGGTTCGTTAATTCCATCGGCGGGTTTGGCCTACGTGTGCCCGATCTGCGTGCGCTGGGTCGGGCGGCGCGTGAGGCCCGTGCGTTGCTCGTGGTGGATAACACCGTGGCAAGCGTCTTTGGGTGCGATCCGCTGCGTTTGGGTGCCGTCCTGTCGCTCGAGGCACTCGACCGTGTGTGTACCGGCGTTGCGCCGCGCAAGCTCGTCGCCGCTTCGGTGGCGCGCTCGCAGCTTAAGCGCCATCGCGTGGATGCCGCCGCCGAGTGTGCGCATGCGCTTCTTGCGGATTGCGGTGCGTCTGCACTCGACCTTTCTGCTAATGAGGCTTGCATGCTGGAGCGGGGGCTGTCTTCGCTCGACGCTCGCATGCAGGCCCACTTCGATCGCGCCCGTGCGCTGGCCGAGTATCTGGCCGCCAACGAGATGGTACGCAACGTGCGCTATCCCGGGCTGACCTCGCATCCCGACCATGCGGTTGCAACGGGAATCCTCGAGCACGGCTTTGGCCCGGCAGTTGAGTTTGACCTTATCGAGCGAAGTGCTGGTGAGCTGTTCGACACATTGCCGGGGGAGTTCCGCACGTCGCCCGCCGGCGGCGCAACGACACGCCTTTCGGCCCCACGCGGCAAGCAGAGGGGAACCATCCGCCTCTTCGCCGGCACCGACGACCCCCTAACCGTAGCCGCCGCCCTAGACAACGCCCTCCGCAACTAGGTATTTTGGGGTTTGTCTCGGGGTAGTCTTTTTGGGACGGGCTTTTTTAGCAACTTTGGGACTGGGCCGTTGGGGACTGCGCCACGAAAACGGCCTATCTACTACGTTTAACCCTTAGGGGTCGACCATACCTGCCTTTTTTGAAAACTGGCAAGCTGTCTACCAGCGGTTTTGTTTTCACGAAATCTGGTGTGGTAGAGGGTGTTCAACTAAACGTAGTAGATAGGCCCATTTTATGGCGCGCGCCTTAATTCGTTCGTGCGGCGGATCAATAATCAGACCAAATAGACTACTTTGCGTTGATGCTGGCGATGAGGTCGCTGGCTTTGGTGGCGATGACGTTGTTGATGTCGGTCTGCAGCTCCTCGTAGACCTCGATGGCGCGCTCGCCGGCGGGGGTGAGCGTGGATCCGCGGGCGCCGTCGCGCTCGATAAGCTTGCAACCCAGCTGCCCTTCAGCCTCGTTCACAATACGCCACGCTTTGGAATACGCCATGCCCATGCTCTTAGCGGCGCGGTTGAGCGAGTGCTCGCGGGCAATACCCTGCAGCAGTAAGACGCAGCCGTGGCCGAACACGCCCGGCAGATCCTTGTCGCATGCTTGAATGACCAACTTTGCCGTTGTCTTGTACTCCATGTGCTCCACGTCTCCCCGCTAAAGTGTTTGCTGGGCAAACGCAAAGCCTGCGTCAAACCCTCATGTGCTCTTCTTAAATCATGCATTGTAGCAGTCAAAGTGCGTTAAGATACTTCCCCAGTATTGGGCGCCCAAGGTTGGGCTGGGTCCTACGAGGCCTGCAGCCGACCGGTCGCATGGAAAAAGGAGAAACATGGCTACGTTCTTTCCCGGTGAGTCTCACACGTTTTCGGAGTATCTGCTGGTCCCTGGTTACTCGTCCTCGCAGTGCATCCCCAACAACGTCTCTCTTAAGACGCCTCTAACCCGCTTTAAGCGCGGTGAGAAGCCGGCAATCACCCTGAACATCCCCATGGTTTCCGCCATCATGCAGTCCGTCTCGGGCGTCGACATGGGTGTCGCGCTCGCTACCGAGGGTGGCCTGTCCTTCATTTACGGTTCCCAGGCCCCCGAGTCCGAGGCCGCTATGGTCAAGGCCGTCAAGGATCACAAGGCCGGCTTCGTTCAGTCTGATTCCACGCTGACCCCCGACATGACCATGGAGCAGGTCATCGAGCTCAAGGAGAAGACCGGCCACTCTACCATGCCGGTCACCGACGATGGCACTCCCAAGGGCAAGCTCCTGGGCATCGTCACCAGCCGTGACTATCGTCCCAGCCGCGATGACCACCAGAAGAAGGTCTCCGAGTTCATGACCCCGCGTGAGCAGCTCATCGTGGGCGACAAGAACATCAGCCTCAAGGTTGCCAACGACGTCATCTGGGACAACAAGCTCAACGCCCTGCCGATCGTCGATGACAACGATCACCTCATGGGCATCGTCTTCCGCAAGGACTACGACAGCCACAAGACCAACCCCAACGAGCTGCTCGATAACGACAAGCGCTACATGGTCGGCGCCGGTATCAATACCCGCGATTATGCCGAGCGCGTGCCGCTGCTTATCGAGGCTGGTGCCGATGTCCTGTGCATCGACTCTTCCGAGGGCTTCAGCGAATGGCAGAAGCGCACCATCGAGTGGATCCGCGCCAACTACGGCGAGGACGTCAAGGTCGGTGCCGGCAACGTCGTCGACGCTGAGGGCTTCCGCTTCCTGGCCGACTGCGGTGCCGACTTCATCAAGGTCGGTATCGGCGGCGGTTCCATCTGCATTACCCGTGAGACCAAGGGTATCGGCCGTGGCCAGGCCACCGCGCTGATTGACGTCTGCCGCGCTCGCGACGAGTACTACGAGGAGACCGGCGTCTACGTGCCCGTGTGCTCCGACGGCGGTATCGTCTACGACTACCACATGACGCTCGCCCTTGCCATGGGTGCCGACTTTATGATGCTGGGCCGTTACTTCGCCCGCTTTGACGAGAGCCCGACCGAGCGCGTCAACGTCAATGGTCAGTACATGAAGGAGTACTGGGGCGAGGGTTCTGCGCGTGCCCGCAACTGGCAGCGCTACGACCTGGGCGGCGCCGCGAAGCTCAGCTTCGTCGAGGGCGTCGACTCCTACGTTCCCTACGCCGGCTCCCTCAAGGACGGTGTGGGCGGCACGCTCTACAAGGTCAAGTCCACGATGTGCAACTGCGGCGCCCTCTCGATCCCCGAGCTCCAGGAAAAGGCACGTCTGACCCTGGTGAGCTCGACCTCCATCGTCGAAGGCGGCGCCCACGACGTCGTAGTCAAGGACTCCCAGCAGTCCGTATCTTATCGATAAGCGGCTTTCCCAAGCACCGCACCTTGCCGTTCAAACCGTCGCTCGCGTACCAAAGTACGCCTCGCTCCTCTTTCACGGCAATCTGCGGTACTTGGAAAACCCGTTCGTTCTAGAACGGGTTGCACATAAAGGTTGAGTATCAACCACGTTATTTAGATAAAGCGAGATGCCTGCAAGTCGCAGACATCTCGCTTGTTGTATTTGCTATCATCAGTCAAGTTAACCTTAGGGTCGGGCGGCTTAGCTTTGTTCGCTACAAGTTCCGCACGCAAAGAAGAGCACTTAATGTGCTCTTCGTCTTGCGCAGGACTGTCCGCAGTAGCGAATAAGGTCAAGCCGACCGACCCCAGCTAAGATTAAAGGAGCTGATATGTGCGATTGCACAGATCATAAGGACGAGATCCCTGCCTACGACGCGCAGGCCATTGAGTCCCGGTGGATGAAGGCCTGGGAGGACTCCAGCCTCTTTGCCGTCGACACCGACGCCAGTAAGCCCAAGAAGTACGTGCTCGAGATGTTCCCGTATCCGTCGGGCGACCTGCACATGGGCCACGCGCGCAACTACACCATCGGCGATGCCATGGCCCGTCAGGCCCGCATGCGCGGCTACGACGTGCTGCATCCCATCGGCTTTGACGCCTTTGGCCTGCCCGCCGAGAACGCCGCCATCAAGCACAACACGCAGGCTGCCGCCTGGACGTATAAGAACATGGACCAGGCACTCGCCACGATGAAGCGCATGGGCTTCTCCTACGATCTGGATCGCATGGTCAAGACCTGCAGCCCCGACTACTACCGCTGGGGCCAGTGGATCTTTGAGAAGATGTGGGAAAAGGGCCTGGTCTACCGCAAGAAGAACCCGGTCAACTGGTGCCCCACCTGCAAGACCGTTCTTGCCAACGAGCAGGTGACCGAGGGCAAGTGCTGGCGTTGCGGCACCGAGCCCGAGAAGCGCGACCTGGAGCAGTGGTACTTCAAGATCACCGAGTACTCCCAGGAGTTGCTCGACGATCTGGAGAAGCTCCCCGGCTGGCCCGAGCGCGTTAAGCAGATGCAGGCCAACTGGATCGGCCGCTCTGAGGGCGCCGAGGTCGACTTTACCCTGTGCGACAAGGATGGCGAGCCCATCGAGGGCGACGAGGGCAAGATCACCGTCTTCACCACCCGTGCCGATACGCTCTTTGGCGTCTCCTTCTTTGTCCTGGCTCCCGAGTATGCTCGCCTGCACGAGCTCGTCGAGGGCACGGAGTACGAGGAGGCCGTGACCAAGATCGTCGAGGACTCCAAGCATATCTCTGCCGTCGAGCGTGCCCAGGGCACCCTCGAAAAGCATGGCGCCTTTACGGGTCGCTACGTCGTGAACCCCGTCAACGGTGAGAAGGTCCCCGTGTGGGTTGCCGACTACGTCGTGGCCGACTACGGCACCGGCGCCGTCATGGCCGTTCCCTGCGGCGACCAGCGCGACTTTGAGTTCGCACGCAAGTATGATTTGCCGATCGTGCCGATCATCCTGGACGATGACGACCGCGCAGCCGTCGAGGCCAGCGGCGAGACCATCGATACCTTCCATGCCGAGACCGTCGACTGGGATTGCGCCCATGCTGCCGAGGGCACGCTCGTCCAGTCCGGCAAGTACACCGGTATGCGCGGCGGCAAGCACTCCGAGGGCGAGGCTGCAATCGTTGCTGACCTCGAGGCCATGGGCTGCGGTCGTCGTAAGGTCGAGTTCCGTCTGCGCGACTGGCTCATTTCCCGCCAGCGCTATTGGGGCAACCCCATCCCGGCCATCCACTGCGAGCACTGCGGCATCGTGCCCGTGCCCGAGGACCAGCTGCCGGTAACGCTGCCCGAGAACCTGGACCTGGGCGCCGGCGAGACCCTCGCCGAGTGCAAGGAGTTCTATGAGACCACCTGCCCGGTCTGCGGCCGCCCGGCCAAGCGCGAGACCGATACCATGGACACCTTCACTTGCTCCAGCTGGTATTACCTGCGCTATACCGACCCGCACAACAACGAGCTGCCTTTCTCCCGCGAGGCCGCCGACCGTTGGATGCCCGTCGATAACTACATCGGCGGCATCGAGCACGCCATTCTGCACCTGCTCTACAGCCGCTTCTTTACCAAGGCACTGCGCGACCTGGGCCTGCTGAGTGTGGACGAGCCCTTCACCAACCTGCTGTGCCAGGGAATGGTCAAGGACGAGAACGGAGACACCATGTCCAAGTCCAAGGGCAATGTCGTGCCCCCGAGCTCGGTCATTGAGCCCTACGGCGCCGACACCATGCGTCTGGCGATCCTGTTTATCGCCCCGCCCGAGAAGGACTTCGACTGGGATCCCAAGGCCGTCGAGGGCGCCAACCGCTTCATCAAGCGCGCCTGGCGTATCGTTTGGCAGCTTGTCCAGTCCGGCGACGCCAGCGTGGCCTTCGACAAGTCCTCGCTCGACGAGGTTGCGATGAAGCTCTATCGCGAGCGTCACCGCACCATCGCCAAGTGCACCGAGGACTTCGATCGCGGCCAGTTCAACACCGCCATCTCGGCCGTCATGGAGCTCGTCAACGCGGCGAGCGCCTACCTCAACGCCACTGAGGTCGCTTCCCGTGACAAGGCGCTGTGCTACGGCGTGGCTAAGGATATCGTGAGCGTCCTTGCCCCCATCTGCCCGTTCTGGGCCGACGAGCTGTGGCATGAGGCGCTCGGCTGCGAGGGCAACGCCTACACCGCCGCCTGGCCCGAGTTTGACCTGGCCGAGTCCATCGAGGATACGGTGCAGATCGTCGTCCAGGTGCTCGGCAAGGTCCGTGGCCGCATCGACGTCGCCCGCGACGCCTCCAACGAGGAGATGCAAGCTGCCGCTGAGGAAGCCGTTGCCAAGTGGCTTGAGGGCAAGACGGTCGTCAAGGCCATCTGCGTGCCCGGCAAGCTGGTCAACCTGGTGGTCAAGTAAGCGCTGCGCGTAAAGTTGACATGCAATAAACGAGGGACGGTCCGGTTGGGTCGTCCCTCGTTTTGTGTTGTATGCCCTGCTTAGTCAGTGCGTCGCACCGTCTTCTACGGGATGTGTACCAGGTCCCTAAAGTAAACGTTGCCCGTTGCCTCTTCGAACATCCAAATGTTGAGGTAGATGTCGTTGAGGTCGTTGTTCACATCAAAGTCGGGGTCGTCGAAGGTGCCCACAAAGGTGAGCATGGCGCGCGTTTCCTCGCCCGCTGCGACCTGCTGGCGCATGCGCACGTCGCAGACCTTACCGCTGACGTAGGCATAGGAGTCCGCGTCGCCAAACATCATGTCGACACCGGTATTGTTGGTCACCGTAAAGACGAGCGCGGCGTCTCCGTAGCCGTCGGTGTCCTTGCCCACGCAGGTAACATGGACGTTTTCGTCTGCCTCAAGGTCGATGGGGAACTGTTCTTGGGGGTCGGGACCTAGGCCCTGGGGATCGACGATGTCTTCGTTAATTTTGTCGAAGCTCTCCGATGGCGTCGTTTTCTCGATGGCTTTTGTGCTGCCAGGGTTCGGTTCGAATGTTTCGGTTTTGCCATTCGCGTTGCCGCAGCCCAAGAGGGCCAACGAGCACGTTGCGATGGCGAGTGCAGTCATGCAGGGGGTGCCTAGTCGTTTCATGGGCGCCTCCTTGCCGTAGAGGATTTGGAAAGGTTCGTCGTTACGCGACTTGCTGGCTGGCTTGTTGCAGAATGTCCCTTAGCGTAAGTCTGATCGATAGGGGCTCGGGGAGGAATGCCCTTGGGGTCAGAACGGGCCTGTGGATTGGGACGCATGGCCCGTTTTGGGACCCTCGGGCGCTTGCCTCATGGAGTCTTTAGTCCAATTGTCCTATTCTTGTGGAGAAGCTGTGCGCACGCTGACCTGCAGATTCGTACTGTGCTTGCACGTTTCCGCAGCTATTGGTATAGTTTGCTTGCAAATGAAGTTGTAATTGAAAGAAGTGGGGTTTCGGCCCCGCTTCTTTTTTGTATGGATGGAGGTGCCGCAATGGTCAAGACCAAGACCGAGCAGGCGATCATCGACGCGCTCGAGGCCGTCGCTCCCCAGCACGATATCGACATCGTCGACGTCGAGCTCGTGGGTGCCACCAAGGCCCCCTGCGTGCGCGTGCGTATCGAGGGTGCCGAGGGTCAGAGCCTGTCGCTCAACGACGTCACGGCCAACACCAAGTGGGTCGGCGATGTAATTGAGGAGCTCGACCCCATCTCTTCGAGCTATACGCTCGAGGTGTCGAGCCCGGGTATGGCGCGCCCGCTGCGCCGCCCGTGCGACTTTGCCCGCTTTGTGGGCGAGAAGTGTGAGCTCACCTCCACCGCCTCCGAGGGCCGTCGCAAGTACGCCGGCAAGATTGCCGCCGCCACCGAGACGAGCGTGACCCTCGAGCTCGAGGACGGCGAGTCCGTTACCCTCGATTTCTCTGATGTTAAAAAGTGCAAGTTGAAGCCCACCTACGACTTCAAGCCCGCGAAGGAAGGAAAGTAAGATGGCAGCATCCGACATGATGTCCGCCCTGATGGAGCTTTGCCAGGAGAAGCACATCGACCAGCTCTACCTGATCGACCGCCTGGAGCAGTCGCTCGCCAAGAGCTATGCCGAGATCCTGCATCTTGAGTGGGGCGCCAAGGTGACCATCGACCGCACCACCGGCAAGATCTACGTCTACCGCCTGGAGCCGATTGACGATTCCATGGACGAGGAGGGCAACTTCACCGAGTTCGAGGAGATCGACGTCACCCCCAAGAACACGAGCCGCATCGCTGCCCAGCACGCCAAGGCCGAGATCAACGCCATCGTGCGCAACTCTGCCCGCGAGCAGATCTACGAGGAGTTCTCCGGCCGCATCGGTGACCTCATCAGCGGTACCGTGCTGCAGTCCACGCCCGACTTCACGATCGTCAAGATTCGCGAGGGCGTCGAGGCCGAGCTTCCGCACTTCGACCAGCGCCGTTACGAGAACGAGCGCAACGAGCGTCCGATGGGCGAGCGCTACCTGCACAACCAGCACATCAAGGCCGTGATCATCGACGTTCGCGACCCCAACTCCAACCTGCAGCCGGTTCGTGGCGAGCACAGCCGTCCGCCGATTGTCATCTCCCGTACCCACCCCGAGCTCATGCGTCGTCTGTTTGAGCAGGAGGTGCCCGAGATCTATGAGGGCACCGTCCAGATCAAGTCGATCGCCCGCGAGCCCGGCCAGCGCTCCAAGGTTGCCGTCCACTCGCTCGACGACCGTCTGGATCCCGTGGGCGCCTGCGTCGGCCCCAAGGGCAGCCGTGTTCGCGCTGTCGTGGGCGAGCTCCGCGGCGAGCGCGTCGACGTCATCCTGTGGGATGCCGATCCTGCCGTCTACGTCGCTAACGCCCTGTCGCCCGCTAAGGTCACCCGCGTCCTCATCGACGAGGAGAAGGCCTACGCCGGCGTCATCGTGCCCGACGACCAGCTGTCTCTCGCCATCGGCAAGGAGGGCCAGAACGCCCGCCTCGCCGCGCGCCTGACCGGCTGGCACATCGACATCAAGTCCGAGACGCTTGCCGCCGACATCCTCAAGAACGTTCCCGTTCACGAGGGGCCCGCCGCCGACCTGATCGGTGACGAGGAGGACGAGGACGTCCGCCGCTGCGAGTATGTGTCCGAGGACGGCATCCAGTGCCGCAACCAGGCTCGTCCCGGCTCCCGTTTCTGCGGTGTCCACGACACCGACGCCTTCGATGATGCGGAGGACCTGATTTAGCGCGCGGTTGCGCCGGGCGGGTCCCGGCGCGTCTCCCACGCTCGTTCAGTCTCTAGGCACCCAAGGTGCCAGAAAGGGTAGGTGAAGTCATATGGCAAAAGTCCGTGTGTCCACCCTGGCCAAAGAGTTCGGCATGACCTCCAAGGAACTGATGGGTCATCTCGCCGATATGAAGATTCCCGCTAAGTCCGCTTCCTCCACCTTGGAGGACGCCTATGTCGCCATGGTTCGCAAGCAGCTCGCCTCGGTGATTGAGGCCCGCGCTCAGGAAGTCGAGGCCGCCAAGCAGGCCGAGGAGCAGGCAGCTGCCGCCGAGGAGGCCGCACGCGCTGCCGAGGCCGAGCGCGAGCGCATCGCCGCCGAGAAGGCCCGCGAGGAGGAGCGCCGCCAGTTTGCCGCAGCCCAGGCTGCCGAGGAGGCTGCCCGCGCCGAGGCCGAGGCCAAGAAGAAGGCCGAGCAGGAGCGTCTTGCCCGCGAGAAGGAGGAGGCTGCCCGCGAGGCCCAGCGCCGCGCCGTTCCCGCTTCCGACTCCGGTTCGCGCTTCCGTTCGCTGCTCGACCAGATCGCCGCACAGGAGACCGTGCTCAAGGAGAAGAAGGACGCTGAGGACAAGGCCAAGGCCGAGCGCGCCGCCGAGCGCGGTAACCGTCGTGGCGGCAACAGCGACCGCCGCGGTGGCCGTCGTAACGATCGCAACGCCTCCGACAACAACTCCGAGCGCAACGCTTCCGAGAGCCGTCCGCACAGCCATCGTACCAACGCCAGCAACAACGTCGCTGCCGGCATGGATTTCCCCAACCCCGATAAGCAGGGCAAGGGCAAGAAGCGCAAGGGCGGTCACAACAACGAAGAGGACCACTACAGCCGCATGGCTCGCGAGGCCGAGGAGTACAGCCGAGAGAAGGTGCTCGAGGAGGCTCGCGCCGCCGTCGAGGAGGCCTCTCGCGAGTCCACCGGTCGCCGCAAGAAGCGCAAGGAGAAGCGCGAGCGCGAGGCTGCCAAGGCTCAGGAGGAGCGCAAGATAGAGGAGGCGCTGGCTCAGGGCGTGAACCCCGAGGACCTCGACGCCATCAAGGTCTCCCAGGGCGTTACCGTCCAGGAGCTTGCCGAGGCGCTCGACGTTCCGGCCAACGACATCATCAAGCGCCTTTTCCTGCTGGGTACGCCGCTCACCATGACGCAGTCCATGTCCGACGACCTCGTCGAGCTCGTTGCCGACGACTTGGGCCGCCAGATCAAGATCATCACCCCCGAGGAGGAGAACACCTTCTCGTTCTACGACGATCCCGCCGACCTTAAGCCGCGCGCCCCGGTCGTCACCGTCATGGGCCACGTCGACCACGGCAAGACGTCGCTGCTCGACGCCATCCGTCACACCGGCGTTGCTGCCGGCGAGGCGGGCGGCATTACGCAGGCCATCGGCGCTTCGCAGGTCATGATCAACGACCGTAAGATCACCTTCATCGATACCCCGGGTCACGCTACCTTTACGGCCATGCGTGCCCGTGGCGCCAAGGTGACCGACATCGTCATCCTGATCGTCGCCGCCGACGACGGCGTCATGCCCCAGACGGTCGAGTCGATCAACCACGCCAAGGCCGCCGGCGTACCCATCGTCGTTGCCGTCAACAAGATCGATAAGCCGGGCGCCAACCCCGATCGCGTGCGCCAGGAGCTCACCGAGTACGGCGTCATCCCCGAGGAGTGGGGCGGACAGAACATGTTCGTCAACATCTCGGCTAAGCAGAAGATCGGTATCGACGACCTTCTGGAGACTGTGCTGCTCCAGGCCGACGTGCTCGAGCTCAAGGCCAACCCAGACACCTTTGCCTCCGGCAACGTCCTCGAGGCCAAGCTCGACAAGGGCCGCGGCTCGGTCGCTACCGTGCTCGTGACCCGCGGTACCTTGCACGTGGGCGATACGCTGGTCGCCGGCCTTACCTACGGCCGCGTCCGCGCCATGCTCGACCCCAAGGGTCGCGCCGTCACCGAGGCCGGTCCCTCCGACGCCGTCGAGATCCTGGGCCTGCAGTCCGTGCCCAACGCCGGTGACGAGTTCCGCGTGTTCGAGGACGAGCGCGAGGCTCGTGCCCTGGCCGACGAGCGTTCGCTCAAGGCCCGCATCGAGGAGCAGAGCCGCGTGAAGCACGTCACGCTCGAGAACCTCTTCGAGACCATTGCCGACGCCGAGGTCAAGGAGCTCAACCTGATCATCAAGGCCGACGTCCAAGGTTCCATCGAGGCCCTTCAGGACTCGCTCGACAAGATGGATCAGTCCGAGGTTCGCATCAACACGATCCACTCCGCCGTCGGCGCCATTAACGAGACCGACGTTGTCCTGGCCGACGCCTCCAACGCCATCATCATCGGCTTTGGCGTCCGTCCTGACGGTAAGGCCCGCTCCGCCGCCGAGCGCGAGGGTGTCGAGATCCGTTGCTACGACGTCATCTATAAGTGCCTCGAGGAGCTCGACGCCGCCCGTATCGGCATGCTCAAGCCCACCGAGGTCGAGGTCGCCACGGGTACCGCGACCGTCCTGGACACCTTCAAGGTGCCCAAAGTCGGTATCGCCGCCGGTGTCCGCGTCGAAGAGGGCGAGATCGCCGCGACCGATTCCGTGCGCCTGGTGCGCGACGGCATCGTGGTCTTCAACGGCAAGATCGCCTCGATGCGCCACTACAAGGACGAGGCCAAGAGCCTCAAGAGCGGTTCCGAGGGCGGCATTGGCTTGGAGAACTTCCAGGACATCAAGCCCGGCGACCAGATCGAGGGTTACCGCATCGACCAGGTTGCCCGTACCGAGTAGGGGGTAGCGCTATGAAGCAAACGCAGGCAACCCGCCGTCTGGGCGAGCAGCTTCGCGAGAAGCTTGGTTATATCCTGCTCTTTGAGGTTTCCGATCCGCGTCTCGACCTGGTTACTTTGACCGCGGTCGAGGTCGCGGTGGACCGTTCGTTCGCGCGCGTGTACGTGTCGTGCGATGCGAGTCGCTACGATGAGGTCATGGAGGCGCTCGCAAGCGCCAAGGGCCGTATTCGCAGCCTGTTGGCTCGCTCGCTCGATTGGCGTGTCACGCCCGAGCTCGATTTTCGCATCGATCGCTCGACCGATGAGGCCGAGCGCATCACGCGTGCGCTGGAAAACGTTCCCGCCACGCTTGCGATCGAAAAGGACGAGGACGGCTATCCGATAGCGGATGCCGCCCAGGAGGCAGCTTTAGATGACTAATTCCGCCGACCTCGCCTCGTGCGAGTCTGCAGATATTCAGCGACGCACCCTCGAACTCATCGAGGGTGCGTCCTCCATTGCGATTTCGGGGCACACTTCTCCCGACGGCGACGCCCTGGGCTCTGTGCTGGGTCTGGGTCTCTCGCTTATGAAGTTTTTCCCCAACAAGGACATTGCGCTGCTGCTGGCAGACGATGACCCGGTTCCGCGCATCTACCGCTTTATGGAAGGATCCGATCGCCTGGTGCCGGCATCTGCGTACACCGGCAATCCTGACCTTTTCATCTCGGTGGACGTACCGGTCGTCGAGCGTCTCAACAACTCGGTCGAGGTGCTTCGTCGCTCCAAGCATGTGGTGTGTTTCGACCACCATCCGGCGCGCGAGGAGTTTGCCGAGCTCAGTCTGAGGCGCGTTGAAGCTGCAGCCTGCGCCATGATCATTGACCGTTTCTTGGACAATTGTGGCATTGTCGCACGTGATGGCGTCGCGACTTGCTTGCTGTGCGGCTTGGTTACCGATACCGGCCGTTTTCAGTACCAAAACGCCGATGCCGCCGCGTTCCATGCGGCCTCGCGTCTGGTTGCCCACGGTGCCGATCCGGCGCGCGTTGCGCTCGAGGTATACCAGAGCATGCGCGTTGAGTTTTTGCACCTCAAGTCCATCGTTATGGGCCGCATCAAGACGGTGGCCCACGGGCGCGTTGCGTATAGCTATGCGTACCAGAGCGACCTTGAGGCTTGCGGTGTCACCTCGGATGAGTGCGACGGCCTGGTTGACGTGGTGCGCTCGGTGATGGGCGTCGAGGTCTGCCTGTTCCTGAAGGGTATCGAGGGCGATACCAAGGTGCGCGGCAACCTGCGCTCCAAGGGCGACCTCAACGTGTCCGAGATCGCTGCTGCTTTTGGCGGAGGCGGACATCCCGCTGCCGCCGGTTTCTCCAACAACGGAACGATTCTCGAGACGCTCACCGTGGCACTTCCCATGCTGGCCGAACTGGTAGGGGAGGATCCCGCTTCGGTGACCGTCGAGCTTTAACTTTTTGGATGGTACATGGCTCGTCGAACGCCTTCTCAATTGAATATGCTGCTCGCCGTCGATAAGCCGGTGGGCTGCACGTCCCATGACGTGGTCTCGCAATGCCGACGCGCCCTCCATGAGCGGCGTGTCGGCCATGCCGGTACGCTCGACCCCATGGCATCGGGTGTCATGGTTGTGGGCGTGGGTCAGGCCACCCGTTTGCTGGGTATGCTCACGCTCGATACGAAAAACTACGTCGCCGACATTTCGTTTGGCGCCGAGACCAATACCGATGATGCGGAGGGCGAGGCGGTCCGCACAGTGGCTGTTGCCGACAAGCTCCGCGATCCTGCCTATGCGCGTGAGCGCTTGGTCGCCATGCTGGGTCCGCAGATGCAGGTGCCGCCGGCGTTTTCGGCTATCTCGGTCAATGGCGTTCGCGCCTACAAGTCTGCTCGCGAGGGCAATGCGGTGGACCTACCTCCGCGCCCCGTCGAGGTCTATGCCGCCGACCTGATCGCCGTGGGAGGCGAAGGTGATACGTGTGTGTGGACCGTGGCGTTCTCAGTGAGCAAGGGTACCTATATCCGTGCGCTCGCTCGCGATTTGGGCCGCGCCTGCGAGAGCGCCGCGCACATTTCCGCGCTGCGCCGCACGGCCTCCGGTGTTGTTTCCATTGGCGCTTGTCATGCGGTCGAGGAGCTTTCTCCCGAGTCCGCGGCTGGCTTTGCCCTGGATCCCATTGCGGCCTTGGGCGCCACGCGTGTTGACTTGCCGGGCAATCTTGCCGACGACCTGCTCTGCGGCCGACGCATTCCCGTTGAGCGTGCGCTTGCCGATTTCGATTCCGCGAAGGCGCCTTTTGCGTTGGTGCTCGATGGGGGACTCAAGGCGCTCGCTCGCATTGAGGGCGGCCGCTTTGTCATGGAGCACGTGTTTCCGCAGGCAATCGGCGGTGTTCGATGATGTTGTCCGCTCGCGAGCTCGCGCGTGTCTTTTTCGCGGGCGAGTCGGACGAGGCTCGCATCGTTACTGCCGATACGTTTGATGAGTGCGAGCACTTGGGTGCCGCCTCCATCGCCATCGGCGTGTTCGACGGCGTTCACCGTGGACACCAGGAACTCATCGAAGCGCTTGTCCGTGATGCCCGTGCCCATGGCTGTAAGGCGGTCGTGGTTACCTTCGATCCCGACCCGGACGTTGTGGTGAGCCCTTCGCCCGCTCAAAAATTGATGACGACGGCCGACCGTCTGCATGCCCTGGCTCAAACCGGGGTCGATGCGGTGGTGGCCGTTCCCTTTACGCCTGAGGTTGCGGCGCTTGACCATGTTGATTTTCTCTCGCTGGTGTCGCGTCTGGTCGACATTCGCTCGATTCGCGTTGGCAGCGACTTTAGGCTGGGCCGTGGCGGTGCATCTGGTGTTGCCGAGATGCGCGCCTGGGGTGCCGAGCACGGCGTTGACGTGTATGGTCACGACCTGCTTTGCGAGGGCGGTGAGGCCATTTGCGCCACCCGCATTCGTCATGAGCTGGGACAGGGCCATGTGGAGCTTGCTGCTGAGTTACTCGGCCGTCCGTATATGGTGCGTGGCGGTGTTATTCGCGGCCGTCACGAGGGTTCTGGCATGGGCTTTCCCACGGCAAACCTGCAGGTTCCCGACGGTATTCAGGTGCCTGCCGATGGCGTGTATGAGGGTCTGGTGCTGGTCGATGACACCGCGTGGCCCGCTGCCGTGAACGTCGGACTGCCGCCGACGTATGCCGACGATGTCGCTTCGGCGCATCTCGAGGCTAATTTAATTGGTTATACGGGCGACCTGTACGGCGCTTCCGTTTCGCTGGCGTTTACGCGCTGGCTGCGTCCCTCGCGTGTGTTCGATTCGCTGGATGAGTTGATCGCGACCGTCGAGGGTAATATCGAGGATATTCGTTACAACTTGGGCGATCAGGGGGTGAGCATCCGTGATTAGCGATGAGGAAAAAGACCAGGTACGCGCTGCGTCTGACCTGGTTGCCATCGTGCAGGAAACGGTCGAGCTCAAGCCTCGCGGCCATGAGTTTTGGGGATGCTGCCCCTTCCATGGCGAGAAGACGCCGTCCTTCCACATTATCCCCGCCACGCAGGTGTGGCATTGCTTTGGTTGCGGCGAGGGTGGCGACGTTTTCACGTATATCATGAAGCGCGAGAACCTGAGCTTTCCCGAGTCAATCCGTTACTTGGCCGATCGCGCGGGTATTGAGCTACATGACACCGGAGATCGCCGCGAGCGCGGCACCAAGCGTGCCCGCATCTACGATCTGTGCGCCGAGACCGCCCAGTTCTACCACACCATGCTCATGCGCGGTAAGGACGGCCGTCCGCGCGAGTACTTTGCCAGCCGCGGCATGGGCGGCGACGTCTGCCGCCGCTACTGCCTGGGCTTTGCACCGGGCCGTAACGCGCTGGTGTCGCACCTGTCCCAGGCGGGTTTTACCCCGCAGGAGATGATCGACGCCAACGTTGCCGTGAGTCGCGGGCGCGGGCAGCTTGCCGACCGCTTTTACGACCGCGTGATGTTCCCCATCTTTGACGAGCAGGGTCACAACATTGCCTTTGGCGGTCGCATTATGGGCGACGGCCAGCCTAAGTATCTCAACACCGCCGAGACGAGCGTGTTTCATAAAAAGCGAAACCTCTACGGCTTTAATTGGGCCAAGGAGTTTATCGTCGCGCAGGATACCGCCATCGTGGTAGAGGGCTATACCGATTGCATCGCCTGCTGGGAGGCGGGGATTAAAAACGTTGTCGCCACGCTGGGCACCGCCCTCACGGAGCATCACGTCAAGACGCTCACTCGCTTTGCCAAGCGCATCGTGTATATGTTCGACGGCGATGCAGCGGGCCAGAAGGCCGCCCGTCGCGCGATTCAGTTTATCGAGCAGGATTCCATGGACCTGCGCTGCGTGGTGCTCCCCGACGGCAACGACCCCATGGAGTTCATCACCGCACATGGTGGCGAGGCACTGCAGACGCGCATCGACGCTGCCGAGCCGCTTATGGACTTTGTTTACCGTTCGCTGCAGGAGTCGAGTGACATCACCACGCCGGGCGGTCGCGCTAAGGCGCTGGAAGATGCGCTGACGCTTATCTATCCGTTGCGCAACAGCTATATGATCGACACGTACTTTATCCAGATTGCCGATCTGCTGGGTTTGGATCTGGAGACGGTGCGCGCGAGCTCGGGTCGTGTGTTTCGCGATGTCGCCAAGCGCGAGGATGCGGAACGACGTCGTGAGCAGAACTATGAGCGCCAGCGGGCACAGACTGAGCGGTCCGGTAGCGCGGGCGGTCGGGCGTCGGGTTCTCGCGATGCCGGTCGCGGTGCTTGGGCATCGGGCGCGACGCCGCCGGTGTCCGCGCCGGTCGAAGAAGAGCCGTACGACTACGTCCCGCTCGATGCCTACGGCGCCGCGCCCGTGGAGGTCGTCGACGACCTGCCGCCGATCGATGTGCCTGATGGTATGGGCGCTGTGCTTGTGGCTGACGGTTCGGGCGCACCGGCTGCGGCGGCGCCGATGGTTCTTACCGATCTTGAACGCAAGTCCTTGGCAGGGGAGCGCGAGCTGTTGACGATGCTCACGAGCTACCCCGACCTGTTCCGCACGTATGCCGACCGCATCTGCTCCATCGAGTGGGTTGACCCGCGTCACGAGTCCATTGCATGGGCCGTTCTGGCAACGCCGCCGGGAACCGATCCTGCAGCCTGCATGGATGCGGCGCGCTCAGTGTGTCCCGATGCGGCAACGCTTGTGAGTGCCGGGCGCATCTCCGCGACGAGCAAGCACCCCACCGAGACGAACATCGTGTTTATGCTTGATACGCTTGAGCTCTACACCATCAAGCGTCGCATGCGTGCCGCACAGGCCAAGCTGCGCCAGGACCGTTCACTCGATGATGAGGCCCGTCGCGCGCTGACCGTGCAGGCCGCGCAGGATTCGCAACGTCAACGCGAACTGCAAAAGTCGATCGGCGGCGTGGCGGACCCGTTCCGTTTGATCGGCCTGGAGGCCGCGGGCACCGAACAAGCCTAGATGTTGTGGTCAACCAGCGTATTCTCGCCTATATCCAGTCTTCTTTTTGGGTATAGACGTCAATGTGTGTGCTAAAGTATTGAGTCCTGTGGACTATGAAGGGAGAATCTGTGCCAAAAAAGACTGAGAGCACGGGTACTGGGCTGGAATCCTACGTTGCAAAGCTCATGGGCAACGGCTCAAACAGGACTTCGGTAACCGAGGACGAGATTCAGGTCGCCCTGAAGGATATCGATGTTTCTGACGAGCAGCTCACCGCGGTGTATTCCGCGCTGCGCAACAGCGGCATCCAGATTATCTCCGCGAGCGGTAACGACGACGCCCCCATGGGTGTCGACGATGACGATACCGATACCGATACCGATACCGACGATTTCGATGACGACGACGAGCACGATTCCGGCTCGCTCGACGATCACGAGCTCAAGATGGCCCGTCAGGCCGACGCTGAGATGGGTTCTTCCAAGAACAAGAAGAAGCGCACCGTGCGCACGTCCCGTTCACGCTCCCGCGTGCGTGGCATCGATGCCTCCACGGTGATGCTGACCGGCGACCCGGTCCGTATGTACCTCAAGGAGATCGGCAAGGTCGACCTGTTGACCGCCTCCGAAGAGGTCGATCTGGCTATGAAGATCGAGGCCGGTCTTGAGGCTACCGAGAAGCTCGAGGCTGCCGATGCTGGTGAGCTCGAACTCACGCGTGCCGAGATGCGTCGTCTTACGCGCATTGAGAACGTGGGCCTCGAAGCCAAGCAGGCGCTCATCAGCGCAAACCTTCGTCTGGTCGTCTCCATCGCCAAGCGCTATGTCGGTCGCGGCATGCTGTTCCTGGACTTGATCCAGGAGGGCAACCTCGGTCTGATCCGCGCCGTCGAGAAGTTCGACTACCAGAAGGGCTTTAAGTTCTCCACGTACGCCACGTGGTGGATCCGTCAGGCCATCACGCGCGCTATCGCCGACCAGGCCCGTACCATCCGTATTCCCGTGCACATGGTCGAGACCATCAACAAACTCGTCCGCGTGCAGCGCCAGCTTCTTCAGGACCTTGGTCGCGACCCGACCCCCGAGGAGATCGGTGCCGAAATGGACATGAGCGCCGACCGCGTCCGCGAGATCCAGAAGATCTCGCAGGAGCCCGTGTCGCTCGAGACCCCCATCGGCGAGGAAGAGGATTCCCAGCTGGGCGACTTCATCGAGGACTCCCAGGCCATCGTTCCGCCCGATGCGGCCAGCTTCTCCATGCTGCAGGAGCAGCTCACCCAGGTGCTCGACTCGCTTGCCGATCGTGAGCGCAAGGTTATCGAGCTGCGCTTTGGCCTTGTCGACGGACATCCCCGTACGCTCGAGGAAGTCGGCCGCGAGTTTGGCGTCACGCGCGAGCGCATCCGCCAGATCGAGTCCAAGACCCTGGCCAAGCTCCGCCATCCCAGCCGTAGCAGCAAGCTCAAAGACTATATCGAGAGCTAGTCAAGCAAGAAGCGCCCTCAAGCACATCTGCTTGGGGGCGCTTTCATGTAGTCGTTGGGGACGTTCTTGAATGACTAGTCGTTTAAGAACGTCCCCAATGACTAGGTCCTTGAATGACTAGTCGTTTAAGAACGTCCCCAATGATTAGGTCGGAAAATTTCTTAAAAAAGTTCTTGCCCTGAGCTGATTCGTCCGTATAATAAACTTCGTTGCTTGAGAGCACGCACCTATTCCTCGGTAGCTCAATGGTAGAGCACGCGGCTGTTAACCGCGCTGTTGTAGGTTCGAGTCCTACCCGGGGAGCCAGAATTTTCCAGCCCTTTCTGTTGGGCTTTAAATTCCTCGGTAGCTCAATGGTAGAGCACGCGGCTGTTAACCGCGCTGTTGTAGGT
>JAPJOH010000017.1:32508-55736 GCA_030826265.1 Collinsella aerofaciens
TCGAGTCCTACCCGGGGAGCCAGGTTGTAAAACCCGTCGCTTATGCGGCGGGTTTTTTCATGCCGCGATCGCCGTTCGCGAACGTTACCATATCAACATTTCGTGTCGAGGATGTAATCCCGAGGCCCGCCACCTCAACATGCCGCGGTCGTTGTAGAATATTGCAATGATTGCTCCCACGACATGGTGCCGCGAGCACCAAGAAAAGGAGATTCTTGTGTCTGAGACCATTAACGGCAGCCTGAGCGTCTCGAACGACGTTATTGCCGATATTGCCGGTTATGCCGCGATGACGTGCTATGGCGTTGTCGGTATGGCTGAGCAGCTCCAGGGCGCCGAGAGCGTGCGCCTGCTTGCCGGTCAGCGCCTCCGCAAGGGCGTGCTTGTCTCCGCCGACGAGAACGGCCTTACGGTCGATCTTCACGTCGTGCTCGAGAACGGCGTCAACATGAAGTCCGTCTGCCACAATCTTTCGAGCTCCGTTGCCTTCACTTTGCAGGAGATCGCCCAGATCGATCCCGCCAGCCTTAAGATCGGCATCCATATCGACGCGCTCAAGAGCCGTCTGAACTAGCATCCGAAAACGGAGATTCAAATACCCATGATTGCAAAGACCATTCGCACCTGTTTTCCGATCGCTGCGGCTGCCGTTTCCGACAAGGCCGAGGAGATCAACAAGCTCAACGTCTTCCCCGTACCCGACGGCGATACCGGCACCAACATGTCGCTCACGCTCGCCTCGGTGACCAAGGAGCTCTCCGCCCTTCCCGCCGATGCCGACATGGAGGCCATCGCCGGCGCCATCACTCACGGCTCCCTCATGGGCGCCCGCGGTAACTCCGGCGTCATCACGTCGCAGATTCTGCGCGGCGTGGCCGAGGGCCTCGTCTCTGCCGATGAGCCCATCACCTCCGCCAACATCGCTTATGCGTTCCGTCGTGCCGTCAAGGTCGCCTTCCAGGCCGTCCGCAAGCCCATCGAGGGCACGATCCTCACGGTACTGCGCGATGTCTCGACCAAGGCCGACGAGTGCGAAAAGAAGAAGTTCTCGGCCGAGGACGCGCTCGATGCCATCGTTGTCGAGGCCTACCAGTCTGTCGCCCGCACGCCCGACCTGCTGCCGGTTCTGAAGGAGAACGGCGTGGTCGACTCCGGCGCCTTTGGCTTTGCCATCTTCCTGGAGAACTTTGTTGCCGCTGCGCTCGGCCGTAGCACCGTTGTCGAGGATTTCTCCGCCACGTTTGATTCTGCCGGCTCTGCCCGCGATGCGGCCCTCGGTCGCGTTGAGATCGAGGCCAACGATGACTGGGAGGGCTCGGAGTTCCGCTACTGCAACGAGTTCCTCTTTAAGGCCGATGCCCCGTTTGACGAGGACGAGTGCCTTAAGTTCCTAGGCTCCATGGGCGACTGCGAGTTGCTCGTGGGTGCCTATCCCGACTACAAGATCCACGTGCACTCCAACACCCCCAACCTGGTGCTCGAGCACATGTTGCAGCTCGGTCAGATCTATGAGGTCTTTATCCACAACATGGAGATGGAGGCCCACGATCGTACCGCCAAGATCCACGAGGATCAAGAAAAGGCCGTCGAGCCCGCCAAGGCGCTGGGTTTTGTCGCCGTTGCTGCCGGTTCCGGTGAGGCCGACATCCTCAAGTCCCTCGGCGTCGACGTGATCGTCTCGGGTGGCCAGACCATGAACCCCTCGACCGCCGACCTGCTGGGCGCGGTGGACCAGGTCAACGCGACCTCGGTCATCATCCTGCCCAATAACGGCAACATCCGCATGGCTGCCGAGGCTGCCGCTTCTGCCTGCACGGACAAGAAGGTTGCCGTCGTTCCCACCAAGACCGTTCCGCAGGCGTTCTCCGCGCTGTTCGCGGTCCTGCCCGATTCCGAGCTCGAGGACGCCGTCGCCGCCATGGTCGACGCCATCAGCGAGGTCCGCGATGGCGAGGTCACCCGCGCCGTGCGCGATTCCAGCGCCTCTGATGGCTCTCCGATTCACTCCGGTGACGTCATGGGTATCATCGCCGGCTCCATCGACGTGGTCGGCTCCGACGTGAAGCAGGTCACGCTCGACTGCATCAACCGTATGCAGGAGGAAGAGGAGGGCGACGCGCTGACGATTCTGGCCGGCGAGGAGCTGTCCGACGAGGCCTTCCAGGAGATCGTCGACGCTATCGAGGAGGCTCAGCCTGACCTGGAGATCGACGCCCATCGTGGCGAGCAGCCGCTCTATCCCGTGATCTTCTCGATCGAGTAGGCATCTGCCCATGTCCGAGCTCTGCTCCGTGCCGCGCGTCTCGGATCGCTTTGCCCAGAGCAATGCGCTCGACGAGGATATTGCGCGACTCAAATATGTTTCGGGTAAACGTGAGGAGGCCCTTCGCCGTCTGGGAATTCGGACGGTGGGGGACCTCCTTCTCCATATCCCTCATCGATACCTCGACTTTACGCGCTCCTGGTCCATCGAGATGGCGCCCATCGGTACCGTGTGCACCATCATCGCCACGGTCGATCGTATCGTCCAAAAGCAGCCGCGTCCGCGCATGCAGGTTACCGAGGTCTCACTCGTTGACGAGACAGGCGTGCTGCAGGTCGCCTTTTTCCGCCAGCCCTGGATTGCCCAGCAGCTTAAGCAGGGCGACCGCCTGGCCGTGATGGGCAAGGTTGAGTTTGCCTACGGTTTTAAGCAGATGGCCTCGCCGCACTTTGAAAAGCTCGAGGAAGGGCGTGCCGCGGGCACTATCCTGCCGGTCCATTACGTGAGTGATGGCGTGAGCCAGGCGTGGATGCGCCGCATCGTAAGCGGCGCGCTCGAGGTCGTCGGCAATCCCTTTGATCCCATTCCGGCACCGCTGCGCGTTAAGCGTCGCCTGATGAGCAATGCCCGCGCGCTGCACTCAATCCATTTTCCATCGAGTATGGCCGAGCGCGATATCGCGCGCGCACGGCTTGCCTACGAGGAGTGCCTCTACCTGCAGCTGGCGCTGCGCCTGCGCAACGACGGCGGCCTGGTCGATGTGGTGCCCTATGCCCACACCGCGGGCGAGCACCTGGCCGTGCTCAAGCAAGCCCTGCCGTTTTCGCTGAGCGACGAGCAGGAGGCCGCGTTCCAAGATATCCTGCGCGATATGTGCGATGGCGGGCGCGTGATGAACCGTCTGCTGCTGGGCGATGTCGGTACCGGTAAGACCGCCGTTGCCGCCTGCGCGCTGGCTGTGGCTGCCGATAGCGGCACGCAGGCCTGCGTTATGGCGCCCACGGGCGTGCTGGCGCGCCAATATGCCGATAAGACCGGCCCTCTGCTCTCCCAGGCCGGCATGTTCTGGGCACTTCTGACGGGTGCCACGCCGGCCGCAGAGCGCGAGCGCATCCATGCACAGCTGGAATCGGGCGAGCTTAACGTGCTCTTTGGCACCCACGCGGTTCTTTCGGATAACGTTGCGTTCAAGCATCTGTCGCTCGTGGTCATCGATGAACAGCACCGGTTTGGCGTCGGCCAACGCAACGCCCTGCGCGCGAAGGGACCGGGTGCCGATCTGCTCGTTATGACGGCGACGCCCATCCCGCGTACGCTGGCGCTTTCGGTCTACGGCGATCTGGACACGAGCATCATTCGCCATCGGCCCGTCCCTGGTGCTGGCGTGACGACACGCGTGCTCACCGAGTCGAGCCGTGACCTCGCCTATGGCGCCATCCGCGAGGCGCATGAAAAGGGTCAGCAGGTCTACGTGATTTGTCCGCTCGTGGAGCCGAGTGACTCGGCCGATGAGCTGGAAGACGTGCCCGGTATCGCCCGCGACGACGAGGGCCGCGTGACGGTCCCCGTGCCACTGCACGATACGGCAACCGAGCTCGACCGCCTGCGTCTGGCGTTGCCGGGTCTTGCCATCGAGCGCCTTCACGGCCGTATGCCAGCGGGGGAGAAGGATCGGGTCATCGATGCCTTCAAGCGTGGCGAGATCGACGTGCTCGTCTCGACTACGGTGGTCGAGGTGGGCGTCGACGTGCCTAACGCCACCGTTATGGTCATCGAGAACGGTGAGCGCTTTGGCTTGGCGGCCTTGCACCAGCTGCGCGGTCGCGTGGGCCGCGGCAGCGTGTCGGGCACCTGCCTGGTTATGACGCACTCCAAGGGCAACGGCGGCGCATCGGCGGCGCAAGACCGTCTCCAGTCGCTCGAAAAGACCTCGGACGGCTTTACGCTCGCCCAAATGGACCTGCGTTTGCGCCACGAGGGCGAAATCCTGGGGTACCGCCAGCATGGTGGTGTGACCCTGCGCTTTGTCGACCTGGATGCCGACGAGGAGCTGATCGAGTGGGCCCATTTGGACGCGGTTGAGCTCTTGCGGTATGCTTGCACCCTTGACTCCGTGGCGACGCGCCCTCTGCGCGATGCGGTCGCCATGCGATATCGACACATTTTTAAGGAGGTCAGCGGAGGATGAGAATCATCGGCGGCGAATGGCGCGGTCGTAAGATCGAGGAGCCCCGTGGTCGCGATGTCACCCGCCCCACGACTGATCGCGTACGCGAGGCGTGCGCATCTATGGTCATGTCGGCATTCGACTTCGATCTGGACGAGGTCCGTGTGCTGGACGCCTTTGGCGGCTCCGGCGCCTTAGGGTTAGAGATGCTCTCTCGTGGGGCCCGCTCGCTCACGACGTTTGAGATCGATCGCAACGCCGCGCGGCTCATTACCAAGAATATCGAGTCGCTCTGCCGTGACCGTTCACGTTGGCGTGTGGTCACGGGCGACATGCTGGCGAGTGCCTCGCGCGGTCGTGTGCCGGGCGGCCCCTTTGATCTGGTCCTGCTCGACCCGCCCTATGCTTATGGTGCCGAGCCGGTCGAGGAACTGCTGCAGAACCTGGCTCAGCAGGGTCTGTTTGCACCTGGCGCTTTTGCCCTGTTTGAGCATGCCGCCGCCGATGCGGGCGCGCATCCGGTAGGCTTTGAGACTGTACGTGAGAAGCGCTACGGCATTACCTCGGTCGACCTGCTCCGTTGGGTCGGCGATGACGATGGTGAGGGCGATAGCGCCGGCACCGATGCTGACAACAATGATGCCACGACGTTTCAGGAGGACGCCCATGAATGACACCATCAACCGCGTGATCGTCCCGGGCACCTTCGATCCCATCACGTTTGGCCATATCGATGTGATCCGCCGCGCCCGCCGCATCTTTCCCAGTGTGATCGTCGCTGTTGCAGAGTCGCAGGGTAAAAACGGTGTGGGCACCACGTTTATGCTCGATGAGCGCGTGGCGCTGGCCCGCGAGGCGCTCGGTGATATCGACGGCGTCGAAGTCCTGCCCTTTACCGGCCTCTTGGTCGACTTCGCTCGTGAGCAGGGGGCGGGGGCCGTGGTCAAGGGCCTGCGCGCCATGACCGACTTTGAGTATGAGCTGCAGCAGGCCGACCTCAATTATCGCTTGGATAGCGAGCTGGAGTCCATCTTTGTCATGAGTGCTCCGCAGTACGGTTACATCTCGAGCTCGGTCGTTCGCCAGATCGCCTCGCTCGGCAGCGATGTATCGACGTTTGTGCCGCCCAACGTGGTCGAAGCGCTCAGACATCGCTTTTCGTGACGTTTTTTATTGCCTGGTGGCATGTGGTAAACTAGCACGATGATATGTTACCTATGAAAGGAGACCGGATGCCGGGCGAGAATTTTCCTGGCGATAGGATCGTCAGCTTGGTCGATGAGCTCGAAGGGCTGATCGAGGAAGCCAAGCCGCCTTTCGGCAAGAACGCTCAGTTCAAGGTCATCGACGCCGACGTGTTCTTCAACATCCTCGATGAGATCCGCATGAGCTATCCCGAGGAATGGCAGAAGTCCCGCCGTATCCTCAAAGAGCGCGAGGAGCTTATGGCTTCCGCCGCCGCTCAGGCCGATTCCATCATCGCCGATGCTCAGCAGCAGGCCCTCACCATTGCCGGTGAGCAGGAGATTGTCCGCCTTGCGCAGCAGCAGGCCGACGACATCCGCGATCGTGCCCAGCAGTACGAGCGCGAGACGCGTTATGCTGCCGAGGACTACGCAGAGCAGGTCTTTACGCACCTGGAGGAGAACCTCAAGAGCCTGACCGGCACCGTTACCCGTTGCCGTCAGCAGCTCAACGAGGGTGCCGCCCAGCAGAATGGTCAGTGGTAATGGCTGAGTTCCCGAGCGTTACCGTCGATCTTTCCGAGCAGCTCGAGTTTCCTGGAGATTCGTTTCCGCTGACCGGTAAGGTCGATGTCGCCACCTACACGGTGGGCGAGAAGGAGTACCAGCTACAGGACGGCATCGACTACGACGTTGTCTTTACCAATGCCGGTACCGGTGTCTTGCTCACGGGCATGGTCCGCGCGCACGCCACCGGTGAGTGCGACCGTTGCCTGGAGCCCGCCTCGTTTGATATCGCCGGAGAGATCGAGGAGTTCTACCTCTTTGAGGAGCCCGAGGATCCCGAGGCCTACGAGGACGGCTACGAGCTCCTGGGTGAGGACCGCATCGTCGATCTGGGCGAGCCCATCAATGACGCGGTCGTTATGGACACGCCGTTTGTGGTGCTCTGCAAGCCCGATTGCCGTGGTCTGTGCCCCACCTGCGGTTGCAATCTCAACGTCGAGCAATGCGATTGCGCCGCCCAGGCAGAGGCAGAATGGGCCGCTGCCACGGAAAATCCATTTGCAGCATTGAAGAATCTCAAGCTCGATGAGTAAAACTGTGGTAGTATAGCTACTTGCGCGTAATCGCCACACTGGATAGTTCATAAGGAAGGTCACTATGCCCGTACCTAAACAAAAGCAGGGTCGTATCCGCACTCACACCCGTCGTTCCGCCAACATGAAGATCTCGGCTGCGGCTCAGTCCACGTGCCCCCGTTGCGGCGCTGTCAAGCTTCCGCACCACGTGTGCCCCAGCTGCGGTTTCTACAAGGACCGCGAGGTTATCGTTACCGAGTAACGGTATACTCTGGATGCGATGCCGTTCCAAATGGAACCACAATGGCCGGCTCAGTGAGTCGGCCATTTTTGTATAAGGAGCATGTATATGAGTAACGTTCGCGTTTGTGTAGACGTTGTGGGCGGAGACGAGAAACCTCAGGTTGTTCTCGATGGTATCGAGGCTGCGCTTGCCGCCGATCCCGATATCGAGGTCTTGGCAGCTGGCCCCGCCGAAATCGTCAATCCCTTTGCAGCTTCCCATGCACGTGTTGAGGCCCTTGAGGCACCTGACGTTATCGCCATGGATGACGATCCCATTCGCGCCGTGATGACCAAGCGTAAGTCGTCGATCGTGCTTTCTTGCCGCGCCATTAAGAAGGGCAACGCGGATGCGTTCTTCTCCGCCGGCTCGACCGGTGCCATGACCGCCGCTGCCACCGCCTACGTGACGCCGTTTAGGTATCAGGCCGAAGGCAAGAAGCAGCCGGTGCGCCCCTGTCTGACCAATGCACTGCCCAATCGCGCCGGCGGTCTGACGGTGCTGTGCGACATGGGTGCCAACCCCGATGTCGAGGTTGACGATATGGTGCGTTTTGCCCAGATGGGCAGCGCCTATGCCCGCGTCGTCCTGGGCATCGAGCATCCTCGCGTGGGCCTGCTCGCCAACGGCACCGAGGACGAGAAGGGCTCCAACTTTACCAAGGCCTGTTTCCCTGCTATGAAGGCCGCCGTTCCCGGCTTTGTTGGTAACTGCGAGGGCACCGACCTCACCTCAGGTAACTTCGATGTCATCGTTGCCGATGGCATGTCGGGCAATATTGCGCTCAAGGCCACTGAGGGCGCTGCCAAGTTTTTGCTGCAGGAGCTCAAGGGTGTCTTTATGTCTTCGCTCGGCACCAAGATTGCCGCGCTGCTCATCAAAAAGCAGATGCGCGAGATTAAGGCCAAGCTCTCTGGCGACGCCAAGGGCGGCGCGATTCTTCTGGGCCTGCGCGGCGTGGTCCTGATCGGCCATGGCGCCACCTCAGTCGAGGCTGTCAAAAACGGTACGCTCGCGGCGGCCGAAGCCGTGCGCGCCGGGCTGGTCGAGAATGTCGCCAACTCTATGGACGGTATCGTTTTATAAGAGCGAGTTAGGGCGCTGTTATGTGCTTCGCGGCGCACGTCGTGGGGTAGAATCAGAACCGTGTCTTGGTACCGCCCGGGCGGTACCATTCTTTTGGTATTCATGCACTATGAGAGGAAGCGCTATGGACCGCTCCGAAATCTTCGACAAGATCGCCGAGGTCGCTGCTGACGTTCTGGGCGTCGATGTTGCCGAAATTAGCGATGAGACCACCTTTGACGACCTCGATGCCAACTCGCTCGAGCGCCTGCAGCTGGTTACGGCTATCGAGGACGAGTTCAACCTCGAGATCGATGACGAGACTCTGCTCTCGCTCAACTCTGTCGCCGACGCCGTCGACGCTATCGAAGCTGCCAAGGAGGCCTAAGTCTTGGCTTTATCCGAACGACTTACGCGCGCCCAGGAGATTCTGGGCCATGAGTTCAATGACAAGGTGCTGCTGCGCGCGGCCCTTACGCATCCCTCGGCAGTCGAGGGCCAGCCGGTTTCTGCCAGCTATGAGCGCCTTGAGTTCTTGGGCGATTCCATTTTGGGTGCTGTGGTCGCACGCTCCCTGTTTGAGTCCTATCCGGAGTTTGACGAGGGCAAGCTCACGCGCCTGAAGGTGTCGCTTGTCTCGGGCGCTACGCTATCCGAGGTTTCTCACGAGCTGGGCATCGACGACATCATCATCTTTGGTGCCTCCGAGACCGGTACCGGTGCGCGCGGCCTGCATTCGGCGCTCGAGAACGTCTATGAGTCGCTCGTGGGCGCACTGTACCTGGATGCCGGCTGGGACGTTGCGGCGGAGTTTATCCATCGTACGCTTAAGCCGCATTTGGCTTCCGAGCGCGCCGAGCATCCCGCGAACCCCAAGTCGTTTTTGCAGGAGTGCGTGCAAGCCGACGGTCACGAGCCCCCGGCGTATAAGCTCGTTGGCTCCGAGGGCCCGGCGCATGCGCCCACCTTTACCGCCGTGGTGTTGATCGATGGTATTCGTCAGGGTCGCGGCTCCGGCTCCTCAAAGAAGGAAGCCGAGGGAGCCGCCGCGCTCGAAGCGCTCGACCGCATGGGTTACACCACCAACGGCGTGATTCTGAATAAGAAGCACGTGTAAGCGAGGAACCGTGTATCTCAAGTCCCTCACGCTCAAAGGGTTCAAGTCGTTTGCCGACCGCGCCCATATGACGTTTGAGCCGGGCCTGACCGTCATCGTCGGTCCCAACGGCTCGGGAAAATCGAACATCTCCGACTCCATCCTGTGGGTCCTGGGCGAGCAGAGCGCCAAGCAGTTGCGCGGCCAGGCCATGGAGGATGTCATCTTCTCGGGCTCGTCAGCGCGCAAGCCGGTGGGTGTCGCCGAGGTCACACTGGTGCTCGATAACTCGGACCATATGTTGCCCGTCGATTTTGACGAGGTCGCTATCACTCGTCGCATGTATCGCTCGGGCGAAAGCGAGTACCTCATCAACTCGAGTCCGTGCCGCCTGATGGACATTCAGGACATCCTGCACGATTCGGGCCTGGGTAAGGATACGCATTCCATTATTAGCCAGGGCAAGCTCGACGCCATTTTGCAGAGCCGCCCCGAGGAGCGCCGCGCCCTCATCGAGGAGGCCGCCGGCATCTCCAAGCACAAGCGCCGCAAAGAGCGTGCGCTCAAAAAGATTAAGTCGATGGACGAGCACCTGACGCGTGCCCGCGACATCAATAAGGAAATCGCCCGTCAGCTGCGACCGCTGGAGCGTCAGGTCGATCGCGCGCGCAAGTACAAAGAGCTGTCCTCGCGCGCGAATGAGCTTACGCAGATGCTGGCCGTTGACGAGCTGCGTTCGCTGCAATCGCAGTGGAACGACCTGGAGAGCCGCTCCAAAGAGGGCGCGGCCGAGCTTGAGCTTGCGCAGTACCGCTTGGGCGAAAAGGAGCGCGAGCTCGAGAAGCTCCAGGTTATGCTCGAGGAAAAGGGCCTGTTTGTGGGCGATCTGGGCGAGCAGCGCCGCCATATGCAAGATGTGGTCGGCCGCATTAACTCCGACATGCGCCTGCTCGAGGAAAAAGGCCACAACATGGTGTCGCGCCTGTCTGACATGCGCGGTCAGATCTCGAGCTCCGAGCATCAGCGTCGTCGCGTGGTCGAGGAGCTCGAGGACGCACGTGCGCAGCTTGAGGAAGTGACCGGCGCGCATATGCAGGCCCAGGAGGACGTTGACGCCGCCGGTCCTGCCGCCGCCGAGCTCCACGAGCGCCGCGTGGCGCTCGATAATCAGATTTCGCAGCTCACGCGCGAGCAGCGCGATGTGCAGCGTGTAGCCGATAACGCCGCGCTCGAGCTCGCCAAGGTGAAGGACTCGCTGAGCAATGCCGAGGTCGAGGATAACATGTATGCCTCGCGCCTGGAGCAGATTGACGAGCAGCTCGAGGAGGTCACGACCTCGCTCGAGAGCCGTCGCGACCGCGCCGAGGAGCTTGAGGGCGCTCTTGAGGAAGCGCGCCAGGCTCAGGTCGATGCGCGTGAGGCCGCCGAGGCGGCACGCGCGGCCCTGAAGGACCTGCGTGCCCGCGAGAGTGAGGCGCGCAACAAGCTGTCCGAGGTGCGCTCGGAGCTTGCCAGCCAAAAGAAGCTTGATGCCCGCATGGCCGACAGCTCGCCGCTCGTGAGCCGTCTGGTGGGTGCGCTGGGCGACGATGTCTTGGGTCGTCTGGGCGACGTGCTGGAGGCCCCGCGCGAGCTTGAGGGCCTGGTTGAGCAATTGCTCGCCGGCGATATCGATGCGCTGCTGTTTGATGATGCCGCCACGCTTGAGCGTGCCGGTCGTGCGGCTCTGGACCAAAAGAAGGCCTCGGGCGAAGCACTGCTGGTGGCGCGCGGCGTGAGCGGCTCTACCGCCGCTGAGGGCGCTGCCGGTACCCGCCTGGTTGATCGTCTGTCCGTGCGCGCAGGCTACGGACCCGTCGTCGAGGCACTGCTCGGCGGCTATTACGTGGTCGATGACTTGGCTGCCGCGCTGGCTGCGCCTGTCGTTGACGGTGTGACCTATGTGACTCCCGATGGCGCCCGCGTAAGCTGTGGCGGCCTGGTGCGTGTGGGCCTCGATGCCGGCCAGGCGTCGGGTGCTCTGGAGCGTAAGCGTCGCATTCGCGAGCTGGAGGGGCTTGAGCCCGATCTGGCCGCTGTGTTTGAGCATGTGTCGGATCAGGTCGTCGAGGCCAATGCGGCCGTTGAGGAAGCGCGTGCCGCTGAGGGCGATGCCGCCGGTGAGATTGCCCGTCTTGATGGCGAGCGCCGCTCGCTGCTCTCCGAGATCGGCCGCTTGGAGCAAAGCGCCAACAATGCCGAGGTCGAGCGCGTGCGCATCTCCAAGCGCCGCGAGCAGGCCTCCGAAGCCGTTCGCGCTGCGCGCCCGCGCGTTGACGAGCTCACCCGTTCGCGTGACGAGGCCCGCGCGCAGGCAAGCGATCTGGGCTTGCAGATTGCCGAGGCCAACGACGAACTCGACCGCGTTCGCCGTGACGATTCCGAGGCTGCTGGCAAGCTCGCCGACGCCAAGGTTCGCCTAGCCCAGACGAGCGAACGCCTGCGTTCGCTGAAGGGCCGCGTGCCCGACCTGGAGCATCGTCTTGAGGGCATCGACCGTCGTATCCGCGGAACACGCCAAGCCTCGCGCTCGCTCGAGCTGCTGCGCCTGCGCGTCGATCCCATGCACGAACGCTATTCTGCCCTGTTGGAACGCGCGTCGGATTGGGCAGCGCGCCTGCGTGACCAGGCCTCTCTGGAGGAGGCGGACTCCGCTTCGCTCAAGAAGACCATCGAGGATGCCAAGGCAGAGGTTGCCCGCGCTAAGGAGCGAGTCGATTCCGCCTCTGCCACGCAAAACGAGTTCAAGGTCGCGCGTGGCAAGCTCGAGGTGCAGGTCGAGGCTGCCATCAAGGCCATTACCGCCGATGGCACGACGGTGCTCGAGGAAGCGCTCATGCTTCCGGCGCCCACGGACCGCGATGCCGCCGAGCGCGAACTCAACCAGCTTGTGCGCCAGATCAACAACCTTGGCCCCGTTAACCAAGTTGCCATGGAGGAGTACGAGCAGCTCAAGCGCCGCGCCGATTACATCGAGGAGCAGCTGGCCGATCTGGAGAGCGCGCGCAAGGCGCTCACCAAGATCACCGTGGCTATCGACCGTAAGATGCGCAAGGCGTTCCTGGTGACGTTTGAGAAGGTCGATGCGAACTTCCGCGAGATCTTCGCCATGCTCTTCCCGGGCGGTCAGGCTCATCTGGAGATGACCGATCCCGAGCATCCTGCCGAGACGGGTATCGAGGTCGCGGCGCAGCCGCGCGGCAAGCGCATCACCAAGATGATGCTCATGTCGGGCGGCGAGAAGAGTCTGACGGCGCTCGCCCTGCTCTTTGCCGTGTACCGCACGCGCACGGTGCCGTTCTATGTGCTGGACGAGGTCGAGGCGGCGCTTGATGACGCCAACCTGTCCAAGCTCATCGGTGCCCTCGATGTGTTGCGTTCCGATACGCAGCTCTTGGTTATCTCGCATCAGCGCCGTACTATGGAGGACGCTGACGTCCTCTATGGCGTCTCGATGCAAGCCGACGGCGTCAGTCGCGTCGTCTCGCAAAAACTCGATCGCGAAACCGGAAAGGTCGTGAATGCATAATGGGATTCTTCGATGCTCTCTCGCGCGGACTTGAGCGCAGCCGCGAGGCCCTCAACGAGGTCTTCTACTTTGGCGGCGAGGTCGACGAGGATTTTTGGGAGGACCTGGAGGACACCCTCGTCATGGGTGACATGGGCGCCGAGGTCGCCATAAAGGTCTCCGATGACCTGCGTGATGCCGCGGCTAAGAAGAACCTCAAGACCGCCCCGCAACTCCGTCGCGCCCTGGCCGAGCAGCTTGAGCAGCACTTTGTGCCCATCGAGCGCGATCCGTTCTCCGATACGCCGAGCTGCGTGCTGTTTGTGGGCATCAACGGTGCCGGCAAGACCACGACGGTCGGTAAGATCGCGAGCGCCATGGCTGCCCGCGGCAAGAACGTGGTGATCGGTTCGGCCGACACCTTCCGCGCCGCCGCCATCGAGCAGCTTGATGTGTGGGGCCAGCGCGCCGGCGTTCCCGTCATCAAGCGCGATCGCGGCTCCGACCCGGCAAGTGTTTGCTACGACGTGCTCGACGAGGCCGATAAGCGCGGCAGCGACCTGGTGCTCATCGATACCGCCGGCCGTCTGCACACGAGCCCTGAGCTCATGCGCGAGCTTGCCAAGGTTGTCAATGTGACCCGTAAGCGCGCCGCCAATATGGCCGCCGGTCCCATGCCGGTTTCGGTCGTGCTTGTGATCGACGCCGCGACGGGCCAAAACGGTCTGAACCAGGCGCTCGAGTTTAACGAGGCGCTGGGCCTGGACGGTATTATCATGACAAAGCTCGACGGCACGGCAAAGGGCGGTATCGCCATGGCCGTGGCCGAGAAGCTCAAGCTTCCCATCCTGCGCATCGGCGTGGGCGAGCAGGTCGATGACCTGCAGGAGTTTAATGCCAAAGATTTCTGCCGCGCCCTGGTGGGCGAGTCCAACTAAGGAGTGACTAGTGTTTGATTCTCTGAGCGATCGCCTCAACGACACATTTGACCGCCTGCGCGGCAAGGGTAAACTGACCGAGGCCGATATCACCTCTGCCATGCGCGACATTCGCATGGCGTTGCTCGAGGCCGACGTCAACTTTAAGGTCGTCAAGGAGTTTGTCGCCAAGACCAAGGAGCGCTGCATGACCGCCGAGGTCATGGAGTCGCTGTCGCCGGCGCAAAACGTCGTCAAGATCGTGCTCGACGAGCTCACCGAGATGCTCGGTTCCACCGAGAGCAAGCTCGTCTTTAGCAACCGCATCCCCAATGTCATCATGCTCGTGGGCCTGCAGGGCTCCGGTAAGACTACGGCAGCCGTAAAGCTGGCTTATCTGCTCAAGAAGCAGGGTCGCTCGCCGCTGCTCGCCGCGTGCGACGTCTACCGCCCCGCCGCTGCCGACCAGCTGGCCACGCTTGGCGGCGAGATCGGCGTGCCGGTCTTCCGCGGTGACGGCGCGCACCCGGTCGATATCGCCAAGGGCGCCATCCAGGAGGCCGTCGACCACCTGCGCGACGTGGTCATCGTCGATACCGCCGGACGTCTTCAGATCGATGAGCAGATGATGCAGGAGGCCGTGGACATCAAGAAGGCCGTCAAGCCCGATCAGGTGCTGATGGTCGTCGATGCCATGACCGGTCAGGATATCGTCAACGTCGTCTCGACCTTCGCCGAGCGCACCGACTTTGACGGCGTGATTATCTCTAAGCTCGACGGCGACGCCCGTGGCGGCGGCGCGCTTTCCGTGCGCCAGGTGACCGGCAAGCCCATCAAGTTCGTGAGCATGGGCGAGAAGCCCGATTCGCTTGAGCCGTTCTACCCCGACCGCATGGCCAAGCGCATTTTAGGCATGGGCGATGTCGTCGGCATTATCGAGAAGGCCCAGGAGGCGGCCGACGCCGAGCAGCTCGAGGCTGCCGAGCGTATGCTGCGCGAGGGTTTTACCATGAACGACATGCTCGACCAGATGAAGGCCGTCAAGAAGATGGGCGGCATGAAGGGCATTCTGGGCATGCTTCCCGGTGGTCAGCGCGCGCTCAACCAGATGGGCGGCAACCTGGACGAGGGCATCTTTGACAAGAACGAAGCCATCATCATGTCGATGACCAAGGAGGAGCGCCTGCGTCCTTCCATCATTAACGGCCAGCGTCGTGCCCGCATTGCCAAGGGTGCCGGCGTGACCCCCACCGAGGTCAATAGCCTTATGAAGCAGTGGGGCGAGATGAATAAGATGATGGGCCGCATGCGCACGATGGCCAATCAGGCGCAGGCTGGCGGCAAGAAGGGCAAGAAGGGTAAGAAGGGCAAAAAGATGCGCATGCCCAATATTCCCGGTCTGGATGCCATGGGCCTGGGCGGCATGGGCGGCCTGGGAACGGGCGGCCCCAAGTCCGATATGGACCTGCTGCGCCAGATGGAAGCGCAGATGCGCAACAAGAAGTAACGACTAGTTGAGTCGTGTATGGCGAAGGCCGCCTGGATGGTATTCCAGACGGCCTTCGCCGTTTGTTCGCTGGTTGTCGCACGCGTGGAAGCGCGTTCTCGACGAGGTGCTTGCCGCTAGTGGCAGCCGCAGCCTTCGTGCCCGTCATGGTCGTGGTGACCGTGGCAGCCGCAGGACTCGCCATGCTCGTGGATGTGCTCGTGATCATGTCCATGGCAGTCGCAGGAGGCCTCGCCGTTCTGTGCGAGCGTGCCGGCAATGAGGGCCTCGACGCAGGCATCGCAGCTGCCCTGGGCGCCCGCATAGACCGTGATGCCGGCTTGGGCAAGCGCGTTGATAGCGCCGCCGCCGATACCGCCGCAAATGAGCGTGTCAACGCCACCGTTGGCAAGCAGGCCCGCCAAGGCGCCGTGGCCGGTGCCACCGGTGCCTACGACCTGCTCGTTGAGCACCTTGCCATCCTGGATGTCGTAAATCTTGAACTGCTCGCTGCGGCCAAAGTGCATAAAGATGTTGCCGTTGTCGTACGTTGTTGCCACCCTCATGGTGCCGACCTCCTTTGCTGGCCATGCGGCCGTCGTCGTGGTGATGGGGGAGTACGCGATGTTGCCGCCTTCGATGACGATCGCCCGTCCATTGACCAGCGCGTTTGCCACCTTGCGATGCGCGCGACTGCTGATTGCCGCCACCGTGGCGCGGGCGATACCCATGTGCAGGGCGACGGCCTCCTGATTGAGGCCCTCCAGATCGCACAGGCGCAGTACTTCGAGCTCATCGACCGTCATATCGATAGCGTCTCCGCTGGCAAGGCCATCGGGGGTAAAGCCGCGATATTCGGGGATGATCCCGACGCGGCGCAGTTTTTCGCGTCTTCCTGCCATGCACACTCCTTATCTGACATATGTCAACAATAGGATAACGCGTTAGTCGTTGGGCGCAAGGCATTTCTGTCATATGTCAGAAAAAGGCTAAGATGCCTCGTTGCCGCATGCGGAGCCGCGCTGCCGTGGATTGCGTGTGCCGGACTAAGTGTCCAATTCGACACTCGCGCGCCTGGGCTACAATAAATCTCGCTTATAGGCGACTGACAGGAGGGTCAATGAGCAAAGCTGATCAACAGTTTGTAACCATGTGCCGCGAAATCTTGGACCATGGCACCACCACCGAGGGCCAAAAGGTCCGTCCGGTGTGGGAGGACGGCACCCCTGCCTATACCATTAAAAACTTTGGCGTTACGGCGCGCTACGACCTGCGCGAGGAGTTCCCTGCGCTCACCCTGCGCCGCACGGCGCTTAAGTCTGCGATGGACGAGATTTTGTGGATCTATCAAAAGAAGTCCAATAACGTCCATGACCTCAACAGCCATATTTGGGATGAGTGGGCCGACGAGACCGGCTCCATCGGCAAGGCCTACGGGTACCAGATTGGCCAGAAGAGCCATTATGCCGAGGGCGATTTCGACCAGATGGACCGCGTTCTGTACGACCTTAAGAACACGCCGTACAGCCGCCGCATTATGACGAATACCTATGTGTTTAGCGACCTGTCCGAGATGCACCTGTATCCGTGCGCCTACAGCGTGACGTATAACGTGACGCAGCGCCCGCAGGATGACAAACCGACGCTCAACATGATTCTCAACCAGCGCAGCCAGGACATTTTGGCCGCGAACAACTGGAATGTGTGCCAGTACGCCATCTTGCTGATGATGGTCGCGCAATCGGTCGATATGATTCCCGGCGAGCTGCTGCATGTGATCGCCGATGCCCACATTTACGACCGTCATGTCGATATCGTCCGCGAGCTTATCGAGCGTCCGCAGTTTGCCGCGCCTAAGGTAACGCTCAACCCCGATGTACATGACTTCTATGCGTTTACGACCGATGATCTGATCGTCGAGGGCTATGAGCGCGGCCCGCAGGTCAAGAACATCCCCATTGCGGTGTAGGTGACGCGCATGACGTGTAAGCTTTCCGCCATTGTCGCCGTGTGTGACGATTGGGGCATTGGGTGCGAGGGTGACATGGTCGTGTCTAATCGCGCCGACATGCGTCATTTTGTGACGCGCACCAAAGGCTGCCCGGTCATTATGGGACGCAAGACGCTGCTGAGTTTTCCCGGCGGGCGTCCGCTCAAGAACCGTCGTAATATCGTGCTCACGCGCGATGAGGACTTTGCTGCCGAGGGCGTCGACGTGGTGCATAGCGTCGACGAAGCGCTCACCGCGGTAGCCGATGAGCCCGTTGCGTGGGTGATCGGTGGCGGCGAGGTGTATCGGCAGTTTTTGCCGTATTGCGCCGAGGCCGAGGTTACGCATGACCATTGCGTGCATGACGTGGATACGTATTTTCCCGATCTGGATGCCGATCCCGCGTGGGAGATTGCGCGGCGTGGCGGTGTTGCCACGATTGCCTCGGGCGAGGGCGACGAGGGTGTCGATTATGAGTTCGTAACGTATCGTCGCGTTGAGGCGTAAATCGTCCGGCGTGAACGGTATCATCGGATTGTTTGAATGCATGGGGCGGCGCTTAGCGTCGCCTCGTTTGGTATAGATGCGCTGTAAAGAAAGGTGCGGGCTGGCTGCTATGACTGATGCCGTTGAGGTGCTGCGAATCGATTCGCTCGAGGACGGGCGGCTTGATGCCTACGTGCGACTGACCGAGCGTGAGCTGCGCTGCGTGCTGGAGCCGCAGAAGGGCATTTTTATCGCCGAGAGTGCCAAGGTCATCGAACGTGCGGTTCGCGCCGGATACGAGCCGGCGAGCTTTCTTTTGGGCGAGCGCTGGCTCGACCAGATGATGCCGCTGTTTGAGCGCCTGGCGGTACGCGAGGGCGCGGGTCCGGTTCCCGTGTTCGTTGCCTCGATGGAGCTTATGGAGCGGCTGACGGGCTTCAATGTGACGCGCGGTGCGCTCGCGGCATTCCGTCGTCCACGTCAGATTCCGGTAGCCGAGTTCTTGGGTGGCGTCGTCGATGCGGCGGGGGAGCGCCCGGTGCGCGTGTGCGTGCTCGAGGGCATTGTCGACCACACCAACGTCGGCGCGATTTTCCGCTCGGCGGCTGCGCTGAACGTCGATGGCATTTTGGTGAGCCCTACGTGCTGCGATCCGCTGTACCGTCGCTCGGCCCGCGTGAGCATGGGCACGGTGTTCCAGGTGCCCTGGACACGCATTGGCAGCGAAGCGCGCGTATGGCCGCATGATGGGCTGGCGGCGCTACACGATGCCGGCTTTTCGTGTGCCGCTATGGCGTTGACGGATGATTCGGTGTCGCTGGACGATCCCGCGCTCCAGGAGATTGACCGCCTGGCAATCTTTATGGGCACCGAGGGTGCTGGCTTGGGCGCCAAGACCATTGCAGGCTGCGACCGCGCCGTGCGTATTCCGATGGCGCATGGGGTCGATTCACTCAACGTGGCCGCGGCAAGCGCTGTTGCCTTTTGGCAGCTGTGCCCGCATGTGAGCAACGAGTACCACTACCAGCCGGGGCTGTATCACTAGGCAGATAGTTAGCACCGGGCTCTGGTTCGGGGCGTTTCGGCCGACGTCGGTCGGTGCTAAGCTGGTATTGGCTTTGGTCTTAAATTGCCGTTTTGTTGTTTGACGTACGCTGGTGGGGAGGGCGTGTGGCTAAGAAATCTACGGCTATCGATGTAACGCAGGGTGTCATTTGGCAACAGCTGCTGTCGCTGTGCGTCCCTATCTTCTTTAGCTCGTTTTTTCAGCAGGCTTACACGCTTATTGGTACGTATATCGTCGGCCAGTTTGGCGGCAAGCTCGCGCTGGGTGGCATTCAAGCCACGATGGTGCTCACCGAGCTCTGCATTGGCTTTTGCGTTGGCGTTGGCGCTGGCTGCGCGGTCATTACCGGTCAGTATTTTGGTCAGCACGATGATGAGCGATTGAGTCGTTCGGTCCATACGGCCATGACGCTCGCGCTGGTGGGTGGTATCGTTTTCTCGATTCTTGGCATAGTGTTCGTTGAGCCCATGCTGGTACTTATGTACACGCCGCATGAACTATTGGCCGAGGGCGTGGCCTATGCTCGTTGCTATTTTGCCGCCATGGTTGCGGCGCTGCTGCTCAATATGGGAACGGCGCTGCTGCGCGCCGTGGGCGACACACGCGGTCCTGCTGTGATCATTGCTTCCGGCTGCCTTGTTAATGCGGTGCTGGATATCATCTTTGTCGCTGTGTTGCATATGGAGGCTCTGGGCTGCGGCATCGCGGTGGCGCTGACCATTTGCTCCAACGCCACGATGATCGTGATTCGTATGATGCACGCTCCGGGTGCGTGGCGGCTTTCACTGTCCAAACTCTGCATTGATCCTGGCATTTGTAAGAGCATGATCTCGTGTGGTCTGCCGCTTGGCTTTCAGTCTGCTGCGTATTCGATTTCCAACGTTTTGATTCAGGTGTCGGTCAACTCGTTTGGTGCCGATGTCACCACGGCGTGGGGTCTTTCGGGCCGTTTGGATGGCATTGTCTGGATGGTTACCGAGGCGCTTGGCGTTTCGATCACCACGTTCTCGGCACAGAACTTTGGCGCGCGCAACTACGAGCGCATGCGCAA
Organism: Collinsella aerofaciens; assembly: GCA_030826265.1. Classification (GTDB taxonomy): domain Bacteria; phylum Actinomycetota; class Coriobacteriia; order Coriobacteriales; family Coriobacteriaceae; genus Collinsella; species Collinsella aerofaciens_AY. The sequence goes on from JAPJOH010000017.1 coordinate 52,192, forward strand.
GGGCTACCATACGTCGCTTGTGCTGTCGTTTATGCTCATTGGTGGCCTGTCTGCCGTGCTACTGGTGTTCTCGGGTCCGTTGTCGCGTCTGTTTGTCGACGATGCTTTGATTTCGGCCTACACCACGACGATTCTTCATTTCATCGCGCCGTTCTACGCGATCTTCTCGATTATCGAAAACGCGTCCGGCTCCATCCGCGGCGCTGGCGTGAGCTTCCAGCCTATGATGCTCACGATTTTTGGCACCGTCGTGCTCAGGGTGATCTGGGTGTTTGCGATTATGCCGTTCGATCCGTCGCTTGAGCACCTGCTGCTGGTTTACCCCGTAACCTGGCTCATCACGGCCACGATGTTTACCATCTACCACCACAGCGGCAACTGGCTCGGCCGCGCCACCGCCTAATGATCCGTAGGGGACGGAGGAAAACGGATCATTGACCTGGCGATAAGGCAAAATGATCCGTTTTCCTCCGTCCCCTTCGGATCATTTAGTATTCGATGCCTTGGCGGGCTAGGAGGCCTTCGTCGAAGTAATGTTTGACGGGGCGCATTTCGGTGACCAGGTCTGCCAGATCGGCGAGGGGCAGCAGACCGCGGCCGGTGAGCACGAGCTCCGTGGTGGCGGGCTTTGTCGCGATCAGCGCTTCGACATCCACGCGCGTCACAAATCCACGGCGCATGGCCTCGCCAAGTTCGTCCAGAATCAGAACGTCGACTTGGCTAATCTGCTCGCGCGCCAGCTCCATGATCAGTGCGGCACAGGCTTCGGGCGTGTCGCGGTCGGCTTGTACGATGCGCAGACCTAAACGGGGCGCCGCATCATGCTCGGCGCAGTGCAGCTTCTTGGCAAACTGCAGCATAAGCACGTTAAGTCCATAGCCCGTGGCGCGCAGTGCAAGCCCCAGCGCAGCCGTCGTCTTGCCCTTGCCGTCGCCCGTGTAGATCTGAACCTTGCCGACTTCCAGTGATGCCATCTCTGTCCTTTCGTGCCCGGCGTCGGTTTATCACCGCCCGGGTTGGGTATTCTAGATAGCATTATCAACCCCAGTAGATGGAGTTCAAGCAGATGGAGATGGATGACAACAAACGTAGACGGAATATGATCCTCTACGTGCTCATCGCCTTCGTCGTCTACCTCGTGCTCTCGACCGTTCTGTTCCCCAACATCGGTCACACGCAGCAGATTACGAAGACCGACTACTCGACGTTTGTCAAAGCGCTCGATAAGAAGAGCGTCGACAAGGTCGAGTACAACACGGACGATTACACGATTTATTACACCAAGAAGGGCGAGGACGAGAATATCGCCTACAAGACGACCGGTGTGCCGAATGATGCTGGCTTTACCGATCGCGTGCTTGAGTCCGGTGCTTCGCTGGAGTCGGTCGTTCCCGATAAGAACTCGGGTCTGATGACCTACTACCTGCTCACGCTCATTCTTCCCATGGCGATTTTCTTCCTCATTGGCTGGTGGCTCAACCGCCGCATGAAGAAGGCCATGGGCGATGACGGTCCGTCGATGAACTTTGGCGGCGGCGGTTTTGGCGGCGGTGGACTGGGCAAGTCCGGCGCGCGCGTGATTGCCTCCAAGGACGTGGGCGTGACCTTTAAGGACGTTGCCGGCCAGGAAGAGGCCAAGGAGTCCCTCAAGGAGGTCGTCGATTTTCTGGAGAAGCCGCAGCGCTACGAGGAGATCGGTGCCAAGCTGCCGCGCGGTGCCCTACTCGTTGGCCCTCCGGGCACCGGTAAGACCCTGCTCGCCAAGGCTGTTGCCGGCGAGGCGGGCGTGCCGTTCTTTAGCATTTCGGGCTCGGAGTTTGTTGAGATGTTCGTCGGTCGCGGTGCCGCCAAGGTGCGTGACCTGTTTAAGCAGGCCAAGGAAAAGGCCCCGTGCATCGTCTTTATCGACGAGATCGATACCATCGGCAAGAAGCGCGATGGTGGCGGCTTTAGCGGTAACGACGAGCGCGAGCAGACGCTCAACCAGCTGTTGACCGAGATGGACGGCTTCGACAACCACAAGGGTATTGTCGTTCTGGCTGCAACCAACCGTCCCGACAGCCTCGATCCGGCCCTGCTGCGCCCCGGCCGTTTTGACCGCCGTATTCCCGTTGAGCTGCCCGACCTGACCGGCCGTAAGAACATTCTTGAGCTGCACGCCAAGAGCGTGAAGACCGAGCCGCCGATTGACCTGACTGCGATTGCCCGCGCCACGCCCGGTGCCTCGGGTGCCGACCTGGCCAATATCATCAACGAGGGCGCTCTGCGTGCCGTCCGCGAGGGCCGCAAGCGCGCTACGCAGGATGACTTCGAGGAGTCGGTGGAGGTCGTCATTGCCGGTCAGCAGCGCAAGTCTACGGTGCTGTCCGACCACGAGAAGCAGGTCGTTTCCTACCACGAGATCGGCCATGCTATCGTCGCTGCCCGCCAAAAGGGTTCCGCGCCGGTTACCAAGATCACCATCGTGCCGCGCACGAGCGGTGCTCTTGGCTATACCATGCAGGTCGAGGAGGACGAGCGCTTCCTGACGACACGCCAGGAGGTCTTGGACAAGCTCGCCGTCTACTGCGGCGGCCGTGCGGCCGAGGAGCTCATCTTTGGCGAGATGACGACCGGTGCCGCCAACGATATCGAGCAGGCCACCAAGCTCGCCCGCAACATGGTGACACGCTTTGGTATGTCCGACGAGTTTGGCATGATGGCGCTCGGTACCGTGCAGAACGCGTATCTCAATCAGGACACGTCGCTCACCTGCGCCCCCGGTACGGCCGAGCGTGTGGACGCGATTGTCGCTAAGCTGATCGAGGACGCGCACGATCGCGCTCTGCAGATCCTCAAGGAGAACAAGTTCAAGCTCCATGAGCTGGCTCGTTATCTGTACAAGAAGGAGACCATCACGGGCGAGGAGTTTATGAACCTCCTCACGCGTGAGAATCCGCTGATGCCCAAGCAGCAGTAATTCTAGTTGCGCAGTGTCAATCGCCCCATTTGAGTGTCCATCTCAAATGGGGCGTTTTGCTTGGGGAGTGTTGTATATGAAGATCGTGGTAAGTGCCTGTTTAATGGGCGAGAACTGCAAGTATAACGGGCTCGACAATTACCTTCGCGAGTTGGTCGAGGCCTGCGAGCGCACAGGGACCGAGGTCCTCTTGGTGTGCCCTGAGGTCTTTGGGGGCCTGCCCACGCCGCGCAAGCCGTCTGAGATTGTGAACGGAGAGGTTCGTATCTGCGAGGGCATCTCGGTCGATCGCGAGTATCGCCTTGGTGCCCAACGTGCGCTCGATATGTGTGAGCAGGCAGGCGGTCCGTCCGAGATAGCTGCGTGCGTCTTGCAGGACCGTAGCCCCTCGTGCGGTGCGGGTCGCGTCTACGATGGCACCTTTAGCGGTACGCTCACCGCGGGCAACGGTGTTTTTGTCGATCTGCTGCTGCGTCACGGGTACCGCGTGATTTCGGCTAGCGAGTTCGATCCCAGCATGTTGGAACATTGTCCACAGCACTCGAACCCAACACTTCCTCACGGGTGACCGTTTTGGCATCATCCG
>JAPJOH010000018.1 GCA_030826265.1 Collinsella aerofaciens
GCAGACCTCACCGACTCGTTCTACTTCATCGAGGCCGGCACGCTCGTGGAAAAGACCGAGTCGTCCTCGCAGACGCTCAAGCAGGAATACCTCGATACATACGAGCGAGGTGAATGACATGAAACTATTTGAACAGCTGAAGTCCAATGCGTCGCGCATGGCTGTCTACGCCATCCTCGTGGCAACGGCTTTATGCGGAATCGCGGCACCCGTCTATGCGCTCAACGGGGAGAAAGGCGATGTCGAACCCGCGTACATGGCTTCGACGGTTAAGGACCGGTACAAAGCCTTCTCTGGAGACACGTTTTACGTAGCAGAGTACGACACGACCTACCGTCAGCTTCGCTACAACAAGGGCTACGACTATCTAGGCGCAGAGGCAATCAGCTATACGTCGGGTTGGTACGGCTCAAACTATGGACACATAACCCAGTTCAAGTGTAACTACCGTGTGTACAACTAAAGCAACCGGCCGGGACGAGGGGTGACGCAAAAGCGTCGCCCCTCGTTTTTAACCATGTCAACTGAACCTAGTTCAGTTTGGTTGATTTCCGATCTCAGCCGAACACATTGAGCGGAAAGGCCGTTCCCGCAGTCAGTCGAACGTCCCCGGGGCCCTTCTCAGGCCCCGGGGACGGCATTTTCCCAGTTGAAGGAACGGTGGAGATGTGTTTCGATGGGTCAGATTCGTGTCGTTCCGAAAAGACCGTGAACCTTTTGTGGGACACGCGGCGCCGTGGTACCATAGCCGAGTTTGTTGTCTTGGTCGGAAACCAAGACGCCTTATGCGCTGATCGGTAACCAGCGCCTGACCAATAAGGAGTCCTACCATGAAGCAGGGTATCCATCCCCAGTATGTCGAGTGCACGGTGACGTGCTCCTGCGGCAACACCTTCAAGACGCACGCTACCGTGTCCGAGATGAAGGTCGAGCTTTGCAACGAGTGCCACCCGTTCTACACCGGCCAGCAGAAGTTCGTCGACACCGGTGGACGCGTCCAGCGCTTCGCCGACAAGTTCGGTGGCGCCGCTGCCGCCCAGCTCAAGAAGGCTGAGGAGGCCAAGGCTGCCAAGGCCGCCAAGGCTGCTGAGGCCGAGGCCGCTCGCAAGGCCGCCGCTGAAGCTAAGGCTGCCGAGAAGGCTAAGCGTGCCGCTAAGTTCGCCGAGGAGGCTGCCAAGCAGGCCGCCGAGGCTCCCGTCGAGGAGGCCGCTGCCGAGGCTGAGACCACCGAGGCTGCTGAGTAAATAGCTCGCCGCGGAATCGCTCGCATTCATGGCATAAGGGCCGTGCATCCGTTTGGGTGCGCGGCCCTTTTCCTTTATTGGTGCAAACGAACCTGTCTCCATGGCACCAGATTGGTACGAAGGGGACGGATTGGTTTGCGCCAAATGGCAGAGAGACAGCGTTTTCCCAGATAAAAGCTGACAAATTAAACCAGTCCCTTTTTGGCAGGTTGGTCGTAGTTATTACGTGGCGGTCGAGGTCGACCGTATAGGCCGCGCCTTGTTTGGCTAAAGTACAATCATCTGTGTTTAACTCGCCCGCAGCTGCACGGCGTGGGCGATGGCCAAAAAGGAAAACCACATGGGATTCATGTCAAAGCTGCTGTCCTTTGGATCCGATAAGGACCTTAAGCGCTACTACAAGATCGTCGACCAGATCAACGGTCTTGAGCCCCAGTTTGAGAAGATGACCGAGGAGGAACTCCGCGCCCAGACCGATAAGTTCCGCGAGCGTTACGCCAACGGCGAGCCGCTCGACGACATGCTTCCCGAGGCTTTTGCCACTGTGCGCGAGGCTTCCAAGCGCATCACGGGCATGCGTCACTTTGACGTACAGCTCATCGGCGCCATGGCGCTTCATGAGGGTCATATTGCCGAGATGAAGACCGGCGAGGGCAAGACGCTCGTCTCCACCTTGGCCGGCTACCTCAACGCTATCGCCGGCAAGGGCGTGCATGTCGTTACCGTCAACGATTACCTGGCAAAGCGCGACTCCGAGTGGATGGGCCGCATCTACAAGTACCTGGGAATGACCGTTGGTCTGCTCCAGAACAACATGCCGCTCGAACTCAAGCGCCCGGCCTACCAGGCAGACGTCACCTACGGCACCAACTCCGAGTTCGGTTTCGACTACCTGCGCGACAACATGGTCACCCGCCCCGAGCAGCGCGTTCAGCGCGGCCACCATTACGCCATCGTCGACGAGGTCGACTCCATCCTGATCGATGAGGCCAGAACGCCGCTCATCATCTCGGGTGCCGGCACCAAGTCCGCCAGCACCTACAAGGACTTCGCGCGTGCCGTGCGCGGCCTTGAGCGCGGCGAGGACGTGTCGCACGACATGCTCACCGCCACCGAGGACGTCGAGCCCACGGGCGACTACGTCATGGACGAGGCCAAGCACACCATCGCCGCCACCGAGCGCGGCCTTAAGAAGATTGAGCGCCGCCTGGGTATCGATGACATCTATGCCGATCTCTCCGGCCAGCTGGTCAACCACCTGCAGCAGGCGCTGAAGGCCCAGTACATGTTCCACCGCGACAAGCAGTACGTGGTCACTAATGGCGAGGTCAAGATCGTCGACGAGTTCACTGGTCGCATCATGGAAGGCCGCCGCTATTCCGAGGGCTTGCACCAGGCCATCGAGGCCAAAGAGGGCGTGCTCGTGCGCGAGGAGAACCAGACGCTGGCCACCATCACCCTTCAGAACTACTTCCGTCTCTATGACAAGCTCTCCGGCATGACCGGTACGGCACTCACCGAGGACGCCGAGTTCCGTGAGATTTATAAACTGCCCGTCGAGGTCATCCCCCCCAACAAGCCCGTGCAGCGTGTTGACCACGAGGACCTGGTGTACCGCACCGTCCAGGCCAAGTACAACGCCGTTGCCGACGACGTCGAGCGACGTCACGCCAAGGGCCAACCGGTCCTGGTGGGCACCGTCTCCATCGAAAGCTCCGAGAAGCTGTCGGCCGCCCTTACCAAGCGCGGCATCGCGCACGAGGTCCTCAACGCTAAGCATCACGAGCGCGAGGCTCATATCGTTGCCCAGGCCGGACGCTACGGCGCCGTGACCATCGCTACTAACATGGCCGGTCGTGGTACCGACATCCTGCTGGGCGGCAACCCCGACGAGCTGGTGCGCGAGCGCCTTGAGTACGAGGGCCTGACCATGGAGGACGTGACGCCCGAGCAACTCGAGCAGTTTAACGCCGAGGCCAAGGAGACCTGCAAGGCCGAGCGCGAGCGCGTGCTTGCCGCCGGTGGCCTGACCGTCATCGGCACCGAGCGCCATGAGTCCCGTCGTATCGACAACCAGCTGCGCGGCCGCTCCGGTCGTCAGGGCGATCCGGGCGAGACCCAGTTCTACCTGTCGCTCGAGGACGACCTCATGCGCCTGTTCGGCGGCGACAAGATGGATCGTGTCTCCAAGATGATGGTCACGGCCGACATGGGCGATGACATGCCCATCCAGCACAAGATCATCTCCAAGGCCGTCGAGAGCGCCCAGCACAAGGTCGAGAGCATCAACTTCTCCATGCGTAAGAGCGTCCTTGAGTACGACGACGTCATGAACAAGCAGCGTCAGGTCATCTACGCCGAGCGCAATAAGATTCTGGACGGCAAGGACCTGACCGACCACATCACCGAGGTCATGCACGATACCGTGTACCGCTGCGTGCAGGAGTTCTGCACTAAGGACAGTCACGATGGCGAGCGCGACCTGGAGGGCCTGCGCAAGTGGGTTGTGGAGCTCACCGGCCACATCGACACGCCGAAGTTCCCCGACGAGGATTATGAGGCCCTGGCTGCCGATGTCCTGGTTTACGTAGAGAAGTGCTACAACATGAAGGCTGAGCGCTTGGGCGAGGACCTGATGCGCGAGCTCAACACCCAGGTCATGCTGCGCGTCATCGATACCCGCTGGATGAACTACCTGCAGGAGATGGACTACCTTAAGACCGGCATCGGCCTGCGCGGCTTTGGCCAGCGCGACCCGCTGGTTGAGTACAAGACCGAGGCCTACGGCGCGTTCCAGATACTCGTCGATACCATGTATGAGGATTACCTGCGCACGGTTCTGCGCATCGAGATCAAGGCTGCCCCGCGTGCCGTGGAGCACAAGGAGGAGCCCGCGCTCGAGGGCGCGCGCTTCTCCGGTCCTGCCGAGGTCGATGGTGATAACGGCGACTCGGTGCTGCGCAAGCAGGCGCAGGTGCAGGCCCGCACGGCTGTCCAAGGCGGACCGGCTGCCGTCAACAACGGTGGCAAGGTGACCACCTATCGCAAGTCCGAGAGCGATGATCCGTACGTCAACGTGGGCCGCAACGACCCGTGTCCCTGCGGTAGCGGCAAGAAGTTTAAGTACTGCCACGGCAGGAATCGTTAATGGCTGAGGCTTTAGAGGTAACGCTCGCCGAGCTGGACGCGTTCGCGGACCGGCTCGGCGAGGTCGAGTCGTATCTCCACCTGGACGAAAAGCGCACGCGCGTGACCGAGCTCGAGGCCAAAAGTGTTGCCCCTGGCTTTTGGGATGACGCCGACGCCGCCCGTGCCACCATGGAGGAGATAGCGCGTACCAAGGAAGATATCGCTGCCGTGGACACCGCGCGCGGCGAGCTTTCCGATGCCCGCGCCGCGCTGGAGCTTGCCGAGGAGATGGGGGATGACCCCGACGCCGTCGCCCTTCGCGAGGAGGCTACAGCCACGGCTGAGCGCCTGGCCCGTGCCATCGATGAGCTTGAGCTTTCGAGCTGGTTTACCGGTGAGTTCGATCACGGCGATGCCATTGTGACCATCAAGCCCGGACAGGGTGGTCTGGAGGCCCAGGACTGGACCTTCATGCTCTTTAAGATGTACATGAAGTACTGCCAGCGTCGCGGCTGGAAGGTCACCATCAACGACTGTCCCGCAGCCGAGGTTATCGGCATCGACCGCGCGACCTTTACCGTCGAGGGCAAGGACGCATTTGGCATGCTGCGCGCCGAGGCCGGCGTCCACCGCTTGGTGCGCATCAGCCCCACCGACGACAAGAAGCGCCGCCAGACCACGTTTGCCGGCGTCGAGGTCATCCCCGTGCTACCCGATGATATCGACATCGAAATCAGTCCCGACGACATCCGCGTGGACGTGTACCACGCGAGCGGCCCGGGCGGTCAGGGCGTCAACACCACTGACTCCGCCGTGCGCGTGACGCATTTTCCCAGCGGCATTGTGGTCACCTGCCAAAACGAGCGCAGCCAGATCCAGAACAAGGCCGCGTGCATGCAGATCCTCAAGGCTCGCCTGTACGAGATTGAGCTCGAGAAGCGTGCCGAGGCGCTCGATGAGATTCGCGGACCCAAGACCACGATTGGTTTTGGCAACCAGATTCGCAGCTACGTGCTCTACCCGTACCAGATGGTCAAGGACCTACGCACGGGCGTGGAGACCAGCAATGTCGAGGCCGTTCTTGACGATGGTGACCTGGACCCGTTTGTTATTGGCTACCATCGCTGGGCCACCGGCAACGCCGATGCAGAAGGCTCGGAGGTCTAAAACATCGGGTGGCTTCAAGTTGATGCCAAGCCCAACGGTTGGACGGGTTTGTATCCAGAATAAACCCTGCGCAGGGGTGGTTTTTGTTCGGCGAATCGGTAGAATCGAATACAAGAAGAAGTTCGAAGCGCATCCGATGGGGTGCGCTTTTTTGAGGGAGGCAGCATGGCATATCGTCTGGACATCAAGCGCATTCTTTCGATGAACTTCTTTCACGATCTGCCCCAGATCATGTTGGGGTGCGCTCTGGCCGCTATTGCGACCGACCTGTTTTTGATTCCCAACGGCCTTGCTGCCGGTGGCGTTACGGGCCTTGCCACCATTATCCAGGCGGTCGGCGCGACGCGAGGCGTGTCGCTTCCCGTCGGTATCCAGACCATCGTGATGAATGCCTTGCTGTTGTTGGTCGTTATGCGCGAGGGCGGCATGTTCTACGTGGTGCAGACCGCGACGGGCTTTGTGCTGCTGGGCTTCTTTACTGATCTGTTCGCCCCGTTTGTAGCACCTCTGGCGGATGCGGACCTGATGCTCCCTGCCATGTGGGGCGGCATTATTACGGGCATCGGTTACGGCATGGTGTTGCGCGCCGGCGCCAACACCGGCGGCTCGGACACGATTGGCCAAATCATCTCGCGTAATACCTCACTGCCCGTGGGCTCGACCGTCATGGCGATCGATGTTGCCGTATGCGCGCTGTCGGCTCCGGTCTTTTCAATCGAAAACGCGCTATATGCAGGCCTTTCGATGGTCATTAGCGGCTACGTGATCGATGCCGTGGTCGATGGTGGCAACAAACGCCGTATGGTACTCATCATCTCGGACAAGTTCCCTGATATCGCTGCCGATATCATGTATGGCCTGGGTCGTGGTTGTACCAAGTTTAAGGCGACTGGCATGTATTCGGGTGCCGAGAAGCCAGTGATTATGGTCATCGTGAGCCGTCGAGAGCTCAATACCCTCAAGACGATCGTGCGCGAGCGCGATCCTCATGCCATCGTGACGGTTGCCGACGTTACGGAAGCCTTCGGCGAGGGATTCAAGGACATTAGCGTGTAGGGTCGATCGCGTTCCATCCAAAAGACGTTCACATTGATAAACCGTTTCATCAGCGGTTCTGCCTGCTAAATTGTTCAAATAATGATAAAAACTCTGGTAAAGCCATCAGTTTCCAGCATAATGAATGACGTACGTGCATTGCGGCTGTGTTGGGATTACCTTCGGTGCCGTGCGCATTTTGTCTAATGAGGATGAAAGGAAGGCACAATGAGCGACGAAGAGCTCAAAAAGGTTGCCAACGAGGTAAGGAAGGGCATCGTCACCGGCGTGCACGCTGCCAAGTCCGGCCATCCGGGCGGTTCGCTCGGCGCTGCCGACATCATGACCTATCTGTACTTTGAGGAAATGAACGTCGACCCGGCCGATCCCCGCAAGGCCGATCGCGACCGTTTTGTGCTCTCCAAGGGCCATTGCGCTCCGGGCCTGTACGCCGTGCTCGCCGAGCGTGGGTTCTTCCCCAAGGAGGATCTCGAGACGCTGCGCCATATCGGCAGCCACCTGCAAGGTCATCCCAACATGAACGACACCCCGGGCGTCGATATGTCCACCGGCTCGCTCGGCCAGGGCATCTCCGCCGCCGTGGGCATGGCGGTTGCCGCCAAGCACTGGGGCGATACTTACCGCACGTACGCCCTGCTGGGTGATGGCGAGAGCGAGGAGGGCCAGGTCTGGGAGGCAGCCATGTTTGCCGGCAACCAGCAGCTCGATAACCTCTGCGTGATCGTCGACCACAACGGCCTGCAGATCGACGGCCCCGTCGAGGAGGTCAACGACCCCATGCCGCTCGCCGACAAGTTCCGCGCCTTTAAGTTCCACGTGGTGGAGCTTGCCGACGGCAACGATTTCGATCAGATCCGCGCCGCCTTTGCCGAGGCCCGCGCCACCAAGGGTCAGCCGACCGCCATCATCGCCGAGACCATGAAGGGCAAGGGCGTTTCCTTTATGGAGAACCAGGTTGGTTGGCACGGCAAGGCCCCCAACGATGAACAGTTTGAGCAGGCCATGGCAGAGCTCACGGCCGCCGGAGAGGAGCTCTAGGATGGCAGACGTCAAAAAAATCGCCACGCGCGTAAGCTACGGCGAGGCCCTCGTCGAGCTCGCCAACGAGCACGATGACTTTGTGGTCCTCGACGCCGACCTGGCCGCCGCCACGCAGACCGGCAAGTTCAAGGCCGCCTGCCCCGATCGTTTCTTCGATGTGGGCATTGCCGAGAGCAACCTGATGGGCGTCGCCGCCGGTATCGCGACCACCGGCCGCGTTGCCTTCGCGAGCACCTTTGCCATGTTCGCTGCCGGTCGCGCCTTTGAGCAGGTCCGCAACTCCATCGGCTACCCGCACCTCAACGTTAAGATCGGTGCCACGCATGCCGGTATCTCGGTGGGCGAGGATGGCGCCACGCACCAGTGCTGCGAGGATATCGCCCTCATGCGCGTCATCCCCGGCATGACCGTGATTGTTCCCGCCGACGACGCGGAGGCCCGCGCCGTGACGCGCGCCGCCTACGAGTGCGACGGTCCGGTGTACATGCGCTTCGCCCGTTTGGCCTCGCCGGTTATCAACGACCCCGAGACCTACAAGTTCGAGTTGGGTAAGGGCATTGTCATGCGCGAGGGCGCCGATGTGACCATCATCGCCTGCGGCCTGATGGTCGGCGAGGCTCTCGAGGCCGCCGAGCAGCTCGCTGCCGAGGGCATCGACGCCGAGGTCATCAACATGCACACCATCAAGCCCATCGATGCCGACCTGATCGTCAAGAGCGCCACCAAGACCGGCCACGTCGTGACCGTCGAGGAGCATTCTGTAATCGGTGGCCTGGGCAGCGCCGTTGCCGACGTCCTGTGCGAGCAGTGCCCGACGCCGCTCAAGAAGATCGGCGTCAACGACACCTTCGGCGAGTCCGGCCCGGGTGCCGAGCTTCTGCACAAGTACGGTCTGGACGCCGCCAACATCGTGGCGACCACCAAGGAGTTCTTGGCATAAGGCAAGGCGGATCTCAAGGACTGCTTCGCCAGAACTATGGAAACCCGGCAGGGGCGCTCTCTTGGAGAGCGCCCCTGTTTCAGTTGCGGTGAAATAGGGACTGATTAGACCTTTTAACTGGTAAAACAGTCCCTATTTCACCGCAACTCATGAAGACGCCCCTCAAGCACGGTCCCATCAGGAAAAAGGGCATATATCGAAAAAGCGCAATTCAGACCCTTCCAGCTTTGTATATGCAGCACCTCAAGATAAACGCAGCGACCCCTTAGTTATCGCAGGCCGGGCACAGGGTTACTCTCCAAATCTTTCCGCAGGACGGAGGAGCCCCTGCCGCGCGAAGCGCGCAGCGGGGGCTCCGACATGTCCGAGGACGATTTGGAGAGTAACCCTGTGCCTGGCCGACGGGATCCCTAAGCACGCCATGCTTCTTATGTGCAGCAAAGCTAATGCTGCTAAAATACAAAGCGCTCATGTAGTTTAAACGCACGACGATAAGGAGCACCAGTGGGTAACCACTTCCGTACCTCCGGTGCGGGCGATGATGCCCCCAAGACGCAGGCAGGCGTCCAGGGCAGTCGTTTCGCCACTCCGGATTCAGAGGGCCAGCCTGTTGCTCAGGCCCCCGCTCAGCCGGCAGATCAGGCACAGCCGGCATCCGATCCCTTTGCCTACAATCCAACCAGCGATGTCGCGCTTTCCGGCGCGGCGGGTTTTGAGCCCGTTCAGGCCGTGACCGCTCGCGTGGAGCAGCCTCAGGCTGGCGCCGCCACGCCGCAGCCTACCATGGCCGGCATTCCCGACCCCATGGCCCCTGCGACGCCGGCTCCTCAGCCTGCGCAGTCCGGTCTCTTTGCCGCTATTCCCGACCCCACGCAGCCTGCTGCCCCGGTGGTCGAGAGCGATCAGGCCGCCGAGGTCGCAAGCCTCGATAACGCGCTCAACAACCCCGATTTTACGTCGGTGTTTGCGCCCATCGATCCGCAGGCCAGCCGCAAGAAGATGGCCAAGCAGGCCGGTGTCGAGCCCGTCATCCTTATGGAGCATGTCACCAAGATCTATCCGGCACAGCCCAACAAGCCTGCACTCGACGACATCAACATCGAGATCTATCCGGGCGAGTTCGTCTTCCTGGTCGGTCACTCCGGCTCGGGTAAGACCACGCTGCTGTCGACGCTCAACCGTGACGTCAAGCCGACGAGCGGCCGCATCCTGGTTGCCGGTCAGGACCTCATGAAGATCAAGAACCGCAAGGTTCCGTTCCTGCGCCGCCAGATTGGCGCCGTGTTCCAGGACTTTAAGCTTCTGCCGCAAAAGACCGCCTACGAAAACGTGGCGTTTGCCCTGCAGTGCATCGGCAAGCCCAAGGGCGTCATTCGCAGCCAGGTGCCCGAGGTGCTGCGTCTGGTCGGCCTGGCCGATCAGATGGACTCGCTGCCCGACCAGCTTTCCGGTGGCGAGCAGCAGCGCGTTGCCGTCGCCCGCGCTATGGTCAACCGTCCGCCGCTGCTGATCTGCGACGAGCCGACGGGCAACCTCGACCCGGCGATCTCGCTGGGCATCATGAAGCTGCTCGAGCGTATTAACCGCACCGGCACCACCGTGATCGTCGCCACGCACGACCGCGAGATGGTCGATAGCATGCACCGTCGCGTGATCGCCCTCGAGGGCGGCCACGTTATTCGCGACCAGGAGAGGGGAGGTTACGGCAACTATGGCACCAACTAACGTGGGCTACTCCTTCAAAGAGGCAATCAGCCACTTCTTCCGTAACTGGACTACCTCGCTCGGCGCCGTCATCACGATCTTCCTTTCGCTGTTTATCATCGGCCTGTTCATTATGGGTTCCGCGATGCTGAACTCCGTGATCGGTACCGTCGAGGATCAGGTTGTCATTAATGCCTTTATTAGCGATGACGCCGATCAGGCAGACGTCCAGGCCTTTGAGGCCGAGCTCAAGACGTGGAGCAACGTCAAGTCCGTGACCTATAAGGACAAGGACGACGCGCTGGCCGAGTATACGAGCAAGATGTCGGGCAACGCCGACGCCACCATGAGCGCGCTCGATGGCCAGAACCCGCTGCCGGCTTCCTTCGCTATTGAGATGGACGATCCGTCCAAGGTCGAGAGCACGGCAAAGAAGCTCAAGAAGGATGCCGATTTCCAGAAGATCGCGGATGACGGCGACGTCAACGCGAGCGTGTTGTACGGCCAGGAGGAAGTGAGCCGCCTGTTCCAGGTGACCAACTACATCCGCATCGCCGCCGTGGTGCTCGTTGGCCTTCTGACCTTTATCGCATTCATCTTCATCAACAACACGATTCGCCTGTCCATCACGGCGCGTCGTCGTGAGATTGCGATTATGCGTCTGGTCGGCGCCAGCAACGGCTTCATTCGTGGCCCGTTTATCACCGAGGGCGTGCTGCAGGCCATTTTGGGCTCGCTGCTTTCCATCGGCGTTCTGGAGCTGCTGCGCAATCTGATGATTCCGCGTCTGCAGGAGAGCATCGGCTGGATGTCGTTTGCCCTGCCGATGCAGTACTACCTGGTGACCTATGCTGCGCTGATTCTGGTCGGCGTGATTATCGGTCTCTTTGGTTCTGCCATCGCCATGCGCCGCTACCTGCGCGTGTAGGCATGCCTGGAATTCATCCCTTCCAACGGGTCGTCTCTTATGGGGCGGCCCGTTTTTTGTCCCCTAGGGATCATTTGGGTAGACTCTTGGGATGTAAACGGCAATCGATAGTTAGGAGGCGCCATGGGGCGCAATAACAAGCATAAGCGTGGAGCTCGCAATAAGCGCGGGCCGGTGCGCAGCGAACGCCGTCCGAGCCTGACCGGGCGCGTGCAGCTCCATGAGCACAGTGCCTATGTCATAACCGAGAATGGCGACTACAAGGTCATGGGTCGCGGCAAGCGTGAGATCATGGACGGCGATACCGTTGCCGTGAGCATTAAGAATAGCCCGCATGGCGAGCGTCGCGCCGTGATCGAGGGCGTAGTTGAGCGCGCAGCCATAAGCGTGGTGGGTACGTACCAGACCGCCGGTCCGCTCGGTGTGATCGAGCCGCTCGATTCGCGCTTGAAGGCCGACTTCTTCATTTTGCCCGAGGATACCTCGGCGGATCGTCTGGGTGTCCACCCGGGTGATGCCGTTGTCGCGCGCATTTTGACCTACCCGACGCGCCTGGAATCGGGCACTGTGACGATCGAACGCCGCATTGGCGGAGATGACGCGCCCGATTTGGGCGTTCAATATGTGATGGCGCGTTACGGCTATACCGATAGTTATCCCGAGGCCGCGCTGGACGAGGCCGAGGGGCTTTCGCTCGATGTGTCCGCGGCGCTTAAGGACCCGCTCCGCCGCGATCTGCGCGACCGCTTTGTCATCACGATCGACCCGGTCGACGCGCGCGACTTTGACGATGCCATTTCGTTGGAGCGCACGCCCGAGGGTGGCTACAAGCTGGGTGTGCATATCGCCGACGTTTCACACTATGTGGCTTGGGACGGGCATATCGATCTTGAGGCTCGTCATCGTACGACATCGGTGTATCTGGCCGATCGTGTGCTTCCCATGCTGCCCGAACGCCTGTCCTGTGACCTGTGCTCGCTTCGCCCTGACGAGGACCGTCTTGCGTTTACCGTCGATATCGAGCTCGATGCGCAGGGTCGCGTGCGGCATTACGATCCGTACCCCAGCGTGATTCGCTCGCGTGTGCGTATGGACTATGACGGCGCCGAGGCGCTGCTGGTGCGTGCCGGCGCGGTTGAGTATTCGGTGCTGGAGGGTGCGGCCGAGGATGTTGCGGCTGCCGAGGCCTCGCGCGAGGAAGCGCTTGAGCGCGGTCTTGCGTGCGAGGAGGCCGCCCGCGGCTACAACGTCGATCTCGGCGATTTCCTTGTCGCCGCCAACGAGCTCGCTGAACTTCGCCGTCGTATTCGTCGCGCCCGAGGCTCAGTCGATTTTGACACGGCCGAGATTCGCGCTCTATTGGATGAGGACGGAGTGCCCGTGCAGATTGTGGCGCGTGAGCGTTCGTGTGCCACGTCGCTTATCGAGGAAGCCATGCTGCTCGCCAACGAGTGCGTTGCAGAGTGGTTGGCAGACCGTGATATCGAGGCCTGCTATCGCGTGCATGAGAATCCGAGCCCCGATAGCCTGCACGGTGCCGCCGTTGCGCTGGCGCAGCTAGGCATCATCGACGATCGCCGTGCTGCCGGTATTGCCCTGGGGAGCCCCGATGAGCTGCAGGCTGCAGTTGATGCTGCCGCCGGTACGGCCAACGCACCGCTCGTTAACACGCTGCTTCTGCGCAGCATGCAGCGCGCGCTGTACAAGCCGCGCAACGAGGGCCACTTTGCGCTCGCCGCGCCGCGCTACTGTCACTTTACGAGTCCCATCCGTCGCTACCCCGATCTGGTGGTGCACCGCGTGCTCAAACTGCAGTTGGCCTATGAGCAGCTCGGCGGCAAGGACACCTTGGTCCGTACGTCGCGGCTGATCGGCAAGGGGCGCGAGTCGCTGCCGCGCATTCTGCCGCAGATCTGCCGCGCATGCAGCGATGCCGAGCGCGCGGCAGATGCCGCCAGCCATGCGACGCAAAAGATCAAGATTGCCCAGTACTACGAGGACCGCCTGGGCGAGCGCTATGCCGGAACGGTCTCGTGGGTCAGCAGCATGGGCCTCTTTGTGCGCTTGGACCTAACGCAGGTCGAAGGCTTGGTTTCGATCAAGAGCCTGGGCAACGAGTGGTTCGAGTTTGACGAGGATGCGCTTACGCTGACGGGCGCCGACACGGGGACTCGCTATGAACTGGGTCAGCGCGTGATTGTCGAGGTCTCGCGCGTCAATACCACGCGTGGGCACTTGGACTTTAAGCTTATCCATTAGCCAAATCCCGACTCATGGTGGGGGAGCGGAGGGCGGCCTTTCGGGACCGCCCTTCGCATTTGAATCGTGACTACCTTGCCGCCTGCTCGGCCGCCCGCTTACCTGCTATTTGAGAGGTAAAACCTACCAAAATAAACCTGTCCCTTTTTGGCAGGTTTACAAGAAAGCGGGGATGAGATGGCGACGGTGTACGGTTATGCGCGGGTGAGTTCGCGCGATCAGAACCTTAATCGGCAGCTGGATGCGCTGGGCGCCTATGGCGTGGGCTCGGCGAATATTTATGCCGACCATGCGAGTGGCAAGGACTTCGATCGACCGCGTTATCGCGAGCTGCTGCACGTCCTGGGAGACGGGGACGTGCTGGTGGTGCTTTCTATCGACCGACTTGGCCGTAATTACTCCGAGATTCTTGAGGAATGGCGACGCATTACCAAGGAGCTCGGGGTTGCCATTGTGGTGTTGGACATGCCATTGCTTGACACGCGCGCTAGGGCCAGCGGCGCGCCGGATGTGACCAACACCCTGATTGCCGATATTGTGCTGCAACTGCTGAGCTACGTGGCGCAGGTGGAGCGCGAGAATATCCATCGGCGCCAGGCGGAGGGAATTGCAGCGGCGCGAGCGCGAGGGGTCCGTTTCGGTCGACCTCGCAAGCCGTGCCCTCCTCAGTTTGAGCTGGTGCGCGATAGCTATGAGGCGGGCGATATTACCCGCAGCCAGGCAGCAAAATGCCTGGGCGTGTGCGTGGGGACGTTCGATCGCTGGATGCGCGAGGCGGGGTAGGGGTTTGCGTCGCTTTGTCGCTTCCTGTTGCGATTCAAATTTTGATACGGTGACGATGCCATTTGGGGCTACACTCGCTGATATTCAAAAAAGGAGGTTGGCCCTTGGCTCGCGTAAAACAAATAATCGGATGGACCGCGATCGTTCTGTTCGCTGCAACGCTGGCGGGCATCTGGGTGCTGACGGAGCAAAACGCGGTGCAGACGTCGTTGCTGAGCGAGTCCACCGCGCGTGTGGTGGAGGGTCAGGCTACGGGCGTTCAGGCTGCCGATGCTACGGGTGAAGCCCAGACGGAGAACGGAGTGACCGGGGGCGCCGATTCGGCTGCCTCGAATGTCCGGTCTGGCCGACTTGCTTCCATTCGCATGTGGGTGGGCACAAACGTCCGTCGCGTTGCCCATACCGTAGAGTTTTTCTTCGTCGGATTATTCGCCTCCGTGGTCGTGGTTTGCTTTTCCAGGCGTCCGTGGAGCGTATGCTCCCGTTGCGTGCCCGTATTGCTCTTTTGCGCCGCCTGCTCCGTTGGCGATCAGGTACATAAGATCTTTGTTCCCGGCAGGCATTTCGACGTTATCGATTTAGGATTCGATGCTGCGGGCTATGTCACCGCCATGCTGTTGGTATTGCTGGCGGCGGCGTTGGTGCGCCATGCGACTCGGCCGATCGGCGCCCATGCGAGGCGCTAGCCGGTAACAAACCCGTTTCTGATAATGCGACCTTGTTGAATTATTTTGTGTCGCGCGTATTTCCGAGCGGTCGGATTTGAGGGGCGAGCGGTAGAACGCTCGCCCTTTGTGCGCCACGATGCGGCACAATGTACCGCAAAAGCTGTTTGTATCCGGTACGAATCGTTCGTTGGTCTTTAATTCTTCTCAACGGAGGTGTTTGAGATGGCAAACGGATTGCTTTTGCGGCTTCGCGAGCGTGAGCTCAGCGCGAGCCCGGCGGAACGCAATGTCATCGCATATGTAAGCGCTCATCCGCACGAGGTGGTCGGGCTGTCCGTCCGCGGTCTTGCCGATGTCACGTTCTCCTCGCCCTCGAGCATTTTGCGCTTTTGCAAGCGTTTGGGTTTTGCGGGCTACAAGGAGTTCCAGCGCGAACTGATTGCCGAGCTGGCGCTCTTGGGTGACAAGAAAGACGTAGCCCTCGAGGACATCTCCATGGATGACAGCGTCGAACGTATCGTGGGGAAGGTGATGAAAAGCAACGTGCGCACGATCGAGGCGACGGCGCGAACGCTCGATTACACCGTCTTGGAGCGATGCGCGGCCCGTCTTAAGCGGGCACGCGCGGTCAATCTGTTCGGTATTGGTGCCTCTCGTTTGGTCGCGCACGACCTGGCGCAAAAGCTCATGCGTGTCGACAAAGAGTGCCATCTGTACGACGACTGGCATGATCAGCTCTTATGTGCCAAGAACATGCATGAGGGCGATATGGCAATCGCCTTTAGCTACTCGGGCTTGACGCAAGAGGTGCTGGACTGCACCGCCGAGGCTCAACGCCACAACTGTCCCGTTGTGGCCGTTACCAAAGTAGATGGATCATCCAAGCTTGCCACCATGGCCGATGCCGTGCTCGGCGTCGCTGCGAGTGAACCCTTGGTCCGCAGCGGTGCCATGGCTTCGCGTATGGCCCAGCTTATGGTTGTCGATGCCCTTTACGCTGCTTACGTTGCCAGCGACTACGAACGGGCGACGCATGTCATTAAGCAAAACTACATCGAGAAACAGGAAAGATGAGGTGAATGAAATGCTCGATTTAACAAAATTCACGACCGAACAGCGTAATCAAAGGTCAATGGACCTCGATACGATGACATCGCTGCAAATCGTCACGACGATGAACGATGAGGATCTTCGTGCCGTCCAGTCGGTCAAGAAAGTGTTGCCCCAGGTTGCCACAGCAATCGACTGGGCTGCTGAGGCACTCGAGCGCGGCGGGCGCGTCTTTTACATGGGCGCAGGCACCAGCGGTCGTCTGGGTGTACTCGACGCTTCGGAGTGTCCGCCCACGTTTGGCGTGTCACCCGATCTGATTGTCGGGCTCATTGCCGGAGGCGAGACGGCGTTTATCAAGGCTGTCGAAGGTGCCGAAGACAGCGATGAGCTTGGCACGAACGACCTGCGAGAGCGTGGACTCTCGGACAAGGATCTTGTCGTTGGCCTGGCGGCAAGCGGCCGTACTCCTTATGTGGTGGGCGGCCTTGCGTACGCCAAGGCAACTGGGTGCAAGACCATTGCAATTGCCTGCAACCAAGGGTCGAAGATCGGGGAGAGCGCAGATCTTGCCATTGAGCCCGTGCCCGGTCCCGAGGTGCTGACCGGCTCAACGAGGCTCAAGGCGGGAACGGTTCAAAAGCTCATTCTCAACATGATTTCGACCGGTGCCATGGTCAAGATCGGCAAGGTATACCAAAACCTGATGGTCGATGTGCAGCAGACGAACGAGAAGTTGGTGGTGCGCGGCCAGAACATCGTGATGGAGGCGACCGGCTGCACGCGCGAGCGCGCCGTTCAGGCGCTTGCAGATGCCGGCGGCCATGTAAAAACCGCTATTGTCTCGGTACTGTTGGACTGCGATGCCGAGCAGGCTACGGTAGCTCTTGAGCGGGCGCGAGGCCATGTCCGTGCTGCGGTGAGTGGCCATGAGAAGAGCAATGCCGACGCCCAATAGGTGCGCGGCGCGAGCTGATATGACATCCAGACGAGATACCCAATACAAGGAGGAGTTATGACGAACAAAGAGCTGGCTCAAAAGCTGCTGGACCTTTTGGGCGGTAAAGACAACGTGCTGGCAAACGCGGCGTGCATGACGCGCCTGCGCGTGACCGTCAAAGACGCGGGCAACGTCGACACGGAGGGCATTAAGGCACTCGACGGCGTGATGGGCCTGGTCGAGGACGACACGATGCAGATCGTGCTGGGTCCGGGCAAGGTGAATAAGGTGCTCGAGGAGTTCTCCAAGCTCACTGGCCTTGCGAAAGGCGTTGCCGACGAGAGCGTGGTTGACGCTGCGGCCACAAACAAGGCCGCGCAGAAGGCCAAGTACGAGTCTAAGCCGGTTCAGGCCTTCCTCAAGAAGATTTCCAATGTCTTCGTCGCCCTGCTTCCCGGCATCATTGCGGCTGGCCTCATCAACGGTATCTGCAACGTCATTAACGTCTCGACGGCAGGCGCGCTTGCAGGCGAGTGGTGGTACCAGGGCATTCGTTCCATGGGCTGGGCCCTGTTTGCCTATCTGCCCATCTTGGTGGGCTATAACGCGGCACGTGAGTTTGGTGGCTCCGCTGCGCTGGGCGGCATCGCCGGCATGATGTGTATCGCCAACAGTGCCATGCCCCTGCTTGCGCCTGGCGCGGCTGATCCTGCCACTGCCATTCTGCTGCCGCTCACCAGTGCGCAGTACAACCCCGCAGCGGGCGGCATGATCGCGGCTCTCATCGCTGGCGCATTTTTTGCCTGGATGGAGCGTCAGATTCGCAAGGTTATGCCCAACGCACTCGACACGTTCTTGTCTCCGCTGCTGGTGCTCATCATCGGCGCCTTTGCTCTGATGCTCGTCATCCAGCCGGTTGGCGCATGGCTGACGACTGCCATCTTTAGCGTTTTGACCTTTATCTTCGAGAAGCTGGGCGTCCTGGGCGGCTATATCCTGTCGGCAGGCTTCTTGCCGCTGGTTTCCGTCGGCCTGCATCAGGCGCTCACGCCGATCCACGCTATGCTCAACGATCCCGACGGCGCTACCAAGGGTATCAATTACCTGCTTCCCATCCTTATGATGGCTGGCGGCGGCCAGGTCGGTGCCGGTTTGGCGCTGTACTTTAAGACCAAGAACGCCAAGCTCAAGAAGTACGTTGCAGAGTCCATTCCCGTTGGAATCCTGGGTGTGGGCGAGCCTCTGATGTATGCTGTTACGCTGCCGCTCGTTCGTCCGTTTGTGACGGCCTGCCTGGGTGCCGGATTTGGCGGCGCGCTCGCGGCGCTGCTTCACATCGGCACGGTTTCTCAGGGCGTTTCCGGTCTGTTTGGCCTGCTGATCGTCGTTCCTGGCCAGCAGCTCGGCTACGTTGCCGCTATGCTGCTTGCCTATGCCGCCGGCTTTGTCCTGACGTGGTTCTTTGGCGTCGACGAGCAGAAGATCAACGAGTTCTTTGGCGAGTAGTTTGATATCGCGAGCCGTGTTGCTCGGGGTTCGCGGCGCGCGGCAGATTTCTTGATGTTATGGTTGTGCCGGCGGGGCTAGCTGCTCCGCCGGCCTTTTTTAAAGGAGCGTTGAAGCGTGAAAACGGGTATTTCGATTTATCTTTCCAGCCCTCTGCAGGATATTGAGCGGACGATTGAACATGGTGCCGCGGCGGGTGCGCGCTATGCGTTCACCTCGCTGCATATTCCCGAGGATGGGGGAGCGGCGTATGCCGATAAGGTCCGTCATGTGCTGTCGCTGCTTTCCGCCCGCGGCATTGCGCTCATTGCCGATGTGGGGCCTCGCACGTGCGATTTGCTCGGGCTTGAGCGCATCGAGG
The DNA here is from genome assembly GCA_030826265.1 of Collinsella aerofaciens. Taxonomy (GTDB): domain Bacteria; phylum Actinomycetota; class Coriobacteriia; order Coriobacteriales; family Coriobacteriaceae; genus Collinsella; species Collinsella aerofaciens_AY. The sequence continues at coordinate 18,777 of JAPJOH010000018.1, forward strand.
ACCTGCGCGATCTGGGGTTGGAATACCTTCGTTTGGACTATGGCTTTAGCGCCCAGCGGGTCGCGGAGCTGTCCGGTGTATTTCACATTGTGGTCAATGCATCGACGGTGAGTTCTGATGAAATCGCATCGTGGCGTGAGGCCGGTGCCGATGTGACTCGTTTTGCCGCCTGCCACAATTTTTACCCCAAGCCTTATACCGGTTTAGCTCTGGAGGACATTGCTCGGGTGAATCTTCGTCTTGCGGCGCTTGGATTCGAAATCATGGCTTTTGTGCCGGGTGATGCTAACGTTCGCGGGCCGGTTTTCGAGGGACTGCCGACGGTCGAGGCGCAGCGCGGTCGCGCGTCAAAGGTTGCTCTCAATATGCTTGAGCTTGCACATGGCGCCGATTGCGACATTGTGTTGGTCGGCGACCCCGATCTATCCGATGCGGGCTGGGCGCAGTTTGCTCAAGTTTCCGCCGGATACGTGGACCTGCAATGCGAGCTTGAGCCCGGTTATGCCTATGTGCGCGGGCAGATTCATCACGACCGGCCCGACTCGAGCGTCCTCATCTTTAGGTCTCAGGAGTCACGTACGACGCTTAAGCCGGATTCCGTGCCGACGGATGCCGGAGCCGGCCTGCCGCGAAAGGCGGGGTCGATCGCTGTGAGCAATAGCGGATATGGGCGCTACGAAGGCGAGCTTGAGATTGCGCGGGTCGATCTTCCCGGTGACGAGCGCATGAACGTTGCGGGCCATATCACGCCCGAAGCAATGGAGCTGCTGCCGTTCATTAAGCGCGGATTCGGGGTACGGTTCGTTTAGCGTGTGACCCGCGGGCTACAATTGGCCCATCATACGAAGGCGCCTCGTGTGGCGTGTGCCTGCGTTGGCCGATCTATATTCGGAGGATTCCCATGACCGTACTGTTTGTTGAATATCCCAAGTGCTCGACCTGTAAGAAGGCCAAGGCATGGCTGGATGAACATGGGGTTGAGTATATCGACCGCGATATCGTTTTGGACAATCCCACGGCTGATGAGCTTGCGACCTGGACTGCTCATTCGGGGCTGCCGGTGCGGCGCTTCTTTAATTCGTCGGGCATGAAATATCGAGAGCTGGGCCTGAAGGCGCGTCTGGATGCGGGCATGACGGATCGGGAGTGCTACGAGCTGCTGGCGACCGACGGCATGCTGGTCAAGCGTCCGCTGCTGGTGGGCGACGACTTTGCGATTCCCGGCTTTAGGGAATCGGCTTGGGCCGAGGCGTTGCTGTAGCGGCTGCGGAAAGTGCGACCCGGAATTCGCTTCCAGAATGGGATGCACTTTCCCAAAGTGGCCGGTTGCGGAAAGCACGTCCCATTCTGAGCTTCGATTGCGGGACACGGTTTCCGGTTGAGGGCTCGACGGGAAAGTAGGGACCAGTTTGAGCTTGAAATCTGGGACGCACTTTCCGCCGGCGGGCCTGCCCCAGTCAGTCCGCCAGCTGTGCCCATTCGTGCGGATCGTAGACTTTTACGTGCTTGTTGGGCTTGCCACTCCAGTACTCCTCGTCCATAAAGGGCAGATATGCCTGAACGCCAGGGCAGATAAAGGGAATCCGCTGCTGTTGCAGTCGCTCGCGCTGACGCTGTTCCAGGTGCGCCTCGGATATGACGGTCGGCATGCCGGACAGCTCGACGAGGCTTGCCTGGATTCGCTTAAGGTCGGATAGTCCCGCGTGCCATGACATCCGCATGATCAAAAAGGATGCACGGCGGTATTTTGCCTGCACCACAGTAATGGCGGGGCGTAACGTGGGGTGAATTTTGTCCCGTTCGGGCCAAAGGTCGGCAGTGATCTCGAGGCCCAGGGTCTCCCATAGGTAATCAAGCTCTTCGTCCATGGCGCCTCGATATCTACGCGATCATTGATACTTCGATTGTGTTGCCTGGTGCTATCGTTTTCTCGGTAGAATCTGCCAACGGTTGACGGCTACCGCTCGCGGCGTTTTGCCCCTCGTGTACAGCGGTCGGCTTCACAGGTCCTTCACGGGTTGGACTAAATTAGGCCAATTTGACTGAATTTCAAAAAAGTCAAAATTGGGGCTTGCGTCACGGCGAGACTTCCCGTATATTTCTTTCTTGCGCAAAGGCACAGCCGAGCGCAGCGATGCAGTCATTGGGATGTCGTCTAATGGCAGGACAGCGGATTCTGGTTCCGTCAATGGGGGTTCGACTCCCTCCATCCCAGCCATTGCATTTGCTACATATGGCCCGTTCGTCTAGCGGTTTAGGACGCCGCCCTCTCAAGGCGGAGATCACCAGTTCGAATCTGGTACGGGCTACCAAAATTGAACGCCCGGGCCTCGTAAGAGACCCGGGTTTTGTGTATTAACCGTATATACGGCGCCTGCCGTGTTTCGCTCAGATCGAGGAGTAGCCATGGATCTGCCCATCAGCTTGCAAGACATCACGTATGCCGAGAACTATCTGGCGCAGGGCGACCTGGCTACGGCGACGCCGCTGCTGGAGCGTCTGGTGGAGCTCGCCGAGGAGTATATCGACGCTGAGTGCAAGACGGAGGAGAAGCGCCAATACTTTAGCTTCGATAGCAAGTTTGAGCGCTTGGCCTATCGCCGCGTGGAGAAGGATCCGCGCGAGCTCGTGCAGGTCGAGGTGCCGTTTGACCGTCTGTACTCTGACATGGCGTTTGCCTACATTCGCCAGCAGGATTATGTGAGTGCTCGCAACGCCTTGATGCAGGCCGTGCGCTGGGACCCCATGAACTGCAACTACCGCCTTGATCTGGCCGAGCTGTTCCGCGCTCTCGAGGACAAGCAGGAATGGGCATCGCTCTCGTTCTCGGTGCTGGAGCGTGCAAGCGATGGCAAGTGCGCCGCCCGCGCTTACGCCAATCTAGGTCAGTACTTCTTGGAGCCCGAGACCGAGAACGTTTCGGCTGCCGTGGGCTGCGCGCGTCTGGCGCTGCGCCTGGCGCCCAACGATGCGCATACGACGCGCCTGCTCAACAAGATCCATACCACCTATCCGGATGCCGCTGATGAGAGCGACGACCATGTGATGGGTGAGCTCGCCCTGCAGGGCGTGCCGACCTCGCCTTCGGCCGAGATTGCCATCTGCCTGATCATGTGTGCGACCGATGCTGCAAGCGACGGCGACAAGCAGGAGGCGACGCGCCTGACGGTGCGTGCTCGCGACTTGGTGGGCGAGGAGGCCTGCGCGGCGATTATCAAACTGGTGCGCGAGAGCGATGCCGAGCTCAATGCCGAGCGCAAGGCAAAGCGCGAGACTGCGGGCTCAAACGCCGATGAAGCCAAGGAGGCCGGCGATGCCCAGTAAGCGCGAGCGCAAACTCATTTCCAAGAATCGCTCGGCACATCACGAGTACTTTATCGATGAGACGTTTGAGTGCGGTATTGAGCTGAGCGGCACCGAGGTCAAGTCGATTCGCGAGCGCGCCTGTCAGATCACTGACACTTTTGCACTGATTCGTGGCGGCGAGTGCTGGCTCGTCGGACTGCATATCCACCCTTATAGCCATGGCGGCGTGTGGAATCGCGATCCCGACCGTCGGCGTCGTCTGCTGCTGCACCGCAAGGAGATCGACTTTCTTGACGGCAAACTTCGCAACCGTGGTTATGCGCTGGTTCCGTTGGAGCTCTACTTTAATAACGACGGCCGCGTAAAGCTGCTGCTGGGTCTGGGTCGCGGCAAGAAGCTCTACGACAAGCGCGAGGACATGGCCAAGCGTGATGTCCAACGCGAGATCGACCGCGCCCTTAAGGAACGCAACCGCTAGGCACTCTGTATAAGTTGCGGTGGAATACGGACTGTTTTGCCTGTTTGAGGGGCTATTCAGTCCCTATTTCACCGCAACTGCGGGCGTCTCATCTTTCTTACTGTTCTGACACATATGTCTCAAAGGCGGCGTCCGTTATGGGTGCCGCCTTTTTTGTGGGTACATACATTCATGAGGTTCCAACCCGAGTTAGGGGAGTGATCGTGATGGACAAAACTGCGTTCTTTACCATGCCGAGTGGCCTGTACGTGGTGAGCGCCGCGGCAGACGGGCTGCGCGCCGGCTGCGTCATCAACACTGCGGTGCAGGTGACGTCCATGCCGCCGCGTATTTCGGTTGCCGTGAACAAGGACAATGTCACCTCGGGCGTCATCGCATCGGCCAAAGCGTTCGCGCTGACCGTGATCGATCAGACCGCCGACATGCTCTACATCGGTAACTTTGGGTTCCGCACCAGCAGCGATTATGACAAGTTTGCCAAATACGAGACCCGCGAGACGGCTCTGGGCATGCCCTATGTGCCCGAGCACGCGGCGGCCCTGTTTAGCTGCCGTTTGATCGACACTGTGGATGTGGGCACGCATCTGCTGTTTATTGGCGAGGTCGAGGATGCCGAGCGCCTGAGCGACGAGACGCCGCTGACGTACGACTACTATCACAAGGTTCTGAAGGGCAAGACGCCGCCCAAAGCCTCGTCGTATCAAGGCTAGAAATGCTCTAAAAATACTTGCATTATACTATTGAGAATATATACTAATAAGTAAGTACACCAGCAGTCACGTTCGAGAGGAGAACATCATGGCTGAGGAAAAGAAGACATATAAGTTTGTGTGCACCGTTTGCGGTTACGAGGTTGAGGTCGACACGCCCGAGCTGCCCGAGGATTACGTGTGCCCGGTGTGCGGCGTCGGTCCCGATCAGTTTGAGCTCGTCGAGGAGTAACTCGCAGGCACACGGCGAAAGCCAAACATAGCTCTGTCCAAGGTTCCCGGTCGAATTCTCGGCCGGGACCCTTTTGATTTATCTGACGGTTTAAAACGGTCTCACGTTTTACAGATTGAGACGTTATATCTGGACAGTCACGCCATCTCAATTACATTCCCGTTAGCAGCACGATGTCGAGAATCGTCACGATGACGCCGATCCCTACGAGCAGCGCGTTGAGCGGGCGCGAGTTGGCGTATTTGCCCATAACGCGGGGCGAACTGGTGAGTCGTATGAGCACAAAGACCGTAATCGGCAACTGAAGCGACAGCAGCGCCTGACTCCAGATGAGACCCTCAAAAGGATTCGGGACGATCAGGCACGCCGCCACTGCGCCGACGAAACAGACCGCCACTCCAATCGATGAGTGCCGGTCGTGGATGTCGTATTCCTCGTCGAACATGCCCGCGGTGATGGTGCCCGCCGCCATGCCCGCCGTCACACTACTCGATATGCCCGCAAACAGCAGTGCCACCGCAAAGATGGTCGAGCTTGCCGGGCCCAGAATGGGGGAGAGCGTGTCCGCTGCGACGGCGAGGTCGTCTACGACAATGCCGTGCGCAAAGAAGGTCGTTGCGGCCAGGATGACCATGGCCGAGTTGATCGCCCAGCCCACGCCCATCGAAAAGAGCGTGTCGAAGAGCTCATAGCGCAGACGCTCTTCGATAACCTGCTCGCCTTGGCCTTCGAAGTGCATGGATTGGATGACCTCGGAGTGCAGAAAAAGGTTGTGTGGCATAACGACCGCACCCAGGGCACTCACGATAATCGCGTCAGAGCCAGTGGGCATACTGGGCGTGATCCAGCTTGCGGCGGCTTGCGGCCAGTCGACCTTGACTAGCGCAAGCTCGGCCAAAAACGAGAGTCCTACCACGCCGACGAAGGCGATGATCCAGCGCTCGGCACGCTTGTAGGAGTTCGTCATGAGCATTGCCATCGATGCCGCGGCCACGATGACGCAGCCGGCGCGCACGGGCAGTCCAAAGAGCATCTGGAGCGCGATCGCGCCGCCCAGGACCTCGGCCATAGCGGTGGCGATGGTCGCGAGGTAGGCACTGGCAAGCACCGTGCGCCCAACGAAGCGGGGGAGAAAGCGGGTCGTGGCCTCGGCAAGGCAGGCGCCCGTGGCGATGCCCAAGTGCGCCGCGTTGTGCTGCAGCACGATGAGCATGATCGTGGACAGCGTGACGATCCACAGCAGCGCGTAGCCAAACTGCGAGCCGGCGGCCATGTTGGAGGCCCAGTTGCCCGGATCGATAAAGCCGACGGTCACGAGAAGCCCGGGGCCGATATGCCGTGCAATGTCTAGGCCTCCGTGACCGCCGGTGCGGTGCGAGCCAAAGTGTTGTTTGAGATGGTTGAGCATGGCTGGTTCCTACGTTGGGGTGGCGTGGCGCTGCACTTGGGTTGCGCGGCGCCACGCCCTGGGTTTAGATTTGGGCTACTTGTGCGCCTTGCCTTGGTTGGCCACGGCGTCGATCTTGACGGCGATGGTCGCCGGGTCGCCGATGTAGCGCTTGTCGAGGACGTTGAAATCGGCATCGAAGGTGTAGACGAGCGGCACGCCGGTGGGGATGTTGACCTTGAGGATCTCCTCGGGCGTGAGGTGCTCGAACTTCATGACGAGAGAGCGCAGGGAGTTGCCGTGTGCGGCGATGAGTACGCGCTTGCCGGCGAGCATCTGGGGGCGAATCTCGTCTTCGAAATAAGGCCAGGCACGGGCTATCGTGTCCTTGAGGCACTCGGTGTAGGGCAGCTGGTCGGGTGCGACATCACGGTATTGCTCCTGGGTGTGGGGATCGCGCGCGTCGTTCGGCTCGAGTGCCGGCGGGCAGATATCGAAGGAGCGGCGCCAGATGAGCACCTGTTCGTCGCCGTGCTCCGCCGCGGCATCGGCCTTGTTGAGACCCTGCAACGCGCCGTAGTGGCGCTCGTTGAGCTTCCAGGATTTGATGACGGGCAGCCACTCGCGATCCATTTGGCCGAGCACGATGTTGAGGGTGTGGATCGCGCGCTTGAGGCGCGAAGTGTAGCAGACGTCAAAGTCGAAACCGGCTTCTTTGAGGGCTCGACCGCCTGCGGCGGCTTCTTCGCGGCCCGTGTCGGTGAGCTCTGCGTCGGTCCAGCCGGTGAACAGGTTGAGTTTGTTCCACTCCGACTCTCCGTGGCGGATAAGGACGAGTTGGATCGTCTGTTGGTCTGTCTGGTTTGCCATAGGGGCCTCCTTAATGTGGCACGGCATGCGTGCCGTTTGCTTGACGCCGCAAAGGATACTCGTTTTTGGCTTAAAAGTTAACCATGTCTAACAAAATGTTGTATTTGAATAGGATGGTGCAGGGGGCTGCCGAAATGTCTTGATCTGTAACAACTAGGGATGGAAATTGGATCTTACTGTTACAGATTGAGATGTTTGAAGTGGTGAGTTTACAGGTCGAACTTGGGGCCCTTGTCGTTGTCCTTGAGGTCGGCGGTGTCCACTCGTAGGGCGTGCGTTACGCGATTGTTTCGAAACGGGCGGGAAACACAACGGGCCGGTGATGCTTCTAGTATGCCTATTCAACTGACTGTCTAACACCAAGGGGAGGATCGCGATGCAGGCAGATTCCGCTCAGCAGCAGGGCCTTTATCGCCCCGAATTCGACCACGATGCATGTGGTATCGGCGCGCTTGCCGATATCAACGGCGAGCGCCATCACCAGATTCTGGACGACGCACTGTCCATTCTGGTCAACTTGGAGCACCGCGGCGGCACCGGACTCGAGAAGAACACCGGCGACGGCGCCGGAATCCTGTTCCAGGTTCCGCATCACTTTTTCCGTAAAGAGGCCCAAAAGTGCGGCCAGATTCTGCCGGCAGAGGGCGACTATGGTGTGGCCATGCTGTTCTTCCCGCAGGACGACAAGGGCGTAGAGGATGCCCGTCGCGTGTTTGAGGAGGGCTGCGCCGAGGTTGGGGTGCCGCTGCTCTTTTGGCGCGAGGTGCCGGTCGACCCGCACGATTTGGGCGAGACGGCCCGCGCCTGCATGCCCACTATCCTGCAGGCCTTCCTGGGCCGTCCGGACGACACGCCCGCCGGCGATGCCTTCGAGCGCCGCCTGTACGTGTGCCGCCGCACCATCGAGAAGAAGGCCGACGCTGAGTTCGCCTTGCGCGACAAGATTTTCTACGTCTGTTCCATGAGTTCGCGCACCATCGTGTACAAGGGCATGCTGGTCGCCACGCAGATGCGCCGCTTCTTCATCGACCTCAACGACGCCGCCGTCAAAACGGCCGTGGCGCTCGTCCACTCGCGCTACTCCACCAACACCACGCCCAGCTGGGAGCGTGCGCACCCCAACCGTTTTATCATTCACAACGGCGAGATCAACACCCTCAAGGGCAACGTCAACTGGATTCGCGCCCGCGAACCCAACCTGTACAGCCCCGTGTTGCAGCACGATCTTGAGCGTGTGATGCCCATCATCAACCGCGAGGGTTCCGACTCCGCAATTCTGGACAACGTGCTCGAGTTTTTGGTCATGAACGGTCGCCCGCTTACGCGTGCCGCGTCCATGTTGCTGCCTGAGCCGTGGGACCACAACGACAGCCTGAGTGAGGAGCGCCGCGCCTACGACGCTTACCAGTCCATGCTCATGGAGCCGTGGGATGGCCCGGCGGCCATCGCCTTTACCGACGGTCGCACGCTGGGTGCCGCCCTCGACCGTAACGGCCTGCGCCCCGCCCGCTACTATGTGACGCGCGACGGTCGCTTTATGCTGGCAAGCGAGGTGGGCACCATCGAGGTGAGCCCCGAGAACATCCTGACGAGCGGCTGCCTGGGACCAGGCCAGATGCTCGAGGTCGACTTTGCCCGCGGTCGCGTCATCTACAACGATGAGCTGCGCGCCCGTTACGCCAAGGAAAAGCCCTACCGTGATTGGATTGCCGAGGAGACGTTGACCGTTGACGCGCTCGATGAGCCCGTTGCGGCAACGCCCGCCGAGGACGCCGAGGTGCCCGCCGCCGTGCGTATGGCCAAGCTTGGCTACCACTGGGATGACGTCGACGAGGTCGTGCGTCCCATGGCCCAGCAGGGCAAGGCACCGCTCGCTTCGATGGGCATCGATGCGCCGCTGGCCTGCCTGTCCAAGAAGACGCGCTCGTTCTACGACTATTTCTATCAGCTGTTCGCTCAAGTCACGAACCCGCCGATCGACGCCCTTCGCGAGCATATGGTCACCTCGACCACGCTCTACCTGGGCAACCACGGCAACCTGCTCGAGGACTCCCGTACGGCCTGCCAGCTGGTGCGCCTGGAGCGTCCGCTGCTGAGCGAGGAGGAGTTTGACCGCATCTGCGCCATCGACCGCGTGGGCTTTAAGACCCGCCGTTTCCGTGCCGTCTACCGCTGCGATGCCGGCGAGGGCGCGCTGCAGGCTGCGCTCAAGCAGCTTGCCGAAGACGTCGAGGCTGCGGTTCGCGATGGCGTGAACATCGTGGTGCTGAGCGATCGCGCCGGAGCGGGCGAGGTGCCCGTGCCGTCGCTGCTCGCCGTGGGCTGCGTGCACAACCACCTGATCCGTGCCGGCGTGCGCACCTTTGCCGATATCGTGGTGGAGTGCGGCGATGCCGTGTCTCCACACGACTTTGCGGCGCTGGTGGGCTACTCCGCAAGCGGCATCTACCCGTACAACGCGCATGCGTGCATCCGCGACTTGGCGGCGCACGGCGATCTGGACGTGACAGCCGAGCAGGGCATCGCCAACTACAACAAGGCCGCGACGGCGGGCATCGTCTCCATCATGTCCAAGATGGGCATCTCCACGGTGCAGAGCTACCATTCGGCGCAGATCTTCGAGGCCGTGGGCTTTACGCCGGAGTTCGTCAACGCGTACTTCGCCGGCACGGTGAGCCGTGTGGGCGGTATGGGTGTCGAGGACGTTGAGCGCGAGCAAAACGAGCGCTACGACGCCGCGCTCGCTGTCCTTAAGAGCCCGGCTCCCGATCAGCTGCCCACGCTGGGTCTGACCAAGTGGCGCCCGCTCGGCGGCGAGGATCACCTCATCGATCCGCAAACTGTCTACCTGCTGCAGACCGCCTGCCGTGAGGACAGCTACGACACCTTTAAGGAGTACAGCGCCCGCCTGCACCGCACCGGCCGTGCCGTGCGCCTGCGCGACCTGCTGGACTTTGATGCCAGCGGCCGCACTCCGGTGGCACTCGACGAGGTCGAGTCCGCACTCAACATCGTCCGCCGCTTTAACACCGGCGCCATGTCATATGGCTCCATCAGCAAAGAGGCACACGAGTGCATGGCCATCGCCATGAACCGCCTGCACGGCCGTTCCAACTCCGGCGAGGGCGGCGAGGATCCGCGTCGCGAGACCCCGCTGGCTAACGGAGACTCCAAGAACTCCGCCATCAAGCAGGTAGCAAGTGCGCGCTTTGGCGTGACGAGCCGCTATCTGTGCAGCGCCTTCGAGATTCAGATCAAGATGGCCCAGGGCGCCAAGCCCGGCGAGGGTGGCCACCTGCCCGGCAAGAAGGTCTACCCCTGGATCGCCGAGGTCCGTCAGTCTACGCCCGGCATCGGCCTGATCTCGCCTCCGCCGCACCACGACATCTACTCTATCGAGGACCTGGCAGAGCTGATCTTTGACCTTAAGAACGCCAACCCCGGCGCGCGCGTGTCGGTCAAGCTGGTCAGCGAGGCTGGCGTCGGCACCATCGCCACCGGTGTGGCCAAGGGTGCTGCCGACAAGATCTTGATCAGCGGCCACAATGGCGGCTCGGGTGCCGCTGCGCGCGACTCTATCTGGCATGCGGGTCTGCCGTTGGAGCTTGGCCTCGCCGAGGCTCAGCAGACGCTGCTGCAAAACGGCCTGCGCTCGCGCGTGGTGCTCGAAGCCGACGGCAAGCTCATGGACGGCACCGACGTCGCCGTCGCCTGTCTGCTGGGTGCCGAGGAGTTTGGCTTTGCGACCATGCCGCTCATCTCCATGGGTTGCCTCATGCAGCGCGACTGCCAGCAGGATACCTGCCCCGCCGGCATCGCTACGCAAAACTGCCGCCTGCGTCGCGGCTTCCGCGGCAAGCCCGAGCACGTTGAGCACTTTATGCTCTTTGTTGCCGAGCAGCTGCGCGAGGTCATGGCGGGCCTGGGCTTCCGCACCATCGATGAGATGGTCGGCCATCCCGAGTGCTTGCGCCAGATCGAGGTCCCGGGCAACCGCAAGGCCAACCTGCTCGATTTGTCGCCCGTGCTGGCGAGTGCGACCTGCGAGTTCGGCGCTCATATCCCGGGTGCCGACGGTCGCCACTTCCTGCCGCAGATGGCCGCGGACAGCGAGCTCGACAAGACGCTCGACTCCACGTTGTTTGTGCCCTATACGGCCGATGCCCGTGCGCACCTGCGTCCGATTCGCTTCCGCGCCGACATCGCCAACGTCAACCGCTGCGTGGGCACCATTTTGGGCAACGCGGTGACCAAGGCGCATCCCGAGGGCCTGCCCGCCGGCTCCATCACCATCGATTGCGATGGTTCGGCCGGTCAGAGCTTTGGCGCCTTCCTGCCGCGCGGCATTACGCTCAACGTGTGCGGCGACGCCAACGACTACTTTGGCAAGGGCCTTTCGGGCGGCGAGGTGTCGGTGCGCCCCAACCCGCATGCGACCTACAAGTTCGACGAGAACATCATCGTGGGCAACGTTGCGTTCTTTGGCGCCACGAGCGGCCGCGGCTTCATTAACGGCCTGGCAGGCCAGCGCTTTGGCGTACGCAACTCCGGTGCCACCGTGGTGGTCGAGGGCTGCGGCAACCATGGCTGCGAGTACATGACGGGTGGTCTGGCACTCATCCTGGGCGAGGTCGGGCAGAACTTCGCCGCCGGCATGACGGGTGGCGTGGCCTATGTCTTTGACCAGTACGGCACGCTCGATGCCCGTGTGAACCACGAGAGCGTCGAGCTTAAAGCCCCGACGGCCGGCGAGCTGGCGCAGATTCGCGAGCTCATCCAGGAGCACGTGGACGCGACGCAGAGCCCGCGCGGCATTAAGCTGCTCTACAGCTTTGAGACGATGAGCAAGCACTTTGTGAAGGTCATTCCGACCGAGTACGAGCGCGTGCTGGCGATTGTCGCCGCCGCCGAGGCCGTCGGCAAGACGCATGCGCAGGCCGAGGAGCTGGCGTTTGACATTGTGACCGGTCGCGCGAGTGACGCGGATGTTGCTCGCTTCGATGTTGCGGGCGGTGCTGCGGGTGCTGCGTCCGTGGCTGCCAGCTCTGTTGCTTCGACCAAGAAGGAGGCGTAAGTGCCATGGGTAAGCCCGGTGCTTTTCTTGATATCGATCGCGTGACCCATGAGCTGCGCCCCGTGGAGGAGCGCAGCCGCGATTTCGATCCGCTGTACGTGGAGCTCGACGACGACGCGCGTCGCGCCCAGGCGAGCCGCTGCATGATGTGCGGCGTGGCGTTTTGCCAGATGGGCGCGAGTTTTGGCAAGGCGCGCCCGAGTGGCTGCCCGCTGCACAGCCTGATTCCCGAGTGGAACGAGCTGGTGTATCGCGGCCGCTGGGACGAGGCCGCCGAGCGCCTGTCGCTCACCTCGCCCATGCCCGAGTTTACGAGCCGCGTGTGCCCGGCGCTGTGCGAGGCCGCGTGCAACCTGGGTTCGGTCGACGGTCAGCCCACGACGATTCACGATAACGAGCGCGCGATCAGCGACCACGAATGGGCAAACGGCGGCCCGCGTCGCTTTGAGCCGGCAGGGGAGGACGCGCCCTCGGTCGCCGTGGTTGGTTCTGGCCCGGCTGGCCTGGTGGCTGCATGGGAACTTGCGCGTCGCGGTGCCCGCGTGACGGTGTTTGAGCGTGACGACCGCCCGGGCGGCCTGCTCATGTACGGCATTCCCAACATGAAGCTCGAGAAGTCCGTGGTCGAGCGTCGCGTGACACTTATGCGCGAGCTGGGCATTGTGTTCGAGCTGGGTGCTGACGTGAGCGATCCCAAGGTTACCGCCAAGCTCGATGACTTTGACGCCGTCGTGGTGGCTGTCGGCGCTCGTGCTCCGCGTGGGCTTTCGGCTGCGAACATTGATGCCCCGGGCGTGGTATATGCCGTGGACTACCTGACGGCTTCGACCGTCTCGGTGCTCGATGGCGGCGAGCCTGTCATCGATGCACGTGGCCTGGACGTCGTGGTCATTGGCGGCGGCGATACCGGTAACGACTGTGTGGGCACCGCGGTACGTCAGGGTGCGCGCAGCGTGCGCCAGTTTGAGTTCTTGCCGGCTGCGCCCGATAAGCGCGCGGCGAGCAACCCCTGGCCGCAGTGGCCCAACGTTAAGAAGACCGACTACGGCCAGCAGGAGGCTATCGCTGCGATGGGCGGCGAGATGCGTGCCTGGGGCGTGGATACGCTCGAGGTGCTGCTGGACAAGAAGGGTGCGGCTGCGGGTCTGCGCGTGGTCGATCTGGACTGGTCGGCTGGCAAGCCCGAGCGCATCGCGGGCTCCGAGCACGAGGTGCCGGCGCAGCTGGTGCTCATCGCCTGCGGCTTTACGGGCCCGGAGCACAGTGTGTTCGACGCCGTTGGCGTGCCTGTTGCCACTGCTGGTCGTCCGCTGCCCGTGATGGCTGCCGGGGGCTCGCATCTTGCGGCGCGTGTCGACGGCGTCGCCGCGGATGCCGCGCCGGTGTATGTTGCCGGTGATGCGCGCAACGGCAGCTCGCTCGTGGTGAACGCCATGGCCGATGCCCTGGCCTGCGCAGCCGAAGTCGCCGAGGCGCTGGAGCTGTAAAGTAGTCATTTAAGAACGTCCCCAATGACTAGTCGTTGGGGACATTCCTTGCGGGTTTGCGACCGATTTGCTCGTTTGCTGACGTTCGAGCGTTCATTCGCCGACGTTTGCGCCTGTGGTGCTCTGCTGTTTCTGTGGTGGCAGCGGGCGTTTGGCTCAAAATGGCGGGTCGGTTGTCTATGCCTGCCTGCCGTTTCTTTGCGGCGCGCATATTCGGTCAAGTGTCCCGTCAAGTGTTTGGTCAGCATCTGGTTTGCAGCCGGAGGCCTATTTTGCCCGCGCTGGTCGTGGCTGCCCACCCTCCTCGTAAGCTCAAATTGAGGTCCATCAGTTTGAGGAGGATGCCATGACTGATCACGCTTTAGATCGAGCGCAGCTGGCCGAAGCCGTCGGCAACGATATTGCCGACATGGCCCATTTTTGGATGCTGCGGAAGTTCCAGTTTTTGGAGCCGGCGCGCGAACAGTTCGAGATCATTGTCGACCCGTGGCTCAGCTATTGCACCGAGCCTTCGCAAAACGAAATCATGGCCTACAACATGGCATTTACCGATTGGCTGCTCTTCGAGCGCCCCTATCGCCATGGCAAGACGCTGCTCGAGCTGTATGTTGACGAGCCACCGGCATCGCTTTCGCCTGCCTCGCTCAAGCGGCTCGAGCAGGTGCGCGACACACAGTATTTCTCGCGCTTTGGCATTTTGGGCAAGGATCCTGCGAACGGCACGGTTGCGCTGAAGGATACGCGCACCGACCGTCGCTTTGATGTCTACGACCCGCATATCGTGCAAAAGGAGCATTGGAGCGACGGTGCGATTGCGGTGCGCCTCGCCTGCGTCGACGATGTCTGGCTGACGGCGGGGCAGCTCTACCTCTACGACATAGCGCGCCTGAGCGATACGGCGATCGACGGGCCCGGCGCCGTCCATCCGGAAGACCTAGAAGACGGCTTCGACACCTCGCGTATCAGCTTCTTTTTGCGCCTGGTCCGCGACATCATGGGCGCCCAGGGGCGCTACGTAAAGTCCCTCAACATCTACGAGCAGGAGTGGGAGTAGGGGATGTGACTGGTGTCGCCCTACAGCCCTGACTTTGTCTCAATCTGTAACGTTTAGGGATAAAAACCGGTCTACCTGTTACAGATCGAGACGAACGCTTGGGCGCCGCTGGTTTGTCTAAATCTGTAACGTTTGGGGGCTGGAGAACGTCTAACTGTTACAGATTGAGACGGAAGGTTGGCGGCTGCCGAAAGATCTTGTTCTGTAACAACTAGAGGCTCAAAGACTGTCTTCCTGTTACAGATCAAGACATTTGCCAGCGGAGGCACGGTGACGATGGTCCATTTGTCTGACGTGGTGGTGATGAAAGTGTCTAATACCGTTCTCAAACACAAACATACGACTCGCAACACGTTGGCGCGGAATAGGATGCTCGCGCGGCTCACGGAGACGGCCAAGCAAGGTGCGCTGCTCGCAACGCATGACAATACCGAGCTCATGTGGCTGCGACGCCATGTTGGAACCGACGATATCGCGGAGCCCGAGCCGTACCTGTTCTGTTTTCAGCATGATTGCGATGCATTGACGCCGGCGGAGCGAGCGCTGAGGACTATCAAAGGGCTTGCGGAATTTCATCCCGATTGGGCGTTTTGGGGATATGACGCCGCGCTGATATGGGGTCTGGAGGTGCCGAATGATCTGCTCGGGCCGCGTTTCCTTGTTAAGACTTGCTGTTCGGTGACGTTGAGCGGCGGGTGCAGGTTGTTGCGTCCGCAGATTGCGGGCGCGCTCGAGCGCGTCGACGGCGTGCGGGTGACGTCGTTTTGGCGCACGGTGGAGGATTGCTTGCTGCGTGCGCCGTTCTCCTACGGGTTGGCGATTGCCGATTCTGCACTGCGGGCGAAAGGCGTATCACGTGGGGATTTGTGCGAGCGCCTCCGCGTCGATTGCGAGGGCAGGCGAGGGTATCGCAGGGCACAGGTGATTGCGTCGTATGCGGATGGGCTGTCCGAAAACGGCGGCGAGTCTCGGTTCCGAGCGTTCTTTATTGCGTACGGCTTTCCGGTTCCGGAGCTGCAGGTGGAGTTTCGCGACCCGCTCGATCCGAGCCAGGTGTTTCGCGTCGACTATTTTTGGCGGCTCGAGGACGGAACGTGCGTGATTGGCGAGCTGGACGGTAAGGGGAAGTACACCCTGCAGAGCGGCGAGGGCCGGGAGTCGGTCGACCCATTCGTGGCAGAACGTCGACGGGAATCTCATCTGACAATGCTCGGGCATAAGGTGCTTCGGTTTACGTTTGATGAGCTCAAGAATCCGGGGAAGCTGGTTGAGAAGATGAGGCTGGCGGGTATTCCGCGACGGCCCGATTTGGCTGAGGAGTGGAGACGTCGGTGGTATGGGCGCTGAGAGGTTTTGTCTCGATCTGTAACGTTTAGAAGTTGTTTGAGTTCGTAATTGTTACAGATCGAGACAAGCCGGTGAAACGTCGACCGAATGTCTTGATCTGTAACAGCAAGGGGCCCAATAACCCTGTACCTGTTACAGATCGAGACATTTCCCTGGTGTCGCTGGGGTGGGACTGCAACGTATTCCGTCCCCCACATCCCCTCTTCCCTCCGTTAACCGATATGCTCGACTTTAGGTCGCTGCATTAGGTGATAATGGACAAATGTTCAAGTTAATCGTGAGGGAGGAGCTCGATATGGCGTCTGCCGATCGTTCCACGTTGTTTATCAATGCGACCGTCCTGGATGGTTCGGAGCATATGGAGCCGCAACCCGATATGGCCGTGACTGTTGAGCGCGGTGTCATCACGTGGATGGGGCCGAGTGCTGTGGCCCAAGCTCCGGCGGGTGCCGAGGTCATCGACCTGGGCGGTGTGTATCTCATGCCGGGCCTCATCAATATGCATGTGCATCTGTGCGGTTCGGGCAAACCGGTCTCGGCGGGCGATGCGGGCGCGCTGATGAAGAAACTCGACAATCCCGTGGGCCGCACCATCGTCCGCCACATCCTCAAAGGCAGTGCCCAGCAGCAGCTGGCAAGTGGCGTGACTACGGTGCGCGGCGCGGGCGACCCACTGTTTGCCGACATCGCCGTTCGTAATGCCATCGACGCCGGCAAGTATCAAGGTCCTCGCCTGGTGGCGCCAGGAACGGGCGTCACGGTGCCGGGCGGCCATGGTGCGGGCTTGTTCGCCCAGGTGGCCAACAGTCCCGCCGAGGCAGCCGAACAGGTGCGCGACCTGTATGCGCGTGGTGCCGACGTCATTAAGCTGTTCGTGACGGGCGGCGTGTTCGACGCTACCGAGGTGGGCGAGCCGGGCGTGTTGCGTATGCCCGTGGAGGTTGCCGCGGCGGCGTGCAAGGCTGCGCACGAGGTGAGCCTGCCGGTTATGGCCCATGTCGAGAGTACCGAGGGCGTGAAGGCCGCGCTTGAGGCCGGCGTTGACACGATTGAGCACGGCGCTCCGTTGACGCCCGAGATTCTGGAGCTGTACCGTGGCGCCGCGGGCACGCAACTCGAGGGGCGTGCGCCCAGTGTTACCTGCACTATCAGCCCGGCGCTGCCGTTTGTATTGCTCGACCCGAAAAAGACCCATTCGACCGATACGCAAAAGAAGAACGGCGATATCGTGTGCTCGGGCATTATCGAGAGCGCCCGTGCCGCACTGGAAGCTGGCGTTAAGGTGGGCCTGGGCACGGACTCGAGCTGCCCGTTCGTGACGCAGTACGACATGTGGCGTGAGGTGGCCTATTTTGCCAAGTATGTCGGCGTGAGCAACGCCTTCGCACTGCATACGGCTACGCAAGTCAACGCCGAGCTGCTGGGGCTGGACGGCGAGACTGGCACGATCGAGTGCGGCAAGGCCGCCGATATCTTGGTGACGCGCGAGAACCCGCTCGATGACCTGTGCGCTCTGCGTGAGCCGATGCACGTGATGTGTCGCGGCGATCTGGTGTGCAAACTCAAGGTGAAGCGCATCCCCGAGGTGGATGCCGAGCTCGACGCGATTATGGCCATGCCAGCCGAAGCGCTGGCTGAGGAGCTGGCCCGCGACGGCGTGGCATAGGTGTGACAAAGGGGCAATCCCTTTGTCATAATCAAAAAAGCCGAGGTCTCAGTGCGAGGCCTCGGCTTTTATTTGTCCCATGGTATGGCGGCTAGGAGCGCGTCTCCATCTTGGCGTGGCATTTGGGGCAGGTGACGCGGATTTTGCCCTTGCCCTTGGGGACGGAGAGCATCTGGCCGCAGTTGGGGCACTTGAGATAGGCCGTGGTCTTGCGGCCCTTCCACATCTTCTTGGCTGTGCGCTTGGCACGTTCAAAGTCTTCCTTGCTAGTACCGGCTGCGCGCGAGGCGTTGGCCGCTGCAGCTCCGCCGCCCAAGCTGGCTACAAACTTGCCCAAGCCGGGTACGTTTGCAGTCGCGGCGACAAAGGCCTCGTTCTCCTTGCGACGTGCGTCGATATTATTGGACAGGCCGCGCAGCACGCCAATCACGATTACGGCGATGGCAATCCAGCTGAGCCACTGGATGCGGGCTATCGATCCGATCATCGCGATGACGATGCCGGCAAAACCCATCACGATGGTGACTTCATCGGCACCATTGCGACCCTTCATAAAGTCATTCATGCAAATTGCCTTTCGTTCGATATGCTGCACGCCTTTATACCCGATTTAGAGCAAGGGGGACAGGTTAATCTGCACCAATGTGGTGCAAACATACCTGTCCCCGGAATACCAAGACGGTGCAAAGAAGTCTGTCCCCAATGCCCCTATTACTTGGAGAGCTTGTCGACGACGCGTTCGATTTCGGCGAGCTTGGCGGCTTTGAGATCTTCGTCGCCCGATTCGATTGCCGAAGTCACGCAGCCCTCGATATGCGCCTTGAGCACGTCGGCGTTAATGCGCGCGAGGAGCGCCTGTGTTGCCATGAGCTGCGTGGAGATGTCGACGCAGTAACGGTCCTCCTCGACCATTCGCAGGATGCCGTCGATCTGTCCGCGTGCCGTCTTGAGCATACGGGTCACCGATTTGTGGTCTGCCATCATGGCGGGTCCTCGTTTCTGGTCGATCTTCCGGATGTCCCCGTCAGTTGCGGTGAAATACGGACCGTTTAAAGGCCTAGGGCGGCACAACAGTCCGTATTTCACCGCAACTTCTGAGGATTCAGTAGGCAGCGACTGCTATGCGGCGGTCACCGAAAGGGCGTGGAACTTCTCGCCGGCGCCCTCGACAGCGTCGGTGAGCTGCTCGACGGTCACGGTGTCGGCGCACTCCACCTGGACGGTCTGGGTCTCGTGATCGGCGTCGGCGTCGGTCACGCCGGCCACGTTGAGCAACGCCGTCTCGACGGTGGCGTCGCAATGGCCGCACATGAGGCCGGAAGTCTTGATTGTGTAACGCATGGGTATTCCTCCCTGTTGTGTCGGCTTTCCCAGGCACCCGACCTTGACCTTCAAGCCGTCGCTCGCGTACCAAAGTGCGCGTCGCTCCTCTTTCGGGTCAATCTCGGGCGTCTGGAAAACCCGTTCTAGATGGACTTAATGGTGAGCCTATTTTGCCACTTTTGGCTTAAAGGATTTTAAGCGCAGCGCATTGCTTACGACGCAGACACTCGACAGGCTCATGGCCGCGGCGCCAAACATCGGCGAGAGCTGCCAACCGGTGAGGGGGAAGAACACGCCCGCCGCCAGCGGAATGCCGATGCCGTTGTAGAACAGCGCCCAGAACAGGTCCTGCTTGATGTTGCGAATTGTGGCGCGCGACAGCTCGATGGCACGGGCGACGTCCATGAGGTCGCTGCGCATGAGTACCACGTCGGCGCCCTCCTTGGCGATGTCTGCGCCGGTGCCGATAGCAAGGCCCACGTCGGCGCGCGCCAGGGCGGGGGAGTCATTGATACCGTCGCCCACCATGGCGACCTTGCTGCCCGCATCCTGCAGCTCGCGTACGTGGTGCTCCTTGTCGGCGGGGAGGACGTCGGCGATGACCTGTTCGCTGCTCAGCCCCACGCGGCGGGCGATTGCTTCGGCGGTGACTCGGTTGTCGCCGGTGAGCATGCGCACGTCGACGCCAAGCGAGCGCAGTGCGGCGATGGCTCCGGCACTCGTTTCCTTGACCTCGTCAGCCACGGCAATGGTACCGACAAGCTCGCTGTTCTTGGCAAAGAACAGCGGCGTCTTGCCCTCGGCCGCGAACTGTTCGGCAAGGCCGGCGGGAACCTTCACGCCCAGCTCGTCCATCAGACGCACGTTGCCGGCGGCGATGACATTCTGCCCCTCGCGTGCCGTAACGCCTCGCCCGGGCACGGCGGCAAAGTCCTCGACCATGCGTGCGATGATCCCGCGTGTCTCGCTCTCGGCCATAATCGCCTCGGCCAGCGGGTGCTCGCTTGAGCGCTCCAACGCGGCGGCCAGCTTGAGCAGCGCCTTTTCGCTCATGGCGGGCGAGCCGTCAGCGCGCGTGGCTACCACGATATCGGTCACGGCAGGCTTGCCGCGGGTGACCGTACCCGTCTTATCGAGCACTACGGTGCCCACGCTGCGCAGGTTCTCCAGCGCCTCGGCGCTCTTGAACAGAATACCCATCTCGGCGCCCTTGCCGGTGCCCACCATAATGGCGACGGGCGTGGCTAGGCCCAACGCGCACGGGCAGCTGATCACCAGCACGGCCACGGCAGAAGTGAGTGCCTCGTTTATGCTGCCGGTCATTGCCATCCACACTGCAAAGGTCGCGGCCGAGATCACGAACACCACGGGCACGAACACGCCGGCGACCTTGTCAGCCATGCGGGCGATGGGCGCCTTGGTGGCGTTGGCGTCCTCGACGAGCTGGATAATCTTGGCGAGCGACGTGTCGGCGCCCACGCGTGTGGCACGGAAGGTAAACGAGCCCGTGCGGTTGACCGTGGCCGCGTTGACAGTGTCGCCGGCGGTCTTTTCCACGGGGATGGACTCGCCGGTGAGCGCGCTCTCGTCCACGGCCGAGCTGCCATCGAGCACCACGCCATCGACAGGGATGGACTCGCCGGGGCGCACACGCAGCACCTGGCCGGGCAGAATGGCATCGACGTCGACGGTGGCCTCGCTGCCGTCCTCGGCCACGACGGTCGCGGTCTTGGGTGCTAAGTCGATGAGCGCCTCGATAGCGCCGCCGGTCTTGGACTTGCTGCGCGTCTCGAGGTATTTGCCCACGGTGACGAGCGACAGGATGGTGCCGGCGCTCTCAAAATACAGGTTGTCCATGCTCGTCATCATGGCCTCGTGCACCTGACCTGCGGCTAGCTGGTCGGCCATGATGAACATGGCGTAGAGCGACCAGGCGATGGAGGCGGTGGCGCCCACGGCAATAAGGGCGTCCATGGTGGGCGCGCCGTGCGCGAGCGATTTAAACCCGTTGATAAAGTACGCGTCGTTGACGTAGACGATGGGAATGAGCAGGACGAGCTCGGTGAGCGCGAGCGTCATGCTGTGGGTGTGGTCGGTGAAGATGCCGGGCAGCGGCCAGCCGAGCATGTGCCCCATGCTTATGTAGAACAGTGGGATGAGGAATACGATCGAGACGATGAGGCGGGTGCGCATGGCAGAGGCGGCGGCCTCCAACTTTTTGGTCGGCGACTCCATATGGGCGGCGCCGGACCTGGCTTGCGCGTTGCCGTTTGAGTTGGCGGCATCGGTGCCCGTGCTAACGGGCGAGGCCGAATAACCCGCGCGATCGACGGCGGTACAGATGTCGTCGGGGGAGACCTGCGCGGGGTCGTAGTCGACCAGCATGGAGCCGGCGAGCAGGTTGACCGCGACGCTTTGGACGCCGTCGAGCTTGCTCACGGCACGGTCCACGTGCGCCTGGCAGGCGGCGCATGTCATGCCGCCCACATCGAACTTATCTTGAGCCATGGCTTCTCCTTTCTGTGGCGTAGTGTCGGAAATGTTAACCATCCGATACTATACACCCATACCCCCTGGGGGTGTCCAGTGGAGATTGAAATGTATGACATTCTGGTATTGGTCGAGGTGATAGCCAGGTCGGCGGACCGTAGCCGGTCTAATGTCTCAATCTGTAACAACTAGACCCGTTTTTGTCGAGTAACTGTTACAGATCGAGACATTACATCGAGCCACAACTTAACGTCTCAACCTGTAACGCCTAAGGACCGTTTTTCCTGCTAGATGTTACAGATCGAGACAAACCGTCCGCGGTCAACTCAAATGTCTTGATTTGTAACATCTAGAGAGGTTTTTGACCCCTTACTGTTACAGATCGAGACAATTGCCGGGGAGGGGTCCCGTCACGGCAAGACGCCCGCCGCCTAGTACAGAACCCGGGGATCACACAGGTTAGCTTGCTTGGCTTTTCCGCAGGCGTGGCGTACGTAAAGACGTCGCCGTCGTGTCCCACGCGATTCATATAGAGTGTGCCTTCGCTCTCCGATGTGTCGGGGCTCACCGTGCGCTCCCACCAACAGGTGTCCTTGCCCTTCCACTGGCGAACCAACATCTCGTTCGTGGTATACGGACTTACCTTGAGCTCGCGGAACAGCTGGTACTCCTTGCCTTCGCCGTTGTAGATGTCGGCCAGGTAGTGAAAGCCCTCGGCAAATGACTCGGGCGGCTGCACTCCGCACAGCTCGACCATGGCGGGCAGCCAAAGAGTTGCGGGCAGCTCGCTCAGACACGATGCGCTTCTGGCGGCGCCAACGTTATTCGAAATCTTTTTGACAGACTTAATGAGTGCGCGCAACTCGTTGGGCAGCAGCTTAAGGCCGTCGCCGTTGAGCCATTCCCGCAGCTCGCAATCTGCCCAGCCGGCGCTCGGCGGTTCAGCCGCAGCGTTGCGCTCGGCAATACCCGCGTCGAACATAAACGTCAGTCCGGCCTTGCCCGTCCCGTCCAGAAGCTCATCGTGGCGAATGCCCACAAGCTGCGCGCCAACCTGCAGCCCGTTGGTGAGCGTGACGCGCTTGGTACACGGATAGGGGATATGCCCGTTGTCATCGAGCAGGTGATAGCGCTTGGCAATCTCGCGTGCCTCGCTACGGGTCTCGGCGGCCTTAATCTTGAGCGAAATCTCCTGCAGCTGATCCCAGGTGTAGTCGTCAAGTGAACCGCGGATGCCGTCAAGGTAGTCGGGGATGCCAAAGCCATGGGTTGCCGCCCCGATAACGCTGAGCCCCGCAACGGCTGCGATAGCGCCGCCGATAATAAAGCGGCGGCGGGTCATGGCATCGTGGCGGGCCTGATTCAGGATCTCTCGTGCGCGCTCGCCGGCGACGTCGACCTTAAGGTGCGTGCCAGAATCGATATCAATTGCGGCCTCGTCTCCTGCACCTTCGCGGCCTTCGGATTCGGCGTCGGTGAGGTATGCCGAGAGCACCTCGAGCATCTGCTGCTCGGTGGGACGATCGCACTGCTCGACTGAGAGACCCTTCATGATGATCTGGACGAGCGCCTCATCGCCCTCGCAGCGCGGCTCGAGCGGTGCCGGCTTGGTCTTGGTCTTTACGAGATAGAACGAGCCGGTTGCAGCGGCGTCCGTCGACTCAAAGTCAAACGGTTTGCGACCGCTGTAGAGCTGGTACAGAATGCTCGAAAGCGCATAGACGTCGATTGCCGGCGAACGGCGAAGGGCCGCGATGCCTTCGATATCCTGCGTGAGCATCTCGGGCGCGGCGTATGCGGGCGTGGCAAAACGCCAGATGTCGGCGCGCCGGGTGATCGTGTCGTCGCCGAGAGCCATGGTCGCGGAGCCCATGTCGATGAGGCAGGGGTCAAAGGAGCAATCGGCAATCTGCTGCTCGAGCGTTCGGCTAGTGGTGCGGAACATGATATTGGCGGGCGACAGATCGCGATGGGTGACCGGGTTCACGAGGGCTTGGGTCATCAAGAGCGCACGAAGCACGGCGTTTCCGACGGCGGCGACCATCTGGGTGGTCAGCCCGCCCGAGGCGTCGTGCGGAAGCAGGGGCAGCGCCTGCTTGAGCGAGGTGCCCTCGACCCACTCCATGAGGATGAGAGGGTCATCCTCGCACGATCCGTAGCCATAGACGCGCGGAAATCCGCGCAGGTGCGAGACGGTACACAGATGACGGTACTCCTCGAACAGCGCGGCGGTGCTGGCCAGGTGCGCTGCCGATTGCTCGGCGGAGCGGTCGGGGGCTTGGCCGGAAAGGATAGCGTTGTCCTTGAGCAGCTTGACGGCAAAGACCTCGCCGCTCGTGTTGGTCGCGCGCAGCACGTGCCCGATGTTGCCGTTGTTGCGGTGGGCTGTCTGGAGAATAAGCGTCATAAACCGACGTTTGGCGTCGTCCTCGGCGCTGGGGTCGACCGCCACGGCGGTATCGAACGTATCGAGACGGATGAGTTTGTCGCCATAGGCGCTATCGGTAGTATCCATGGCGTTCCTTTGTCTGGCATGGGTTGCCGCACGTATACGCGAGCAGTGCGGATATCGGTAAAGTACCATGATAGCCGCACTGCCCACGTATACCGCTGAGCATTGTCGTTTACGACGCAGAAGGTAGAAGACGAAAGACGGACGGCGACCGTCTTCCGATCGCCGTCCGCGCTAGTCCACAATGACAAGGAATGTCGTGTAGAGACCCAGATGGAGCCTGTCGCTGTTTTCGATTTCCACTGGGGGATAGATCTTGCCAGGCTCGCGTTGGTCGCGCGGCGGCTCAATCACAATATCGCCGTCACCCGCGCCCGATTCGAGCACTGTGCCGTTGGTCGACCCAAGGCCCTGGGCGTACCAGTGCTCACCCTCAAGCCAAATGCGAAGATGCTCGCGCGATGCGTCGGCGCCCACATCGGTGATGCTGGGCGAGGTTTTGGGCAAAGAACCAATCACGGTGCCGCGCGGATCGCGTGTGAGGGGATGGATTTGCATGCCGGCGCAGTTGTCGGCATGGGTTCTGAGCAGACCGAGGTTGGGGGCGACGGTGCGCGGCTGCTCCAGGCTGCTCATAAAGCCACGTCCGACGGTAGTTTCGGTGGTGCCAAAGTGCTCGCCCGTCTTGCTGTCGCAAAAGCGCTCGACGGTGGCCACGCCCTGAACGGGATCGGCGAGCGCCCCCGTTGCCACAAAGAGCATAAGGTAAAGCGTGCTTTTCTCGCGCACGGCATTGCCGTCAAAGTTGTCGATGCGATTGAGGGCATTTGCATATAGGCGGCTGTCCAGCTTGTAGCTGGCGAGAGCCGACATCATTTCGTTGGCGGCCGGACCGCGATAGTGCTCGGCGATTGCCCGATAGGCGGACTCGCCGCCGCCGAGCTTGCTGCAGATTGCCGAGGAAAGGTTGAGCGTGGTGACAGTAAAGTCGCTGTAGATGGAGGGCGCGCACTGGTCAGGCTTGCGATGGACGATGTAACGGGTGAGATACGAGCGGTTGGAAGAGCATTTCTCGAGCAGGGTACTGCCGAGATAAGAGTTTCCATTGATGAGCATTCGGGCGATCTCGAGATGTTTAAGACCGCCGAACGAGCGAATATCGTTATAGAGGACCGAGCAAGGCGTCTCTGCTGCCACGGATACCTCCTTTGATTGCTTCCTAGCCAATATGGCGATAGGAATTAATGGCCCCCGGTGGGCGACGTATTAAATGGCTGCGCAATATATAGCGTAACCAAAGCAACATTATAGGCCACATGTTCGAAATTGCAGGAAGACTGAGAGATTTGGTTTGGACTGGACGGAAATCCCCTTCTGTTTTGATCTATAACAATTAGGGCCGATTTTACTCGGTAACTGTTACAGATTGAGACGTTTGTGAACCGTGTCGACCGTTTGTCTCGATCTGTAACACGTAGAGGAAGATTTGCCCTGTAGATGTTACAGATTGAGACAATCAGCCGGGCCCACCTCGTCCGCCTCGTCATCTGTGGTTTACGTGAGGGCATGCGAAGCACGGGTATACTAACCGGCGGCGAATCTGCTCCATCGCTTAGAGCTGCTGCGTCTGGACGGCGCGTGATAGGGCTGCCAAAGCGATCGCCAGCGTGCTGAGCAACGTCCTCTCTGTGCGCACCCGTTTTTGTATGTATTAGCGCACTACCAAGCACGCCCGCGCGGCCGCATGCCGTGCCCATTGCGCGTGCAGATAAGGAACAACAACATATGCGTAATTCTGTATCCGACGTCACGGACGCCGAGATTCTGGACGAGACCCGCGAGGCCATGACCCAGGCTGCCTTCGATGCTGCCGACGAGGCCAGCGCCGCCGAGACCGTCGAGTCCGCGACCGAGAACCTGCCCGCCTTTGACGAGCTGGGCCTCTCCGACGAGATGCTTCGTGCCATCGAGAATCTGGGCTACACGGCGCCGACGCCCGTGCAGGCCGGCTCGATCCCTGTGGTGCTCGAAGGCCGCGACCTGCTTGCCGCCGCTCAGACCGGCACCGGCAAGACGGCCGCCTTTTTGCTGCCGACCATGAACAATCTGGAGCACATCGCTCCTCCCAAACCCGTGCGCGAGCGCGGCGGCCGCAACCGTCGTCGCGGTGCTAAAAAGCCCGAGGGCAACGGCCGCGGCCCCGTGATGCTCGTCATCACCCCCACGCGCGAGCTTGCCCAGCAGATCGACGAGGTCGCGAGCAAGATCGCCGACGTCACCGGCCATGTCGCCGTGACCGTCGTGGGTGGCGTGAGCTACAAGCCGCAGACCGCGGCACTCAAGTACGGCTGCGATATCCTGGTCGCCACGCCGGGCCGTCTGGTCGACCTGATCGAGCAGGGCGCCTGCCACCTGAACGAGGTCAAGGTGCTGGTGCTCGACGAGGCCGACCGCATGCTCGACATGGGCTTTTTGCCCGCCGTCCGCCGCATTGTGCGCGAGACGCCGGCCGAGCGCCAGACGCTGCTGTTCTCGGCGACGCTCGACGAGGAGGCCGTGGGCGAGATCACCGACCTGGTGAGCGACCCGGCCCGCGTGGAGATCGCGCCCGCTACGTCGACCGCCGACACCGTCGACCAGTTTGTATTCCCGGTGTCCATCGAGGCCAAGAACAACCTGTTGCCCGAGTTCCTCAAAAAGGAGGGCCCGGAGCGCACCATCGTCTTTATGCGTACCAAGCACCGCGCCGACAGCTGCTGCCGTCGTCTGGAGCGCAAGGGCATCAAGGCCGCTGCGATTCACGGCAACCGCAGCCAGGCCCAGCGCGAGCGCGCGCTTTCTGCCTTCCGCGACGGCACCGTCGACGTACTGGTGGCAACCGATGTTCTCGCCCGCGGCATCGACATTAGCGACGTGCGCTACGTCGTGAACTTTGACGTGCCGGCCGAGCCGACCGACTATATCCACCGCATTGGCCGTACGGGCCGCGCCGGCGAGCTGGGCTGGGCTATCACGTTTGTGACCGAGCAGGACGTCGATGAATTCTACGAGATCGAGAAGCTCATGGACAAGACGGCCGATATTTACGAAGCCGGCGACCTGCACGTGGGTCCCAACCCGCCCGCGGTTGATCCCGAGCGCGACCCTGCGGCCTTTAAGGTGAAAAAGAAGACCAAGCGCGGCAAGTCCAAGAGCAAGAAGAAGCTTGAGCAGGCGCGTCGCGACGGCAAGCGCAACGGCGACGATTACGGCGATGTGGCCGGTCGTTCCAACCGCGGTCGCGACGAGCGCCGTGGCGATGGCGAGCGTCCGAGCCGTCCCAAGCGCGGTGGCAAGACCCGCGTGCGCGAGGGCGTTCAGACTCGCGTGGACGAGGCTGTGGAGAGCGTGGCCCGCGAGGTGGCTGCCCAGGAGCGTGCCGGTGCTGTTGAGCAGGGCCCGCGCGGCAACCGTGCCGAGCGTCGTGCCAAGCAGTTCCAGGGCGAGGCGCATCGCCGTCGCCGCGAGGACGAGGATCGCGGTGGCCGTCGTCGTGTCGAGCGCGAGGACGAGGGCCGCGGTTCGCGCGGTGGCAAGCGCGGTGCGGGCGACCGCCGTCGTTCCGGTCGTGATGACGAGCGCGGTGACCGTGATGAGCGCCGCGGCGGCGAGCGTCGTGGTGAGCGTGCTGCCCGTGGCGGTGAGTCCCGTGGCGGCAAGCGCTTTGATGAGCGCGGTGGCCGTGGCGGCGAGCATCGCGAGGGCACTCGTGGCAATGGCAGCCGCAGCGGTGCTGGCCGCTCTAACGAGTCGCGCGATCGCCGCGATCCGCGTGCCAGCCGCGATCGTCGCGATGACTGGCGCAACTACGACGATACCCGCGAGGAGCGTCGTGGCGGCTATCGTGGCGGGCGTGGCGGCAACCAGGCCGGCTCCCGCGGCGGCCGTGCCGGCGGTCGCGATAATCGTGGTAGCTATGGCAATAGTCGTGGCGGCAAGCGCGGCGGCAGCTCCCGTCGCCCCGGTGACGGCGGCGGCAAGCGCAAGTAACATACGCATCGCCCGCTAGAGCGAGGTGAACCAAGGGCCCCGAGCAACTACGCTCGGGGCCCTTTTTGTTTGCCGTATCCGATCGCTAGTTCAAATGTGATTTCCTCGGGAATGCATCTAGAGGATGCCGTGGGCCTGTTTCCTACCATGCGGCAATGGGTCCCATGGGGTGCGCCGTGCATTTTTTGGAGTATTCTGCAGTTCGAGTTGTCTGCATATGATTTGACGTCGCCAACGGTGGCTTTCGGATATCCCTAGCGAGCGTTCTGAGTCAGATTTCGTCGTTTTCCGGAGCAGGGGCGCGTCATTCTCGCCATGTCGGAACCCAAAATGACGCAGCGCCCTAAAGGTTTGCCCGCTCGGGGTATTGCTGGCGCGGTCACGTTGCAGAATACTCCGTTTTTTGCACGGGCCAGGATGGGGTACCTCGGGAGAACACAGCGGTATCCCGTAAATATATACAATCTGTACCGTAATTTATACAAAACGAAGAGGCAGACAGCGTAGGGTTGGTGCATTGGGGTGCTTGATGCACCAAAATGGGGATCCCACGTGCCGTATACTCTGGCTGGATGTGAAAACGGCTTGACGCGTTGCCAGACGTAGGGGGAGGGTGTCTCGATGAGCGTATTCGAAATTGTGTTTAGTCCGACGGGTGGAACGCAGAAGGTGTCTGGCCTTGTGGCCGGGGCACTGGACAAGAATACCGTTACCGTCGATCTGACCGATAGCGGGCTAGATTTCAGCGCTGTCTCGATGACTGAGGACGACGTGGCCGTAATCTCTGTGCCGGCGTATGCCGGTAGAATCCCGGCTGTGGTGGCTGACCGGTTGGGCATGGTTCACGGCAACGGAGCGCGGGCCGTTCTGGTGTGCGTCTACGGAAACCGCGCGTTTGAGGACACGCTCGTAGAGCTGGAGGACGTTGCGAAGCATGCGGGATTCCGGGTGATCGCGGCAGTTGCGGCCATTGCAGAACATTCCATTGCGCGACAGTTTGCTGCCGGTCGTCCGGATGCGCAGGATGCGGCGCAGCTTGCTGAGTTTGCTCAGCAAATTCAGCAAAAGCTGTTGGCTGAGGATGCGTCCGAGCCCTCTATCCCCGGCAATCGTCCTTATAAACAAGCTGGAGGTCACCGCATGGCGCCCGAGGCAACAGAGGATTGCGTCTCCTGCGGTGCATGCGCCGCGGCGTGCCCCGTTTGTGCTATCGACAAGGGTGACTCCAAACGAGCAGCTGGCGAGGCGTGCATCTCCTGCATGCGCTGCATCGCCGTATGTCCGCGAGGTGCTCGCAAGCTTGATTCCAGCAAACTATCCGCTGTTTCCCAGATGCTGAGCAAGGTTTGCGTCGTGCGGAAGGAATGCGAGCTCTTCATCTAGCGCAAGTGAGATTGGTGCAAACAAACCTGGCCCTTTTGCACCAAAAACGATCCGTTTTCCTCCGTTCCCAAGGGATCATGTGATCCGAAGGAGACGGAGGAAAACGGATCAAAAAGGAAAAATAGTAAGGCGCTCTTTTTCACATTGAATATTGCAATTTGGTAACGCGTTTTATCAAATATGGCATTTATCTGCGGTAATGTTCTATTTCACCGCTGAGGGTGACATTTTATACCGCCTGCCGAACCGTATGGAGACCTCACAACTTTTTAGGTCAGTGTTGTGCGTGTAGCAATTTCGCCCGGCCTCGCCTCCGGGCTGCCATGTGAGAGGGGATCTTATGGCTCGACTGCACGTAATGGAACGCAGCCACGCTCAGGCCGTCATGGACGACCTGCACGATGCGCTCGGACGTCGTCTGGCGGTGAGTTCGCTCGCCCCGTGTCCCGTTGAGTTTACGGCAGCGCTCGTCAACCTGTGCTCCACCCAGAGCTGCGGCAAGTGCACGCCCTGCCGCGTGGGCCTGAGCGCGCTGAGCGATCTGCTCGCCGATGTGCTCGAGGGCCGCGCCGACGAGTCCACGCTCAATCTGATCGAGCGCACCGCCCGCACCATCTATCTTTCGAGCGATTGCGCCATCGGTTACGAGGCCGGCGCCATGGCGCTTACGGCTATCCGCGGTTTCCGTGACGATTTTGAGCACCACATCCGCGAGCACTCCTGTGGCTTTGACCGCGAGGCCCGCGTCCCGTGCGTCTCGGGCTGTCCGGCGCATGTCGACATTCCCGGTTACATTTCGCTCGTCGAGGCCGGCCGCTATGCCGATGCCGTCAAGGTCATCCGCAAGAATAACCCGCTGCCGCTCGTTTGCGGCCTGGTGTGCGAGCATCCCTGCGAGATGCATTGCCGCCGTGGCATGGTCGACGACCCCATGAACATCCTCGCCCTCAAGCGTTTTGCCGTTGAGCACAGTGACCTCAACGACCACAAGCCGCATGTAGTGGACAACACCGGTAAGCGCGTCTCCGTGATCGGCGGCGGCCCGGCTGGCCTTTCCTGTGCCTACTACCTGGCCGTGATGGGCCACAAGGTGACCATTTTTGAGCAGCGCCACCACTTGGGCGGCATGCTGCGCTACGGCATCCCCAGCTATCGTCTGCCGCGTGAGCGCCTGCAGGCCGAGATCGACTGGATCTTGAGCGCCGGCATCGACGTTGAGCTCGATCACTCCGTGAACGGCGAGGAGCTCGCTCGCCTGCGCGACGAGTTCGATGCCGTCTACCTGGCCATCGGTGCCCATAGCGACAAGAAGCTCGGCCTTCCGGGTGAAGAGGCGCCCGGCGTGGAGTCGGCCGTCAAGATGCTGCGCGCCATCGGAGACGACGAGCTGCCCGACCTGAGCGGCCAGCGCGTGTGCGTCATCGGCGGCGGCAACGTGGCCATGGACGTGGCGCGCTCTGCCGTGCGCTGCGGTGCCGAAAAGGTGAGCATCGTCTACCGCCGTCGCATCTGCGATATGACGGCCCAGGACGCCGAGATTGCCGGCGCCCAGGCCGAGGGTTGCGAGGTTCTGGAGCTCACGGCGCCGCTCGCCATCGAGACGGGCGAAGATGGTCGCGTGAGCGGCCTGCGCGTGCAACCGCAGATTATCGGCGAGCCCCGCCGCGGTCGTCCGGCTCCGCGTGCCGCCGCTACGCCCGAGCGCGTCATCCCCTGCGAGCGCGTGTTTGTCGCCATTGGCCAGGACATCGATTCCAAGCCGTTTGAGGACATGGGCATCTCCTGCAAGTGGGGTTGCGTGGTCACCGACTCGGACGGTGCCGTGCCCAACTTCGATGGCCTCTTTAGCGGCGGCGACTGCCAGACCGGCCCCGCCACCGTCATCCGTGCCATCAACGCCGGCCGCGTGGCTTCGGCAAACATCGACCGCTATCTGGGCTTCGACCACAAGATCAAGCTCGACGTGGAGCTGCCGACCGTTCAGTTTAAGGGCAAGCACGAGTGCGGCCGCTGCGAGCTGGGTGAGCGCGAGGCCGGCGAGCGTATTCACGATTGGAATCTGGTCGAGCAGGGCCTTACCGAGGAGGAGGCGCGCCAGGAGGCAAGCCGCTGCCTGCGTTGCGACCACTTTGGTTTTGGCGCGTTCCGCGGAGGGAGGAACCTGGAATGGTAGAGCTCAACAACCCCACTGTCAGCGATAACACCGAAAGCGGAGCACTCAATATGGTCAAGCTCACTATCGATAATTGCGAGGTCGTGGTGCCCGAGCACACCACGATCCTGGACGCGGCCAAGTCCGTCGGCATCCAGATTCCCACCCTGTGCTACCTGCGCGATCTGAACGAGATCGGCGGCTGCCGCGTGTGCGTGGTCGAGGTTGAGGGCTGCGACCAGCTGGTTGCCGCCTGCAACAACTACGTGCTCGATGGCATGGTGGTCCACACCAACAGCCCCAAGGCCCGCGAGGCGCGCCGCACCAACGTGCAGCTGCTGCTTTCGCAGCACGATTCACGCTGCACGAGCTGTGTGCGCAGCGGTAACTGCAACCTGCAGACCATTGCCAACGACCTGGGCATTTTCTATCTGCCGTATCAAAGGCATTTGGCGGGCGAGGGCTGGGATTTCGATTTCCCCATCATCCGCGAAAACGACAAGTGCATTAAATGCATGCGCTGCATCAAGGTGTGCGAGAGCGTACAGGGCCTAGGGATTTGGGACCTGACCAACCGCGCCACGCATACCGCCGTGGGCACCCGCGGGCGCGTGCCGATCGGCAAGACCGATTGCGTCGCGTGCGGCCAGTGCATCACGCATTGCCCGACGGGCGCGCTGCGCGAGCGCGACGACACCGAGACCGTGTTTGACGCGCTCGCTAATCCCGACAAGATCGTGCTGGTGCAGATCGCGCCGGCCGTGCGTAGTGCTTGGGGCGAGGAGCTCGGCATTCCGCGCGAGGAGGCAACCGTCGAGCGTCTGGCTTGCGCGCTGCGCCGCGTAGGCTTTGAGTATGTGTTCGATACCGATTTCTCGGCCGACCTCACCATTATGGAGGAGGGCTCCGAGCTGCTCGAGCGCCTGGGCGCCGCCGCTAAGGGTGAGGGCGACAGCCGCGGCTGGCCCATGTTTACGAGCTGCTGCCCGGGCTGGGTGCGCTTTGTGAAGGCACGTTACCCCGAGTTTGTCGACAGCCTGTCCACGTCAAAGTCGCCGCAGCAGATGTTCGGCGCTATCGCCAAGACCTACTACGCCAAGGTGCTGGGCGTGGAGCCCGAGCGTCTGTTCGTGGTGTCCGTTATGCCATGCACGGCCAAGAAGGCCGAGTGTGCGCTGCCGAGCATGATGGGCGAGGGCGGCGCGCCCGACGTGGACGTTGCGCTGACGGTGCGCGAGATGGTGCGCATGATCCGCGCGAGCCACGTGAGCGTTGACACGCTGGTCGAGGAGCCGCTCGATACGCCGTTGGGCTTTGGCACGGGCGCGGGTGTGATCTTTGGCGCCACGGGCGGCGTGATGGAGGCCGCCGTGCGCTCGGCATATTACCTGGTGACGGGCAAGAACCCGGATGCCGACTTCTTCACTGACGTGCGCGGACTCGAGGGCTGGAAGGAGGCCGTGGCCGATATCGACGGTACCAAGGTGCGCGTCGCCGTGGCGCACGGGCTGGGCAACGCCGCCCGTCTGCTCGACGCGATTCGCGACGGCCGTGTGAGATATGACTTTGTTGAGGTCATGGCGTGCCCGGGCGGCTGCGTCGGTGGCGGCGGTCAGCCCATCCACGACGGCTGCGAGCTGGCGGCTGAGCGTGGCCAGGTGCTGTGGAGCCTGGATGCGAAGGCGGACATTCGTTTCTCGCACGAGAATCCCGATGTCCAGGCGTGCTACCGCGAGTTTTTGGGCGCGCCGCTCTCGCCGCTGGCCGAGGAGTTGCTGCATACCGACCATCATGCCTGGTCGATGCCTAACGAGGGGACATGCTAGCGATGCGCGCGTTTGATGTTGAGATGTCGCGCCGGGGGTTTGCCTCGGCGCTCGCCGCGGGCGCCCTGTCACTTGCGCTCGCGGGCTGTGGCGGCGGGGCTGCCGGTGCCGGGTCCGCCGCGGGCTCGGTTGCCACGGACGGCGCCGGTGCTGCCGCAGAGCCGGTCGAGGTGCACGTCGCCTCGCTCAAGGGTCCGACGTCGATCGGTCTGGTGCAGTTTATGGACCAGGCAGCCGATGGCGAGACAGACAATGAGTTCGACTTTGCGATCAACACTGCCGCCGACGAGATCGTGCCCAAGGTGATTCAGGGCGATGTCGACATTGCCTTGGTACCCGCCAACGTGGCGAGCGTTCTCTACAACAAGACCGAGGGTGCGGTACAGGTCATTGATATCAATACGCTTGGCGTGCTGAGCGTGGTGACGGGCGACGCGGACGTGACTTCGTTTGGTGACCTGGCGGGTCGTACCGTCTACATGACGGGCAAGGGCACCACACCGGAGTACGTCATGAACTATCTGCTGGAGCGCGCGGGCCTGACCGGTCAGGTGGCGCTTGAGTTTAAGAGCGAGCCCACCGAGGTGCTCTCGGCGCTGCTTGCCGATCCGTCTGCTGTGGGCGTGCTGCCCGAGCCCTTCAAGACCGCTGCCATTGCAAAGAGCGGAGGCAAGCTGTCGGCGCCGGTAAGCCTGACCGATGTGTGGGATGAGCTGGCGGGCGACACGGGCTCCCGTTTGCTGACGGGCGTAACCGTGGTGCGCCGTGCCTTTGCCGAGGAGCATCCCGAGGCCGTGGCGGAATTCTTGCGCTGCCATGCGGCGAGCGTTAAGGCCGTCAATGCGGCGCCGGCAGACTGGGCGCAGGCCGTGGTCGATGCTGGCATCGTGGACAACGCCAAGATTGCCGAGAGGGCGATTCCCGGGTGCATGCTTGTGTGCCAGACGGGCAAGGATATGAAGGCGGCACTTAGTGGGTATCTGCAGGTGCTGGCCGACGCGGACGCGAGCGCCGTGGGTGGTAAACTTCCGGCTGACGATTTCTACTACATGGAGTAGCCCGTGCGTGTGTTTGCTCGACAAATGACAGAGCGTATGAAGGCGGTGGCGGCAGCAGGTGCCGTCGCCGCCTTTTGGCTTGCCGTGTGGGTCTTCGCGGCGGCGCTGGTGGCACAGCCGCTGATTTTGCCGGGTCCGGGTGCTGTTGTGGTGGCGTTGCTGCGGCTGGTATGCGATGCCGGCACGTGGGCGATTCTGGCGGGCTCGGGTGCGCGGATTCTAGGCGGTTTGGCGCTTGCCGCGGTGTGCGGTGGTTTGCTGGCCGGAATTTCGTCGCGCTCGCAGGCGTTTGTCCGCTTGGTGGCTCCGGCGCTTTCGTT
This sequence comes from Collinsella aerofaciens, assembly GCA_030826265.1. Lineage (GTDB taxonomy): Bacteria > Actinomycetota > Coriobacteriia > Coriobacteriales > Coriobacteriaceae > Collinsella > Collinsella aerofaciens_AY. The sequence continues at coordinate 53,421 of JAPJOH010000018.1, forward strand.
TGTTAAGGCGACACCGGTTGCCTGCGTGGTGGTCTTGCTGCTCATTTGGTTGGGGTCGGCGCGCGTGAGCATTGCGGCGGTCTTTTTGATGGCGCTGCCGGGCGTATATTTTTCGCTGGTCGAGGGCTTGGCGCAAGTGGATAAGTCGCTGGAGCAGATGTTTCGTCTGCATGGCGTGCGGGGTTGGCGTCTGTTTTGCGCCCACACCTGGCGCGAGGTCCTGCCGTTTGTGCTTTCGTGCGCCCGCGCTGTGATCGGCATGAGCTGGAAGGCCGGCGTGGCGGCGGAGCTGATCGGCATGGCGGTGGGCACCGTGGGTGAGCGCATCTATCAGGCGAAGCTGCTCATCGAGACGGCTGACCTGCTGGCTTGGACCGTGCTAGTCGTGGCGGCATCGTGGGCATGCGAGCGTGTGCTGGTGTGGTTGCTGCGGGCTTCGGGGCCCGCGGCGTGGCGTGCTGCCGTGTGGGCACATGGGCGTGGTACTCGCGGGCGTTCGGGCGACTCTGCTGGCGCCGGCGCTGCTGCGGAGCTTGCGCTCGCGGTGGGCGACCGGGCGCCCTGGGCGCCGGCACTCGACGGACTGGTGCTTCGCGTGCCCGCGGGTGGGCGCGCCTGCGTGATGGGCGCCTCGGGTGTGGGCAAGTCGACGTTGCTCGCGCTGGCGGCGGGGGAGTGCGCACCGTGCTCGATGGTGTTTCAGGATGTGCACCTGGTCGAGGACGTTTCTGCCCTGGATAACGTGCTGGTGTGCGCCGACGCGCACATGGACGCCTCGAGTGCCGCAGCCCTGTTGCGCCTGCTGGTGCCGGGGGTCGATGTGCATGCTCGTGTGGCCGAGCTTTCGGGCGGGCAGCGCCGTCGCGTCGAGATTGCCCGAGCTCTGCTGTGCCCAGGCGACGCGGTGATTCTGGACGAGCCCTTTACCGGCCTGGACGCCTCCGCGCGCGATGCGACGGCCGAGGCTGTGCTCGACCTGCTCGACAGCCGCACGCTCTTGCTTGCCACGCACGATGTCGCCGACGCTCAGGCCCTCGATATCTCGGACATCATCACGCTCTAAATACTAACTCAGCAACAAAATGATTCGTTTTCCTCCGTCCCCATGGGGTCGGGTATGGTATTCTATCTGCGGGGTAATACTTAGAAATACCAAGTAATACCAACGCCGTAGAACAAACTCCAGATGCGGGCCAATCGGGTTGCCTTCACAGCCCGTCGCCCAGCCGCGCGGCCCGCATCTATCCGCACTACCGTTGTTTCAAAAAGGAAGCGCCATGGCAGAACACATGACCCCGGTTGTCGCGAAGGTCTTGCCCGAGGAAAAGGCAGCCTTCGCGGCGGCAACCCAGCTCGTGGGCACCACGCCGTCCAACGCCATCCGCATGTTCATCGCCGCCTTCAATCGCTGCGGCACCTTTCCGTTCGACATCTCGCCCAGCGGGGCCTTTGGCACTGCGCCCGATTCTCATCAACAATGACTGTCCCAAACTGCCGGCACTTGGGGACGTTCCTTTTAATATGAGCAGGACATTGTCAAGAGGCAAA
>JAPJOH010000047.1 GCA_030826265.1 Collinsella aerofaciens
TTGGGGCCAGGCCCGATTTTGCCTCTTGACAATGTCCTGCTCATATTAAAAGGAAGGAACCTTTGTTGTCGAGGGACATTTGAAGAACTATCCCTCTATGCTCGCACAGTGCACGGTCGCAGTCCGCTCTGTTAAGAGCGTCCAGACCGAGTTGACGTGTACGACCCTAACTGGTGAGGTCCCGTCTCTGCCGTATTCTGCTTCGGTTGTCTTTGATAGCGGGGCCACCGAGCAGATTCCGGTGTCTTGGGATTCTTTCGACGCGTCGCTTTACTCTAAGGTGGGCTCGTTTGCGGTTAAAGGTAAACTAAACGGTTTTGATTACCGTGAGGTTACCTGCACCGTTACCGTCAAAGATCCTAAGGACGTACTCGATCTTAATTCTCTGAGGTTCGAGCGCGTGGTCGGCGACTTTTCTCCTCTTAGCACGTATGTCTATTTCCCGGTTACGCAGTCAAATAACACTACATACACCCAAGGTTATCAGGTTAACTGGGACAACGCCGACGTGTCTCAATTCCAAAAGGCAGGTACCTATACGGTCACGGGCACGCTTGTGACATATAACGAATCTTCAGCCGCTAATGGCCTAAAGGTAACTGCTCAGGTCGAGGTCAAAGAAGTTGCCTCTATCGACGCTCTTGCTCCCGTTAACACGCCCGTCGGCGTACGTCCTACAACGGGCGGCGGTCTTCCCTACAGCGTTGAGGTTGCATTCACCGACGGTACAAAGAAGCAGTGCAACATTGCGTGGGACCCCATTTTGGACGCGCAGGTGGCAAGCGAGGGGTCGTTTAAGCTTTCCGGTTCGCTGTCGTATTGGACCAATACCTCATCTTCATCGTCTACTCAGGTGGAGCTGGGTGACAGCAACCGAGTCACGGCGACCATCTCCGTCCGCGCCCTGCAGATGCCTTCCTCGACATCGACAAGCACGCTTATCGGTTGCCAGCCCAATATGCCGGGTTCAATCGAGGCCACGATGTGGAATGGCTCGCGAGGCAATTTCCCCGTTCAGTGGTCGACGATTAGTCAGGACGCCCTAAAGAACCTTGGCCAGATTACGGTTAGCGGATATTTTACCGGCTCTAACATTCCGGCTACGGCGACGGTCAACGTCTGCGATCTCGAGGACAGCAACATCGGCAAGATTGCTTATGTTCCCGGCGCCGGACTTCTGGCTCCGCGCTACACATCCACGCTGTATTTGTCGGATGGCAGCTCGTTCTATCCCCAGTATTCGTCGGGGCAGCCTTATAGCTGGGATGAGTTTCCTCAAGAACTGCTGGACGGCAAGCCTGGCGAGTACGAAATTACCGGTACTATCACTGGCTCGCTGGCGAAGGTCAACGCGATCGCGGTGTGCAGCGAGGTCAAGGGCGTCAATAACTATAGCGAGAATGGCGTGACGCTTGGGCAGTCGTACGAGGACTGGCGCGTTATTTACCCCGGTGAGGAAGTCAATCTGGACTACTTCTACGTGTCCGGCGTATTGCAGGATGGAACGACTTTTGACAGTCTCGGCGTCAACTGGGATACCTACGATAGGTGCCCCCAGAAGGACTGCACGATTACCGGAACGGTCGCCGGAACGAATATCGCCGTGAAAGTGCACGTCATCGTGACTAAAAACTGGGAGGCTCAGCCACAAACCATTACAGTGCTCAAGGGCAGCGACGGCACCGCCATGCTTCCCGGCTATGTCGAACTTATCAGCCCCGATGCGGCAGAACATCCGGACTATTCGCACAAATACGCCGAGACCAAGTGGAACACGAAGGGCTTCGATTGGACCCAGGGCGGCGTGGTACGCGGCACTGCAACAATTAGCTTTAATGCAGGGTACGGCATGCAGACTGTCGACGTTCCGATTACTGCCACCGTTAAGATCGCGAGTAAGGCAACCTCGGTTCAGGGCGGAACCATATGGACCGTCCCCGGCACCAAGCCGATGCTGCCGGAATACCTTGAGGTTCGATACGACAACGATGTGTCTTCTGAGCCCCAGCGCGAAAAGGTCACATGGGACCGTGTCGCCGAAGACGCGTATGCCAAGGACGGTTCGTTTAAGGTGAAGGGCAAGCTCCAAGGTGGTGCCGAGGCGACAATCACTGTTGACGTCTGTTCCGTCACCTCCGTTAGCGTTCCTGAGCGCATTAATACGGCCAGCGGTGTTTTCCCCGAGCTGCCGTGGAATGTCTCGGTTGCCACGAGTGACGGCAAAACTCATAATGCCCAGGTTCAATGGGATTACGTTCGTCCCTCGGTTTATACCGGAGAGTCGGGTCAGGTCACGACGGTGTCTGGCACGCTGTTTGCAAGCGGCCTCGACGGATACGGTGACGGCACTAACACCGGTCTCACTGTTCAGACCAAGATCGTTATCCAAGGCGTTGAGAAGGCAATCGATAACGGCGAGACCGCAGTGACCACCAAGGCGGGCACTGCGCCTGCCATGCCTTCCAAGATGGCGGTCGAGATGAGCGACGGCTCCGTTTCGACGGCGGCTATTGATTGGGATCCGATTGCGCCCGAGAAGTACGAGCGGCCTGGCACGTTCTATGCGACGGGCCATGTGGTCGGCTTTAATGCCGCTGCTGTTATGGCGCTGCTTGACGATGACGGCCAGAAGGTCGGTGTGGATGAGAACGGCAACGTGACTGCCAAGGTGACGGTTGCCGATAAGAAGGCAAAGAAGGTTGCACTGCAGCCCGAGGCGGTCGTGGTCAACACCACGGTCGGATCGATGCTGGAGCTGCCAGATGCCGTGTCCGTATATTTCTCGGATGGCTCAGCGCGGGATACTCGGGGCAGTTTAGGCGGCATCGAGATCGAAAAGTGGACCGACACCGACGGCATCGACCTCTCCAAGCCGCTCGCCAAGAAGGGTACGTATAAACTCGTCGGCAAGCTCAAGGATGTCGACAACGTCAACGCTATCGTGTACGTCAACGTCTCCGAGGCGCCGCGAACCATCACCAAGCTCGAGGCCAAGTCGTTTAGCGTTGCCAGTGGTACGTCCAAGCAGGATCTGTACGCCCAGATGCCCAAGCAGGTTGTGGCGACTTACTCCGACGGCTCGACCGATTTGCTCGACATTGACGTGTGGGATCTTTCTAACGTCACGGACGAGCTGCTCAGAGGAACCGGCACCGTGGAGATCACGGGTACGGTTAAGCTCAACGGCGCCAAGGTAACCTGCAATGTGACCGTGGTGGATCAGGATGCCCAGACGCCCGACCACGTCGAGCCGATCGATGTTGTTGAGATTGCGGACAATGCCAAGGTCAGCGACCTTATGGATAAACTGCCGTCCAAGGTGACGGTGGTCATGAAGGACGGCAAGACCAAGAAAGAGACGTCCGTTAAGTGGTCTCAGGTCGACAGCCTGGGCCGTGCCGGCACCGAGTTTGAGGTCACGGGTCTAACGGACAACGGTATGACCGTAAAGGTGAAGGTCAAGGTAACCGCGCATATTGTCGACATCGATGTCGCTGAAGACATTGTGGTCGTGCGCGGCACCAAGGCGGACGACGTTTTGGCCAAGCTGCCCGCCACGGTCACGGCGATTTACTCGGATGATACTGAGTCCGATGTCGACGTGAAGTGGGACACGAAGGGTCTATCCGACAAGGACTTTGCCAAGGAGGGCGAGGTCACGGTCAAGGGCAAGGTTGCCGGTACCGATCAAAAGGCAGAGTGCACGATTACGGTCGTGAAGAGCGATGCCGAGATTCCGGCGTCCGTTGAGCCTATTGCCGGAATTTCCGTTCCCGAGGGCGCATCGGCCGACGCTGTGCGTGATGCGCTCAAGGGCGTGAAGGCGACCGTTCGCATGAAGGACGGCAAGACGACGGCGGAGTCCGAGATCACTTGGACTGAGGTTCCTGCCGCGGCCGCCACGTACGGCAGCAGTGTCGTTGCCAAGGGCGTCACGAAGAATGGCAACTTGCCGGTCGAAGTTGTCGTCACCTCCACGACGACGATTAACAAGGTTGCCGAGGTGCCGCAGATCACGGTTGAGCGCGATGCCAAGGCCGACACCGTGACGGGGCAGCTGCCCAAGAAGGTCACCGTGACCTATTCCGATGGTCACACGGACGAGGCCGCGGTCACGTGGAATACGGATGGCCTGGACAAGCATCTTGCCGCCGTTGGCGAGTACACGATCGAGGGGTCCGTCGAGGGCGCGGCGCTCAAGGCGACCTGCAAGCTGGTCGTCGAGACGCCGGCAAGCGAGATTCCCGTGAGGCCTGCGACGTTCGCTCCCGTTGAGGTGTTTGAGGCAAGCTCTGCCGCCGATGTGCTGAAGGCGCTGCCCAAGAAGGTCTCCGTGATGATGAAGGACTACAGCCAGGAAGACTACGATGTCGATTGGGAGAATGTCCCCGCACTGGATTGGGGTGCCGATGACGTGACCGTGGGCGGTAAGGTTCGCGGTACGGAGCTTACAGTCAGCTGCATGGTACGCGTTAAGCCGCGCCCGGCGGCCAAGGGCCTCGTTATCGTTGACCAAAACGGCAAGGCCACGACTGCCGAAACCGTGCTCAAGGTAGAGCGCGGCAAGGAAATTGACCTTGCTGCCGCGGCGAGCAATGCGGCCGATGGCGCGCTGCTGCGTGGTAACGTGACGTGGACCTCGTCCGACCCGACGATCGCTACGGTCGAGAACGGTAAAGTCAAGGCCCTCAAGAACGGAACCGTCGTCATTACCGCGACGATGCCCGTTGACGGTGACGCCGCGGCGATTGCGACGCTTGCCGAGGATGGCACTGCGCCAGCGCCTCAACAGCTCACCGCTTCGGTGACCGTCGAGGTTGTTGAGCCTGTTGTTGTACAGGAACCGACAGGCGGCAAGGATAACGGTGCCAAGCCCGATGCCAAACATCCTTCGGGCAAGAAGAATGGCAAGAAGGCCGCTAAGGGAAGCCTGGCCGAGACGGGCGACAACACTGCCGTGACCGTCGCGGCGCTTGGCGGAACCGGCCTGCTGGCGCTGATTGCCGCTGCGATCGAAAAGCTGCGCCATCGCACGGAGTAAGGCTGCGAACTTAGAGCCTTAGGGCTCTAGGACATAAGAAGGCCTCCCGGTTCTCGTCGGGGAATCGGGAGGCCTTTCGTTTGACTGCAGGGCAGCTAATTTGGGACGGGGCATTTTTGACTACCCTGGTCCCCTCGGCAGTTGCGGTGAAATAGGGACTATTTTATGGGCTAGAAGCCTTAAGCAGTTCGTATTTCACCGCAACTTAGTTTGGGGACTTGGGGATGAGGTTAGCCTAGGCGGAGCGGATCGTGGGGGTAGGCGTTGAGAATCTCGACGCCGTTCTCTGTCACTAGGGCTAGGTCCTCGATGCGGACTCCGGTGCGGCCGGGGAGGTAGATGCCCGGTTCGATGGAGAACGTCATGCCCGGTTCAACGACCTGCTCGTTGACGAGCGAGACGTCGCCTGGCTCGTGGTCCTGCAGACCGATCGAGTGGCCCAGGCGATGCGTAAAGTATTTGCCGTAGCCTGCGTCCTCAATCACGTCGCGCGCGGCACGGTCCAGGTCGCACATGCGCACGCCCGGTGCGATGAGCGCCTCGGCGGCCTCGTTGGCACGGCGCACGATGTCGTAGATGCGCGCCGTCTCCTCGTCCGGCTCGCCCCAAAAGAACGTGCGTGTCATGTCCGAGCAGTAGTTGCGATGGCGTCCGCCAATGTCGAATAGCACCACGTCGCCGCGCTTGAGTACCGTATCGTCGGGCTCGTGGTGCGGGTCGCCGGCGTTGGCGCCAAAGCTCACGATGGGCGGAAAGCTAAAGCCCTCGCAGCCGTGCTTGCGATATAGGCCGAGCATCTGATCGGCAATTTCGCGCTCCGTCACGCCTTCATGGACGAGCTTGATGGTATCGGCCATCACGGCGTCGTTGGCGGCAGAGGACGCTCGCATAAGCTCCTGCTCGGTAGCGTCTTTGTAGGTGCGTGCGGCAGTGACGGCAAAGTCGCCTAGGAAGAACTCGCTCGCGGCGTGACGCTCCATAAGGGGCATCAAAAAGCCGGAGCGCATAACGGTGTCGATGCCGAGCGGTTTGGTCGGATCGACCTCGCGAACGATGGCGTCGGCCACGACGTCGGTATCGGTGTGGTACGCGACGCGGGCATTGTCATACTCGGGCAACTGATGAAGGGCGTTGACTAGGATCACCGGCTCGGCACCGCGCGCGAGTAGTACGCCGCAAAAACGCTCGAACATATCGGCATAAAAGCCGGTCAGGTAATAGATCGACCACGGGTCGTTTACGAGCAGCTGCGCACCGGGGTGCTGAGCCTCGAGCGCATCGAGCACGCGCGCCACGCGCTGATCATCGACATGTGCCATACATCGTCCTTTCGCTAGGGTGCCACCATGGTAGCCCAAGCCCGGCACATAGGGACGTTCCTTTTAATATGAGCAGGACATTGTCAAGAGGCAAAATCGGGCC
>JAPJOH010000048.1 GCA_030826265.1 Collinsella aerofaciens
GGATTTGCGCACTGACGCATTGCGGAATCACCACCCGAGGATGCCGCAATACTCAGTGGGCTCCACTTTATACACCGTGTGGCCATTTTCAGACACGACACGGCTGCCCGCGGCGGTCAGCGTTACCTCCACGGTAGCATCAGGAATAGTAGTAAGGAAATCGTCGCTGGAGCCTTCGGGGACAGCTTCCTTCAGTGTAAAAGTGAAATCCCTTGTCTTGGTACCGTCAGCGAAGGTTTTCTTCGCATAGGGTTCGTCAGCGGAATCGTTAATAATTCCTAATGAGAGGTTGCCATCTGGGCCTGTCGTTCCCTCAGCCACTTTGGATTCACCGTCGTAGAGCGCGAAGTTGAAGGTCTTCCCATTAAGCTGAAGGCTCTCGTCAAGAGTTGTCAGAATCTGCTTCGTCAGCCCCAGATTGAACCCAGCATATTCCATGGCAACGTTTTCGAACTTGATACCAGCTTCCGTCGCATTTTCGAGAGCGGTTGCACCGGCGGGCGCCTTGTAGATAGTCGGGCTCGTTTCTAGGCTACGCTTATCCGGGGACAGCGTTACATCAACCTTCACAAGATAAGTGGTACCATCGTAATCCACGCCGCTGTCAACGTTTTGGGTACCCCCGTTTTGTTCAGCAATGGCATACCAGTAAGTTCCCGGTGCAGTGTACTCTTCAGTATCGAAGGAAACCGTACCTTCAACCTTCTGCTTTGTTGACTCTGCAAGTTGCCCGGTTTCCTTAACGGTTGCACCCTCCGCTGTAGCAATGCTGACAAGGCTGTTAGCCTGCTTAAGCTCCGTAGGATTGCTCGGATCGTTGACAACATCATCAATGTTATCGATCTTCTTGAATCCGAACGCAAAGCTGCCAGCCGCGATGCCATCAGCGATCTTCGTCACCGGAATGTTCACAGACGTCTTCAAGTTCAGCGTATTCGTAACTGTCGCAGCATCGTCGCCCGATTGATTGCCAATCTGCACCGAGCTGACCTTGGTGGTATAGGTAGTGGAAGTCAGGAGAACGTTGTTGTCCTTTTCTTCGTAGCTAGCCACCTCTTTTTCGACATTCAGACTGACATGAACATCGATGCCGTCGGGAATAGAGGACACAAATCCCGCTTCTTTTTGTTCACCGGTTAAGCACTCTTTCAGAGAGAAGGTCTTCGTTTTCTCTCCTTCGGCATCGAAACCAGGTAATGCAAATTGCAGATTGCCGTTCTCAGTGTATCCCTCGTACTTCTCATTAGTTTCTTTGTCAGTTAGTTCGAAACGGAAAACGTCATCGGAATCAGTGTCTAGAAGATCGCCTAGGCTGTTAACAATCTTCTTCGTCAGCGAGATCGTATAAGGGTTCACCGTGGTTTTTTCTTCTGTGTCGAACTTTCCGAACTTGATCGCGCCATTGCAGGCGATACCACCGCCGTGAGTTCCGCTCTTATTCCCCGTTATGATGACGCTTCGAGCTATGTTCGCACCATCGGCAGTGGCGGTGTTAGTTAGGCAAAGGGTAGCATCATGGGATTCATAGCTCTGACCAATAGGAATACCAATTTCTCTTGACCACAATCCAGTATCGCTCACCACTCTACCGTTCACGGGAGGCATGCCAACCTCGAACCCCCGCCAAGCAAGAGTTTCTCCATCCCCACGCACGAGAGTATTATCCGCAGAGACATAGCTCGCGAGAGTGCAGTAATAGTCTTGCGCGAGGTTAACCTTAAAAGACTTGCTCGCATAGTCCTTGTTTTCAAGGGTATATTTTGTGCTCCATCCGTAGGTAAGCTTACCATCGACTACGTTGCCAGGATTCTCTCCGTTTAGCAATTTGGCAATTTCGCCTTCGCCCATACCAGTAAGGAAGAAGTCGCCCGAGGGAACATTCTTGCCCGAAGAAACAACAGACGCAGGAACATTGAAACGCAGCACCGTATTCAAAGGATAGCTTGTTCCAGAAGCAGTGTTCTTGAACACGGCAGCGCTGCTTTCCAACTGACCAGCGCTGGTTGTCTCCTTTTCTCCAATAATAATCTTCGCATGAGGACAGCCAGCGACACCTCCACCAAGACCGGCGGCGCTGTTATTCGTAATGAGGGCAGAAGGGATCATCAAGGTGCCATTGTTGTTGATATAAATGCCACCGCCACCCCAGTCGGTAGTAGTCTCTGTTTCATTGTTAATGATGGAGCCGCCAGTTATCTTGGTGTCTTTTGCGTCAGTAAATATTCCTCCGCCTTCATGAGCACGCAAAGGGCCATCGGAGTCATCAGTTTTATCGGGGTCTTTTGCTTTGTTACTAGAGATCTCACCACCCGTCATCTCGAAATGACAACCATTCCACACGAATACACCGCCACCAGCTCCCGCTTCATTCTTGGTGATGGCACCACTGTGCATGATGAAGCTAGCTCCGTCGTTCACGAAAACGCCGCCACCTACCGTGCCTGCGCCGTTGTTGAAGCCACCAGGACTCGCCGATCCTTTGCCTCCTGTAACAGTTGGCCCCGCACCGTTTTCTGTACCGAGAATGACCTTGCTATTAAAGCCAAGTATAGATATGACAGAACTGGTACCTGTACCGATGATTTTCCCAGCGCCGTTGATGGTAAGCGTGGCGCCACCGGTCACCCGGATATCGCTGCGAAGCGTGCCGTTGACGGTGAGAGTATAGGTTCCATTCCCACTGAAGGTCAGAGGGCTGGAGGTGTTGGTTACGTCGCCATCAATGATTTGATTATCCGTGTTGTTGGCCAACCCCTTGGACGTCGTCTCCACAGGAGTTTCGGCAACTGCCTCGGGATTCTCCTCGGGGAGCGCCGTCGCCATGATCCCGGCCTCTTCGTCTGCAGGCGGCTCTTCTCCATCGAGGGTTGCACCCTCTAAGGCGTTTTCGCCTGAGAGACCACCCTCCTCTTCACCTTCAGTATTTTCCGTTCCTTCCAAATCATTCGTACCTTCGGCAGATTCTTCCGTGCCCGTGTCGGCTAGGACGTCGTCTTTGGAGCCGTAGGCGATGTTGATTTGGGGGACAAGGGCGACGATCAGTAGGATCGACAAGGCGATTCCCAAGAATTTGATGATCGATTTGTTCTGCAGCAGCTTGGTCATGTCGTCCTCCTCCCTTTAAGCGTTCATCGAATCGGTTGCGGTTTGCTCATTCTTTTTGCGGCGGCGCATCCACCAGTAAAGGCCGAGGCCGGCGGCTACGAGAACGACAGCGCCCGTGGCCACGGCCAGCGCCATGCCCGAGCCGGATATCGCCACGTCTTGGGCGAGGCCGGAATACAGCGGGTTCTCGTCATCGACGATTGCACGCTCAGTACCAGTGTCCTGGCCGCCGAGCGTCGCCAGCGGGTTGTCGTCGTCGTTGATGACCGCGGCGGCGTCGCCCGTGCCTACGCCGGCGTCAACCGTTGCAGGCGCCGCAGCATCGGCCGGCGCGGCAGCGGGGGCTGCGGCGGCGACCGGCGCGGCGGTCATCACCGTGGTGCCCGGAACCGTCACCACCCGTTCGGTGTCGATGATCTGCGTGCGGCGGATGGTGATCTGCGAGCTAAGCTCGTCGTTCACATCGCGGTAGTAAATGGTGTAGGTACGCGCCGGCGAGAAGTAGGCGTGGCGGATGGCCGTTTCCTGACCCGCCAAGCGCACGTAGGTGTCGTCGCCCAGCGAGAAGCGCTCCTCGCCGAGGATGTTCACGAAGTCGTTCGTTTCGGGATCGATCGTGATGGTCTCGCTGCGGAGAATCTGGCTGTTGGCGATGTTCATGTACTGTACGGTGATGTCGTAGGTGTCGCCCGGCGTGTAATCCTTCGGCACATAATAGACGTACTGAAGCACATCCGTGCCCTTCTCCAGGTCTTCCCAGGCATAGGTGATGGGCTCCATATTGCCGGACCACGGCACCAGACCGTCCTTCGGAGCCGGGGTATAGGTGGCCGTCTGCTCCGGAGTGACTTCGTAGTGGATCTTATCGATAAGAGCACCCGTCTCACCGTTGATTTCCATCACGGTGAGGTTGACCTTCTTCGTAGTGGCCTGCGAGACGTACTTCGCCGTCACCGTGCGGCCAGCCGGATACTCGCCTGCTTCGAAGGCGACAACGGGATTGCCCTGCTGGGACTCCGTCGAGCGGGCCCCGATGGCCGCATTGTCGTCCGTCGCATTGGTTTCAAGGATCCAAGAATCCAGCATGTAGTAGTTGATGCCCCACTGTCCCTTGTCGCGGTCGGTAGTAGGCGCATCCGCTGCATTCGTGACGGCGCTCATCGAGAAGGAGTTCGGCAGGGTGTACTGGTAGCCCTTGCCCTTCACATCTACGCTGTCGGTCCACAGCGTATTGCCGTTATCGTCCACATAATTAATGGTGACCTGATAAGCGCCGGCTTTAGTGTTCTTCACTTCCATAACGCGAATCTGCTTCGTGGCCTGCTCGGGCGTCAGCATGACGGTGGAGCCAGTGAGGCGCTGGATGACGCGATAATAATGCGTGGTCTCCTGGCCGGCCTCGTCAGTGGTCGTCTTGAAGAAAGACTTCTTGATAGCAACCTCTTTGCCCGCGCCGAGGTTTTCCACGATTTCCGTATCGATGATGTTGCCATCGACATCGACGTACTTGACAGCGCCGGAGATAGCGTCGGCTTCAACCTGGTTGTAGGTGACGACGAGGCGCTTGCCGGAGGCGGCATCTTGCACCTCGACTTTGGGCTCACCGGCTTCGGTCGTCTCCGTGCTTTGGAATACGATGGGGGTGTCGCCCGTGAGGTTCTTGTAGTAGCTGGCACCAGCGCCGACCGTTTCCGCGAACTTGTCAATGTCGGGATCGATCGTGCGGATGCCGAGCACCTTCCACTCATCCTCGCTCGGCACGGCGGGGTCGTTGACAAGCTTCGCGTAGATGGGGCAAATAGTGCCCGCGTACAGCGGATCACCGCCGCGCTTCGCGTCGAACAGTTTCACGGTATAGGTAGGGAAATTGTTCGGGTCGCCAAACACGTCCTGCAGCGATTGTGGTGCCGGGGCCGGGGCCTCGACATCCTGAGCCGCCGGAACCGGCTGGGCGATCTTCAGCGCGACAATTTGGGCGATGCGAGAGGAGTTGGCATCGCCGGCGTAGTCAGGCGCGGAAGTGTCGGCATCCTTTGCCTCGGGATCGGTATCCTGCGTCTCGGGAATAGCGTAGGCGAAACGCGGCGCAATGGTTGTGCCATCTTTCTCAACCTCTATATAGATGGTCTTCCCTGCGCCGTTTTCCACGCGAAAGAGATCCCACAGGCCATCTTCAGCCGTGGGGGTCATGAAATCGATGCCGTGAACGTCGCCGTGTTTGATCGGGTCGACTACAGGAGCGGCAGGTGCTTCTGCCGCATCACCATTCGAAGGGTCGTCGGCAAAGGCCTGGGCAACGAAAGAAAGACTCGCTGCCGGAAAAGCCAACGTGGCTGCAAGAGTAAAGGCTAGAAGGCTTCGGCCGAAAATTCTCTTTTCAGCGAGACCCCCATGACCGATTTCCTCATTTGTGCCTCCTCTGCTGCTCGCGATCACCTCTGGTGCTATATGCACCTATACGCGCGCGAGGCGGGGGCCTCGGGCGCGTCGGCGATCCTCTTCTCCTCGTTGATTGCGAAGCGCCGCCTCTCTTTGTCAGCTGATTCGCAATCCTGCTCTCTCGCTTGCTATTTTAGATGGCTCATCAGGCTATTGTCTACCCGTCAAATCATCTTTTAGCAAGCTAACTCTCTGTCAGTGCTAAGGATCACTTTATTGATCTGAGGCTATTTGTCTACTGCCAAAAATGACAACAAATGAGACAATTATGGCTGCTACTCAAAATACAAGGCTTTGACCTGGGGTTTCGTTCGCCACTTCCCATAAGCCCAAAAGAAGATGACTAGGTAAATGACAGGGTAATGACTATATTAAAAACGCCTTGTAGGGGGTTAACCCGTGGAAAACGATAACTGGGTACTGTCAATAATCTTGCGCAAATTCCAGCAGGCGACCGCCAGCCGTCGGCAT
>JAPJOH010000049.1 GCA_030826265.1 Collinsella aerofaciens
GATTGAACCGTTTACCCGAGGGGCGTCTCTCGTACGGATCGTTCGCCCGCGGCACTCCCGTTGCGGGGATTGCGCGAACGTTGCAAGGCCTGCAACCTGCGGCAACGTGGTTTTGTTATGATGAAAGCTAACCGACACCGTGAGAGAAAGCCCCATGAGCCCGCTTGAGTCGTTCGAAATAGATTACAGCAGCGGCCTGCCCGTATGGATACAGGTGAAGAACCGCATCGCCTATCTCATAGGCTCGGGCGCCTACGTTCCGGGCGACCGCCTGCCCACGGTGCGCGCGCTGGCCGTGGACCTGGACATCAGCTACAACACGGTGAACCGAGCCTACATGGACCTCGAGCGCGAGGGCTATATCTCCACCCGCAAGGGCAGGGGAACATTCGTGGCCGAGCGCCATTCCGTGGGCGCCGACCTGGCTGCGAACAGCCCGGTGGAGCTGCTGGTGGACGACATGATCCGCGCCTGCGCCAACGCCGGCCTCGCCGACGACGACATCATCGCCATGGTGGCCGCCCGACTGGCAAACAAGAAACTCGCGCACTAGGCGCGCGCCCGCCCGACGTGCCGTTACCGATCGGGAACAACAGCGCGAAAACCTCTTGACCGTTCCCGATCGGTAATAGTGTTCTCAAGTCGCTGGGTTCATCCCGAACGGGAACGCGGTATGAATCGAATACTCTCGGCAGGTGACTTTGGCGCGATCGTTCGTGCGCGACGGAAACAGCTCGGTTATTCCCAGCACCAGCTTGATGCTGTACAACTATTTGATCAGCAATTGCGGCGCGCATCTTAAAAACTATTCGCTTGCCTGGACTGGCTCCAACTCCGTGCGCTTTGTTCCGGCCTATGATCTTGTGTCGACAGCGGTGTACGACGGTCGGTGCGGAGCCAAACTGAGTCGCAGCATGGGCCTGCGCGTGGGGGAACACCTGAATATCGACAAGGTGAATGCCGACGACTTCGACCTGCTTGCGAAAGAGCTGAGGCAGCCAGCTTGGCAGGCTGCGGACGAGCGTGCGCGCTTGCGACATGAGCTGCCCGATGCGCTGCGGCGTGCGGCGGAGCAGGCGGTATGCTCGGGCTTCGGCGAGGAAGCCGATGCATTGGCCGACCGCATCCTTTTCGGCGCCAAAGTTCGCATGAAGGCGTTCGGCTAGCACATCGTAGATGACCCTTCTATCTCCTTCTATCTCCGATCCGGCATAGTTTATTCTATTGATTGTCGCAAGACATTGTGATAATGTGACAATATCGAGATTGGCCAATACGAGGATTAACAAGGGGGTATCCCGAAGGCCAAGCGAGGGGAGCGGAGGTGCGCACTACGTTTTCCCGAGCAGCTTTCTCCAGGGTATCCTGATGATCTTTGAGGAGGAGATATGTCAGGAAACGAACGCCCACATTCTGGGTTCACGCGCCGAAGCTTTCTCAAGACGACTGCCGTTGCGGCCGGTCTGGCCGCGGTCGGTACCGCCGCAACGCCGTCGCTCCAGGCCTTGGCGGCAAATTACGAGTCAGGTCAGGATGAAACGAAGAGCGAACATGTATTCTGCGGAGTCTGCCGCGGCAATTGCTCTGGCACTTGCAAGCTCAACGTCCATGTTCGCGATAACAAAATCGTAAAGACTTCAAAGCGCAAATTCAATTCCTTTCCGAACGGCGAGATCGATAGGATTTGTCTGCGTGGTTTAAGTCACCCCTACAACGTTTACGGTCCGAACAGGATCCAATATCCCTTGAGGCGTGTCGGAGATCGAGGCGCGGGAGAGTGGGAGCGCATCAGCTGGGATGAAGCTGTGACTGAAATTGCTGAAAAATGGCAGGCGATACGAGAGAAGTACGGCGACCAGGCAATTGCTTACACGCGAGGATCGGGCAATATGGGAACGATCAGCGGCGTTGCTTCTCCCATGTTCAATGTTTTCTTCAATAAGATCAATGCAACGCAGATCAAGATTGCTCGTGATCAGGCAAATACGCGTGGCGTCAATCGCGTTGTAGGCAGCCTGGGCGATTGGGTTCTTAATGATCCTTCGGACTTCAAGAATGCTAAAACGCTATTTGTCTGGGGAGCCAATATCACAGATGCCCAGATGCACGATTGGCATTTCATAGCGGAAGCTCAAGAATCAGGTACGAAGCTGGTGGTTATCGATCCAGTTTTAACGCAATTAGCTGCTAAAGCAGACAAATGGGTGCCGATACAGCCAGCAACCGATGCTGCGCTCGCGTTGTCTATGATGTATGTGATGGTGAGTGAGGAGCTTGAGAACAGGCCGTTTCTCAAGGAGCACACGTGCGCTCCGTTTCTAGTCAGAGAAGATACAGGGAAATTCCTTCGCATGAGTGATCTTGGGGTGGAGCCGACTGTTATCGAGGTAAGCAGAGAGCAGGTTTCGGCCGCCTCAAGTTCTAACAAGGGCGCCGCTGTTGGCCAGGGTTCGACGATAACGAAGATTGTAGACCAGCCGGCGGTGCTCGAATTCGACGGAAAGCCGGTCGGAGCTGATGATGCCAAGGACCCCAGGCTAAGCGGAACGTATAACTTTAACGGGGTCACTTGTCGTACCGCATACGATCTTCTCGTTGCCGATATCATGGACTATTCACCGGAAGCGGCCTCGAAGATATGCGATATCCCCGCTGATACTATTATCGAACTGGCCCATATGGCGGTGGATGGTCCGTGCATTCATCGACTCGGCTGGGGATCCAACTCATACACGAATGGCGTGCACGCCGCCCATGCCAATATAACCATGGCGGCTTTAACGGGGCAAATAGGTTATCCGGGTGCGGGTACCGGTATTGGTGATTTTAAACCCTGTTGGGGCATCAATGCTTTGGTAAAGGGCATGACGGCTGCAAAATATCCCATGATATCGGCGCTGTTTTTGCCCGAAATAATGCGTACTGGTAAGTATAAAGGACAGGATTATCCTATTAAGTCGCTCTACGTTTATTCAGGGAACCCCGTTTGCAATCAAGTAAACACTAATGAATACCTACGCGATATTGTAGGAAATCTCGATTTTCTCGTCGTTGCCGATTATACGTTTACCGATACGGTCAAGTATGCCGACATCGTTCTTCCAGCTGCGCATTGGTTCGAGCAACAAGATGTGATTGCCATTTCGGCCACGCAATGCTTTATCTATAGTGAAAAAGCGATTGATCCTTTGTACGAGTCGAAGTCTGACTTGGATATCCTTCGCCTATTTGCCGAAAAGATGGGCCATCCTGACTTGCTTTCTCTTTCCGATGACCAATACATGGCACAGGTCATCAATACGCCGGCTTTGGAAAAGCTAGGTATAACCTGGGAAAACGTGAAAAAGAACGAAGACATGTATTGGTATCCAAGCAAGCCTTGGATACCGTGGGAGAATGCCGAATTCAAAACTCCTTCTGGGCGAATGGAGTTCTATGTAGAGAATCCGACCGTTCAGTTTGATATGGGGCAAGAATTCGATGTTGAACGCGAACACTTGCCGCGGTATTTCAATCCGACTGAGGCGTACCAAGGAAGTCCTGCCTGGGATAAATACAAGCTCATTCTTTTGAGCGAACGTCCAAGATTCCGCGTGCATTCCATGTGGTCTGACAACCAGTACCTGCGCGAGCTCGACCCCGAGCCGACTATCAAAATGAATCCCGTCGATGCTGGCGAGCGCAATATAGCAGATGGCGACTATGTGGAAGTGTACAACGATCGCGGCCACTGCGTTGCGAAAGCCATCCTTAACGATGCCGTTCGTCCCGGATGTACGGTGTACCCGAAAAGCTGGCAGCAAAACCAATTCAAAGCCGGATCGTGGTCGGAATTGCTGACTTCGGTCTACGATCCAGTTGGGGTGAATGAGAGCTATTTCGACAATCTGGTCGAGATTCGTGTCTGGAATGAGGGGTGAGCACTGTGGTAAAAGAACGGCTCGGAATGACGATAGATACTAAGCGTTGCATAGCATGCAATTCATGTGCAGTCGCTTGCAAGATAGAAAATAATCTTCCTAACTTCAATTGGTGGAACCGGGTGATGACGGTCGGCGGCAATCACATGGATGCACCTTCAGGGATGTACCCGAATCTTGAAATGTACAACATAACGCTTGCCTGTCAGCATTGCGAAAACCCTGCGTGCGTGAAGGTGTGTCCGGTAGGGGCGACTTACAAGGATGAGGAAACGGGAGTCGTGCGTCAAGACTATGACAAGTGTATCGGTTGTCGTATGTGCATGGCGGCCTGCCCTTACACGGGTGTGCGCTCGTTCAACTGGGAAGAGCCGAGGTATCATCTTGAATTCTCCGTCGGAGACTCCGATGTGCCTGGGCATCAGAAACATGTTGTAGAAAAATGCACCATGTGCTGGCATCGGCTTGCTAAGGGGTTAGCGCCTGCATGCGTTGAGGCTTGCTCTGCCCGTGCTCGGCATTTCGGGGATTTAAACGATCCTGACTCTGACGTCTCTCGCCTTATTCGCGAACGCGGATACCAGCAATTGCTGCCGGAGCGCGGAACGGAACCGTCCGTTTACTACCTCGTTTAGCTTGGAAGGAGAACTATCATGACCGAGGATATTTCGGCGACACCATCGCCTAGAGCTTCGTCGCCCAAGGTCCCTGCTGCCAAATTCGGGGGCAGGGGAATCAATATCGGCATCGCGGTCGCTGCCGTCGTGACCGTCGCGGGCCTCGCCCTGTGGGTCGTGCAGCTCTCCGGCGGCCTCGTGCAGACGGGGATGCGCAACTTCGACTCGTGGGGGCTCTACATCACCCTGTTCATGTTCCTGGTGGGCCTGTCGGCTGGCGGCCTCATCATCTCATCGGTGCCGCGCGCGTTCGGTATGAAGGGCTTCGGCGGCATCTCGAAGGTGGCTGTGTGGACGTCCATCTGCTGCACGGTGCTCGCCATCGCCTTCGTGGTGGTGGACCTGGGGCACCCGGCGCGATTGTGGGAGCTGTTCGCGTACTCGAACCTCGGCTCGCCGCTCATGTGGGACATCGTCGTGCTGGGCACCTACCTCGTCCTTTCCATCGCGTACCTGTGGGCCACGCTGCGCTTCGAGGGCGGCAAGGGGTCCGAGAGGTCGCTGCGCGCCATCAGCGTGGTCGCGCTTGCGTGCGCCATCCTGGTGCACTCGGTGACGGCCTGGATCTTCGGCCTGCAGCAGAGCCACGAGATGTGGTACACGGCGCTTCTGGCCCCGTGGTTCGTGTCCTCGGCGCTCGTGTGCGGCACCTCGCTCGTGCTCGTGGTGGTCATCGCGCTGCGCCGGGCGGGCTACCTCGAGCTCGACCAGGCGAGCATCGTGAAGCTGGCGAAGATGCTGGGTGCGTTCGTGCTGGTGGACCTGTACTTCTTCGCCTGCGACCTCCTGACCGCCGGCTTCCCGAACGCCTCGGGCGCGGAGGTCGTCGCCATGCTGACCGCCGGGCCGCTCGCACCGTTCTTCTGGACCGAGGTCGTGGGCTGCATCCTCTGCGCCGTGGTGTGCTTCGTGCCGAGGCTGCGCACGAGCCCGCTCATCGTGGTGGCATCGCTGCTGGCCATCGTGGGCATCTTCTGCAAGCGCGTGCAGCTGCTGGTCGGTGGCTTCCAGATCCCGAACATCGACATGGCCGGTCCCCTGACGCCTTACACCGTCACCGGCTGGGAGTCCGGCATGGCGGGCGCCTACCAGGGTA
>JAPJOH010000019.1 GCA_030826265.1 Collinsella aerofaciens
GCCGCGCGGCAAGGAGATATATTGCCAGACCGGAGGGCCCCCGTGGGCGGGAATCCAGCACTCCATATTTTGTTCACAAATGAATAGAACCCTCAGTTGCTTCACTGAGGCCGTATTCGAAGCAGCAGCTTCTGATATTGGCGATGACCAGCTGGTTTAAAGGTGTTAAGGCATCGGTCATCTCTGGAGCGCCACTTTACTCCAAAAGCATCAGCTATTTGTTTCCCGTCGGTAAAAGGCAGATTTTGTTCGCCAAGCGTTCTTATATATAGATAGATACGGGTTCGAACCCGTGCACCGGCAACAAAAAAGACGGCCAACCGAAGTTGACCGTCTCAACAATCTTTGGGTGGGCCGTCTGGGGTTCAGCCTGCTCCGCAGGCGGCCGCTGCGGCGCTCCGCGCCCCGACGGGTTCGAACCCATGCACCGGCAACAAAAAAGCGACCAACCGGAGTCGATCGCTTTCTTTTCTATGGTGGGCCGTCAGGGGTTCGAACCCTGGACCTTGGGATTAAAAGTCCCCTGCTCTGCCAGCTGAGCTAACGGCCCGCGGGTGGCATTGTACCACGGTCTGGGACTATTCCCAACTCCATTGGCCGTTCTGGAAAATTACAACTTCACGTCCATCAGGCGTAATGCCCGTAATATCGATGTCGTCCGTGCCGATCATAAAATCGACGTGCGTGCTCGAGACGTTAACACCATGCTCCAGGAGCTCCTCCTTGGACATGTCGTACCCACCCTCGATGCATTCGGGGAAACCGACACCTAGCGCGAGATGGCAGCTAGCGTTCTCGTCATAGAGCGTATCGTAGAACAGAACACCACTTTCGCGGATCGGCGTGTTCTTGGAAATGAGCGCGACCTCTCCCAGGTGAGCAGCGCCCTCGTCAGTATCGATGATACTTGCGAGCGTTACCTTGCCCACGCGGGCGTCGTAGTCCACCACGCGGCCGCCCTCGAACTTAATCCAAAAATCGTCGACTTTATTGCCGTGGTGGATGAGCGGCATGGCCGAGTACACGATACCGTCGGCGCGCATGCGATCGGGCGAAGTGAAGACTTCCTCGGTGGGAATGTTGGGGAAGAAGGGGTGCCCATCGGGCGTCTTGCCCTTGCCGCCGGCCCACTCGTGACCTTTCGTCATGCCAATCGTCAGATCGGTTCCATTTGCCGCGGTGTAATGCAGGTAGTCGAAACGATTGTCGTTCAGGAAACGCAGGTTCTTTTCGAATGCGGCGTCATGGAGTTCCCAGTCACTCTCTGGGTCCTGGCCATCGGCGCGAGCGGTGTGCAGAATCGCATTCCACAGCTTATAGATTGCAACCTCATCGGCGTCTCCCGGGAACACCTCGCGCGCCCAAGCCACGACCGGAGCGCCGGCGATGCACCACGGATTGATGTTGTAATCCAGTCCACGGCGGAAAACTTTGCACTGCGTATTCCTCGCCTTTGATGCCGCGGCCGGCTTGGCTGGATCGATGCCCTTGAGGGCCGCGGGATCCGCACCCTCGATAAAGACAAAGCAGGCACCATCCTGAGCCAAGGAATCCAGCTGCATGCGCTTCCACTCGGGTGTCTGCTCAAAATAGCTTTTCTCGACATGCTCGTACGTGAGCCTCGTCACGGCATCATCGGCCCAAATGACCGTCACGTGGCCGGCGCCGGCAGCATAGGCCTCCGCGACCACCACGCGCGCAAACGGCGCGCACTCGACCGGAGACTGAACGACGACCTCCTGGCCGGGCTTGACGTTTACGCCCTTGCGGACGACCAGGCGCGCGTAGTTTTTAATCTTGGGCTCCAGGGCCTTCATGCCCCCCAGAGCCTCTTCGACCGTCAGGGCAGTTCGAATCATGTGCCACTCCATCTATCTATAGAACAGTAAAAAGGCGCGCCGCAAAAACGACGCGCCTTATATCTTAGCGATATGTATGGATACAAACGCTACTTCTTCTTGGAGTCCTTCTTGTCCTCCTCGGCAGCCGAGCGTTCGATAAGAGCGTTGAGCTTGTTCTCGGACATGCCCTCGGCCTGCGTGCGGTACATGTTGCGCAGGGGACGAATACGAACGAAGTCGTAGATAAAATCACCCAAAATGATGACATAGGACAAAACGATGCCGACCATCTGGACGGGACTGGACACCGTGCCGCCGGGAGCGAAGTAGAGCGAAGCCCAAATTGCCACGACGAGTACCATACCGATGGCGAGCACGGCCCACCAGATACGACGGCGCTTGGTGTAGTCCTCGTCCTGCTTGAGGAGAATATTCGACACCGTGTAGATACGATCCTCGCGAGCACGCTGTTGGGCCTTGCGGGCGCGCTTCTCCTCCTTGGAAAGGCCTTCCAGGTTTTCACCCTTCTCGAGCTCTTTGCGGCGTGCCTTAGACGAAGCCGGCACGACGCGAACGGAGCTCGCTGCCTGGCGGGCGGGTTTAGCAGATGCGGCGGACTTGCGCGCAACCCCGGTAACCTCGTGGGATTGCGTGCGCTTGTTCGTGGCGCTACGGGTACTCACTTATGCGTTCTCCTTCATGCTTGTGAACTGGGAGCCCGTGATGATCTGGAAGGCCTCGCGATAGCGCTCGGACGTGCCATCGATGACCTCGGCGGGCAGGTGCGGGGTCTCCCCCGTCATATCCCAGTTGGCCTTGAGCCAATTGCGGACGAATTGCTTGTCGTAGCTGGGCTGAATCTTGCCCTCCTCGTAGCTGGCGGCAGGCCAGAAACGGCTGGAGTCGGGCGTGAGGCACTCGTCGATCAGCGTAACCTTGCCATCGATGACACCGAACTCGAACTTGGTGTCGGCGATGATGATGCCACGGGTCGCGGCGTACTCGGCAGCGGCCTTGTAGATCTTGAGGGAAAGGTCGCGAATCTGCGTGGCGATGTCCTCGCCCACGATCTCGCAGCAACGCTCGAACGAGATGTTCTCGTCGTGGTCACCGATCTCGGCCTTCGTGGACGGCGTGAACAGCGGCTCAGGAAGCTTGGAGGCCTCGGTCAGACCCTCAGGCAGCTGAATGCCGCAGACGGTGCCGTTCTCGTCATAGGTCTTCTTGCCCGAACCGGTCAGATAGCCGCGGACGATGCACTCGATAGGAATCGTCTGGGCCTTCTTAACCAGCATGGCGCGGCCAGCGAGGTAGTCACGATACTCAGCAAACTCCTCGGGGAAATCCGCCGGGTCGATGGAAACGAGATGGTTGGGAACGATGTCGGCAAACTTATCGAACCAGAATGCCGAGATACGATTGAGCACCTCTCCCTTAAACGGAATCTCGTCGGGAAGAATGAAGTCGAACGCAGAAATGCGGTCGGTGGCGACCATCAGCAGGTTTTCACCGGCATCATAAATATCACGAACCTTGCCACGGGAATCCGGACGACGCTCCATCGTTGTCACGTGAGTCACTCCTTACCTAAATACGACAGAAATGCGGGTTCTTTCCCGCATGTTTTCGCAAACTCGGAGCGGCAGGGACGCGGCCCCTCCTTCACCGAATAGCGAAAAGCTAGTGCTCCATTGTAGTAGATGCCGCGTCCGCCGTGTGCTCGCGGGGCAGATGAATTGTAAAAGTCGTACCCTTTCCAAGCTCCGACTCCACGGATATGTAGCCATGGTGACGCTCGACGATCTGCTTGGTCACGGCGAGGCCAACGCCCAGGCCGCCAGCTTCGCGGGCGCGGCTGGCATCGGCGCGCCAAAACCGCCCGAAGATGCGCGACAGATCGTCCTTGGCAATACCGATACCGGTATCCGAAACGGCAATACTGACATGCTTGCGGTCACTGAGCACCGACACCACGACCCAACCGCCCTCGGGGGTGTAGCGCATGGCGTTGCTCATGAGGTTGATGACGCATTGCGTGATCATGTCGGGATCGGCTTCGACGACATCGTCGTGCCCCTGGGTTTCATCTGCAAAGCGAAGACGAAGGTCACGGTCGGCAAACAGACGCTCCTGGCCGTTCACAATCGATCGCACGAACGGAACCATGTCCACCGGTTCTAGATTGAGCGGAGCCGTGCTGTTTTCCATACGCGATAGGTCGAGCATCTGCTGCACCAGACGAGCCAGGCGACGCGTCTCGGAAGCGACCGTCTCCAGGTGTTCGTCGTCGGTGGGATACACACCGTCTTGCATGGCCTCGACCGTTGCAAGCATGGCCATGAGCGGCGTGCGCAGCTCGTGGGCAACATCAGAGGTCAGGCGCTTCTCGTGCTTCATATCTTTCTCGAGTGAGGTGGCCATCTCGTCGAAGGTCTCTCCCAGCTGATCGATCTCGTCATCACCGCGCAGTCCCGTGCGAGCCGACAGGTCGCCGTCACGGATTTGCTTTGCGGTACTGGTGATGCGATGAATCGGCTTGGTGAGCATGCGCGACACGAGCGATCCGATAACGACCGAAATGCAGATTGCAACAACCGCGGCGAGGGCCATGGCGTTAAAGGTCTTCTCCCTAAACGCAGAGTCCGCCTTGGTGAGCAGCGCGTCGGAACCGATGGCCCACAGCTTTACCTGTCCGACATGCTCGCCGGAAGACGTTACAATCTCGACGTTAGCAACGCTATCGGAGTCGGTTGGAGCAGACGAGACCGGGCTATGCGATGCCCTCTTGCCGCTCGTGTCGTCGGTCGTAGCCTGGTTTTCGCGTACATCGGCGGTGGCGCTTGCCGAGGGCCAGGAATCGTCATAAACGATCACGCCCTTTTTATTGACGACCTGCATACCCAGATCGTCGGAAACCAAACTCGACGTTGCGACCGTGCGCAGTTCCCCCGCGGTCCAAGAGCCGTTTTCCTCATATGAGGTTGCCAACTTCTCGGCAGCGGAATTTGCGATTTCGACGATATTGGAGCGTGTGTAATCCGAAAAGACCGTGCCCCACACAACAGAGACAACGCCCACCAGCACCAATACTGTCATGAGCGATGTCAAAGCAAAAGCCAGGGCCATACGCGAGGGATAGCTCATCGTCGGCCGTGAATCGGAACGAGGCGTGTTCCAACTTGCCTTGGAACCCGCCTCGCTCTCCTGCTTGTGCTTTTGTCCGATTTCAAAGCGCGCAGGTGTCATATGCGATTACCTTATTTCTCGTCCGACTTATCGGTCTTGGCCGGAGCCTCAAAACGATAGCCGACGCCGTGGACGGTGTAGAGCCACTTGGGCTTCTTGGGGTCGTCGCCCAGTTTGGCGCGGAGGTTCTTAACGTGGCTGTCGATGGTGCGCTCGTAACCCTCGAAGTCATACCCGAGCACCTTCTCGACCAGTTCCATGCGGTTATAGACGCGACCAGGGTGACGGGCAAGCGTGGTGAGCAGCTTGAACTCAGAAGCCGTCAGATCGACTTCCTTGCCCTCGACCAGAATCTTGTGGCCGGAGATGTCGATGACCAGATCACCGAAGTCGAGCACCTCGACGGCGGGCTCATCGGCCTGATGGGCACGACGGAACAGAGCGCGGACGCGGGCGACAAGCTCGCGCGGCGAGAACGGTTTGATCAGATAATCGTCGGCACCGAGCTCGAGACCGATAATACGGTCCTCGATCTCGCCCTTGGCCGTCAGCATGATAATGGGGACATCCGAGGTATCGCGAATGGTGCGGCAAACGCGCTCGCCGGGAATCTTGGGGAGCATAAGGTCGAGCACAACCAGGTCGAACTGATGCTTCTCGAACTCCTCGATCGCGGACTGACCGTCACCGACGCCCACAACCCAGTAGCCCTCGCGCTCGAGATAGGCAGCGACAGCGTCACGGATTGCCTTCTCATCCTCGACCAACAGAATCTTTTTTGCATCTGAAGCCATAACACGGCCCCCCTGTCTCAATTAGCTAAGAACAAGCCCATTTTAACGCACCTGAGCCCACCGAGCGCCGCTATGGCACGGCAGCTCGGCGGGCGGTACTCACAATTACAACGCGCTTATTCCCCTGTTGACGCCTTTTTAACCCCTCTAAGGTCAAAGAGAGAATAGACGTGCGGTAACCGTCTCGGGTATACCCTGGCTGTTTCGCACCGTCGCATAGGTAAGGAATGAGTCCGATTTTCCCGCCGTAGCAGGATAATCGCCATATTCCAAAGCACGATCGGGCGACAACAGCGAGCCGTAGGTTTTGGCAGAGGTATCGATTAGGAAATGCGATGCCTGGACCTTAACGAGGTATTTATTTTTCTTGCCGGCAGCACACGCAAGCGGCTCGCGCGACAGGAAAAGGTACGGCCCGCCCTCGTTGCCGATATACGTGCCCATATTGCCCAGGCTGCCCACGCCGCTATAGGTCGCCTCGATGGAAAACACAAAGGTATCGCCCATATACACGGCCTCGAAAGGCGAGACCGACGAGGGGAGAACCAGCTGGGCACGCTTGGTGTTGTTGCCGTCGGTCAGATCGATTGCCGTCATACCGTAGTAGACGCCCTCGTCGTTGTGGACGCGCGGAGAGATGGTCAAGATGCCGTCACTCACGCGCGGGGCGGATGCAAAGCGACCCGTCGATTTCCAAATTGTCTCGGCCTTGGACTCATCGACCGAGCGGCGATAGCAGAACGAATCGCTGCTCGTTTTATTGCCACTCGACGAAGGCATCTTATACCAGACGACCGATGACCCGAACGCCGTGAACAACGGCGGATCGTAGTCCTTGCCGCCCCGGTCGAGTTCAACCACATCACCGGCAAGCGAAGCTCCTGACAGATTTTGAGCGTAGAGCTTCCACGATGAATTGGCAAAGTTCATCTCAACCCACGTAAACACGCCATCGCCGGCACGGACATCGTAAAACGCGTACCCGGTGCCCTCGACGGGGTCCTCGATAAGCGTGGTGAGCGAGCCATCGCCCAGGTTGAGCACGCCGAGCGTGTTGGCGTGCAACGCAGATGCGGGTGCCATCATCGCGGCAGCGTAGTCGCCATCGCAGTAATACAGCAGCGTGCCCAGCGGCAGCGTCCACGAGGCTGCGGGCTCAAGATCGATATCAACAGCTTCGTACTCATCAGTGATCGAGACAATCTTCGAATCGTCCTTGATAACCTGCGGCTCGCCAGCGGCGTCATCACTCGTGCCCGTTTTTTTCGAGCAACCGGCCAGTACGGCAGCAGCACCGGTAGCGGCGCCACCCAGCACAAAACCTCGACGCGTTATTCCATTCTTAAAGCGATCAGCGATGCTCATTAGGCGATCTCTGCGCGAGCGGCCTCGATAGCGCGCGTAAGCTGATCGGCGCAAGAGGTCTTTTTCATACCGCAGGTATTACCGGCGAGAACCTCGATTACGCGATCGGCGGGAGCGCCCTCGACCAGCCTGGAGATGGCCTTGAGGTTGCCATCGCAGCCGCCAGTAAACTCGACGCCCAGCACCTTGCTGCCATCGTCAGAGAGATTGAGGTGAATATTGCGAGAGCATACACCCTGAGGCTTGTAGTCAAAACTAATCATTGAGATCCCCTCTCAGAAAGAAATTTCAGACGTCTATTATCCCCGCCTGGACCGACTTATTATCGCAAGCACCGATTCAACATCCTACGATGCTTGGACTGGTGGGGGCAAGATTAGTAGTCCGCACCCTGTACGTGGACCATGCGCTTCTCACGATACATATTGTGGTCGGCGACGCGATATACATCGGCCAGCGTATTTCCAGCCGTCTCGACGGTCGCCACGCCAATCGATGCGCTGACCGTCAGGGTCTCATCGCTTACCGCGGCAAGACCGAGACGAAGGTCCTGTTCCAGCCCGAGCGCAGACTCGTTGTCAGTATGGGGGCAAACCAGCAAAAACTCGTCGCCGCCAACGCGCATCGGCAGGTAATCCGCACCAGCCACCCGCCGCAGCACGGACGCCGTCCGTCGCAGCAGTTCATCCCCCATCTCGTGACCATAAATGTCGTTGGTCCGCTTGAGATAATTACAGTCCACCATAATCACGCTCACTGGCAAGTCCTCGTTTACCAGGCTATCTCCACGCGATTCCAGATAGTTGCGGTTGCGAAGCCCCGTCAGTTTATCTTGGTATGACAGCTCCTCGGCATGCTTGACCATCGATATGTTGTGCGTCGCCACGACGACCGAATCCAGGCGGCCTTGCTCATCGCGATGCTGGGGGACAACCTGTAGCGAGTACCAAGTGCCTCGACAATCTCGCACCTCGGCAGCCAAGTACGGTACGCCCTCCATGCGTTCACGAAGCGTACTTATATCTACGAGCCCCACGACCGCTTCGCGGCTTTCGGGGCTCACGATATCCCGGCAGACCGTGTCCATAAAGTCATATGCCTCGCTATGCTCGGCAAACATCTTCGCTATCGCCGGCGACATATTGATTCCCTCGATCTCGAGGGTGTCAAGATGCAAAAGGAAGGTCGAATCGTAGATGGCGCTTATGGCATTGATAATGCCGAGCTGTTTATCCTTTTCGACCAAATTGCGGTGGTCAGCGATATTTCGAGCCAACAGTACCACGACCCAAAACGCAAGGCACACCAAGACGCCGACGGCGACAAATGAAATCCTGTCAGACATGACCTCAGATTTGGGATATAGCGCAAACAGGCGGTAGTCCTTATATGCCGCACGCACGGCATATAAGGTGGTCCCCCGATATTCGATACGTGTTACGCCCTCGTCTTTCCAGTCAATTCCGCTATCGGCGAGAAGCCGGGCAAGGGTTATATCGACGGTCGAATCGTTTGAAGAAACGATTTGCGCATCGCGCATCACAAGCACTGTTGGACTCTGATGGAACGTGTTGTTCACAAGGACGTCGGCGATTGTGTATGAATAGTCATCGGCGGGCTCAGCCGCAAGGGATCGATACCCCAACGCTACCCCATCACCGTATGGAACGGCACTCACGGCAAAGTCGACACCGCGGCGCTCGACAGCGGTCGAGTAGGAAACTTTGGACCCTCGATACATCGATGCGATCGACGAACAGGCCAGCTCCTCTCGCCACAGCATGAGTGGATCGCGGCCGTCGATATCGTAATGGGCGACCATATGACCATCGGCGTCCATGACCAACATTCCCGAAAGGCTCTCGGTATGGACATATTCCTCGACCAGATCGTCGTTGACTTCAAATCGATCAGGCGGCAAGAACGTCGCAAACGACTCGAGCGCCGCATCCAAATTGTGCGTCGCCTCGGTTTTTCTTCCCTGTTCATATCGGTCATATTTTTCGCAGGCATTTTTTAAAAACACCATGGTTTCCTGGCCGAACCCAAGCGTTTTATCAAGGCAGCGATGCGTGCCAACCATATAGAGCAGACTCAGCAGGGCAACGCTGGCCACGATGCCGATGCCCACTGCGGCTAAACTCTTTCGGCGAAAGCGGCGCTCGTCATTTGTCATGATTCCGCTCCTCGCCCGCCTGTCGTCGCTCCTGCCTTGTAATTGTCCACAATGTGCTCTATCGTGCCGTCTCGATCCATGTCGGACAGTGCGGTATCGAGGTTTTTGACGTACTCCCCCTCATAGCTATCATCAAACGCGACGCCCAGGTCAACCGTCATAACGTTGTCGGCGAACACACGATAAACGCCAGGATACTGGGCAACGAGTCGATCAAGCGACTGAACGTCCGCCATCCAACAGTCGACATACCCTTTGGCGAGGGCGGCTTTGCAGAGTTCGGCAGAACCATACGATTTGATTTGCACGTCCGGCGAGATATCCAGATCCCCTGCGAGCAATCGGCGTTCGCTCACCGAGCCCGCAATCACCGCAATGGTCTTGCTTCCATCGAGATGCGCCAAGGACGTGATGCCACTCGTTTTCTTGGCGGCGACCGAAACCGTCAGGGTCAAATACGGCTCAGTCCAGTAATACTTATCCTCGCGATAACAGGGAGAATAGTCGCACCACAGGCAATCGATATCGCCGTTTTTGAGTAGGCGATCACGGTCATTCCAAGATATGTCGATAAATTGCGGCTTGATCCCTGCGCGTTTGCAGGCCTCGCGGGCGATGTCGATATCGATACCGGCGTAATCGCCCGTGGTATCGACATACACATAGGGGTCGTTATCCGTAACGCCGATTTTGAGTACCGGGAGGTCTTTGTCGGCTTCATTCGGGGAGGAAGAGCTGCTTCGAACGGTATACGTCAGGGCGCCCGCACAGACGGCAACAAGAAGTATGAGCGTAAGCGAGACGATGGCGGCTCGCTTGGTACGTCCGGGCACACGCCTCCCTTCATCGAAACAGCAGTCGGATTTCATTTTATACCCGGGGCTGATGCGGCGATAAAAAAGCGCCTCACCCAAGATGGGCAAGGCGCCAAAGGTTGAAATGCATCCGCAAGCGGTCGAATTAGGTTAGCCCTACTCGAAGTTCAGCTGCTCCAGGCGGTCGAAGACCGTGTCGATGCGGGTGACGAGTGGGGTACCCTAACGCTCGAGACGTTTGCGCATAAGCGCGAAGGCAATCAGCGAAGCGCCGGCAACGGCCATAATAAAGGCGACAGCAAGGGCCTGGTCGCCCGTGTTGGCAAGCGCGCCCTTAGTAGCCTTAACAGACTTTTTGGTCACCTTAGTCGTCGTCTGCTGACTAGGCTGGGACGGCGTCACGGGCTGCGTAGGCTGAATCGGCTCACCATTGGCCTCCTCGCCCGTCACCACGTACGTCGAGAAGTGGCTCGTGCGGAAGCAGAGGTAGTCGCCCTCGGTCCACGTATCCATAGCCTGAGTGGAACCATCCTCGGCAACGTAGAGCACCTTGAGGTTGGTGAGCGCCTTCATGGCGGCAGTCATCTTGACACGGACGATGAAGGACATGCCTTCGTAGTCCTCGATAACCTCGCCGTCCTTGAGAAGCTTGATATCGAGCTTATCGGCAACCTTGGTAGCCCCCTGCTCAAGGCCGGAAATCGTAGCATTGGCGGCATCGGTAAGATCCGTCGGTTCCTCGACCACAAGAGAGATGCTGTTGTTCTGGGCAATGCCGGCAGCGACATTGTTCTCGGCGCTTACGCTAACGTCCGTTCCGTTGCTACCCGCAACGCCTGCAATGGTCTTTGCCGCTACGATAACGGCGCAGGTCGCGGTTTTGTCGCCACAGGTGGCGGTAATCGTGGCGGTACCGGCCTTAAGCGGCGTCACGACGCCGTCTTTGACCGTGGCGATCGACGAGTCGCTGGAGGTCCAGCTCACCGTCGTATCGTCTGCATCGGCAGGACTCACCGTTGCGGAGAGCTTTGTGGAGGCATCACCGACGGTAAAGGACATGCTCGTCTTGTTGAGCTCAACCTTTTGGGCGGGATTGGTCACGGTCACCGAAACGGTCTGGGAGAGCGACCCTGCAGTGATGACAAAAGAACCAGAACCGGTCTTGAGGGCGGTAACGGTGTAGGAGCCATCACCGTTGTCGACAACCTTAAACGCCTTCGAAGCGCCCGTGTCATCCAGAGCAAGATTGGTCTCGTCGACCTCACCCGCAAGGGTTCCAGCAAGAGAAACCTTCACGGTGCCCTCTTCGCCCTTCTTGAGGCCGAGGACGCTCTGGTCGACCGTAAGGTTCGTTGCGGGATTAGAGACGGTCACCGCGCAATCCTGAGAATAGGTGCCGTCTTCAGTCGAAACGGTGATGGTTGCGGCGCCCTTGGAGACAGCCGCCACCTTTCCGGTTTGATCGACTGTAGCGACACTTTCGTTGCTGGACTTCCAGACAATCGTCTGGTTAGCCTCCGCGGGAACGACCGCCGCCTTAAGCTGCTCGGTTGCAGCGCCCACAAGCACGACCTTCTGCTTATCGAGCGTGATGCCCGTAGCAGGCTGAATAACCGTCACCTTGCACGTGGCGCTATGCTCTCCGTCCTCAGTGGTGACGGTAATCGTAGCAACACCTGCCTTGACCGGGGTCACGACGCCGTCTGCAACCGTGGCGACCGTAGGATCGCTCGACGACCAGGACAAGTTCTTGTTCGTTGCATTATCGGGCTCAACCGCTGCGGTCAACGTCGAGGGCTCACCGCTCACAGCAAGCTTAAGGTTTGAAGCGCTGAGCTTGACGCCCGACACCTTTACAACCGGAGTGGTTACCGTAATCGCATCCGTGGTTGCAGAGACCCCATCAACCGTTGCCGTGATCGTGGCATCACCGTCACCGACAGCGGTAACAAGACCGTTAGCGTCGACGGTAAGGACGCTCTCGTTGGAAGAGGACCAAACAACTTGGCTGGCCTTGTCATCAGGGGAGACCTTTGCCTTCAGCTGCTGAGTCGTGCCTTTATCCATGGAGGTTGAGTAGCTGTCCGCAATGGAAACCGCAGTCTTTGCAGGCTCCTCGCCAGGCTTGACAACATGAACGGTCATCGTGTCGCAGAGACGACCACCCAAGTACATTGAAACCGTTGCATCGCCGTAACTATGAGGCACTAAATACCCCAAGTAACTGCCACCACTAAACATCGGTCCTTTTACCTCAAGGACATCCGGATTATCTGAAGTGAAAGAATACTTTGCGCCGGCATAGGAGTCCATCAATTCCTCAGCGCTTTTACTCAGCACGCCCTTTGGATATTCAAACCCCCTGTCACATTCCAGCCAAAGCCAATCTTTGGATATACTATCTGAACTGACCTCACAGGGAAATGTATAATCGCTCGACACAAACTTAGCCTTCGAAAGGCTCACTTCCGCAGGGTCGACAACCTCTATCTCAAAGGGATGGTCATTGCCAAGGCCATCACGAGCATGAGCCTTAACGGTGCCAGGCTTTATTGCCTTAAACGAGTTTTCACCACCGATAAGCTCAACGACATCGTTGCTTTCCAGAGAATAGGTTACAGCGCCAAAGTCCGCACCCCAATGTGCGCGCCGGCATGCCTTCAGTACTTCATTTGGAGAAACGTTGAGAATGGCAGTCAGATAACAGCTGTCCCCAACCAGCATCTTTTGCTTTTTGTTCCCACGCTCATTGAATCCGGGCTCCTGATTCTCGGTTACAACATCACATAGCTTCTTCGTCTCAACTTCACCGTTGCAATAGTCGACAAGAACCTTGGCCTCTTTAGCATCTTTCGACAACGCCTCGAGTTGCAAAGAAGCGCTTAGCTCGGAAGTTCCATATGATGAATAATTCGAATTCACCCTTGCCTGGACTTTGGAATCCTTTGAGGGGTCTTCCTTAATAACAAAATATGTGGCCGCACGGCTCTCGTCCACGGGACGAACGTCAACTCTCCCCTCTAGTAATGCATAATGCGTGTTCCCGCATTTTTGCGGACAATCATCCGTGTAACCCAGCGTTGCGGTGTTTGTTGTCGCACCAGATTGGTCGTAAGAAACGAAACTGACCTTAATTGGATTGACTTTAGCCACACTTTTAATCTTAAGAGAACCGTTTAAACTCTCGTCGGTCTTGCTCTTCAGGGTTATAGTCGTTGTGCCAACTTTGGTGGGGCTAATTGTCAATACCCAACTATGTGACTCATAACTTACCTTAGCGATATCCTCGTCAGACGATGTGATATCGATATCGCTAGGGTCAATGTGCGCCCATTCGTGATTTTTATTAAAAAAGGAAAGCCTTCCTTTCACCGTCTGTCCAACAGCGACATCAAATTCTGACCACACATCGCCTGTAGACGAATCGTATGGGAGAAACGATGCACCCATGGAACCGTCCTGCGACTCCAGCATGACAGCATCCGCATGCGGAGCGGCCACCGTCAGCCCAAACGTTGCCGCCGTTAAAGCAACACAGATGCCTGTGGCTATCCTCCAAAACCCTTTTCTCATTCCCCTAAGTCCAATCTCTCGTGAAAAAACGCAGCATTCTCCCACACCTTAAAATTGGCTTAAGGATACCCCCCCCCGACAGTTACCGGCAAGGTAATGTTTGTCAGATGTCTCAAATTATCGGCAAGCAGCACAGTTGACGCGCATATATCGCTGACGTCCAGCTTTCTAGGTGCGCTCATGCACAAGCCCCGCTGGCAGAGCGAGCTGCGAGCGGGGCTTGTGTTGGAAAGTCGCACTCGAACGAGGGCCGCGGAGAATTGATCGATTTGACTACCTCCCCGATCGGTCAATTAGAACTCGAGCTGCTCCAGGCGATCGAAGACCGTGTCGATGCGGGTGAGGAAGTCCCACGGGTCAAAGATCTCGTCGAGCTTCTCCTGGCTGACGGTGCAGCGCGGATCGGCCTCGAGGCGCTCCTTAAAGGTAGGACCGGAGACGCAATCCTGCACCTCGTGCCACGTGGCCATGGCGTTTTCCTGCACGATGGCATAGGCATCCTCGCGGGTGATGCCTGTATCGACGAGGGCGAGCAGCACCTTGGAGGAGAAGATGAGGCCGCGGGTCTTATTGAGGTTGGCCATCATGCGGGCAGGGTACAGCTGCAGGCCGTCGATAACGCGGATGAGGCACTGGAACATGTGGTCGAGTGCGATGAAGCTATCGGCCTGGGCGACACGCTCGGCAGAGGAGTGCGAAATGTCACGCTCGTGCCACAGGGAGACGTTATCGAAGGCGACCTGGGCGTTGGACTTCACGACGCGCGACAGACCGCAGACCTTCTCCATGGTGATGGGATTGCGCTTGTGCGGCATGGCGGAGCTGCCCTTTTGGCCCTTACGGAACGGCTCCTCGGCCTCGAGCGTATCAGTCTTCTGCAGATTGCGGACCTCGGTCGCGATGCGCTCGCAGGTGGCTGCGGTGGTGGCGAGAACGCCGGCGAGATAGGCGTGATGGTCGCGGCTGATAACCTGCGTGGACAGCGGGTCGTGAACCAGGCCCAGGTGCTCGCAGACGTACTCCTCGACAAACGGCTCGATGGAGCTGTACGTGCCGACAGCGCCCGAGATGGCACCAAAGGCAACGTTCTTGCGAGCATCCTCAAGACGGTCCAGATCGCGCTTGAGCTCCCAGGCCCAAGAGCCAAACTTCATGCCAAAGGTCATCGGCTCGGCATGGATGCCATGAGTACGGCCGGCGCAGAGCGTGTTGCGCTCCTCAAAGGCGCGACGCTTGCAGATCTCGCCGAGTTTTTTGACGTCCTCGATGATCAGGTCGCAGGCCTGGGTGAGCTGGTAGCACAGGGCCGTGTCGCCCAGATCGGAGCTGGTCATGCCATAGTGAACCCAGCGGCTGGGCTTGGGGTCGTCCTCGGGAACATCGGCATCGATGTATTCCTTCATGTTGGTCAGGAAGGCAATGACGTCGTGGCGCGTGACTTCCTCGATCTCATCGACCTTCGCCTTCTCAAAGTTGGCATGGTCGCGGATCCACTGGGCCTCGTCTTTGGAAATACCGATCTTGCCGAGCTCCGCCTGGGCCTCGCAGGCCAAGACCTCGATCTCCTGCCAAATGGCGTACTTGTTCTCGAGGGAGAAGATGTATCCCATCTCCGGGCGGGTATAGCGATCGATCATAGCGGCTCCTTTTTGGTTATTGGCACGTTGGTCGTAACCCAACCATTGTACCGTGCGCAGGTGCAAGTATGGGCAGCAGGCATTAACCTAACATTTTGGAATTGGAGCGGGCATGGGGACGTCCGCGTATTTGCTTCGCAAATACGCACCGGCTGCGGTCGGCAGACCCGGTCCGCGCACACGCACGGGCACAGCGGGTTGGACCCGACGTTCCCGAGGTCCCCCGTACTCGATGGAGCGGGCAACGGGACATCCGCGTATTTGCTTCGCAAATACGCACCGGCTTCAGGCGCCTGTCGGCGCCTTCGCCTGCTCGCTACAAACGCTTCGCGTTTGCTTAACGCTCGCACCCTGGCGGGTTCGAGTCCCGGCGCTTGGTAGTAAAAAGCACGGCAACGTAACGCTGCCGTGCTTGTGCTTTTTACTGGAGCGGGCAACGGGACTCGAACCCGCGAGTGTCAGCTTGGGAAGCTGATGCCTTACCACTTGGCGATGCCCGCATATGTGGGGGATAGTATAACGCGGTTGTCTTGTTCGATACAAGGGTGTCGATGCTTGTTTTAGCTGTGGAGAATCGTTTGAAAACCGCGCCAATTGTGGAGATGAGGACCTTTGTCTTTCTTTTCTTACCATCTTCTACCTGCACTTTTATCTGATTGTTGTATTTGAGCTCGATTTGTCAGAAATCGGGCAAGCTTTTGGTCAGGCTCCGGTACTTACCCGCATGAACCTCGGGGGTAGCCTCATCCTACGCGTCGCAGCCTCCCCGTGCGGCGCACGAGGGATAAGGAGCAGCCATGTCCAACGCACCCACGCACTCTGTCCACAGCGCAATCGCAACAGGTCCGCTGCTCCTGCTCCTCTTCCTGCTTTTCGGCTGCCTGGCACCGGGAGCCGCATTTGCCGTCGATGGCTACGACCAGCTCGGCTTCCGCACTATTAGCGATGATTGTGGGCCCTTCTTCATCGGCAAGTATGAAGCTCAAGACACCTCGATTGCCTACTGCATGAACCAGGAGCGCCCCGGCCCCACCAAACCGGGTGGCCCATGGCTCAACTTTGATCAAGGCTGGGTGTGGCTCGACGACGAGTTCGCGGCAATCGTTTGTCACGGATATCCCACCACCACGTCGTTTGGCGGTTACCATCTTTCACCCGATCGCGCCCGCGCCGCCACCCAGCTTGCCGTATGGATGCTCAACGGCACTACCCATGTCGACGGCACCTACTCCTACACGACCGCTCAGGGTAAAACCAAGAGCGGACACTTTACCGCCGACAATGAAGTCGTGGCGGCTGCGCGGTGGCTCCACGACAGCGCAAAATCAGGAAGCATCAAAGCCGCTCCGCACCGCGCGCGACGCTATCTAGGGGCCGTATCGGGCGGCAGCAAACGTCAAGACATGCTCTATGTACTGCCGGCGGTCTCTGTTTCCTTCCAAAAGCAGTCTGCTAACACCGTTATTACCAGCGGAAACAATACCTATCAGTTTACCGGGGCAACATTCGATATTTTTGAGAGCGCCAGCGGCGCGCGTGTCGGCACCATCAAGATGGACAGCAACGGTCGAGCGCAAGCAACACTTCTGCCCAACACGGCATACTACCTAGTTGAAACGAAGGCGCCGGCCGGCTATGTCCCCCGCCACGATCGTATTGCCTTTACCACGGGGAATGACGGCGGGCGGGTCGCCATTGATGAACAGCCCGGCACCATCAACCTGCGTATCGTAAAACTCGATGCCGCGACGAATGCCGGCCCCCAGGTGGGATCTTCACTCGCAGGAGCAGAGTTCACGTGTGTGTCGCAATCAACCCCTGGATGGGCACAAATCCTCACGACCGACGAAAGCGGTCGGGCCGCCCTCGCCGATGTCCCCTTAGGAACCTTTACCATCTACGAATCAAAAGCCCCCGAGGGCTACCTGCCATCCAACGACAGCTGGACCTATACCGTTGGAGCCGACCAGCTCGGCGATTCAGGCGTGGTCGAGATCGAATCTCGCGTTTCCGATATCCCCATTGCGTTTGACCTTGAGATTTCCAAATTCAAGGATTACGGCAATAGCGACCAATCCGGCCTGGAGCAGCCGGCGGGTGGTGTTGTCTTTGAGGTTGTCAGCAACAGCTCTCAGCAGGTTGTTGGCACACTGATCACAAACATCTATGGCTTTGCCTCCACCAAAGATCAGCCCGAAGCATGGTTCGGCACAGGCAAGCGACCCGCCGGTGTCCACGGAGCCGTCCCATACGACCGTGCCGGCTACACGGTTCGCGAGGTTCCGGAAACCGTCCCCGAGGGTTTTAAACGTGCAGGGGAATGGACCGTCGGGGCCAATCAGATTTCCGACGGCGCCGAGCTTCAATATATCGTGGACAACCACGCTCTGTCGACGCATCTCCAGATTGTAAAACGCGATGCCCAAACAGGCGCTTCTGTTCCCCTAGCCGGATTCACCTTCCAACTCCTCGACAGCAATCACGAACCTGTCTCACAAACTTGCTGGTATCCAGCACATAACGTAATGGACACCTTTACGACTGACGCGACCGGGACCGTCACACTGCCCGAATCGCTCGTGCCGGGCACCTATTATGTACGCGAAACCTCGGCCAAAGAGCCCTATCTTGTCGGCGAAGAGATCGAGGTAAACATACCCGCCGACATGAACCTAACGCCCGTTGCAATCGCCTCGTATTATGACCACGCCGCGACCGGAAACATCAGGATCGTTAAAACCGATGCCGTAGACGGCAGCAGCCTCGCGGGCGCCATCTTTGAGATCCGTGCCTCGGGTGATATCGTGCGCCCCGACGGTAGCATTGCCGCACTCGACGGTGAGACCGTCGCTACCGTCACGACGGATGAAACTGGAGAAGCACGCGCGGACAACCTCCCACTGGGATCTGGCACCGCACGCTACGAGGTTGTCGAGACTCAAGCGCCGGCAGGCTTCTTGCTCGATCAGACAACCCATATTGTCGACCTTACTTATGCCGACCAGAAAACACCCGTTGTAGAAGCACGGCTTAACGTATCCGACGATTACACCAAGGTTGATATCTCCAAGGTCGATGCAAGCGGTGAGCAGGAAGTAGAAGGCGCACGGCTCACCTTATATGGTCCCGATAAAACCGAAATAGACTCCTGGACCTCATCCGACAAGCCACACCGCGTCGAACATCTTGCACCCGGCACCTACTCGTTGCGCGAAATGATGTCTCCGCGGACCTATGACCTTGCCGAGGAGATAACGTTTGAAATAAAGGATACGGGAGAAGTCCAATCCGTCGCGATGAAGGATGCGCCCATCGAGATCAAGGGGCAGGTCGACAAGCGTCAGGAACTTGTCCAACCTATCGAAAAGGGCCTGTTGGCTAACGGCGATGGTAAAAACCGTGCCGCGATGCAAACCAATACGGATGGGCTTTTCTCCTATACCATCGGCGCTCGAAACGATTCAACTACCTGGGTTGATGAGTTTACAATTACCGATGATCTTGAGTGTGCCGAGGACGATACGGCGAGATTCGTCTCAATCGAAACCCCCGTCGCCATCGGCGACCTCAACGGTCTGTGCAACGTGTGGTATCGCACGACGCCGTTGGACTCGACAGACGTCGATGAGCCGGCAAACGCGACACTTGACGATGGGCACGAAAATCCTTGGCTTGAGTCCGACGAAGTAAAGGAAAGTCTGGGTGAGGATTGCCGCCTCGTCGATTACGACGGCTGGCACCTCTGGAAGGCGGATGTCTCGACCACGGAATCCACCACACTCGAGGCGAAAGAACTCGACCTTGCGTCCAATACCGTCGTAACGGGCATTCGCATTGAATACGGTGCGGTAGCCGCCGGCTTTACGACTCGAAGCGATGCGGATTCTTGGACCCGCGATGATCTCAAAGATGAGCACGACGACCTTGACGATGCCAAAGCAATCCTTGGCACAGACGCTCGGGGCGCAATCGTGCACATGCAGGCGACGTCGGCTTATACGCCCCAAACCGCACTCACCAACAGCGCACGCGTCGATCTTTGCCGCAACGGCGGCGGCGATAAACTTGAGTCACATGACGAGGACCGTGTCATTCAACGCTGTACCCTACCGCAGGACCTACCGGCAACAGGATCAGTTCCCATCGCCGCTTGCATCACCGCGCTCCTGACCTCGGGTGCCGCAGCCCTATGGTTCGCTCGCCTTAGGTCGATCCCAAAGAAGCGCTAGCGCGATGAAAAAGCGGGCGAGCCAGTCCCCCTGGCTCGCCCGCTTTCAATCATGTAAATCGCCGTATCTACTCTGCAGACGAAGATCCACCATCAACGATTGCCTGCTCGGACTCAGGAATCCCATCGGCACCCGTACTCTGTTCTTGCTCCACCTCTTCGCTGATTGCGGAGGCGGGGGTCGAGCCCTTTGCACCCACGATGTAGGCAGCCCCAAATCCTAACGCAATGGCAATCAAGGTCAAAATCACGTAGACAGGCCAATGGCGCTTAATATACGAAAACACGTTGACTCCTTAGAGCTCCGTCTACGAACGGCGGATAACCTCGGTCACGACCTCGGATACCGTGGCAATGTTCGTCGGGTTGACATTGTGGGGCAGGTCGTCCTCGGTACGAGCGCAAGCCAGACGCGTGCCGTCCACGCCGGCGATGGTGAGGGCTCGGCGGCTCGCCTCGAGCGCGGCATAGGCATCGGTCTTGGCATAGGGCATCTCGAGCGCGCCACAATCGACATGGAACGACTTGCACACCTTGCTGACCAGGTTCATGATGCGGCGATCGCCCTTGAGCAGCTGCTGTTCGCCCTCGACCGTCACCACCGAAAGCCTACCGGCGCCGACGGATTCAAGATTGATGAAGAATACGCCGCGGAGCTTATCGCGATGCGAAGCCAAGAAGGCCTTCATGCCGGCGCCATCACAATCCGAGGCGCCCGTTGCCACAAACCAGATATCGTGACCGAGCAGCTCATCATCGCCCATAGAGGCGACAGCCGAGAGCATATCTTCGGAAGAAGCGCCATCGGAAGACGCAGCGCCGCCCTTCCAGCCATCGTTATCGTCCTCGAAGTTATCCCACGAACCGATACCGCGACCGGACTTCTTGGCATCGTAATCGTCTTCGACGCCCAGCCAATCACTCATGCTGTCCTGCTCGTTTTTCCTTTTACGACCGAACAGGCCACCCAGGCCGCGTTTGCGAGACTTGGGTGCCGCTGGGGCGGGAGCCGAAATGGTCTCGATCGGCTGCGCGCCCGACGCAACGGGCATAGAAGGCGCAACGGGTGCCGATGTGGGTTCGGGACCCTGGGCAGTAGCAAAGGGGTCGTTGACCTGGGCAGAGGGATCGGGAAGGTCGAACAGCGACGTGCGAGACGCAACGTTTGCCTGCTTCATAGACGGCAGCGACGGATCGGGGACCGAAGCCAGCGGAGACGAGGAAGGTGCAGGCGACGGTGCCGACGCCGGATCGGGAACATTCATCTGCGGACGCGGCGATGCCTGGGAGGAAATCTGGGCCATAAGGGAATCGACCGTTTCGTCCTGGGTGGGAGCGACATTGGCAACCGTGGCACCGGAACCACTCGGGGTCGGCATGGTGAAAATCTGCGTGGAGTAAGGCCTCGACTCATCCGTCTCGGGAGTCTCGGAAACCGCAGGCACTTCCTCCTGCTCGACCTCGGTCGAATCACCTTGATCGGCTGCCGCGTATTGCTCTTCGTCAGAGTTGGCCTCGACGGACTCGTCCTCGGCGGCATCTTGGATTTCGGCAGCATCAATGGGCTCGTCATCGTCTGCCGCGTCGCCCTGCTCATCGGAAATAGGAAGGGGCTCGGCAATTGCGGTGCCTTGCTTTTCAAACGTTATCGTGGAATCGAACTGCGCGGCATCAAACGACATGGTGCTATCGACGTGCTGCTGAGCCTCGAAAGACGTTGTTGCCTCAACAA
Source organism: Collinsella aerofaciens (assembly GCA_030826265.1). Classification (GTDB taxonomy): domain Bacteria; phylum Actinomycetota; class Coriobacteriia; order Coriobacteriales; family Coriobacteriaceae; genus Collinsella; species Collinsella aerofaciens_AY. Next base: position 21,348 of record JAPJOH010000019.1, read on the forward strand.
CATCCGCTGACGTCGGTTGCTGGGACTCAAAGGACGTCGTAGCTTCGGCAGCGTCGACGGGCCCGGACTGCATAGCCTCGTTCTGCTCGAACTCTTGCGCCGCGCGCTCACGTGCCGCCTCGGCTGCCTGCTGCTGAGCGATAGCCTCCTGCTCGGCAGCCTCGCGTGCGGCAGCGCGCTTCTCCTCGAAATCGTCGACAAATTTCCTGCCCTTTGCAAGCGCACCCTTAAAGAAGCTGGAAGCGCTGGCGCCAATCGAAGAGAACGCGGATGCAATATCGGCATGGGGCGTTGCCGCGGGAATCTCGGCAGAGAAATCAGTATCGCTCTCGTAAGACACGCGCCTCGGCTGTTCAACGTAATCGTCGTCAGACTCGTCCGCAACGTCTTGCGCCGGCGCGGCGGGAGCCAAAATGTCCAGTCCTGCCGCGGGATCGATCGCGGACACCGCCTCGGGCTCGGCAACGGCAGCGGTAACCGCGGCAGACTCATCATCCGCAGTGACAACGGGCGCAGGCTCGGGCTCAAACGTCGGCTCCTCGCCCTCCTCGTAATCGAGCGTGCAGGACTCGGGAAGCATTCCGAGTGCACGGATGGCATCCGAACCAAAGCGAATGTTGCCGGCGGCGTTGCGATAGAGCTTGGGCTCGGGCTCGGCCGCGGCAGGCTCCTCCGCCGGCTCAGCAGCGGGAACCTCGTCATTGAACTCTTCGGCCTGGACAGCCTGATTCTGATCCTCGGGCACGATGGCGCCAATCAGCGTCTCGTCGGCAGACGCACCCTCAAAGCCCTCAATCTGCTCGTCAAAAGCCTCGCCCTGTTCGGGCTCGGTTTGAGCGTCGGGAGCAATCGGCTGACCGAACTCGTCCTCGGCGTAGGTAGGCTCTTCGTACTCGATGGTGTTGCCGTAGTCGTTTTGCTGCTGGGCCGCGGCATACTCCGCCGCCGCGCGCGCCATTTCCTCGGCACGACGTTTCTGCTCCCCAAAATAGGTATCGAACGGAACATCGTCGGGAAACTCGTTCTCGCCCTGGAAGGGAGCAACGTTGTCCATAACGCCGAGCATAGCGGCGACAGAAGACTTGTTGCACACCGCGCCGGACGTATAGGGAAGAACGTGGCGGTTAGAGATGATGTTTGCCGCGTTGGCAAGTGCAACGAGGGAAGCGAGGATCGCGACAATCCACAGCAGAACCTTGAGCGCGCCGGGGAGCGGCAGGATACGCAGGATGGCAACGGCAGCAGGGGCAATCGTGGCAACGGGCAACAGCTTGGCGATGAGCGCACGATACGAAGCATAGGGCTCGCGGGCGAGCAGCTCAGCACGGGGAGAGTCGTAGTGTGCGACAACGACCACCGGGCGGTTGCGCGGAGACGCGAGCGGGCCCGAGGCCTTGTGGTAGGCGATGACATTTTGGCTCACGCCCGTCTTGCCCAGGCGCGAAACCACGGGGTGGCCCGTGCGCTCGAGCACGTAAAGAACGGCGCCGACAATGGCCAGCAAGGTGCCGACCAAGCCGATACCGCCGCCGATGCCCATCAGCAGGGCGCCGGCAAACGCAAGAATACCGGTAACGGCAAATGCCAATCTACTGGGCGCCGGGGCATTGAACTCCTGAACCTCGGGGTCAAAGCCGTGGTTGCGGAAGATCTGAGCGATATCCTCGGCAGCCAAGCGCTCTTCTTCGCTGCATGCCGGCGTAATGCCGGTGTTCTGCAGCAGGTGGTTAATATAGTTCTGGGTGTTCGCCATGTGCGCTCCACATCCATAATCCGACAAATAGGCCCAATGCATGCACATTAGAACCGTATATAGTCGAAAGTATACCCCGAGCGAGCGCAAACGACCGGATTCGGGCCATCTTAACGCCGCGAGCGGACAAGGATATAGCCTAATCTCCATATCGGACTAAAATCATGGCATCAAACGACCTTCTCATGCGAGGATTCTATGACGGCAAGCGACGCGACCGCGACAATTAAAAAGGGGGCACCCGAGCCCGGTTTCGATAAAACGGCTCAGCGCATCCTCAACCTTTTCTTTGTACTCAACAGTTCTCCCGAACCGCTGACGACCGAGCAAATCGTCCTGGATTCCGATTTGGGATACGGCTCGGGCAATATCGACTCAGACAAGCGCAAGTTCCGCCGCGATCGCGACAAGCTGCTCGAACGCGGCATCGTTATCAGGGAGGTTCGTGCTGCCGGAGCGCAGGAAACCGAAGAGAGCGCCTGGACGATCGACCGCGAGCACACGTTTGCCGCGGGCGGCCTCATCACCGCAGACGACGCCGACATCCTGCTCAACGCCATCGACCAGACACTCGCGGCAGGCTCATCCACCTTTGCCGCGCCGCTTGCCGACATTCGCTCCAAGATTGCCTACCTCACCGGCATGTCGACGACAGGAGAGGCACCGATCCGCCGCTCTCCCGCCGTCGATGCGGTATGGAGTGCCTTTGCCGAGCGTTGCGCGCTGCGCTTTTTGTACCAAAACGGGCGCGGGGAACAACGCGAGCGGACCGTTTGCGTCTACGGCATGTTCGAACGCGAGGGTACGGCATACTTCTGCGGCCTCGACAATGCCACCGACGACATCAGGACATTCCGCTGTGACCGCATCATTCGCGCCTGGAGACCTTCGAAAGCCTACGCCATTCCTGCGGATTTCAACCTCAACGATTACTTATTCTTTGAGTTTGATTTTGCCGACCGTCCACCCGTTGCGGCTACGTTCTCGTTCGCGCGTGAGGCGCAGGCCGATATGGTCAGCGGTCTCACACGCGGACGAGGCGAACTCACGCGCACCGAAGCAGAGTGGACCTGGACCGTTGACGTGCGCGACTTTGAAGCCGCAGCCTCGTTTTGCATGGCCCATGCCATGGATGGCATGAGGCCCGTCGCCCCCGATGCTCTCAAGCAGGCGTGGAATCACCTCATCGAAAGGACGGTGCACGAGCATGCCCGTGCGTAAACTCACCAGCGAGCAAAGGCTCTCGCGCGCCATCGACATCATGGAGGCCCTCTACGCCGCCGGCGAGAATGGCATGACACGAGACGAGCTTTGCAGCCGCTTTGATATCACGGGGGCATCGCTCGACGAGATTCTCGAGATCGTCTCGACGCTTGCGGACCGAGAATCGGGCGCACGCATTATCTGCGAACGCCGCGGCGAGTGCGTGGTCCTCACCGGTGATGCGGGGCGCGTGCTACCGCTGCGCCTGAGTGCCGCCGAGGGCGCTGTGCTCAACCATGAACTTGAATCATTGGGAATCGAACCCCAAGCGGCGGCTCGAATACGGCGCGCCCTTCTTCCCAAAGAGCTCGGCTACAACCAGCGCGTCTTTGACACCGTCGCCCACGGATCGCACTGGCAGCAGCTGAGCTGCGCCATTCGGGACGGCGTTCGCTGCCGCATCTCGTATCGCTCGATGGATGACACGCAAGCGCGCGAGCGTTTGGTCGACCCCTTGCGCATCACAACAAACGGCGACCAAACATATCTGATTGCCTGGGACATCGCGGTCGATGAGCAGCGCACCTATCGCATGGATAAAATCGAGGGACTCACCTTGACGGAAGACTCCGTCGTGCCTCATGTACAGGACGTTGCATCCCTCCACGATTCCCTTGCCCGGACGCAGCGTAGCGCAAAGCTCTTGATGCCATTCGATATGGCGGAGCATCTGGACTGGGCCGGCATCACCCTAATCGAGCGCAGCGGGGCAGACATGGCAACGGTAACCGTGCATTACGGTGCCGAGCGTTGGCTACTGAGCCAGGTAATCGCAGCGGGCGGAGCCATCCGCATCTTGGATGACCCCGCCCTGTCAAAGCGTCTGTGCGATATGGCAAAAACCCTCGTCTGTCCGCTTTAGCGGCGCCGTTCGTGGCGTGCGCGCCACAGTTGCAGATAGTGCCCGATTTGTGCCGATTCGATGCGCTGATAGGAGCTCGTGGGCAGCGACGTTAAGAACTTCTTACCGTAGCCCTTCGTCACCAGGCGCGGGTCGGCCAGAATCAGTACGCCGCAATCGGTCGACGAGCGGATAAGGCGGCCGGCTGCCTGCTTGACCTCGAGCACCGCCTCGGGCAGTGAATAGCGCGCCCAAGCGCGGTCTTCGCGCAGGTTGCGCTCGCACGAGAGCGGGTCCGTGGGGCTCGAGAACGGCAGTTTGGGAATGATGACGCAGCGCAGCGTCTCGCCGCTGGCGTCGAATCCCTCCCAGAAGGCCTTAAGCGCAAAAAGCGACGAAGTCGGCTCGTTGATAAACCGGTCGCGCAGGCGACGAGGAGATGAGTTGCGCTGCTGGCAGTTGAGCTCCAGACCCGCACGGGCCATCTTGGGCTCAACGCGGGCGTACAGGTCTTCCATGTCGCGCCGATTGGTAAACAGTGTGAGCACCGATCCGCCCATGGCAAGATGGGCGTCGACCAGCACGCGCTCGAGCGCCGTAAGATAGCTCTCACGATCGCGCGGATCGGGGATATCGCCCGCAACGACTACAGCCATGTTCGAATCGAAGTCGTAGCTCGAGTCCAAGTGCAACGATGAGGATGTTGAAGCACCGATGCGATCGAGGCCGACCGCGTGGTTAAAGTGTTCAAAGCTTTTGGACACCGTCATGGTCGCCGAGGCAAAGATAGCCGTGTGAACCTCGGGCAGCCACTCGGTTGCCAAGGCCTCGCCAATGTCGATGCGCTCTGCGGTCATTGACTCTCCGCCGGCACGCAACCTGCGATTGACCTGCAGCGAATACACGTAGTGTTCATCGGTGCCGTCGATGATGAGTTTGAGGTTCTCGGCCAACTCGTGCAGGCGGCGCGAGATATCGCCCAAGTCGACAACAACCTCGGGCTTGTCGGCGGCGACGGCTTGCACCAGCGCGTCGACGCACTTGTCAGCTTGTTCCAATGCATCGATGGCAGCGTAGGCCGACTGTAAGAAATCATGCCAGTCGTCAGATTCGCGCAGCTCGGGGCCAATCCATAGATTGGCATTGTCATAACCCCCACGGGCACGGCGGCCGAGCTTGCGAACGCCATCGAACACGTCGGCGATTGCCATGCTCGCGCGCGCAACCGTCGACGTCGCCTTGGCAGTAAGGCCCAGATAGAGCGTAGAGCCCTCGGAGGTTGCCAAATCACGGGAGACCTGGCTTAGCGCACCGGTGCTCGAGCCACCCAGGCGCTCAAACAGAACGCGTGATTCGTCCGCCGACACCACGCGCGCCCACTGACGGCGCGCCTCGCGCTCGATAGAATGAGCCTCGTCGATTACCCAATGACGAATCGGAGGCAAAATCCTGCCCTCGGCCGCAATATTGCGGAACAGCAGGGAATGGTTGGTGACCACCACGTCGGCATGCGCCGCACGACGGCGAGCGCCGTGGACCAAGCATTTTTCAGGGAAAAACGGGCAGAGGCGACGAGCACACTCGCGCGAGGCCGTCGTAAAGTCGGGGCGGTTGACGCTGCGCCACCGAATGCCAAGCGAGTCGAGGTCGCCATCGGCTGATTGGCAGACGTACGCCATAATGACCGCGACCGCCGTGAGCGTGTCCGCCGGATCGCGCTTGGTGGTAATCTCGACCTGGCCGCGGCTCATGCGCTCAAGCTTGCGCAGACACGGATAGTGGTCATACCCCTTGAGAGCACAAAATGACAGACCACCGTCCAGTTGCTCGGCAAGTTTTGGCAGCTCATGGTACATGAGCTGGTCGGCAAGATTGTTCGATTTGGTCGCAATACCAACCGTGATGTTGTTACGGCGTGCCGCCTCGGCAAAAGGCACCAGATAGGCCATCGATTTGCCGACGCCCGTGCCCGCCTCAATTACACGATGAGTGCCCGTGACCAGCGCATCGCGGACCTCGAGCGCCATCGCGATCTGCTCATCACGCGGCTCGTAGGTGGGATACATGCGATTGACCAGGCCACCTGGCGCATAGTCTGCCTCAATCTCCTCACGACTCGGCATCTTGAGGACCGGCAGTTCGTCGGCGTCCACCCGATCGTCGGCGCGATCGGCCTTGAGAACGTCAGCACGAGCGGCGCTGAGAGAGAAGATAGAACCAGGGTTCTGCCCTGCCAAGAATGAGAAGATAGGACGATAGGACCAAGGCACATCCGGATGCATGTCGGCTAGGCGCGCCATGAGGCCCTGAGGCAAGTCGGTGAGCGCCACGAGCAACACGCGCCATACGCCACACAGGGCGTCGACGTCGGCATTGGCACGGTGTGATACCGAGTCACAGCCAAACAGATCGGCCATAAAAGACAGCTTGTGCGATGCCAGGCGCGGAAGCGCGATGCGCGACAGCGCCAGCGAATCGATCCAGATATCGCTCACGTTGACGCCGCCTTTGACCGACTCGATAAACGAGCGGTCGAACGTGGCGTTATGTGCGATTACCGGGCAACCACCGACAAAATCGGCGAGAGCGGCTACGGCCTCAACGGCCGACGGGGCATCTGCCACATCGGCATTTGTAATGCTCGTGAGCTCGGTGATCTCGGCGGGAATCAGCTGCTTGGGATGCACGAAGGTATCGAAGCGGTCGACGACCTCGCGGCCCGAAAGACGGGCCGCCGAGATCTCGATCAGCTCATTGTCCTGCACCGAAAGACCTGTGGTCTCGGTATCGAGGACAATCACATCTTCCTCGATAAGGCCGAAGGACTGCGTTTTGGCGCGTTCGGCAAGCGTGGCATAGGAGTCGATGACAAACTGCGGCGTTCCTGACGAAACCGCGTCCTCGATTAGCATGCAATGCCCGCTCGACGAAGGCCCATACGAATCAGGCTGTCACAGACCTGCGGGAACGTCATGTCGTCGGTGTGGCGAATCTCATCCGGATACAGCGACGTATCGGTCATGCCGGGAATGGTATTGGTCTCGAGGATGACGGGGCCGTCCTCGCTCACGATAAAATCGCTGCGCGAGATGCCCAGGCAACCGAGGGCCTTGTGAGCAGCACAGGCAAGCTCCTGAGCGCGAGCGTAATTCTCGGGTGAAATCTGCGCCGGAATACGATGGATGTCCGTAGGGTCGACATACTTCACGTCCAAATCGTAGAACTCGCAGTCCTCAGGCTTGCGAATCTCGACAATCGGCAGGGCGCGCACGTCGTCCTCGCCGTACACGCCGACGGTGATCTCGGTACCCTCGATGCACTTCTCGACCAGCACTTTGTCGCCGTACTCAAACGCCTTGGCAATTGCCGCGGGCAGCTCGGAGGGCTCATGGACCAGGGAAATGCCATAGCTGGAACCGTTGACGGCCGGCTTCACAAAGCTGCGCTCGCCACAAACCTCGACGATATGATCGATATCGACTTCATCGCCCACCTCGAGCGCAAGGCCGGGGGCAATGGGAATGCCCGCCTTGGCGTACAGGAGCTTAGAGACCTCTTTGTCGGCACCGCAGGCGCTAGCAAGCACGCCCGAGGCCGTGTAGGGGATACCCAGGGTCTCCATGGCGCCCTGCATGGCACCATCCTCGCCGCCGGCACCGTGCATGGCGATAAACGCCACGTCAAAGCCGCCGGTCGCCATGGTTACCATAAAGTCATCAGCGGCCGTATCAAGCAGCTCCACCGAGGCGTAGCCGGCTTCCTTCAGTGCAACTACAACGTTCTTTCCCGAATTAAGCGAGATCTCGCGCTCAGCGGAATGACCGCCCGCCAAGACCGCTACGTGCATGTTCTCTAGGCTTTTACCCGGCATGGGCAGACTCCTCCTCTATAATTTCTGCAGCTGATACCATATTGTAGCGATACCCTCTACGTTTCCCCAAAATCGAAAGGCTTCCATGAATCCCAGGACTAAATCTCAGGACATTCGCGACTTGAGCCAAAACGATATTCGCGAGCTTGTGGCCGAACTTGGCCAGCCCGCCTTCCGCGCGAAGCAGCTCATCGAATGGGTCTTTGAGAAGAACGTTTGTTCGTTCGACGACATGACCAACCTTCCCAAGGCTTTCCGCGAGCAGCTTAAAGAGGCTTTTGCCTTTGACACGCCGACTGAACTCACCAAGCAGGTTTCCAAAGATGGCTCTCGCAAGTATCTGCTCGAGTACCACGACGGCGTTTCCGTCGAGACTGTCGGCATGCCCCGTCGTAACAAGCTTTCCGTCTGCGTTTCCACCCAAGCTGGCTGTGGCATGGGCTGCGCCTTTTGCGCTACCGGTCTCAACGGCCTCAAGCGCTCTCTGACCGCTCAAGAGATCGTCGACCAGGTACTTCATGTATCCAACGACTTTGGCGAGCGCGCCACGAGCGTAGTCTTCATGGGCCAGGGCGAGCCGTTTGCCAACTACGACGAGGTTCTCAAGGCGCTGCGAATCCTCAACGACCCCGATGGCATCGGTATCGGCGCTCGTCACCTCACCGTCTCTACCAGCGGCGTTATTCCCGGTATTCGCAAATTTGCCGACATCCCCGAGCAGTTCACGCTTGCCGTTTCCCTGCATTCCGCCATCCAGTCGACGCGCAATAAGCTCATGCCCGGTGTTAAGAAGTACACGCTGCTTCGCCTTCACGAAGCGCTTCAGCTCTACACCGAGAAGACCGGCCGCCGCCCGACCTATGAGTATGCCATGATCGAAGGCGTCAACGATACGAATCCCGAAATGCAGGCGCTCTGCGACTTCTGCGAGGGAACGCTGTGCCACGTTAACCTCATTCAGCTTAACGACATCGAGGGTAGCCCGCTCAAGCCGTCGCCGATTCATAAGGTTGAGGATCTTCAGCGTCGCCTTGAGTCCCGTGGCATCGAGACAACGATTCGTAACTCCCGTGGTAACGATATTGACGCCGCTTGCGGACAGCTGAAGCAGCGCTTCAAAGTTCAGAAGAACGCATAGGGGAGTCGCATCCCAAAACGTTTCATGTGAAACATCGAACGACCCCGGTTACAGAATATGCAACCGGGGTCATTTCATTTATTGACCTTAATTTTGAATCAGCTGCTACCTGTCCCATTTTTACGGCCAAAATAAGGGGTCCTTGTCTCATGAATCAGACAAGGACCCCTCAAAATATGCTGAGTAATTGTTAGGTACCTAATAGCCTACATTTTCCCATTGGTTGCTGACCCAACCTTGATTAATCTTGGGATTCTTCGTTACCTGAGCAGTACGCATGGCAACATCTTCTGTCATAACATCCATTTTCTTTTTGGAAGTATCGACGATATCTTGCGCGCTACGAAGCAAACGACCTCGAAGTTCATCGTCTGTCGCGATCCTATAGCCAGCAAAGGCACCAGCCGCGACAGTCGTCACCAATGCAATCACTGTTAAAATCTTATTCCTCATCTTGGCCTCCTTGATCAAACTGAATCATTTCGCCAAGAATACGAGAGAGCTCTTCCTCGTCTTTAAACTCAATCTCAATCTTATTCTTTCCACGCGAGCTCTTCACACGCACGTTGGTATTAAAAACCTGACGAAGCACGCGGGCAGCCTTTTTAAAAGACTGAGGCGTTGCAGGCCTCGGCGTCTTAGGTGTCTCTCCGGCAGAAAACAACGGAGCAAGATTTTCTGTCGCTCTTACGGAAAGGCCCTCTGTAACAACTTTCTCTGCAAGTCGAATACGCGCGTCCTCATAGGGAACTGCAAGAATCGCACGTGCATGACCAGCAGTAAGTTTGCCCTCAAAAATCATCTGCTGAACTACTTCGGGGAGATCGAGAAGACGCAGCGAGTTTGTAATTGCAGAGCGTGACTTGCTTACTGCCTTCGACAATGCCTCCTGGGTCATCCCGCTGGCATCAATGAGTTGGCGATAGCCCTTAGCCTCTTCGACGGGATTCAGATCAGAACGCTGAAGGTTTTCGATAAGAGCAAGAGCCAGCATCTCTTCATCATTTACCTCTTTAATGATGACTGGCAATTCTTCAAGGCCAGCAAGCTTTGACGCCTGGTAACGACGCTCACCAGCGATGATCTCATAGCCGTTTCCATGCTTGCGAACCAAAAGCGGCTGCAAAACGCCATGTTCTTGGATTGACTCGCTCAACTCGCGAAGTTCAGTTTCGTTAAAGTGAATTCGCGGCTGATTAGGGTTGGGAACGATATCCTCAATAGGTAGTTTTGTTTCAGATGCGGCATTTGAAGCCGATGCAGCCGAACCGCCGGTCTCATACTCGGCCTCTGAGACCAAAGCATTGAGTCCGCGTCCCAATCCGCCACGTTTCTTTACACTAGGCACGCTTGATCACCTCTTTTGCAAGGTTCATATATGCTTTTGCACCCTTATTTTGAGGTGCATAGGTAATTACCGGTTCTCCAAAAGACGGAGCTTCGGAGATTTTAACCGTACGGGGGATTAGCGTCTTAAACGCCTTATCACCAAAGTACGATTGAACCTCCTCAACAACCTGATTCGATAGTGAAGTACGCGAGTCATACATGGTCATAAGCACACCATAGGTGTCTAAGCCCTTGTTCAGCCGTGATTTGACCATCTTCATTGACTCAAGCAGCTTCGTAACGCCCTCGAGTGCGTAATATTCGCACTGGATCGGAATCAAAACGCTGTCTGCTGCAGTCAAAGCGTTGATAGTAAGCAGGCCGAGCGAAGGAGGACAGTCAATGAAAATAAAGTCAAACTCATCCTGAATCGGCTCAAGCAAATCTTTGAGGCGGGTTTCACGAGCAATTGCGCTTACGAGCTCAATTTCCGCACCTGCAAGTTGAATTGTAGCCGGAATAACGAATACCTTTTTACAATTTGTATCAAGAACAAGCGATTCTGCCGGCACATCATTCAACAATGCATCATAGATGCAGTGATCAAGGTCTTCTTTTTCAATTCCGAATCCACTGGTGCTGTTTCCCTGCGGATCAAAATCGACAATCAGTGTCTTACGACCCTGCTCACCCAGTGCTGCTGCAAGGTTTACAGCAGTCGTTGACTTACCGACGCCGCCTTTTTGATTGATGATTGCAATGATACGCGTGTCTTTTGCGCTCTTAGAACGCTTAACGTCGCGAAATCCCACGGTCCCTCCTGGTGTGTATTAAAGCTGTCAAACGGAGGATGTTTCACGTGAAACATTCCGAATCGATATCAACCGCCATGTTTCACGTGAAACACTGCAAGTTGTTAGTATCCATTATGTTTCACGTGAAACATCTAGGCAAGCGGATTCTTCTTTGCCACGCCATTTGCACGAGGCAATGAAACGGATGCTGGATGACTCTTCTTAAGAACAATGAACACCCTGTGACCCAAGCCTTCAGGCAAATCAATTGCGTCATTCAGAAGCAAAGTGAAGCCGCAAATCTTAGCTGCTGACATGCCGGAAGCAAGCTCCTCATCCGAAGGATTGCCCTTGGTTATAACAAATAGCCCTCCATCCTTCAGATAAGGAGCCGCATACTCAACAAGAATCAGTAGAGGGGCCAGTGCGCGGGCAGTTACAACAGAGAACTGCTTCTTATGGCTTCGAGCATATTCTTCAAGACGATCATGAACCGCATGAGCATGTTTCAATCCAAGAGCGTGGACAAAGGAATTAACCGCATCGACCTTCTTGCCAACAGAGTCAATATAAGTAGTTTTACGATGCGTGGTTATGGTTAATGGAATACCAGGGAAGCCCGCACCTGTTCCCATATCGAGCAAAGCTCCCTCAGGAGCCTTGTTGATATAGGGGAGCAAAACAAGTGAGTCGAGGATATGAAGTACTGCAGCATCTTCTACGTTAAGAATACGGGTGAGATTGGTTGTCTTATTTGTTTCTAGAACCAAATCCAAATGCTGAATACATTTCCTCAGCTCAACATCAGTTACGCTCAAGGAATACTCTTTGCAATAGGAAGTTAGACGACTCAACATCTCGTCAGCCTGCTGATCAGTAAGTACTAACAACGAAAGCTCCTTTCTGACAAAAATCAGTGTATCGAGAACTTTTGACAAAAAAAGGGGGCGTGGAAACCACGTCCCCTTAGCATAAGCTCGAGAAGATTATCGAGCAACAATCACCACATGGCGATCAGGGTCAGAACCCTCAGAATGAGTATCGACGGCATCATTGCCACGAAGTGCAATGTGAACCAGTCGACGCTCGTAGGCATTCATGGGCGGAAGCGAAACACTCTTATGAGAGCGGGTGGCACGCTCGGCAGCAGACTGAGCCATGGAAGCAACCTTGTCCTGACGGCGACTCTTGTATCCCTCTACGTCCACTACAACCGGATACCTAAAGCCAAGTTTGCGGCTCACCAGCAAAGAGAACATAACCTGAAGGGCATCAAGGGTGCGACCATGACGGCCAATGAGAACAGCAAGGTCGGGAGCCGTTACATCCAAAATCAGCTCACCCTCGTCGCCCTCATACTCATCGATAGGAGAGTTGGCGGCGTCGAAGTGCGAAAGGATGGAACGCAGGATGGAAATCGCAACATCGGCAATGGTGTCGAGCTCCTCATCGGTCAGCTCTTCACCAGCCTTGTAGCGCTGTGCAATCTCGGGATAATCGCCCGCAACCTGCGGGGCAACCTCCTCAAGCATATCCTCGATGATCTCTTCAGACATAACGTACTCCAAAGGTTAGGTACCTAAATAAGATTGATATCCCATTACTTCTTCTTGTGCGGGCGCGGCTTCTTCTCTCGACGAGTGACCTCAACCTGCAGCGGAGCGTTCTTAAGACGCTCCTCCTCATCGGCCTTCGCCTTGTCGATGACCTTCTGCGTCACAAAAATCTGCTGGATAACCTGCCAAGCAGACGAGACGTCGTAGTACAGCAGAACACCAACGGGAAGGCTCCAGCCCATCCAAAGCATCATGACCGTCATGACAACGGCCATCATACGCATGCTCTGAGCCTGCTGGCCGGTCTGGTTGCGCGACATATAGAGCTGCGGAATCAGGGTCAGGACGGCGAACAGGATCAGGCAAACCAGCGCGGGCAGTGCAACCATAAAGCCATCGGCAAAGGAAGCGCTCGGCGTGGTGGTCAGGTCGGGCAGAATGTTGAAGAACGAGAACGTGCCGTCGTTAAAGTACTGCGGCAGGTTGCGCAGCAATGTAAACAGGGCGAACAGGATAGGCATCTGAATCAGCAGCGGCAGACAGCCAGCCATGGGGTTGAACTTGTTCTCGCTGTAGAACTTCTGCATCTCCTCGGCCTGACGCTGGGGATCGTCGGCATAGCGCTCCTGGATCTCGAGCATCTTGGGCTGCAGCACCTGCATGCGAGCCGTCGACTTGGTCGACTTGAGCATGAGCGGCGTCAGCAGCAGACGGATGATGACCACCAGGATGATGATGGACAGGCCCCAGTCGACCGCAAAGGTCTGGATGAGCTTGAGCAGCTCGAAAAGGATGTTAACGATCCAATCCCACATGTAAGTTTTCCTCCGATAGCGAGTGCCCGCTAGGGCACAGGGTCATAACCGCCGACGTGCAGGGGATTGCAGCGAGCGATGCGCCTCACGGCAAGCCAGCAGCCTCTCAAAATACCGTGCTTCTCAATCGCCTGGATGGCGTATTGCGAGCACGTTGGGTAATAAATGCAGGCGTCAGGCAATAAGGGCGAAATAACCTGTTGATATATGCGAATAGGAGCGATGGCAACACGTCGCAAAACGTGATTGCTCATCGCTCCTCCCCGGCAACGCCGGCGCGCTTCATAAGCGAACGCAACGCCTTGTCCATCTCCTGCGGCGAGGAAACCCTAGTCTTGGGAGTTGCAAACAAGATGATGTCATAACCCGCAACGGGAAATCCGCAGCTGCGGGCGGCCTCGCGCATCACACGCTTAGATCGGTTGCGCACGACGGCACAACCGAGTCGCTTAGCACCAACGAAGGCGACCCTTCCGGAGTCGCCTTCGCCAACCGATTCACATATGGTCATTCGAATCAGAGGGTGATTGAAACGACGCCCCTGACTGAACACATGCTCGAAATCTTGCCGAGACTTAATAGTCTTCATGCGAGATGTGTGTATCGCTGCTAGACAGTGAGACGCTTGCGGCCCTTGGCGCGACGACGGGCGAGCACGGCACGACCACCCTTAGTGGCCATACGGGCACGGAAGCCATGGGTCTTGGCACGCTTACGCTTATTAGGCTGATACGTACGCTTCATCTTAAGTTCCTCCTGCTGCATTTCGAGTGTCCGCGGGGACGCGGACGCAGATATAGACACGTGAGCTTGAAGATTGTAGGGAAATCAATGTTCAAATGTCAAGAAATCAAAGGTAAAAGGTTGCGCAGTTCACACGGTTCCCCCATAAGCCAAGCTCGATTTAGCGGTGCATGACAACTTTTCACGATATTTCATCGAGTTTTCAACAGGTCATGTTGACAATGTTGAGAACTTTTCGCCCGTTTTCCAAAGTTTTCAACAGGTTTTGAAAAGTTGTCGAAAGATGAGAAACATTGCGCGGTGAGCTACTATTTGTTCGAAACCTTTTGGAAGATTGCGAGCGGCATGTCTGATGACTTTTACACCATGGTCGATTCTGGAGACCCGGCACCCGACAACGAGCACATCACCGGCGTGCGCGAAGAGCGTGCGGAAGGCGAGCAGACGACCACGCAGGCGCCAAAAGCCATGTACGCCGCGCGTATCGCCGTCTATGACGACATGCTGTCGACACCGCGTGTGATCGTCATTGATCCGCAAGATGTCCGCACGTATTTGGAAGAGACTACCAACACCGTCTACCAGTGCATGAAAGAACAAGGTGGCCATATCTCGCTCATGGTCATCCGCGAGATTGTCGAAAACTTTATCCACGCGCACTTTGCCGAGCCCATCATCTCGATTCTGGACGGCGGAGACACCATCCGCTTTGCCGATCAAGGACCCGGCATCGACGACAAGGAACGCGCTTTCGACTTTGGCGTTACCAGCGCAAACAGCAAGATGAAGCGCTATATCCGTGGAACCGGAGCAGGGTTTCCCATGGTGCAAGAGTATTTGGAAAACGCCGGCGGTGCCGTATCCATCGAGGACAACATGGGCAACGGCACCGTGGTTACGGTAAGCCTGGACCCTAAACGCGTGCAGGAAATCGAGCGCGCCGGCGGACGCGGTGCTGCCGTGCGGCCCGAGACGGAGCAGCCCACATATCCCCTGCCGGGAGCTTTTGCGCAGCAGCCCATGGCAACGCAGCAGATGCAGCCCCCCGTGGGGCAGATGCAGCATCCCGGAATGCTTCCTGCACAAGAGCCCCAGGCGACATCGATGTCGATGCCGCCAAACATGCCAGAGACCGTGCCGCTGGCGGATCAGGATGCAGCAGCAATGCAGCAGGCGACGGGGGCACCGGGTGGCCAGCAAATGGGATATCAGCAGCCGTACCAGCAGATGCCGCAGCAGCAGTACAGCCCTTGGGCCCAGCAGATGCCTCCGCAGCCTTACCAACAGTGGCCTCAAAGTTTTCAACAGCAAATGCCACCGATGCAGAGTTCTCAACAACCAGCAGCTCAAATGATGTATCCTAATGCAGCAAATCAGTATGCGCAGCCACAACCGGACGTGTTCGTAAGCGACCGCGGCAACGCCGCGCTGGGCTATCTGGCGCAAAATCAAGCGTGCGGTGCAACCGATCTGGCGAGGGCGTTTGGAAACTCGGCCCCCACTTGGTCACGCACGCTCAATGACTTGGCGCAGGCCGGCTTGGTCATCAAGCATGGCCAGAAATACCATCTGACCGAACTCGGCGCCGCTCGCGTGCGAGCTCAGAGCTAAAGAACGGGAGAGACAGTGGACGAGGAAGCAAGCATCATCCTGGGGGATGCCATCGCCTTTTGCCAGCGCGACGGCCAAGATGCACGCCTCATCAACATGCTGGGGCAATCGCGCGCCATAAGCCTGACCGAAGATACGCTCACGATCGAGGCCCCCTCGCGCTTTGCCATCGCGCAGCTCAAAAAGCATCAGCCGACTATTGAGGCCTATCTGGAAGAAATCGCCTTTGCACCGATTGCACTCGACATCGTGGCACCGCAAGGCGCCGCGACGGAATCCGATGCCGCGACGGCGCCGACCACGGCTCCCGCTGCTTCCCCGGCGGCGCCGGCCTCCGCAGGCGACGTGCCGACAATCGAGCACCAGCGCAGCGATGTTTCCCGTGAAACCATGGCACCGTTGCCGGCCGCGGCGGCGACGTCAACGAACGCACCCGTCACGCACATGCCCATCGCTCACGACGCAGCGGCGGGCGCGGATTCGGGCATTGCAATCAAGAACACGCTCTCGGCCGATGATTTTCGTCGCATGATGAACCAGATGAAGGGCGGAGCGCCGACTAAATCCACGCAAGCTGCGACCCCCGCCTCATCCATGCCAGCACCGACCGTGCCGGCCGAGCAGAATATGGATGGAGCCCCGCTCGCCGCGAACTCAAAATTTACCTTTGAGAACTTTGTCTACGGCCCCGAGAACAGCCATGCCTATCGCTCGGCACTCAAGTTTGCCGCCCTCGCGGACGAGCGCGGCACGTGCACATCACTGTTCATCTACGGCAAATCGGGCCTGGGCAAGACGCACCTGCTGCTTGCCATCAAAAACGAGCTCGCCGAGAAGTCGCCCGAGATCAAGGTCAAGTATGCCAACTCCCAGGCATATCTGGACGACCTGATGACCGAGTTCGACCGCCAAAAGAAGAGCAACGCCCCCATCATGCAGGCGTACCACGGTGTGGACGTGCTCATCATCGATGACATCCAAAACATCATCGGCAAGCGCGCGAGCGTGGACTACTTTTTCCAGCTCATGGACGAGTTCATCCGCAACAACAAGAAGGTCGTCATCGCGGCAGACCGCGCCCCCAAGGACCTGAGCATGGACGAACGCCTGACCAGCCGCTTTAACGCCGGTATGCTCTGCCTGGTCGCAGAGCCCAGCTACGAGATGAAATACAAGATCTTGCAGCGCTATTACGAGAACACCATCGTCGCCGCTCCCGAGGCAGGCGACGACTCGCTGCTGGCGGCCTATGGGGGCGACGGCGGGCACCTGACCGACGAGCACTTTAAACACATGGCCGAGGTCTCGGGCACCAACATCCGCGAACTCGAGAGCTTCTGCGAGCGCTGTGCCGGCGAGGCGGGGGACCGCGAGCGCGAGGGCGGGGAGCTCACCTTTGACGATATCGACGCCATCGCCAGCCAGTACTTCGACACATCGGCCAAAAAGATCAACGTCCAGACGGTTCAGTCCGTCATCGAAGAGCAGTACGGCGTGACGCACGAGGAGCTCATCGGCCCGCGTCGCAACGCCAATATCGCCAAAGCACGCCATATCGCTATCTACCTGGCCATCGAGATGTGCGAGATGACGACCACGGCGGTGGGCGCCGAATTTGGCAACCGCAACCATTCGACCGTCAGCACGAGCTACAAAAAGGTCCAGAAGATGATCCAGGAAGACCGCACCGTCACCGAAGACCTCAAGTCGCTGCGCGATAAAATTACACTGCGCTCGTAGGGAAATAGAGACACCTGTTGAAAACTTGTCGAAACCACGGGCATAAGGTGTCTAAAACCCAACCCGCGGTGATGAAAAGTTTTGCGCAGGTTTTGAACGTGGAAAACCACCCCTGTTGCACACAGGTTGCTGTCGATTCTCTTTCTGGGTCTGACCTGCGTCTTTGGGAGTAATCAACAGTTTCGTCAGTGCTATTACTATTATTAAGATATTTATATCTATAGAAAGGTATTAAAAGATGAAGTTCACCGTCAGCCAGAGCTCGCTTACACAAGCCATCGGCGTCGTTATGAAGGGTGTCGCTTCGGCATCCACCCTTCCCATCCTGTCGGGCGTGCTCGTTAAGGCCCAAGACGGCATCTTGGAATTCCAGACCTCTAACTACACCATCTCGATCCGTCATCGCATCGCGGCGCATGTCGAAGAAGAGGGCGAGATGGTTATCCCCTGTAAGATGCTCTCCAATATCACCAAGACCCTCCCCGATGCCCCGGTCACCTTTGAGCTGTCCGAGCGCCAGGTGCTGATTGGTTGCGAGAAGAGCTCTTTTAGGCTGAACACGCTCGATGCCAATGACTTCCCCGAGTTTCCGGCCTATGCCATCGAGAGTGCCGTGGAGCTGCCGACCGATGTCTTGTCCGAAATGGTCGGCCGCGTGTGGCGCGTCACCTCGACCGACAAGGCCCGCCCCATTCTGGGTGGCGTGCACATGAAGGTCGAGAACAACACCGTGCGCCTGGTGGCGACCGATTCCTTCCGCTTGGCCGTGTGCGATACGCAGGTCGAGACCTCGACTCTCGAGGGCTCCTTTGAACTCAACGTTCCGGCCGACGCCTTTAACGACGCGCTGAACATCATGGCCAGCCAGGCGACCATCATGATCGGGGCTACCGACACCCAGGTCGTCTTCGAGGCCGGCAACACCACCTACGTGTCGCGCCGTATCGAGGGCATGTACCCCAACTACAAGCAGCTCATCCCCGATTCGTGCGTGACGAGCGTCAAGATCGACGTCGCCGCCTTTAACGCCGCCCTCAAGCGCGTGGCCGTTATCGCGAGCGCCAACCCCGCCGTCAAGTTCGAGATCGATGTCGAGAACGGGCAGATGGGCCTGTCCTCCATTTCCAATGACCAGGACCTTGCGCAGGAGACGATCGATGTCGAGGCCGAGGGCGAGTCGGGCACCATCGCCTTCAACTACCACTACATCTTTGGCTGCCTCAATGCCCTGTC
Organism: Collinsella aerofaciens; assembly: GCA_030826265.1. GTDB lineage: Bacteria > Actinomycetota > Coriobacteriia > Coriobacteriales > Coriobacteriaceae > Collinsella > Collinsella aerofaciens_AY. The sequence goes on from JAPJOH010000019.1 coordinate 40,036, forward strand.
CAAGGAGAAGGAGATCACGCTGGAGCTCAAGAGCTACTCGCAGGCGGGCATCTTCAAGTCCTACGACAAGATCAACTACCTGTACCTGGTTATGCCGGTCCGCATCTAGCAACCGCCCTATGACCATGTTCGCCCGCGATCTTTCCGTCGCGCACTACCGCAGCTTCGATAGTTATCGCCTTGCCCTGGACGAGGGCGTGACGATACTTGCGGGACCCAACGCGGCGGGAAAGACCAATCTCATAGAGGCGCTGCAGCTGCTGACGAGCGGCGCCTCGTTTAGGCATCCGACCGCAGCCGAGCTCGTCCATGATGGCGTGGGCTCGTGCAAGGTTGAGCTGAGGCTCGAGGGCGACGGCCGCGTGCTTGATATGGGATTGAGCGCGGAGGACGGTAAGCGCTCGTTTAGCCGCAACGGCAAGAGATGCTCTGCCGCCGGTGTGCGCGGGGTCCTGCCGAGCGTGCTGTTTTGCCCCGACCATCTGGACATGGTTAAGCGAGGCGCCAGTGTGCGCCGTGCCGCCCTCGATGACTTTGGCATGCAACTGAGCGCACGCTATGCCGATCTTGCGAGCACCTATGGGCGCTGCGTGACCCAGCGTAACGCCTTGCTCAAGGAGGCCTGGTGCTGCCGCGAGATGCTCGGCGCGTGGAACGATTCGATTGCCCGCGCGGGCTCGGCCCTGCTCGTGCACCGGTTGGCCCTGCTCGACCGGCTGGCGGGCCATGTGCACACTGCCTACGGGCAAGTGGCGTCCGGCGAGGCCGCCAACGTGACCTATACGTCCACGCTGGGGGATTTGCCCCAGGTCGAGGATCGCGAAGAGCTGAAGGACTGGGCGTACGAGCGCATGCTGGCTGCCCTTGATGAGCACGCCGACGAGGAAATTCGCCGCGGCGTGACGTTGGTGGGACCGCATCGCGATGAGATTGAGTTTGCCGTGGCGGGTCGATCCGCCCGTTCATTTGCCAGCCAAGGTCAGCAGCGGACGTTGGTTTTGGCCTGGAAGGTGGCGGAGGTGGCCGTGGCTCGCGATGTCCTGGGCACCGCCCCACTGCTGCTTTTGGACGACGTGATGAGCGAGCTCGACGGCGAGCGTCGCGGCGCTTTTCTGCGGCTGATCGGCGATGATATCCAGACGGTCATAACCACGACCAACCTGGGGTATTTTACCGATGACCTGCTTGATCGAGCCAAGGTGGTGAGCATGGGTGAGACGTGCTAATTACGAGCGCGAGAGCGAAACGGTCGCCTTCAGTGGATTTTTAAACGCAGAGCGCCAGCGCATCCTGGCGGCCGCGACGCCTGAGCGCCGCGTGCAGATGGAGGCTGCAGAGGAATCTCGTGCGGTCTATCGCGCCTGGAATGCGGTGTGCTCGGGCACGCGCGAGGGGCGCCATGTGACGGGCCTGCGCTACCTGCCCGAGTCCAATGAGCTGCTGGTATATCTCGACTCGCCCTCGTGGACGCAGGAAATGACGCTGTTGCGCGAGATCATCCGCGCGCGCATGGAGCGCGCCGGTGCGCATGTGGACGGCCTGGTGTTCAAAACCACCGCGCCCGGTCACACGCCGCCCGCCGCCAAGGAGCGCCTGCGTCCGGCGACGACCGAGCGCCCGCCGGCTCCGCACGCCGACCTAAGTGAGGCCGAGCGCACCGAGATTGAGCGCCAAGTGGCGCCCATCGAAGACCAAAAACTTCGCGAGGCCCTCGAGAATGCCATGAGAGCCAGTGCCGAGTGGGCCAAGGGCGTGCAAAGCAAAAAAGAGCCTTAAATCGCATCTGGTGGCCTTGTAGAGCCAAATACCCTCGTTCCCGAGGGTATTTTTTTACGATAAACTAGTAAGGCTGTACACATTTTCTTGACTGAAGGAGGACGTGTGGCAAACGAAAACGATTACGATGGCGGCGAGATTAAGATTCTCGAAGGTCTCGAGGCCGTTCGTAAGCGCCCGGGCATGTATATCGGCTCGACGAGCGCCAGCGGTCTGCATCACCTGGTGTGGGAGATCGTTGACAACTCCGTCGACGAGGCCATGGCCGGTTTCTGCACCGAGATCCAGGTGACGGTCCACGCCGACAACTCCATCACGGTCGTCGACAACGGGCGCGGCATCCCCGTCGACGAGCACCCTGTTAAAAAGATCCCGACGCTCGAGGTCGTCATGACGATCTTGCACGCCGGCGGTAAGTTCGATAACTCGGCCTATAAGGTCTCGGGCGGCCTGCACGGCGTTGGCATCTCCGTCGTCAACGCACTGTCCAAGCGCGTGGTCGTTCAGGTTCGTCGCGACGGCAACACCTACGAGATGGAGTTCTCGCGCGGCAAGACCGTCAAGAAGATGGAGGTCGTGGGCACCTCGGATTCGACGGGCACCACCGTCACCTTCTGGCCCGACGACGAGATCTTCGAGACCTGCATCTACGATTTTGATACGCTGCACAACCGTCTGCAGGAGACGGCGTTCCTCAATAAGAACCTCAAAATCGTGCTGACCGACGAGCGCGAGGCGACTCCCCACGTGGAGGAGTTTTGCTACGAGGGCGGCATCATCGACTTCGTCAAGTTCCTCAACGAGGGCAAGGACGTCCCCGAGGCCTTTAAGGAGCCCATCTACATCGAGGGCAAATCGGACCCGGACGCGCCTGTGACCAAGATGGGCGAGGTCGAGGTTTCTCTGCAGTGGAATAGCGGTTACGGCGAGAACGTCATGTCGTTTGCCAACGACATCTACACCCCCGAGGGTGGCATGCACCTTGAGGGCTTCCGCACCGCGCTCACCCGCGTGATCAACGATTACGCGCGCAAGCAGAACCTGCTCAAGGAAAAAGACGCCAACCTGACCGGCGACGATGTGCGCGAGGGCCTTTCGGCCGTTATCTCGGTCAAGCTGCCCGATCCGCAGTTTGAGGGCCAGACCAAGGCCAAGCTCGGCAGCTCCTATATGCGCGCGCTCACACTCAAGATTGTGACCGACGGCCTTGCCGATTACCTCGAGGAGCATCCCAAGCCCGCTCGCGAGATCGTCAAGAAGGCGCAACAGGCCTGCAAGGCGCGCAATGCCGCCCGCAAGGCGCGCGAGGCGACCCGCCGCAAGAGCCTGCTCGAGACGGCGTCCCTGCCCGGTAAGCTCGCCGACTGCTCGGTGCGCGATGCCGAGCTGACCGAGCTCTTCATCGTAGAGGGCGACTCGGCAGGCGGTTCGGCCAAGGACGGCCGTCGCCGAGACATCCAGGCGATTCTGCCCCTGCGCGGCAAGATTTTGAACGTCGAACGCGTTGGTGACCATCGCGCGTTCTCGAGTGACACCATCCAGTCGCTGATTACCGCGATCGGCTGCGGCGTCACGACGAGTGCCGGCGACGGCGGCGACTTCGATATCACCAAGGCGCGCTACCACAAGATCATCATCATGACCGATGCAGACGTCGACGGTGCGCATATCCGCATCCTGCTGCTGACGTTCTTCTACAAGTACATGCGTCCGCTGATCGATGCCGGCTACGTCTATGTTGCCTGCCCGCCCATCTTTGGCATTAAGGTGCGCAACAAGATCCACTACGTGTATCCCAACGGCCGCCAGCCCGAAGACGAGATCCTGCGCGACACCATTCAGAGCCTGGGTTTGAACCCCGACGATAACGACGAGGACGGCAAGGCCAAGGACGGCAAAATCACCAAGAAGCGCAAGGGCTATACCGTCCAGCGCTACAAGGGCCTGGGCGAGATGGACCCCAAGCAGCTTGCCTCGACGACGATGGACCCCAAGACCCGCATCCTGCAACGCGTGTCGATCGAGGACGCCGTGGTGGCGGACCGCGCCGTGCGCGAGCTCATGGGTTCCGAGGTCGGCTATCGCCGCGAGTACATTGAAAAACATGCGCATGACGCGCGTTTCCTTGACGCTTAAGAGGAGGTAACGTGGCAGACGATATCAACAATAACGGGGGTATGGACGAGGCCGGCGATGCTGGCATGCCCGACGATCTGAAGCGCCTGCTTGCCCGTGCTGAGCAGGGCGAGGACGGCGACCCGGACGCCTATAACCCCGATGCCGATGATGATGAGGAAGAGGACGACGACGCCGAGCTCGAGGAGAGCTTTGGCGAAGTCGACCGTGGTGCCTCGGCCGGCGAGGATATCAACGGCGGTCAGCTCCAGATTTCGGAGTTCGGTCGCGAGATGAAGCAGTCGTTCATCGAGTATTCGATGTCGGTTATCACGGCGCGCGCCCTGCCGGACGTGCGCGACGGCTTAAAGCCGGTGCACCGCCGCATCCTGTACGCGATGAACGAGAGCGGCATCTATCCCAACCGCCCGCACAAGAAGTCGGCCTGGACGGTCGGCGAAGTTATCGGGAAGTACCACCCGCATGGCGACTTCGCGGTCTATGAGGCCATGGTCCGCCTGGCGCAGTGGTTCTCCATGCGCACGCCGCTCATCGACGGTCACGGCAACTTTGGCAACATCGACGGCGACGGCGCGGCGGCCATGCGTTACACCGAGAGTCGCCTGGCCAAGCCCGCCATGGAACTGCTGCGTGACTTGCAGAAGGATACCGTCGACTGGCAGCCCAACTACGACGAATCGCTCGCCGAGCCCGTGGCACTGCCTGCGCGCTTCCCCAACTTGCTGGTCAACGGCAGCCAGGGCATCGCCGTCGGCATGGCCACCAACATCGCCCCGCATAACCTCACCGAGGCGATCGAGGCCACCTGCTACCTGATCGACAACCCCGACGCCACTGTCGACGAGCTCATGCAGATCATGCCCGGTCCGGACTTCCCCACCGGCGCCATCATCATGGGCAGCGCCGGCATCAAACAGAGCTACGAGACCGGACGCGGCTCCATTACCGTGCGTGCTAAGGCACATGTGGAGTCCACCAAGACCGGCCGCAACCGCCTGGTCTTTACCGAGATTCCCTACATGGTCAACAAGGGCACCCTGCAGGAGAAGATCGCCCAGCTCGTCAACGACAAACGCATCGAGGGCATCTCGGATATGCGCGATGAGTCCAACCAGAAGGGCATCCGTCTGGTCATCGAGCTCAAGAAGGGCGTCATTCCGCAGGTCGTGCTCAACAACCTGTATAAGTACACCTCGCTGCAGACGACCTTTGGCGCCAACAACCTGGCACTCGTCAACGGCGTTCCCAAATGCCTGAGCCTGCGCGAGATGCTGCAGCACTACATCGACCACCAGGTCGACGTCGTCACCCGCCGCACCCACTTCGACCTTAAGAAAGCCCAGGCCCGCGCTCATATCCTCGAGGGTTACCTGATGGCCCTTGACCATATCGACGAGGTCATTAGCATCATCCGCTCCTCGCAGACCGACTCCGAGGCCAGCAGCCGCCTGATCGAGCGCTTTGGCTTTACGCCCGAGCAGACCACGGCCATCCTCGAGATGAAGCTGCGCCGCCTGACCGGCCTGGAGCGCGACAAGATCCAAGAAGAGTTGGACGGCCTGCGCCGCGCCATCGCCTACTACGAGGACCTGCTGGCGCACGAGGAGAAGATCCTGGGCGTCATCAAGGAAGAGATGCGCGAGATCTCCAAGAAGTTTGGCGACAAGCGCCGCACCGAGATCAGCCAGGTTGAGAAGGACCTGGATGTCGAGGACCTCATCGCCGACGAGGATATGGTCGTGACCATCACCCACACCGGCTACGTTAAGCGTATCCCGGTGGCTGCCTACCGTGCCCAGAAGCGCGGTGGCAAGGGCGTGTCGGGCGTCAACCTCAAAGAGGATGACGTTATCGATGAGATGTTCATCGCGTCCACGCACGAGTACGTGCTGTTCTTCTCGAGCAAGGGCAAGGTCTATCGTCTGAAGGTGCACGAGCTGCCGGTGGGTACGCGCCAGGCGCGCGGTACCGCGATCGTCAACCTGCTGCCCTTCGAGGAGGGCGAGAAGATCGCGAGCGTCATCAGCTGCCGCGAGTTCCCGGCCGACGAGTACCTGATGTTTGCCACAAAGAGCGGCATGGTCAAGAAGACCGTGATGAGCGCATATGACCGCAGCCGTCGCGACGGCCTGATCGCTATCAACCTGCGTGACGACGACGCGCTGCTGAATGTGCGCCGCGTGCGCGGGGGCGACAAGATTATCCTGGCCACCACCGCAGGCAAGGCGATCATGTTCTCCGAGGAGCAGGTGCGCGCCACCGGCCGCGATACCAGCGGCGTTCGCGGTATCGGTATGAAGGACGGCGTGAGCGTTCTGGGCATGGAAGTCACTAACGGCAACGGTGATCTGTTCGTCATCACCGAGCGCGGCTACGGCAAGCGCACGCCGGTCGCGGACTACCCGGAGCAGAATCGCGGCGGCCAGGGCGTCTACACCATTCAAATGACCGAGCGCAAGGGCAACCTCGCGGCAATGAAGACGGTGGGCCCGCAGCACGAGCTGTTCATCGTGACGGAGGGCGCGACGGTCATTCGCGTCAAGACCGACGAGATCAGCCAGACCGGCCGCGCCACCCAGGGTGTCAAGATGATGACCGTCGACGACAACGACCGCATCTGCGCCGTGGCCCGCATGACGGCCGCCAAAGAGAGGCCCGAAGGCGAAGCCATAGAAAACGGCTCCGCCCCCGAAGAAACCCCTGTCGATCTAGGCGACGGCAACGACATGCCGGAAGATCTCCTTGACGAGTAAGAGGCCCTAACTGTTAGAAAATATCAGACCCCATATATCGGCGGTCGGCGCACTGCGCGCCGACCGCTTTTTTGAAAACCTTTGAACCCCGCGTCGGCCCCGGCTGCCCGGCGGCATGCGAAGTCGATCGCGAGTTCCGCACGAGCCGGAGAGCACTTAATGTGCTCTCCGTGCGAG
>JAPJOH010000050.1 GCA_030826265.1 Collinsella aerofaciens
GGACAAGCGCACCGATGGCTCGCGGAATCACGGACTGAAAACGCCGCAATAATCAGCCCACCGTTGAAGCAGTGACCGTCAATGGCACCGATGTGGCAGTTGCAGACAAAACCATCACTGTCACCAATCGTTATGCCCCCAATGGGCAGTGGCAGTTTGAGGCTGACAAGTTCTTCTATGGCCTGGGAGCGCCCCGCCCTTGTAGCTTTACGATGGTTGAATTGTCGAACGTCCCTGAGGTAGGCAAGTCCATCGACCCAGCCACCAAGGATGACAAGGCTTGGACTGCTGAGCTTGAGACAGCGGATTTCACGGAGGGCAAAGCCTCCATCAAATTCCCTGCCATCATTTATAAGCAAGAAGGCACCGGCGACAACAAGGTCAACGATATCGGCGATCATTACTACCTCGTCACTGAGGACGGCGATGATGCTGCCAAGGACACCACGGCCTATGTCATCAAAGTGACCGTGGCGGTTGATGAAAACGATCCTGCTAAGCTCACCGCCACCGAAACGGTGCGCGGCTACGCTGACGACCTCGACTCCACGCTGAACCCGCTGGTTCTGCCGGAAGGCGAACGCCCGGCGTTCTACAACACCGACACCTACGACCTGATTAGTGCTGCCAGCTACAGTGTGTACGCGGCCAGCGGCGAGCCGGTCGACCGGGTGTGCTATGTCGACCCGAAGATCATCAAGAACCTTGAGGGTCGCGCCATCAAGTCTGGCGAGTTCGCCTTCAAGCTCATTCAGGTGGCGAACTACAACGACACCGAGGGCGAGCTCATCTCCGCCACTACCAACGACGAGTTCGGCATGGTCGACTTCGACAAGGCGAACAACGTTTCCGGCGACCTCGAGAACCCCAGCTGTCTGGCCTACACCAAGCCCGGCACCTACTACTACCGCGTCATCGAGGACACCAGCAAGGGCGGCATGAACGACCAGTCCGTGTTGTACAGCGACCAGGTGATCACTTTTACTACGGTCATCGAACAAGATGAGGCGACGGGCCAGCTGGTGTGCACCGATATGTACTACGGCTGGTGGGATGCCGCGGCCAACCAGAACGTTCGCTTCGACGAGCAGTACGCCGACTACGAGACCCAGCCGGGCAACATCGGCGATATGTCGAAGCTGAACCCCGATTGGCACCCGACCATCAACAACAAGGCGCGTCCGATGGATCTGCAGGTGCGCAAGACCAGCGTGTCCGACCGCGACGAGGGCCTGGTGGGCGCTACCTACGCGCTGTACATGGTGAACGAGAACCCGCAGGGCGACATTTGGCTGGCTGAGGCGACTTCCGAGGAAGGCGGCTGGATCACCTATAAGAACGTGAGCCTCGCCACCAACAACCTGTACTACTTCAAGGAAACGGCCGCGCCTGCGGGCCACACCGTGAGCGAGTTCCGCAGCCCCTACTTCTACCTCGTGGAAGATGCAACCTCCGCCAACGGCTACGCCCTGAAGTACACCGACACTAAGTACTTCGACGCTGCGGAAGTGGAAGCCGCCGCCATCCCGATGGCTGCCGCCGAGGCTCAGGCCATGCAGGCCGACATCGCCGCCCAAGCCGAGGCGACCGCGACCGACAACCAAATCCAACCCGGCCACAGCGCCGACGGCAACATCCTGCTGACCTACGACAAGGACGGAGGCGTCTACGACGAAACCACCCAGGTTGAGGTGAACAAGCTGGATACGCGTACTCACGAATGGGTGGAAGGCGCCAAGCTCGTCATCCTCGAGAAGGAGTCGGGCAAGGAAGTGGCCTCCTGGACTTCGGGCAAGGCCCCCCAGAAGCTGGCGAAGACGCTGAACGTCGGCATCACCTACCTCCTGCGTGAGGTGGAAGCCCCCGGCGAGTACCGCCTGGCCAACGACGTCGAGTTCGTCATCGACAACTACGGCAACGTGACCATCACCAAGGGCACGGAAAACGGCAACGCCGAGCTGTCCGACAACACCATCACTCTGTACGACACCATGATGGACGCCGAAGAGGTCGAGCAGCGCGAGCGTGAAACCACCCGCGAGGTGCCGCTGGGCACGATTCTGGCCCAGACCGGCGATATGCTGCCGATCCTGGGTATCGGTGCCATCGTGCTGGCGAGCCTGATCGCCCTTATCGTGGCCGGCCGTCGGCGCCATGAGGGAAAGGACGACAAAAACTAAGATGTATCGGGGATCGCAGGCAGTCGTCTGATTGAGATTTCATGAGGGATACGCGCGAGGCTCTTCGGAGCTTCGCGCGTATCTGTGCTAGATAACAAAAGATGAGCCATTAACTAAGGAAAAGACGAACAGAACGATCTATTGACCTCGTGATTGTCATGACTGATGCAGCAGCTAACATATCGGCAGGCTCGTTTGGCGCTTCGGCCCCGGCGGAAGCATCGGATGCATTCGCGTACGACGTTAAGAAGCGCCTCGCGCGATTGCGCATTGTGTCGCGCCTCTGTTCGGTCATAGGTGCCGTGCTCCTGGCGGCGGTTGCCCTGTTGGCTATCAGCGCAACAGTGGCGCCGCGCTTCATGGGGTTGCAATCCTATGCCATCGTGTCGGGGTCTATGGAGCCGTCGTTTCCCGTGGGCAGTCTCGTGTACGCCGAGCCCATCGAGCCCGAGACGTTAGCCGTGGGTGACGTGGCGGTTTTCTGGCGCAATGACGAAGTCGTCATTCACCGCGTGGAGGAAAACCTTTACGAAGACCGCGAACTGATCACCCGCGGCGACGCCAACGAAGGCATCGATGCGCATCCGGCGCAGTACGACAACGTGGTCGGCCGCACCGTGAACCAGATACCGGGCATCGGTTATTTCGTCATGGCGCTGGCGTCGCTGCCGGGAAAGCTCGTCTTAGGTTGGATCGTCCTCATGGGCGCCGCCTTCTCCATAATCGGCACCGCCATAGCCTCCCTCGCGCGTCAGTAGCAACCAGAGTATGTGTTTCTGGTGCCGTTTGCAGGACGAAGAGCGCCGCCCGCCACAGGTTTATTTCGTTTAGGCTTCATTTTCGGCGTTCTTTACCATGTCATTAGCCTATCTGTTTCTTTTTGACAGGGTTGGGCACTCTTCCAAGAAACCGCAGTTCAAAGCCTTGAAATTCTGAGAAAAGTCATAATCGTTAAACTGATCGTCATTTTTGTCAGTGGATAAAAAAGCCCAGATCAATAAAGTGATTCTAGGCACTAGTAACGCGCGGGTGCAATTTGCGTGTCGAAAAGGTGACGAAAAAGCCTTTTCGAGCGCTTCTCCGATGACTTGTTTACAAGTTGTCAACAAAAGCCCGCGAGGAGGGACGAGTGCCTCGGCGCCCGAGCATCAGGTGCCGCATCGGGGGATGCACTTCGTCCCTCGGAAAGCTGGTTTAAATGTCCGGTCTCCAAGCCGGTATTTAAAAGTAGTAGGAAACGGAGCAGAAGGAAGGTGCGGAGTATGCGGACCATAGCGCGGTTCATGGACGCAAGAAACACCACGGAGGGCAAGTTCCTGTCAGTCTTGCTGTCGGTGCTGCTGGTGTTCTCGTTCCTGAACGTGACCATGTTCACGGACTACGCCAACGCCGAGGACGAGGAGGGCGAGGCGATCGAGTTCGTCGAGCCCGCCGCCGAGCCCGGGGACGAGGTGCAGCCCGAGGACGAGGCCGGCGAGCTCGAGAAGGAGACGGAGTCTCCGACGGAGGGCTCGGAGAACGAGGGCGCCCCCGTTGAGGTGCAGCCCGAGTCTGGCGATCCCGAGGAGGAGGTGAGCGGAACGGAAACTGAAACCGAGGGCGACGGCGAGCAGAAGGACAACCTGGTCGCAGAGCAGCCGATTACGTTCGCCGTGCCGCGGATCTCATCTGAAGAAGAGCTGCCTGTATATAAGGTGGGAGAAAAGGGAGGACTGGATGGACAAGTCGACCCCTCTCTTCTCGAAGGGAAGACGCTCGAGCAGCTTAAAAAATGTTTCCCGATGCGACAGTTCTCCCGTCGGCAGTAATTGGATCCGACGGTCAGGTTAGCGATACCGGCGCAGCATGCAACAAACCTAGGCATTGGTAGTACTTCACTAACGACAGCGTGAGCGTAGCCAATCAGCCGACCCACAACGCCAAGGATCCCATCAGTGGCGTTCCGGGGGGAACGACGTACCTTGTTCATGAGATATGTGACAACAATGATAAAGTGATAGGCTACGAGATCATTCCACTGAAGGTTGTTGAGAGTTCCGCGGATGATCAGCTGTCGTACAATTTGAACGGTGCCCCCGGCTCCATCGATCCCACCGCTGGCAAGACGGGCTCTGAGGTCATAGTGACGAGCGAGGTTCCCGATTGGGAGGGGCATGAGTTCCTCGGCTGGAGCACCAGCGAGGACAGTGCCTTCGCTGATTATACTGCGGGCGACCACTATACGCTGACTGCAGGAGACGACATCCTCTTCGCGATCTGGAAGGCCAAGACGCCGCAGTACACCATCGAGAAGAGCGTCGCGAACGAGGGATCTGGCGAGGGCGGCACCTTCAAGACCGGCGAGACCATCAACTACAAGATTACCGTCACGAACACCGGGGGCGTCGCGTATCTCGACCCCATTATCCTGGGAGACTCGCTGGTCGATCTCGGTGGTCCCGGCGTCACCGTTGAGAGCAACCTCAGCGGCGCAGCGGACTTCTCCAACGCAACGCTCCAAGGCCTGCTCGTCGGCGAGACCGTCACCGTATCCTACTCCTATACCGTCAAGGCCACCGACAACGACATCACCAACGCGGTGACTGCGAACGGGGAGAAGAAGGCAGAGGTGACGACAGAGGTGGAGGACGCTCCTGCCCTGACCGCCGTCAAGAAACTGGTCAACGAGGGAACCGGCGACTCCGGCATGAGTAGTAACCCTCTCCGGTACCAACAATCAGCAGAATCTGGTACCGCCAGTC
>JAPJOH010000020.1 GCA_030826265.1 Collinsella aerofaciens
GATTTTGCCTCTTGACAATGTCCTGCTCATATTAAAAGGAACGTCCCCAAGTGCCAAGTGTTCCGGCAACGCCGATGTTTTGGCGCGGACAGACACTATGACCCAATCCGAGGGCACTAAAAAGATAGGAGCCCCCGCTCGTGACCGCGGGTCGGGGCTGCGACAATGATGTTGAAGTGCCATAGGCGCAGCCGCGCCGCAACGAGGTTGGGAGGCTCCCATGCCAAAGTATTCTACCGCGTTCGGGATGGACGTCCACCTGAGGTCGACCACCGTCTGCGCCCTCGACGCGGACACCGGCGAGGCCGTGACGAGGAGGTTCCCCGGCAACCCCTGGGGCGAGATCGCCGGGTGGATGGATGGGTTCCCCGGGCCGTCGCTCGCGGCCTACGAGAGCGGCTACCTCGGCTTCGCCCCGCAAAGGGAGCTCGCCGGGCTCGGCGTCGAGTGCGTCGTCGCCGCGGTCTCGAAGATCCCCAGGTCGGCCGCCGACTCGGCCTCCAAGAACGACAGGAACGACGCCGCCAGGATGGCCAAGGCGATACTCGCCCACGACATCTCCCCCGTATGGGTCCCCTCCCCCGAGGTCGAGGGCATCAGGGACCTCGCCGGCGCCTACGACGGGGCGACCGCGCGCCTGGCGACCGCCAAGCAGCGGCTGCTCGCCTTCCTCGCAAGGCGGGGGTTCGTCTACGGCGGCACCACGCCCGCCGGCAACCCGAGGAAGTACTGGACCTACGACTTCCTGAGGTGGCTCGACAAGGTCAGGCCGGAGGACGATGGCGGGGTTCGGACGCTCGCCGCCCTGAGGAACGAGGTCGAGGCCGCGGCGGAGGCCCGGGCGGACCTGCTCTCCGAGTACAGGGCCGCCGTGGATGCCAGCCCGATCGCCGCGGAGGTGGCCGCCCTCCAGTCGATCAAGGGCTGCGCCTTCGCGCTGGCCGCGGCCTTCTCGGCCGAGGTCGGCGACTTCACGAGGTTCCGTTCCGGAAGGCAGGTCACGGCCTATTTCGGCCTCGCGCCGAGTCAGAGGTCGAGTGGCGACTCCGTGCGGCTCGGAGGCATCAGCGGTGCGGGCAACGCGCTCGTGAGGAAGCTGGCCGTTGAGGGCTCATGGTGCTACGCCGCGGCACGGCACCAGCCGAAGCTCATGCCGAGGGACACGGGCGTGCCCCTCGAGATAAGGATGCACGGGAGGAAGGGGTCCGAGCGGCTCCTGCGGCGGCGCGAGGAGATGCTCGCCCGCGGCATGCCCCAGGCGAAGGCCAACGCGGCCACCGCGGCCGAGCTCGTGAGGTGGCTCTGGGCCCTCGGCGCGATGTGCCGGGAGGGCGCGGAATAGACATAGCCCCCGTCCCGGCGAGCCGGGCGGCCTTCGGGGATACCCCCTATTTCGCTGTGCGCGCGGAGCCCTCCGCATGCGCCTCGACAGACTTGGGGAACCCCGCCGAAGGAATGGAGTGCGGGCCGGCAGAACGGTATCCGCGGATATGAGACTGAGCCGAAGGCGTCGACGACATGCCGGGGGCGGACCGGGACGGGTTAACGGCAGGCCCCGCCGACCGATTGCAAGCGGTCGGCGGGGCCATTGTGGCTCTTGACAGAGGATTGGGTCATATGAGCGAAAGCCCGCCAGAGCGAGCAAGGTGCCTTGAAACGAGGCGGCATTGACCTTTTGGTCATGCCGCCGAAGTTGAAAGGCAGATTGCCACTCTGGCGGGTTTGCAGCGTCAAGCGGTTACGCGGTTTGGTAAAACCGCGTAACCCTAATAATTGGCTTCGTAGCCGTTGCCGTCGCCGGTCGGCTCTTCGTAGTAGTCCGAATCGCTCGAATCGCTTGAGTCATCGGAATCGTCAGAGCTGACCGATGAGGTTGCGGTACAGTTTGCGTAGTCGTCAGACGTGTTGTTGTTCAGGTCGCCGATCGTAGAGCTGGAACCGTCGGAAAGACCCATGGTGTTGGGACCCTTGGGATCCTTGCCGGCATCGACGCGCTCCATCATTTCCTTGAGCTCGTCCTCGTAGACAAAGACGTAGCTCACACCGTCAATCATGGTGCTGTCGTCGGCGTACGAGGGCAGGTTGGCCGAGTAGATACCGTCGACATCCATACCGCGCATGGCGTTGACCGTAGCCACGATATCCTGAACGCTCATATCGGTTACGAGCATATCGGACAGCGAATTAACCAGGCCAAAGATCTTCGTGGCATCGAAGTTATTGAGAATCTGGTTGGCAAGGGCGCCAAGCACCTGACGCTGGTGGCGCATGCGCGTGTAATCGCCGTCGGCATAGGTGTAGCGGCAGCGGGCATAGGTAAGGGCGGTGGCGCCGTCCATATGTTGCTGACCAGCGGTAATCTTAATATCCAGGTGCTCGGGGTCGTCAACATCATCGGTTGCGTTAATGTCGATACCGCCAACCGAATCAATCAGCGCCTGCATACCGTCGAAGCTGACCTCGGCATAGTGGGAAATCTGAACACCGCACAGCTCGTTGACAGCCTCGACCATGGCCTCGGCGCCGCCAACGGTATGGCAGGCGTTGATCTTCATGGTCTCGCCCTTGTACTCGACCTTGGTGTCGCGCGGAACGGAAATGAGCGTCGCCTGCTTTTGCGTGGGGTCGATGCGTGCCAGGATAATCGAGTCGGCACGATACGTATCCTCGCCCGGACGGCCGTCGGTGCCAAGAAGCAGCACGTAGAACGGATCCTTTGCCTCATCGGTGTCAACCAGAACCCGACGCAGATTGTCGGTAATGACATTAGAATCGCCGAGCTTGCCCATAATGGTGGCAAACCACAGGCCGGCAGCGGTAGTGGCACTCAGCAGCACGCCAAGCACGACAATGAGCGCGACGTGACGAATCGTGTGGCTACGACGACGTTGACGAGCGCGCTCGGAATAGCGAGCCACGTTATCGCGACTGTAGATCTTGGCCTGCGCACCAGTTGAGGGTCTTCGAGCGGTGGTATCCGCGAGGGGCTTTTTATTAAACATAGGCAACCTGTATTAGTAGATGACGGGATCGGGGACGGTAGCATGCTCGACATGCGCGCCGAGCGCCTGCAGCTTTTCGACAAACTGCTCGTAGCCGCGCTTGATGTGATGGATGGCCGAAACCTCGGTCGTCCCGTCGGCGATCAAGCCCGCTACGACGAGGGCCGCTCCGCCACGCAGATCGGGCGAGGTAACCTGTGCACCCGAGAAGCCCTTGACGCCATGAATCATGGCATGATGGCTCTCGATACGAATGTCGGCACCCATGCGCACCAGCTCAGAGGCAAACATAAAGCGATTCTCGAAGATGTTCTCGGTAATAACGGAACTGCCGTCGGCAAGGGCGGAGAGCACCATAATCTGCGCCTGCATGTCGGTCGGGAAACCGGGGAACGGAAGCGTCTGGATGTCGACCGGCTTGATACGCTCGGCACGGTTCACATGGACGCCATCTTCGACGCGCTCGCAGTCGATACCCATGAGCTCCATCTTCTTGAGCACCATGCCCAAGTGAATGGGGCAAAAACCCGTGACGTCGACACCGCGATCGTCGGCCATCAACGCACCGGCAACGATAAAGGTACCGGCCTCGATGCGGTCGCCCACCACGCGATGGGTAACGGGATGGAGCTCTTCCACGCCTTCGATAGTCACGACGGGCGTACCGGCGCCAACAATCTTGGCGCCCATCTCGTTGAGCATGTTAGCGAGATCGACGATCTCGGGCTCGCGGGCGGCATTATCGATAACCGTGGTGCCCTGTGCGCGCACAGAGGCCATGATGAGGTTCTCGGTCGCACCGACGCTGGCGAACTCGAGCGTGACGGTGGTACCGCGCAGACCTTGGGGCGCATTAGCGTTGATGTAACCGTGGGCGGTATCGAACTCAACGCCCAGGGCCTCAAGACCAAGAATGTGCATATCGATCTTGCGAGCACCCAGGTTGCAACCGCCCGGCATGGCAATTTTGGCGCGATGGAAGCGGCCCAGCAGGGGTCCCATGACGGCGGTGGAAGCGCGCATCTTGGCAACGAGCTCGTAGGGGGCCTCCCATGAATCGACCTGAGAGGTATCAATCTCGAGCGTGTGCTCGTCGAGAACATCGATCGTAGCGCCCATGCCTTTGAGCACCTTGCCCATCACGTGGACATCGGAAATATCGGGCACGTTCTGCAGCGTCGTCTTGCCCGGCGCCAGAAGCGTTGCCGCCATGAGTTTGAGCGCGGAGTTCTTGGCGCCCGAAACGGGCACGGAGCCTCCGATGGCGTGGCCACCCTCAACGCGGATAATATCCAAGGTCTACCCTTTCAAAAAGCATGCCCGGGGTGGCTGGGCCATCCCGGGCATGATGTGTTCGCAAATGGTCGAACGCTAAATCGTTTGACTATTGGGCAAGCTTGAGCTTACACCATGCGATTTCATTATAGAGGTAGGCGCGGCGTGCATCATCCTCCGACAAATTACCCAGCTTCTCTTCAAAACCTTGAATATCAGCTTTAAGCTTGTCGGCATCGACGGTCGCCAAATCGCAAGCGCGCTCGGCGAGAACGGTCACGACATCGTCCGCAACCTGGGCATAGCCGCCGGCCACGGCAAACGTGTGGTCGACAGTGCCCATGGCCTTATCGGAAACGCGAACGTAACCGCGGTCGATCGTGCAGATCTCGCTGGAGTGAGCAGGCAGAACGCCAAACTCGCCATCCGTGGACGGAATCGACACAAACGCAGCGTCGCCCTCATAGGCGCAGCTCACGGGGCACACGATGCGGATACGCATAACCTACTTCTCCCCCATCTTGCGGGCGCGCTCGCGCACGTCCTCAATCGTGGAAGCATAGCGGAAAGCCTGCTCGGGCAGGTCATCGGCCTTGCCGTCGACAATCTCGGCGAAAGAGCGGACGGTATCCTCGACGCGGACGTAGACACCGGGGTTGCCGGTGAACTTCTCGGCGACGTGGAAGGACTGCGAGAGGAACTGCTGAATCTTACGGGCACGGTTGACCGTAAGGCGCTGCTCCTCGGACAGCTCGTCCATACCCAGAATGGCGATGATGTCCTGAAGGTCGGAGTACTCCTGCAGGAGCTCCTGGACCTTGACAGCGACACGGTAGTGCTCCTCGCCGACGATCGAGGGATCGAGAGCGTCGGAGGAAGACGCGAGCGGGTCGATAGCCGGGAACAGGCCGAGCGACGAAATGCTACGCGAAAGAACCGTGGTGGCATCGAGGTGAGTAAACGTCGTGGCAGGCGCCGGGTCGGTCAGGTCGTCTGCGGGGACGTAGACAGCCTGGACGGAGGTAATGGAGCCCGTCTTGGTCGAGGTAATGCGCTCCTGGAGGTCGCCCATCTCGGTTGCCAGCGTGGGCTGGTAACCAACGGCGGACGGCATACGGCCCAGCAGTGCGGAAACCTCGGAACCTGCCTGGGAGAAGCGGAAGATGTTGTCGATGAACAGCAGAACGTCCTGGCCACGATCACGGAAATACTCAGCGGTGGTAAGGCCGGCCAGACCGATGCGCAGACGCGCTCCGGGCGGCTCGTTCATCTGACCATAGACCAAGCAGGTCTTGTCGATAACGCCAGACTCGCTCATCTCGAGGAACAGGTCGGTGCCCTCGCGGGTACGCTCGCCGACGCCGGTGAACACCGAGGTGCCGCCGTGCTCCTGGGCGAGGTTGTTGATGAGCTCCTGAATCAGAACGGTCTTGCCGACGCCGGCGCCGCCGAACAGGCCCGTCTTGCCGCCACGGATGTAGGGCTCGAGCAGGTCGACGGCCTTGATGCCGGTCTCGAAGATCTCGGTCTTGGTGGTGAGCTCGTCGAAACGGGGCGCTGCATGGTGGATGGGGTAGAACTCCTCCACCTCGGGCATGGGCTTGCCGTCGACGGGCTTGCCCATGACGTTCCAAATGCGGCCGAGCGTCTTGGGACCAACGGGCATCTTCATGGGCTCACCGGTATCGGTGGCGATGAGGCCGCGCTGCAGGCCGTCGGTCGAGGACATGGCGACCGTGCGGACGACGCCGCCCGGAAGCTGGCTCTCGACCTCGAGGATCGTGCTCAGATGACCGATCGGGGTCTCGGCCTCGACCGTGAGCGCGTTGTAGATCGGGGGCACCGCGCCGTCAAACTTGACGTCGACGACAGGGCCGATGATTCGCACGATGCGACCATTACCGGCAGTCGTCTTCTTGGTGGCTTCCTCGACCGCAAGCTTTACGGTGTTATTAGCCATTACTGTTCCTCCAATGCTGAGGCTCCGCCGACGATCTCGTTAATCTCGGTCGTGATCGAAGCCTGGCGCACGCGACTATACGTGCGGGTAAGGGTCGAGATGATCGCGGTGGCGTTTTCCGTCGCGGAGTGCATGGCCTTGCGGCGTGCACCCTGCTCGGCAGCCGCCGAATCGATCAGGGCCTGGTAGATGACCGTCAGGATATAAGACGGCACAAGCTTGCCGAGAACATGCTCGGGAGAGGGCACGAACTCGAACGTGGACGAGATGCGCTTAGGGGCGTCGGTCTCGTTCTTACGCGGACCGTGGGCCATAGCGATCATCTCGGGGTCGAGCGGCAACAGATGCTCGACGCGAAGCTCCTGATCCACGCGGTTCTTGGCGTGGTGGTAGACAAGCTCGACACGGTCAAGCTCACCGGCACGATACGCATCGCAGATATGAGAGGAGATCATGCGGGCCTGATTGAAATCGGGCTCAGAGGAGTTGCCCTCAAAGTGCATGACAACGTTTGCGCGGTCACGGAAATACGTGGCCGGCTTACGCCCGCACGCGATGATCTCGCATTCGATGCCGTCGTTCGCCCAAGAAGCGGCGAGCTTTTCGGCCGTGCGCTCCACCGTCGTATTGAAACCGCCGGCAAGGCCGCGGTCCGAGGCAATAACGACAATCAGGCCATGCTTGACGCTCTCATGCTTCTGCAGCATGGGATCGGTGCCCGAACAGGAGGCGTCGCCGGCGACCGTCAACATGACGTCGGTCAGCGCCTCCTTATAGGGCTCGGCCTGCTTGGAGCGATCGAGGGCACGACGAATCTTGGCCGTAGAGACCATCTCCATCGTGCGCGTGATCTGCTTGGTCGTGGTAACCGAGGAGATTCGCTTCTTAATGTCGCGAAGGTTGGCCATGGGGCTTAGTTCTCCTCTGATCCAGAAACATCCGAATGGTGCTTGGCCATGAACTGCTGCTTGAAGTCGCCGATGACGCGCAAGAGCTCAGCCTTGGTGTCATCATCGATCTTCTTGGCGCGAACCTTGTCGAGCAGCGAACCAAAGCCATTGTCCATGTACTCGATGAGCTCGGCACGGAAAGGCAGCACGTCGGCGATCTCCAGGTCATCCAGGAAGCCCTCGTTGCCAGCGAACAGCGTAACGATCTGCTCGCCAACCTCAAACGGCTTGTAACGCGGCTGCTTCAGGAGCTCGGTCATGCGAGCACCGTGGGTCAGCTGCTTCTGAGTAGCCTCGTCGAGGTCGGAGCCGAACTGCGTAAAGCCAGCGAGCTCCTGATAGGAAGCGAGGTCCAGACGGAGGTTGCCGGCGACCTGCTTCATGGCCTTGGTCTGCGCATCGCCACCGACGCGGGACACGGAGATACCCACGTCGACTGCCGGGCGCTGACCCTGGAAGAAGAGCTCGGACTGCAGGTAGATCTGACCATCGGTAATGGAAATGACGTTGGTCGGAATGTAGGCCGAGACGTCGCCGTCCTGGGTCTCGATGATCGGCAGTGCCGTCATGGAGCCGTAACCGTTCTTCTTGGACATCTTGACGGCACGCTCGAGCAGACGAGAGTGCAGGTAGAAGATGTCGCCAGGATAGGCCTCGCGTCCGGGCGGACGATGCAGCGTCAGCGACATCTGACGGTAGGCCACAGCCTGCTTGGACAGGTCATCGTAGATGACGAGCACGTGGCCGCCGGGGTTGGTCTCGCTGGCGGGCTTGCCGTCCTCGCCGTTGTACATAAAGAACTCGCCAATAGCGGCACCGGCCATAGGCGCGATGTACTGCATAGGGGCGGAATCGGCAGCGGTGGCCGAAACGATGATGGTGTAGTCGAGCGCACCGTGCTGAGCGAGGGTCTCGCGGATGTTGGCAACCGTGGAGGCCTTCTGGCCGATGGCGACATAGATGCAGACCATGCCCTTGCCGCGCTGGTTGAGGATAGCGTCGATGGCGATGGCGGTCTTACCGGTCTTACGGTCACCGATGATGAGCTCACGCTGACCGCGGCCAATAGGCACCATGGAGTCGATAGCGAGCAGACCGGTCTGAACCGGCTCGCACACCGGGGTACGATCGATGACGCCGGGAGCCTTGAACTCGATGGGGCGACGGTGCGTAGCGACGATGTCGCCCAGGCCGTCGATGGGCTGGCCGAGCGGATTGACGACGCGGCCGAGCATGGCACGGCTCACGGGGATATCCATAACGCGGCCAGTGGTGCGGCACTCGTCGCCTTCCTTGATGGAGTCGACGGCACCGAACAGAACGGCGCCGACCTCGTCACGGTCAAGGTTCTGGGCAAGGCCGAAGACGGTCTCACCGGTATCGGAGCTCTTAAACTCCAGAAGCTCGCCTGCCATGGCGCTCTTGAGGCCGGAGACGCGCGCGATGCCGTCGCCTACCTCGTCGACCGTTGAAACCTCATGCGTATCGACCGTCGCGGAGAGGCTCGTGAGCTGCTCCTGCAGTTTCTTGGCGATATCCTGGGCATTGAGGGTTTCGGACATTAGGCTTCACCTCCGTACGAATTAGCAGAGTTTGCGAGGGTCTCCTGCGCGATGCGCAGCTGCGTCTTGACGGAAATGTCACGACGCTCGCCGCGGGCCTCGAGCACCAGGCCGCCCACGATAGACGGGTCGACCTGCTCGATAAGGAATACCTTGCGGCCGAAGTCCTGCTCGCATTTCTTAGTGATGGTTTGACGCAGCTCGTCGTCGAGCGGGATCGCCGTGGTGACGGTCACGCCCACTACATCCTCGTCTTCCTCGGCAACATACTTAAAGGCAGCTGCCACCTTGGGAAGAAGGTCGAGCTGGTCGCGCTTGGACATGGTGTCGAGCACGGCGATGATCTCGGGGCTGGCAGAAGCCAAGCGCTCGACCATCTCGAGGTCCTCGAACACATGGTTCTCGGCCTTGGCGGCTTCCAAAAGGGAACGCGCGTAGGTCTCGAGCACCTTGTCCTGATAGCGGCTAGTCGGCATTCAGGCTACCTGCTTCCTGGATGTAGCGCTCGATGAGCTTCTTCTGCTCGGCATCGTCCTCGAGTGCCTCGCCCACGATCTTGGTGGCGACGGCAACGGACAGGTCGGCGATGGAGCTCGCGGCACCGGCGTAGATGGACTTGCGCTCGTCCTCGACGGTCGTATGGGCCTTGGCGATGATCTCCTCGGCCTCCTTGTGAGCAGCCTCGATGATACGGGCACGCTCGGACTCGGCGTCCTTACGGGCCTCGAGAACGATGTCGGCAGCCTGACGACGGGCGTCGGTGACGATCGAGTCGGACTCAGCGCGCTTGGCGATAGCCTCCTGCTTGGTCTTCTCGGCCTCGTCGAGGCTCTCCTCGATCTTCTTGCCGCGCTCCTCCATGGTTTTCATGATGCCCGGCAGGGCGACCTTGGCCAGCACGATCCAGATAATCAGGAAGGCGATAAGCGCCGGGATGAACTCCGCCATCTTAGGGATGAGGATGTCCGCACCGGCGGCGCCGTCCTCGGCGAACGCGGAAACCGGCATGAGCAGCGCGGCCGCGGACGCGGAGAGTGCGATCGCGCTCTTCTGGGATGAAAGATTCATACTTGACGCTCCGTGCTATTTAACGATCAGCGCGACAACGAAGCCGATCAGAGCCAGAGCCTCGCCGAAAGCGGAGCCCATGATGAAGACGGTGAACACGCGGCCCTGGACCTCAGGCTGACGGGCCATAGCACCCGTAGCACCCAGAGCAGACAGGCCGATAGCAAGACCAGCGCCGATAACACCGAGACCGTAACCGATAACTCCCACGATTCCTCCTTTGTCGTGCGTGTCTTATTTCACGCAGGATAACCTTTTTATAACTGCCGGGCTCCATGGGTACGGGCACCGGCGGTTTAACGAATTGCCTTACCTTTAAGGCGCGAACGGAAGATTACTCCTCCTCCGCGACCTCCTCTGCCTCGGAGACATACACGGCGGTAAGGACCGTGAAGACGTAAGCCTGGATGGCGCCGACCACAAGCTCGATCGCATAGATCAGGATGAGGATGGCAAGCCAGGCCAGCGAAGGCAGGGCGCCGACGGCGTGGGCCGCGGAAACCTGCTGAAGCAGCGGCTGCATGAACATGCTCGCCATGATGGCGAACGAGCCCATGACCACGTGTCCTGCGAACATGTTGCAGAACAGACGGACGGCGAGCGTGATGAGACGCAGGAAGGTCGAGAATAGCTCGACAACCCACACGAGCACGTTCATCGGGAAGCTCACGCCCTGCGGGGCGAGGCTCTTGATGTAGCCGATCACGCCGTGAGCCTTGCATCCGTAGTAGATGAAGTACACGAAGGCGAAGATGGCGAGCGCGGCGGTGGAGCCGATTGCACCGGTGCCGGGCTTCATTCCCGGGATCAGGCCGATCATGTTATTGATCAGGATGAACAGGAAAAGCGAGCACAGGAACGGGAAGTGCTTCTTCCAGTTCTCACCCACGACGCCCTTGCCGATATCGTTCTCGACGTACTCGATGATGTACTCGAAACCGTTGACGAAGAAGCCCTTGGGAACCAGGGTCTGCTTCTTCTTGAACACGGCCAGGACGATCAGGAGCACGATCGTGGAGACGATCAGCCAAAACGAGTACTGCGTGATGCCGCAGCTCAGATCGCCCACGACAGGGGTGGAGCTGAACTCGCTGACCAGATGATTAATCTCATCAGGCAGCTTTTCAAAAATTTCCACGACTTACCTTTCGACCTCATGAGGATCTCGCAGCGCCTTGGCGACGCGAACCGCGCAGGCGGCCATAAAGGCCACGAAGCCGATCGCCTCGCCCAGGAGGAACATGCGAAATGCCTCTCCGAACAACACAAACACAACCAAGGTAAAGACAAGCAACGCGATTGCCGAGACCGCGAGACTCACCATACCCTTGAGCATGTCCGCATTCTGCTTATCGTCAAGAACCGGCTTGAGCGTAAAGACAAAGGGAAGGAAGGCAATCGCGCCCGCGATGGCACCTGCAACGATAGCGAGCAGATCGGCTATCTGAAACACTGGCGTCCTCACTTTCCTTTTTTATCGCCTCACAGGACAGTTCCCGCCAAACATTGGTGACTATTGTACGAGCCAATCGCTAAAGTACAACCGAAAAAGCATCGGTTAATACGCACCTGTTCGTTTTCTTAAGACCTTCTTTATGCCGCAGGTACGGTAATACGTTTTTCTCGAACCCTGCAGGGCAAAACGTCCGTTAACAGGAGTGCGCGCGGTCGTCTTTTGCTCGCCCGCGCGCACCATTTCTTCGTATTTTCGACGTTAGCCGGTATGGCCCAGAGATTACAGCGTGCCGTAGATGCGGTCGCCGGCGTCTCCCAGGCCGGGAACGATGTAGGCAGCTTCGTTGAGATGGTCGTCGATGGCGCAAGTATAGATATGCACATCGGGATCCTTCTCAGTCAGCGACTTGAGGCCCTCGGGGGCCGCGACGATGCACAGCATGCGGATGTCCTTGACACCGCGCTCGCGCAGGTAGCTGATGGCCATCTCGGCCGAACCGCCCGTGGCGAGCATGGGGTCGACGACCAGGCAGATGCGCTGGTCGATATCCTTGGGCATCTTGCAATAATACTCATGCGGCTCGTGGGTAACCTCGTCGCGCTCCATGCCGATGTGGCCCACGCGAGCGGAGGGCGCCAGGTCGAGGATGCCGTCGACCATGCCAAGGCCCGCACGCAGGATGGGCACGATGGCGAGTTTCTTGCCGGCAAGCTGTTTGAACGTGGCGGTAGTGATGGGGGTCTCGACCTCGACGTCTTCCATGGGCAGGTCGCGCATGGCCTCGTAGCCGTCAAAAAGCGCGAGTTCGCGCACGAGCTGGCGGAACTGGTTGGTGCCGGTGTTTTTGTCGCGCAGGATCGACAGCTTGTGCTGGACGAGCGGGTGGTCGACAAGCGTCACACGGGACGCGTCGTAGGTGACGGTCATGGGTTGATTGCCCCTTTCGTTGCGGCCGCAAAACGGCCTTGCTGACAAGGCGCGAAGCAATGTTGCCGCCGCACGCCATGCATTAGTTTAGCGGTTTGTTATATCGAGCAGCCCATCACAGCCCTACTGTGCGGTGCTGAGCGAGCGCCTGACTGCATCACGCCAGCCCGCAAGGTTTTGCTCGCGGCGCTCGGCGGACATGTGGGGAAGGAAGGTCCTAACGATCTGGGCATTTTGCTCCAGTTCTTCCAGGTCTTCCCAATAGCCGACGGCAAGACCCGCCAAGTACGCGGCACCGATTGCCGTGGTCTCCACCGTCTCGCATTGCAGCACGGGGATATCCAGCAGGTCGGCCTGGAATTGCATGATGAACTCGTTGCGCGAGGCACCGCCATCGACAGACAGGCGCTCAATCGAAAGCCCCACGTCCTGCTCCATGGCGCGCAGCACGTCGTAGCTCTGATATGCCATGGATTCGCAGGCGGCACGTACGACGGTCGCACGGCTCGAGGCGCCGGTCAGACCGCACACGATACCGCGAGCATGCGGGTCCCACCAGGGAGCACCCAAACCCGCAAAGGCGGGAACGAAGTAGCAGCCCTCGTTGTCGCTAATCGAAGCGGCGAGTTGTGCCGACTCGCTCACGCTCGAGATGATGCCCATGTTGTTGCGAAGCCAGTTCATCGTTGAGCCGGCGGCAAAAATAGAGCCCTCGAGCGCATAGCTGACTTTGCCGTCCGCAGCGATACCGATGGTGGAGACCAGGCCATTCTTGGATTCGACGATCTCGTCGCCGGTGTTCATGAGCATAAAGCAGCCCGTGCCATAGGTGTTTTTGGTCTGGCCAGGATGGAAGCAGCAGTGGCCGAACAGCGACGCCTGCTGATCGCCCGCCACGCCCATGATGGGTGGCATGTTGGTCATGATGTCGCTCGCGACGCGGCCGTAGTCGCCCGAGCTCCAACGAACCTCGGGCATCATGGAACGCGGGATGTCGAAAAGTGCCAGCAGATCGTCGTCCCAATCGAGCGCATGGATATTAAAGAGCGCGGTGCGGCTGGCATTGGTGTAGTCGGTGGCAAAGACCTGACCGCCGGTGAGGTTGTAGATGAGCCAGGTGTCGATGGTGCCGAACATGAGGTCGCCCGCCGCCGCGCTCTCACGCGCACCGTCGACGTTATCGAGAATCCACTGCACCTTGGAGGCCGAGAAATACGGGTCGAGCGTAAGCCCCGTGCGGGAGCGCACCAGCTCTTCTGCGCCCTGCTCGACCAGCTCGTCGATCAGAGGGGCGGTGCGACGGCATTGCCACACGATGGCGTTATAGATGGGTTGGCCGCTTATGCGATCCCACACCACCGTGGTCTCGCGCTGGTTGGAGATACCGATGGCGGCAATGCGGTCAGAATGGATGCCGCTCTTAAACTGAACCTCCATCATCACGCCGATCTGGCTGGCAAGCGCCTCCGTGGGATCCTGCTCCACCCAGCCGGGGCGCGGGAAGCTGGTTTTGACGCTACGACGCGCCTGGGCGACGATGCAGCCGTACTCGTCGACGATGGTCGCAAGTACCGAGGTGGTGCCGCAGTCGAGCGCCATGATGTAGGAACCGCCAAAGTTAAACGAGGCATCTTCCATGCCCAGGCTGCCCAGATTCAACGACATCGCTTACACCTTTCTATTGCATCGGGTCGGACAGGACCCGTTCGATCTCTGATGCGGGAAGTGCGCCTTGGCGCAGGATCTGGAGCCCGCCGTGCTGGAACGACACGATGGTCGAGGCGTCGCGACACGGGGTCTCGCCGGCGTCGACGGCAACATCGACCCCCTCCAGGATGCGACCTTCGACGGCGGCAAAGCTTGCCGGCGAGGGCGCGCCGTGTGTGTTGGCGCTCGTGCAGGCAAGGGGACTGCCGCAGGCGCGGATGAGCGCTTGGACCACGGGAGAGGCCGAAGCGCGCAGGGCCACGGTGTCGTCGGCAGCACGCATAAAGGTCGGCACGCAGGGAGCCGCCTTGACCACGATAGTCAGGGCTCCCGGCCAGCATCGTCGCGCAAGTACGCGGGCATCTTCCGGGATATCCACGCCATAGCGGTCGAGCGCCTCGACGCCATCGACCAGCCAGGCGACCGTTTGGGTGAGCTTGCGCTGCTTGAGGGTAAAGATGCGGCGGTAGCCAGTACCAAGCGCAGGGACCGCGGCGCCGTTAACGGTGGCATGCGGATCGCGCGGCCACGATGGGAATTCGCCTGTATCTTGGGGCACGGCGTCCGAGAAGGCGTTGAGCGCCACGGCGACACCGTAGACCGTCTCGGTCGGGATCAGCGCCAGGCCGCCGCGGCCGAGCACCTCGGCCGCGCGCTCGACGGCAAGCCGATGCGGCTCGCGCGTTCCCTCATATACCCGATAGACCGTCTGCATGTGTATGCCAGCCCCTTACGCTCTGGTGCAAGTTTGTTTACTGTGGGGCATTCTCGCACGAAATGTTCAACCTATTTGCCCAGAGCGCATGTTGGTTTGGTGAGCGGCTCTAGTAGTCGGTGAAAGTGAGGGGGTTATTGGACGGCTACAAACTTCTTTGGTCTTCCGGCGTGGCGTTTTTGGGCGGCGTAGCGCTCGATGCTGTCTATCGTTATCATCCGACGGCCGTCGACGAGTTCAACATCGAGCTTTCCGGCTTTGACCAGCGCGGTAATCCGCGGAGCGGAGACTTTGAGGTCCAGCGCTGCGTCTTTAAATGTTCGGCACGCCGCTTCCCGAGCGTCCTCGTGGTCGATTTCGACTGAAAGGGCCACGACCTCGGCCGAGTGTTCGTACCCTGCCGGAGTCAAACCGTTGTTGAGGTCGTCGGCCAAAAACGCCATCAGCGCCTCGGTGGCATGGGCAATCGCTTCTTCGCGTGTATCGCCATCGGCAAAAGCGCCGGGAATCTGCGGGAAGCTGGCGCAGTAACCGTCGTCTTCTTTTATGAGAACGCAGTCATAGGTAAATCGCTGCCTCATTTTGCCTCCAACTACCATCCAGTTTGGCGACGAATACTTGCCCACGTGCCCTTCTTTGGTCGATCACCACCAGAGCCGTTCACGGTGACAACACGGTCACCAGAAACATACTTAGCATGACTACCGACTTGCGCGACCTTCACGAATCCATCGTGCTTGAGTAGGGCAATGATTTCCCGAAAGGTAGGAGGTTGCATGGGCCGACCTCTTTCAGCCGTCCTAATTATAAACTATTTTATAATTTTTGCTAACCAGTTAATAAATATTACTGGCGCTGTTTGGGCTCGGTGACGATGGCTCGAACGATGCGGGGACGATCGGTGAGATCGTGAACGATACGCACGTCCGAAAGGCCTGCCTGGCGGCAGAGCTCGGCGGCGGCGTCGAGGGCACCCTCGTAGAGCTCGCAGGCAAACAGGCCGCCGGCGCGCAGCATGTAAGGCGCCGCATTGAGCAGGCGGCGGAAGATATCGAGGCCGTCGGCGCCGCCCTCAAGCGCCAGGTCGGGCTCGAAGTCCTTGACCTCGTGCGGCAGTGAGCGCATGACGTCGGTCGGAATGTAGGGCGGATTGGAGACAAGCACGTCGAAGGTGCCCCACTCGTCGTGGGGAATGGAACTCACCAGGTTGGTGAGGCTAAAGGCAACCTCATCTGCCGTGAGGCCGAGGGCGTCGCGGTTTTTGGTGGCCAGATCGATGGCGCGCGGCTCGATATCGGTGGCGGTGCAGGTAACGTGGCCGCGACGCTCCCAGGCAAGGGAGAGCGAGATGCAGCCCGTGCCGCAGCCGACCTCGAGAACGCGGGCAGTGCGGGGCTCGGCTGGAGCAGGCGCAGCGGCATCCTGAGCTGAAGCCGTCTCCTGGCCGGCACCCTCGATGGCGATGCCGTATTCGTCGAGCTCGGACTCGGCGGCTTCCGCGGCTTCGGCTTCTGCTGCCTGCGCGGCGGCTTCCTCGGCCTCGCGGTCGGCCAGCTCCTCGGCATAGGCACGGCTGCCGAGCACGTCGCTACCCAGCGCAGCCTCATCGGCGGCCGTCAGGTTGGCGGCACGGCGCTCGGCGGTCGCGCGTTCGTCTGCCAGCGCGGCCTCAGCCTTGCGAGCCTGCTCGACCTCATCGTTCCAAGGCAGCTCAACACGCTGACGGGCAGCAGCCTCGGGGCTCAGCACCTCGGCATCCAGATAATTGAGGACTTCCTCGACGAGCATCTCGGTCTCGGGACGCGGAATGAGCACGCCGGGGGCGCACGTGACGTCGATCATGCGAAACTGCGTGCTGCCGGTGATGTACTGCAGCGGTTCACCTTTAGCGCGACGAACAACGGCCGCGTGCATGGTCTCGAGCTGAGCCGCGTTAAGCGTCTCGTCCATGCGCATATATAAGTCGATGCGTGCCAAACCCGTGGCAGCGCAGAGCAGCCACTCGGCAGAAAGACGGGGGTGCTCCTCGCCGCGCTCGGCCAGGTACTCCTTGGTCCACTCGAGACAACGCTTGATGGTCCAAATCTCGTTTGCCATGGGGCCCTCCCCTCTTAAGCGCCGGGCGGCGCGCGAATGTCGGAGCAGATTGTACGCGAGGGTGGCACGCGGCAAGGGACGATTGGAAGCGATTATCGAGAATCAGCCCAGAATTTTGCTTGGATCGCAATCGAAGTGTTCATTCGTCGACGTCTAAACCTGCATCCGTCAAGCTTTTGGCAAGGTTGCCCCAAAACTGACCAATATCTAACCAACAACTTGCCACATCGCTTGACACGCAACGCGTCAAAAAGGGCCCCACGACTTCTTGGACGATTTTTCGAGCAATATTTTCAATTGCAGATGCATGCCATTGATTACTTTCAGCAGGTAGACAGCTTAAAGGTTATCAAAGCCGTTTGAATAACATCTCAAAGCAATGTGCCCAACCTAGTCATTTAAGAACGTCCCCAATGACTACATCTAAGGCGCCGCAGGTTGAGCATAAGTCAGCGAAAACGCCCCTAAGCGAGCAAGGTGACGTGAAAGAGGAGGGAAGCGTACTTCGGTACGCGACCGACGATTGAACGTCAGATTGCCGCTTAGGGGCGTTTGCAGCGTCGAGCAGTTACGCGGTTTGGTAAAACCGCGTAACTTAGACGGCCTGTGCCAGCTTCTCGGCTCGCTCGGCGGCGGCAAGTGCCTCGATGACGGTGCCGAGCTGATCGCCCAGAAGGACGCCGTTGTAGGTGGAGTTGAAGCCGATACGGTGATCGGTCACGCGGTCCTGGGGCTGGTTGTAAGTACGGATCTTCTCGGAACGGTTGCCGTGGCCAATCTGGCTCTGGCGCTCGGCACCGAGCTCGGCCTGCTGCTTCTCGAGTTCCATCTCGTACAGACGGGCGCGCAGCATCTGCATGCAGACCTCGCGGTTCTGGATCTGGGAACGCTGCTCCTGCGACTGCACCACGGTGTTGGTGGGCAGGTGGGTGATGCGCACGGCGGAGTAGGTGGTGTTAACGCACTGACCGCCAGGGCCGGAGGCGCAGTAGGTGTCGATGCGCAGGTCGGACTGGTTGATCTGGACGTCGATCTCCTCGGCCTCGGGAAGTACGGCGACGGTAGCCGTGGAGGTCTGAATGCGGCCCTGGGACTCAGTCTTGGGAACGCGCTGGACGCGGTGCACGCCGGACTCGAACTTCATGACGGAGTAGACGCGGTCGCCCTCGACCTTGAACTCGATGGACTTAAAGCCACCGGCCTCGCTGGGGCTGGAATCGAGCACGGTAGTCTTCCAGCCGCGCGACTCGCAAAAGCGCTGGTACATCTTGTACAGATCGCCGGCGAAGATGGCCGCCTCGTCGCCACCGGCGGCGGAGCGGATCTCGACGATGGTGTTCTTGTCGTCGTTGGGGTCGCTCGGGATGAGCATGTACTTGATGTCTTCCTCGAGCTGGGGAAGCTTGGCCTCGTTTTCGGAGATGTCCATCTGGAGCATCTCCTTCTCATCGGCATCGGTGGTATCGTGCAGCATTTCCTTGGCAGCCTCGATGTCATCGAGCGCGCCGATGTACTCGCGCGAGGCGGCAATGAGGTCGGACTGGTGCGCGTACTCCTTGTTGAGACGCGTGAACTCCTTGATATCGGAGGCGACGGCCGGGTCGGAAAGCTTCTTCTCGAGCTCCTCGTAGGCCTTGATGATCTTTTCGAGCTTGTCGCGCATGACGGACTCCTTTATATGCGTGAAGGCGAAAATCGGCAGAATTGATGGGGCGCGGGGCGCCGCTGCGGGGGTAAGTCCAGCTAGAGCATGTCGATCTTCAGATACATGCGCATCCCTTCGCGTATGGGGTACATAGTTGCGGTCTAACCCATATATGATAGCGTGCGCAGGCAAACCTGC
The DNA here is from genome assembly GCA_030826265.1 of Collinsella aerofaciens. Lineage (GTDB taxonomy): Bacteria > Actinomycetota > Coriobacteriia > Coriobacteriales > Coriobacteriaceae > Collinsella > Collinsella aerofaciens_AY. Next base: position 18,563 of record JAPJOH010000020.1, read on the forward strand.
ATATAACCCGCACGGAATCCGACAAAGGGACAGTCCCTTTGTCGGATTCTAAAGCGTATGGATCAGGGCGACGAGGAAGCGGACACCCTGGAGGTAGGCGCGGCGGGTAATGCGCTCGTTGGTGCCGTGGACGCCGCGATCGCACTCGTCATCGTCGACCACAAAGGCCGAGAAGCGAATGCACTCGGAGCAAATGCGCTGGTAGTTGGCAGCGTCGGTCGCGCCGATCACGGTCGAGGGGACAATCGCCAACGGCTCGGATGATCCGTTTTCCTCCGTCCCCTTTGGATCACGGAAATAGCGGGCGGCGATGGAGCGAACCGCCTCGAGTCCCGGTCCGCCGATGCGCGGAGACGGCGAGGGTTCGGAGCTGCCGGGGCCGGGCTCGACCTCGACACGGTCGGCGAGCCCCGCCTCGGCAACGGCGACGCGGCAGCGGGCCACGACATCGGCCACGCTCGTGCCCTCGAGCATACGGAAATTGATATTGGCCCACATATCCTGCGGCATTACGTTGGCGCCGGTGCTGCCACCCTCGACCTGCGTGGGCGCGCAGGTGGTGGTCACGAGCGGATAGAGCTTCTTGCTGGCGAGGCAATCGCGGACAATGGCGCCCCCGTTGGCGGCAATTTCATCGGCCGTGTAAAGCCCCAGCTCGACGAGCTGTGCGGCAAGCAGGTCCGTGACGCGCGTCGGCCACTCGATATCGCAGATTGCGGTGATGGCACGGCTAAGCACCTCGAGCGACGTGCCGCCGTAGGGGTTGGAAGAATGTCCACCCGCGCTCTTTGTCTTGAGCACAATGTCGGCATAGCCCTTCTCCGCGAGGTCGGCGTGCATGAGCCAACCCTCGCCCGCGCTGTACTCGGCATCCGAAACGATGCGGTAGTCGCCCTCGTCGATCAGGAACTCGAGCTCAACACCGCGCTCCTCGAGCGCGCGGCCGATGGCGCCTGCGCCGCACTGCGTCGTCTCCTCGTCCTGGCCAAAGGCCAGGAGCAGCGTCCGCTCGTGCTGCCAACCGTGCGCCAGCGCATACTCGACAGCCTCGAGAATGCCTGCGACCTGGTCCTTCATGTCGATCGCTCCACGGCCCCAGATGTAGGTGTCGTCCACGTGCCCGCTAAAGGGGTCGTGCGTCCAGTCGGCCTCGGTACCCGGCACCACGGGAACCACGTCCATGTGGCCCATGAGCATAATGGGCTTGAGGTCAGGGTCGGAACCGCTAAGCGTCACCAATAGCGAATGGTCGATAAGGTCGACCTCGCCCGCCGTGAACACGCGCGGCCACGCCTGCTGCATATAGGCGCGCAGGTCGTCGAACGGCTGCCAGTCCACCGCCTCGGCATCCATACTCGAGATGGTCGGAAATGACAGCACGCGGCCCAAGCGCTCGCACGCGCCAGTTTCGTCCAAATCGGCAAAATCGTCCTCATGCGCAAAGAAGCGCCAAACCTCGGCCATGACATCCTTTCGATTGTGATGACGAGGGCCGCCCCACCGGAGCGGCCCTGCCACGCAAACATTTGCGGTTGGTTATTTGTCCTCGAGATAACGCGAGAGAAACTCGCGGGTGCGCTGGTGCTTGGGGTTGCCGAAGAGCTCGGCCGGCGCGGCGTCCTCGAGGACCACGCCCTTGTCCATAAAGACCACGCGATCGGACACGGTGCGGGCAAAGGCCATCTCGTGCGTGACGACGACCATGGTCATGCCGTCGGCAGCGAGCTTGCGCATGACCTCGAGCACCTCTCCCACGATCTCGGGGTCGAGCGCGGAGGTCGGCTCGTCGAACAGCATAATCTGCGGATTCATGCACAGGGCACGAGCGATGGCCACGCGCTGTTTTTGACCACCGGACAGGCGGCCCACGGCGGCGTGCGCGAACTTTTCGAGTCCCACGCTCGTCAGATGCTCCATCGCAATTTTTTCAGCCTCGGCCTTGCTCATCTTTTTGAGCGTGACGGGCGCAAGCGTGCAGTTGTCGAGCACATCCATGTTGTTGAACAGGTTAAAGCCCTGGAACACCATACCGATGTCCTCACGCAGTTTGTTAATGTTGCAGCGCTCGGCCGTGAGATCCTGGCCGTGGAACCAGATGTGGCCCGCGTCCGGGGTCTCGAGCAGGTTGAGGCAGCGCAGGAAGGTCGACTTGCCCGAGCCCGAGGCGCCGATAATGGTGACGACCTCGCCTGATTTAACGGACAGGTCGATGCCCTTGAGCACCTCGAGCGAGCCGAAGCTTTTGCGCAGGCCCTCGACGCGGATGAGCGGCTCATTGGTCTGTGCGGCGGCCGCGGTGCCGGTAGTGGCGGTATCTGCCATGATGATTCTCCTCGTCTTGAGCCTAATTGGAGCTGGGCAACGTGGCCGGAGCCTCGGCACCAAGTTTTTTGCCAAAGGCTTCGAGCAGGCGGCTCGCCACGAGCGTCAGGATCAGGTAGACCACGAGCGCCACGCAGTAGACCTCCATCTGGCGGTAGTACACGCCGGCGACGGTGGTGGTGGCGTACATGAGGTCGAACACGCCGATGACCGAGAGCACCGACGAGTCCTTGATGTTGATGATGAGCTCGTTGGTGAGCGCCGGAATCGCGTTTTTAATGCCCTGGGGGAACACGACTTTGCGCATGGCTTGCCACTGCGAAAGACCCAGCGAGCGCGCTGCCTCGGCCTGGCCGGGGTCGATGGACTCGATGCCGCCGCGCAGGACCTCCATCATGTAGGCGGTGGAGTTGAGCGAGATGGTGACGAGGCCGGCGGTGAAGGTACTCCAGATCTGGTTGGCCTGGGCGGTCTCGAAGCCCATGCCGCGCAAAACGGTGAAACCCGCGTAATAGATGAGCAGACCCTGGACCATCATGGGCGTGCCGCGCACGATGGTGGAGTAGATGGTCGCAAAGCCGCGGCCAATGCTCTTAAAGAAGCGCACCAGGTCGTTGTCCACGCGATCGAAGGTCTGAATACGCAGGAACACAAAGAGCAACGCCAGGAAGAATGCGATGACGGTGCCGAAGGTGGCAAGCGCGATGGTGATCTCGATACCGCGGATAAAGAAGTCCCCGCTCTTGTAGGTCATGTAGACCAGGCTCGACAAAAAGTCGCTGGGGTTGGAGTCCGAGACGATGCTCACCTGTACCAGGTCGATAAACGACATGACGCAGCGGTCCACGAAAAAGATCGCCGCGATGGCAACCACGACATAGCTGCCCAAGCGTGCGCCACGACGGAAGCGCTCGGATGCGAACGGCGACGTTTCGCGATAGTCATTCCAGTGCATGAGTTTGGTGACGAGCGCCGCCGTCGACACGACGAGCCAGGCCCAAAGGATTGCCCAAAGGCAATCCTGGAAGATACCGGTGGGCGCCAAGAAGCTCAGCGGCGTGGGGTTGCGCTGGCTAAACGCCAGGCCAAGCGCCGCGATGACACTCGTGCCCAGGTACACATAACGGTGGTCGGCCTTGATAAAGGAGGCCAGACGATTGATGGTTTTCATGCTGCCTCCCTATGCCGGCTGGCGGTCGAGGCACGCGTCCCACATTTGGTCGCGTTCCTCTTGGCTAATGCCCTTGAGTGTCTTGTCGATGAGTTTAAGCAGTTTGTCCGAGCCCTTGCGACAGCCGACGTTTGCCGCGACCTCCTGCTTAAAGCCCTCGCCCTCGGCAAAATGAATAGGGACGATACCCGGGTTTTGGGCCATATAGCCCTTCTCGTTCTCGGTGTTGTAAGTCACGGCGTCGCACGTGCCCTGCAGCAGATTCGAGAACACCGTGGGGACGGAGTCGACCGGGTTCTTGTGCACAACGCCCGGAATCTCGTCGATGACGGTGTCGAGCATGGTGTCCTTTTGGCCGAGTACCGTGGCACCGCTAAAGTCGCTGAGTTTGGTGGCGTTTTGGTAGGGGGAACCCTCTTTTACGAACAGGCCAAAGTAGCCAATAAAGTACGGGTCGGAGAAGCCGACCGACTCCTCGCGCTCGGGCGTGGCGCTCATGCCGGCGATGATGAGGTCGATCTGGCCGTTGTTGAGCGAATCGATAAGGCCCGAGAAGCTCTGCTTGACGGCAACGGGCTCGCCACCGAGGGCCTTGCAGACGATCTTGGCGATCTGCACGTCGTAGCCATCGGCATAGGCGCCCTGCACGTTGTCGATGGGGATAGTGTACTCACTGGCTTCGGAAACCTGCCAGTTGTACGGGGCGTAGGCCGCCTCCATGCCAATGCGGATCTTGTCCTTGCCGATCACGGAATCGGACAGGTCGTCGCGACCGCCGCCCGTCGTGGGCTGAACCACCTTGAGCGTGGACGGACGCTGACAGCCGGCGAGCGCGCCGGCGACGACGGAAGCGCTCGCAGCGAGAGCGCTACCCAAGAAGATGCGACGGCTGCACACCGGCTGTGGATGCGCGTCGCGCTGATGGGGAGAATGCATAATCTGCCTTCCCTGTTGAATCGTATGCTGACGACTTAACAGGATATACGCCAGCGACCAGCAGTGCAGCACAAGCTCGAAAAATTAATAGACACATGGTAGTCATTGGGGACGTCGATGTTTTGGCAATGCCGGCGAGCGACGTCCAGAGCGAACAAGTGGCATGAAAAAGACAAGGCATGACCAGAAGGTCTATGCCTTGCCTTTTGAATGACAAATTATCGCTCTGGACGGCACGCAGCATCGACCGAGCGGCGGAACCTCTAGAGCAAGGTGACGCTAAAGCTGCGTTTATCGGTAGCGCCGGGGGCCAAGGTGATGGTGTTGACCTTGTGCTCAAAGACGTCGTCCTCGGTGGACATGGTGGTGTGACCGGTCCAAGGCTCGAGCGCCACAAACGGGGCGTCGTTGGCGGCAGACCACACGCCGATGTACTTAAAGCCCTCAAAGTCGATCTTGACGCCGTGGCCCGACTTGCGGCCGCGCAGCGTGAGCGTGGAGCCCGGGGTATCGGTGAACATGATGGCGTCGTTATCGAAGCTGCGGTGCGTGATGGGCAGCACGTCCGAGTTATCGGGAGCCTTGTAGCTACCCTCGAACGTCATGAGGCCATCGGGCGTGATGATGGGGGCCTCGTTGGTCCAAGCCTCGGTAAATGCCAGCTCGTAATCCTCGAACGCCTCGTCCTCGGCACCGGGAGCAGGTACGTTAAATGCGGGGTGGCCGCCCACCGAGAACGGCAGGTCCACGTCGCCGGTATTGGTGACGGCAAAGGTCTGGGTAAGTGTGGCGTCACCAGTCAGGGCATAGGTCATGTTGAGCTTAAAGTGGAATGGGAACGCCTTGAGCGACTCGGGCGTGTCGGTGAGCTCGTAGGTAACGGACGAACTGTCCTCCGACACCTCGACGATCTTGTGCTCGACAATGCGTGCGATGCCGTGGCGCGCCATCTCGCAGGTGCCGGCGGCAGACGTCGCCGTGTTGTTGCGCAGCGATCCCACGATAGGGAACAGGATGGGCGCGTGCTTGCCCCAAAAGGCGGGGTCGCCCTGCCACAGATACTCGTTGCCGTTGAGGGCAAGGCTCGTGAGCTGGGCGCCCATGGAATCGATGGCCGCGGTGAGGCTGCCGCGCTTGATGGTAGTGACGGTAGACATGCTACTTCCTCCAAAAGTAAACAATAGTGTCGAGGGCTATTGTCCCACTCTTGGCGGCGGGGTTGAGCGACAGGCGCAGTTATTGAGCAATAGCGTAAAGGTCAAACCCGCCCTGCGGAGTGCTATCGACCGTATCGGGCGCCTGCGAGTTAAAGCTCACGGGAACCATGCGCTTTGAGGCGCGGAAGCGCGTGCCATCGGTGGCGACGGGCGGCTCGTCGACCGTGAGCTCGTAGTCGCCGGGCTTGAGTTCGATGCCGTCGCCAGCGGAGTTGACATATTGATACTCGTCAATCGCCTGCCCCCTGAGTGTGCGGCCCACGATATGGATGAGCATCTGGCTGTCGCCGCGGGCGGTGTCCCACGTCGCGCCGTCCTTGACCTCGATCGACACATGCACCGAGCGCGTGCGGCTGAGCGATTGCTCGACAGACATCTCGACCTTGGCGGCATCTTTGCGCTGTTGCTCCACATGGCTCCAGACATTTCCGATCGCCGAGCAAGCGATGACGCCGGCCATGAAGGCGATGAGGATGGGACCGAGTGGTGAGCGGCGGCCCGCGTCTTCCTCGCGAGCCAGGTCGGGGCGATGCGTGGGCGCGGGCGCCCGGGCACCCTGCGCGGGCACGTCGAGTATGCTGAAGGATGCCGTGCTGCCGGGGTCGATGTTATGGCGCGGCTGCGGGGTCTTGGCCGGCGAGATGGACATGTCCGCCGGCTCGCCGAGCGTGGCCGTGGCATCGGCCTTAGCCTCATCGGCCTCGGCTTGGGCCCAGGCCTGTTCAAAGGTCAGGGGCTCGGCGGCATCGGAGGCGGCGTCAGGCTCGACAGCGGCATCGTTGCCGGTCTCGTCCTCGTCGCTCGACACGTCACGCGGCGCGGGCTCGTCCCACTCCTCGTCCGGAGCCTCGCCCTCGCTATACCACCATTCAAAGTTATCGATATCCATACGGGGCGCCCCTTAGGCCTCGCAAATAAACACTTGCTAGCCTTATACCCCCAGACGGCACTGGAGCTCGCCGGCACAGACAGGAAAACCGTCACAACATTCGACGCTTTTCCTCGTTTTCGAGATTTTCACCGAATGTTGTGACGGTTTGGGCGACTGGCTGGCAGCGCAATGCGACAAAGGGACTGTCTCTTTGTCGCATTCTGTTAGAGTTGCAGGGATTGAATCCCGCTTATTAATGCGACATTGGAGTGACAACCTTGACCGCCGCAACCACGCCTAAAAGTAAGTCAACCGCTGCCGCGCTTTCACCTGCGCGCACCAATCTTTGCCTGGCGCTGCTCGTGTTGTTAGGTTTTTCGCTCGGCTGCTCCGAGTTCGTGGTCATCGGCATCGAAAGTGACTTGGCGACGGAGCTCGGCATCTCGCTTGCCACCGCGGGCCAGCTCATCAGCGTGTTTGCGCTTGTCTACGCCATCGCCACGCCGGTGCTTGCACTCAGCACGGGGCGTTTTCGCCGCTACCAGCTGCTCATGTGCTACAGCATCGTCTTTGTGCTCGGCAACCTGGTCATGGCGTTGGCGCCCAACTTCCAGGTGCTGTTTATCTCGCGCATCATCTTGGGCTCCGTCTCGGGCGCACTGCTCGCCGTGGGTGTGACGTATATCCCCGAGCTGCTGTCCCCGCAGCAAACTTCACTTGCCATCTCGGTAGTATATGGTGCGTTTTCCGTGGCAATGGTCTTTGTCACTTCGATCGGCAAGTTTGTGGCCGACACGCTCGATTGGCACATGGCCATGTACGGCACGCTGGCCTTTGCCGTTCTGATCTGCGGGGCGCTCGTGGCGTTTATGCCGCGCGCTGGGCAAACCGACGAGCCCGCCACTTTTCGCGAGCAGGCGGGTCTGCTGCGCGAGCCGAGCATCATCACCGGCATGCTCATCTTTTTGTTTGGCGTGGGCTCGGTCTACGTTTTCTACGGCTACGTGACGCCTTATCTTGAGCAGGTGCTGGGCATGGGCACGGTCGAAGCCAGCACCACGCTCATGGCCTATGGCGTGTTCTGCCTGATCTCGAACATCCTGGGCGGATGGATCGACGCGCGCTTTGGCATGAAGGCACTGCTTGTGACGTTTGTGCTGCAGGCTGCGGCGTTACTCGGGCTGTTTGCTGTGGGCGGCACCATGCCGCTCGCGCTGGTCTTTGTCTTTAGCTTGGCGTTGCTCATGTACCTGTTCTCGGTGTCGTGCATCACGCACTTTATGGACGTGGCACGCAGCCGCCATCCCAAGTCGATGGTACTCGCAAGTTCGGTTGAGCCCATGGCGTTTAACGTCGGCATCTCTTTTGGCACCGCAGTGGGCGGCGCCGTGGTAAGCAGCATTGGCATTGCGTACGTGGGCGCAGTGGGCGCTGCGTTCTCGCTTGTGGCCTGGGCGCTCACGCTGGTGACGATTAAGTTGGCTCGCTGGGAGCGCCGCCGTCAATCAGCACAGCCCCGGATGCAGGCATAGGGGCGAACATAGCCCAAGGTGGCGAGCAACCGGTGAAAACCGCCCAATATGAGTATGTTTATCCGCCTGGAAGCTTCAGCAGTGCAATTTCGTGTACTTCAGATACACGCTTTTCCACGATTTCGTGTATCCGAAGTACACGAAATGCGCGTGGGGTAACTCAAAGGCGGCGACAGACGCATTGTCTGCCGCCGCCTTCTACACCGGATTTTATAGATATGTGGGGCGTTTATTCCATGCCCAGCAGCTCGCGCATCTGGGTTGCGTAGTTAGAAGCCATGTTACCGTAGACAATCTGCACGCCGCCGTTAACATGCACGATGCCACGCGCTTCGAGCTTTTCGGTAAACTCGGCGTCATCAACTACCTTGTCACAGTCATTGAGCTGGATGCGCAGACGGGTGAAGCAGGCCTCGACAGACTTAATATTGTTGTCGCCGCCCACTGCCTCAACGATGGCGGGAATGAGATCGCTGATCACGGTCTTGGGAGCCTTTTCGGCCTCATCGTCGGACTCTTCCTCGCGGCCGGGGGTCTTAAGGCCTTTCTTAAGAATGATGAACTTGAAGACGAAGTAGTACACCACGAAGTAGATGGGGCCGAGGAACAGGATAACCTGCCAGTTGGAACCCTTTGCGGCGCCCATGATGCCATTAAAGATCAACGACAGGAGCGGGCCGCCGAAGGACGCGGAACCGGCCACGTTGAACTGCAGGATATAGGTCAGCGCATAGGCAAGACCAGCCATGAGAGCGTGGAACACGTAGAGGATGGGCGCGATAAACAGGAAGGAGTACTCGAGCGGCTCGGTAATGCCGGAGAGGATGCAAGGCACCACGATAGCGATCATGAGCGCTGCGGTCTTCTTCTTGTTCTTGGGAAGTGCCGTCTTGTAGAAGGCGAGTGCAGCGCCGGGCAGGCCGAACATGGCGAAGATAACCTTGCCGTTCATGACAAAACGGCTGACCTCGATGTTAAACGGCGTGCTGGGAGAGCCCAGGATCGCGTTGTAGATATTGATAGCGCCCTGAACAGTCTGGCCGTCGATGGTCTCGACGCCACCGAGCGACGTGAAGAAGAACGGCAAATAGACAAAGTGATGCAGGCCAAAGGGCAGGAGCATGCGCTCGCCGGCGCCGTAGACAAATGCACCAAAGGCACCCGTAGTCTTGATGAACTCGGACAGCGCACCGAGAGCGTTCTGAATAAACGGGAAAACAAAGGACATGACCAATGCGAGGATGCTGCATGAGAGCAGCGTTACCGCCGGGATAAAGCGCGTGCCGTTGAAGATGGAGAACACGGCAGGCAGCTCAATCTTGTAGTAACGGTTATGCAACCATGCGACGATTGCACCCACCAAAAGACCGCCGATAACGCCAGTGTCGAGCGTGGTGATACCGAGGATCGTGCTCTGGCCCGTCGTAAGATTCGCGGGATCGATAACGCCAGTCGCCGTAAGGAACGTGCCCATCACGGAGTTCATGCACATGTAGCCCAAAAAGCCACAAAGCGCCGCGGTAGCCTTCTCGGACTTGGCGAAGCCATAGGCGAGACAAATCGAGAAGATAACCGGGATGTTGTTCATAACGATGCCGGCTGCGGCCTTGAGAATCGAAAAGAAAATCGCAAAGCCCGGAGCAGCAAGCCAGGGAACAGCTGCCGTAAGGGTGGTGCTGGTAAAGGCATTACCAAAGCCCTGAAGGATGCCGGCGATTGGCAGGATCAGGACAGGCGTCATGAGGACTTTGCCCAGGCGCTGGAACTTTGCCAGCAGCTCATCTTTGTTCATGGGATACCCCTCTTAAAGAAACGGGGCGTGCAGCTCTACAACCCACACGCCCCATAACAGTTGTCAAGCGCTATGGAACTAGTTACTTAAGCTCCGGCCAGTAATCTTTATTGGCCTCGATGAGCTTATCGAGCACCTTACGCGCCTTCTTTGCGTCACCGACCAGACGATTAAGCGTGAGTGCCTGCAGGGCCTTCTCGTAGGAACCCTCCATCCAAGCCTCAACAGTCAGGCGCTCATAGGCGTACTGGTTCTCCATAAGACCGCGATAGAAGGTGCCGATCTTACCGACAGCGTAGGGCTGCGGGCCATTGGCGCCCACGCTTGCCGCGACCTCGACCATGGCGTCATCGGGCATACCCTCGATAATGCCGTTGTTGGGCACGATGACAATGAAGGTCTTATTGGTGTTGCGATAAATGGCCGAGGTGATTTCCACGATCATATCGCCATGAGCATCGTTCTGCACAACCGAGGAGTTCTTTGCGGTGCCGACTTTGGCAACACGCTCGCACTCGGCGAACACGCGCTTCTCACGACCGTTGATGACCTCGTCGGAACGAGTGTAGTCGGGGTCGAGGTGAGCGACCTTGTACTCGGGATACAGATAGTACTGCAGATAAGTGTTGGGCAGATAGTCGGGGAAGTCCTCGAGCATGTCCTTGACCATGGCGTAGGTGTCGAGCCAGGACTGGTCACGCTGCTCGGCATCGGCAGGAAGGAAGCCGTTCTTCTCCGTGTACTCCTTAATCTGCGGGACGAGGTCATGGCCCTCTTCATCGTAGATGTGCTTGAACCAACCGAAGTGATTGAGACCAAAGTACACGGGCTCCGTCTTGCTCATATCGCGACCGAGCAGGCGACCGTAAGAGCGCATGAGGTTGACGGGCTGGTCGCAGATGTTGAGAACGCGATGCTCATCGGGCAGGACGCGCTCGAGACCATATGCCACAATAGCAGCCGGGTTGGTGTAGTTGATAATCCACGCCTCCGGGCTATGAGCGCGAACGTCGTTGACGATCTCAACCATGTCATGCATGGAGCGCATACCGTAAGCCATGCCGCCAGGGCCCACCGTTTCCTGGCCGATGATTCCCATATGCAGCGGAATCTTCTCGTCCTTGCTACGCATCTCGTAGCCGCCGGTACGAATCTGGCAGAGCACAAAGTCGACGTCGGTGTAAGCCTCGTCCTTATCGGTGGTGTAACCAAACTCCACACCGGGCTCCTCCTCGGCGAAGAGGATCTTGCCAAACTCGCCAATCGGACGCTGACGCTCGGCATCGATGTCATAGAGCATCACGCGGTTCAGCGGCAGAATGTCCATGTGCTTGGTCAGGGCTTTAAGAATGCCAGGGCACCACGTGGAGCCGCCGCCAACGATCACAATATTGAGCTTATCCTTCATGTTCCGTCCCTCCAGGGTTGGCTGATCGGTGTTCTCGAAGACCTTGGGCTCCGCGGTTGTCCTCGGCTTGCTTCGTTTCGATTGATATTTTGCGACATAAGGTCATTTGAGAGTCCCCGTCTGGGCCAATGCGAAACGGGGACACATGATTTCGCTCGCGACACAGATATGTGTAGGCAGACACACGCGTTTGCCCAGCTCATGGGCAATAGGCAATCTTGACCGATTACCGATTTCTCACCTGGCTACACAAAGCGGTACCATATATACGGCGAGGTGCGAGGGGCTGAAACATCTTATGAAAGATCAAGAATCTTTTTATGATCATGTGCGAGCTGGCGAGAGCAAGCTCAACGATCTCGAAGGCGAGATCATGCGCTACATCATCGAGCTGCGTGATGATATTGACGATGTCACGCTTAAGAGCGTTGCTGAACGGTTCTTCGTCGCTCCCAATACAATCGTCAGGCTTGCCCACAAGCTTGGCTTCTCGGGGTTTACAGAGCTCAAACAATCGTATTCCGCCTCGCTCGACCGCAATCGATTCACTATCGAGGCACTTCCTCTTGATACCCAGCTCGTACAGACCAAAGATCTGCTTAACGACCGGGTCATCGATTCGGTCGTGAGTCTTATCCAGGACGCCTCGCATATTGTGTTCTTCTGCTCGGGCTTTTCGAAGTACCCGTGCCTCGAGATGGCTGAAAAGCTCAAAATAATGGGCAAGAATACCGACACGCTCAGTGAACGCCATGTCATGAGGCATTACGCAGAACTCCTCGGCAAAAACGACCTGGTCTTCAGCGTTTCCGTAAGCGGCGAGACGCAGGTGTCTATTGACGCCACATCGATAGCCAAAACGCGCGGATGCAAGGTCGTCACGCTCACCGGCTTTTCTCGAAATTCTCTCTCGAAACTAGCCGACTACCCTATCTACACCGTGCAAAAAGAAATCCGCTTGGGCAGCATGGACCTCGACAGTCGATTGATGTTCTATTACGTTTTCGAATTGATATTTGAGCGCTACTTCAAACTGGCCAAGAAATAAAACTTGGCATGCGCCCGGCTTCGACTCTTTAGCAGCCTTCTATATGAAAGGTATCGTTCTATGCAACGTGTACTGTTTATCTGCTATGGGAACATCTGCCGCTCGACGATGGCTGAGTCGGTGTTTACCGAGCTGGTGCGGCGCGCCGGGCGCGCGGGCGAGTTTGTCATTGATTCCGCTGCGACTTCAACTGAGGAGATTGGCAACCCGCCGCATCATGGCACGGTCGCCAAGCTGCGCGAAGTCGGGATTCCCGTCGTTGCGCACCGTGCCCGCCAGGTGCGTCGCGCGGAGTATGGCGACTGGGATCACATTGTCTATATGGATGCTGAGAACGCGCGGGGCCTGCGTCGCATCTTTGGCGACGCAGGCCCCGACGGAAAGATTACGCGCTTGCTCGATTGGACCGAGTGTCCCGGCGACGTGGCCGATCCCTGGTACACCGGCAATTTCGATGCCACGTACCGCGACGTACTCGCCGGCTGCACGTCCATGCTCGAGCAGCTGTAGGCAAGCGAGGCCGCGGGCCACGCCTTCGGCGCGAAACGAGCGTGGATAATCTCCCACATGAAAAACGAGCGTGGAAAATCTCCCACTTTGAGCGTTCAAGTGCGCCCTAAACGGGAGAAAATCCACGCTCATTATCTCGGTGGGAGAAAATCCACGCTCGACTACTTGTCGACGATCTCGGCAAGCCAGACGTTCAGCGTATCGACTTCGGGGCAGCAGAACTTTGCCGTGCCGGGCTCGTTTCCAGGCACGGTCCCGCCATAGCGCAGGATATCGATATAGGGAAAGCCCACGTGGCAGGCCATGGCGCACATCTTGCCGCGATCTCGGTCAAAGTCAAAGACGTCGCCCGGCTTGTGACCGTGGTGGCAGCGGCACGCACCCAGCTGGTCCACGCAGCTCACGCGGATGCGCGGACGCTTGCCACGCGGCGCGCCGAGCGGCTTGTTCTCGCCCGCAGGCTTGATGCCGCCCTCGCCGGCGTTACTCATGGTCAATCACATCCAGGCAGGCCTCGATGGGAAGGCCAGCCGACTTGTCCTCTTGGCCGGCATTGCGCTCGATAAGCTCAGCCACCACACGCATGGCATCGGACGTCGCGCGCTGCAGACTCCAACCTGCCATAACGCGGCCGACGAGCACCGCCGAGAACGTGTCGCCCGTGCCCGGGAAGTAGACCGGAATGAGCTCAAAGGGAATCGTAAAGTACTCCCCCGCCACATGGTCGTAACCGATAACCGCGTTCGTGCCATTGACTACGGCGCTCGTAATGACCACAGACTTGGCACCCAGCTCACGCACGGCGTCCACAAGGGCGCGGGCCTCATCGGGCGTAATTTGCTCGGCGATAGGCCTATCGGCAAGCAGGCACGCCTCGGTATAGTTGGGCACCGCGTAGTCTGCGCACTCCAGCAGGTGCCGCATAAGCCCAATCGTGGACTCGGGCACGCCCGCATAGAGCTTGCCGTTGTCGCCCATGATGGGGTCGACGAACACCTTGGTGCCCTTTTGCGCACGGCGGTGGCAAAAGTCCGAGATGATGCGTGTCTCTTCCTCGGTCACGATAAAGCCGGTCGAGATGGCGTCGAATTCAAAGCCGAGCTCTTCCCAGATAGCGAGGCTTTGGTGCACGTACTCCGTGGTGTCGTGGATGTAGAACTTGGGGTAGTTGAGCGTGTCGGAAACGAGCGCCGTCGGCAGGTTATGGATACGGTAGCCCATGTGCGACAGCACCGGCAGCATGGCGGAAAGCGCGACCTTGCCGTAGCCGCACATATCGTTAATCAGCAGCAGCTGAGTATTCTTCATGAGGGTCTCCCTTGGTTCGGGCGCGGCGCAACGGCGCCACAGTGCAACTAAGTGTAGCGCAGGGAGCACGGCAGGCGGGCGCCGGCGCCGTGGAGGCCACATTGTTGCGGAAAGGTTACGGGAAGGAGGAAGTTAGTCATTAGGGACGTTCTTAAATGACTAGGCAAACAAGAACGTCCCCAACGACTATCATGCCGCCGAAGTTGAAAGGCAGATTGCCGCTCTGGCGGGTTTGCAGCGTCGAGCCGTTACGCGGTTTGGTAAAACCGCGTAACCACTAGTTTGGTACCTTGACAATCAATCTATGCGCTCCTAAATTAGTTAGGCACAAAACAATTCATCTACCTAACTAAGGAAAGGAGCGAAGCTTAGATATGTGTGTTGAACCACTCGTCCTTCCGCATGAGCCCGGCGGTGACCCGTCGCAACCGGTAGACATACCCGAAGCGGTCAGCGCCGAAGACAAACTCGCCAAGCGCATCCTGAGCGGCCTGGGCTTTTGCGGCCATTACATGCATTTTCATGGCGGAGGCGTGTCCGGCAAGGCGCCCATCATCTGCCTGCTGGCCAAGCAGCCCGGCGGCGAGATGTCGCAGCAGGAACTCGGCATGCATTTTGACCTCAAGCCGGGGTCGCTTTCCGAGATCCTGTCCAAGCTCGAGGTCAACGGTCTCATCGAGCGCAGCCGTAACCCCAAGGATCGACGGCAACTCACCATTCGCCTGACCGAAACCGGCCGGGAAAACGCCCGCATCGACCAGGCGGCCCGCATCCGCTTTAGAGAACGGGCCTTTAGTGCCCTCACTCACGACGAGCGCGAGCAGCTCGCCGAAATGCTCGAGAAAATCCGTGTAACCTGGGAGGAACTGGATGATTAAAACCCTCATGGGCAGCATCCGCGACTATATGAAAGTCACTGTTGCCACGCCATTGCTCGTGCTTGGCGAGGTGCTCTGCGAGATGCTGATTCCATTTATCACCGCCAACCTGATCGACGCCATCAAAGACGGCACCACCGTAGCCGAGATGCTTCCCACCGCGGGCTTTTTGGTGCTCATCGCGCTGACATCGCTTGCTTTTGGCGCCGCTGCCGGCGTCACCTGCAGCCATGCGAGCTGCGGCTTTGCCAAGAACCTGCGTCACGACCTGTTCTACAAGATCCAGACGTTCAGCTTTGCCAACATCGATGAGTTCTCGAGCTCCTCGCTCGTCACGCGTCTGACCACCGACATCAACAACGTGCAGCAGGCCTTTATGATGATCATCCGTATCGCCGTGCGCGCACCGCTGGTATTGATCTTCGCCTTTACCATGGCGTTTATCATGGGCGGCAGCGTCGCCATGGTCTACCTGGTCATCATTCCGCTGCTGGGCTTTGGACTGTTCTTTATCATCTTTAAGGTGCGCCCCATCTTCTCGCGCGTGTTCCACAAGTACGACGCACTTAACGAGTCTGTCGAGGAAAACGTCACCGGCATGCGCGTGGTCAAGAGCTATGTGCGCGAAGACTTTGAGAAGGAGAAGTTCGCGACCGCCGCGCGCGACGTCCAGATGGACTTCACCCGCGCCGAGAAGCTGCTCGCCTTTAACAACCCCATGATGAACATCTGCGTCAACGGCGCGTTTGTCGTCATCATCTACCTGGGCTCCAAGCTCATCATCACGAGCCAGGGCACGCTGTTCGACGTGGGCCAGCTCTCCTCGATCTTTACCTATGGCTTCCAGATCCTCATGAGCCTGATGCAGCTGTCGATGATCTTTGTCATGGTGACCATGGCCGACGAATCGGCGCACCGCATTACCGAGGTGCTGGCCGCCGAGCCCACGATCGCCAATCCCGCCGAGCCCGTGCTCGAGGTTGTCGACGGTTCCATCGACTTTGACCACGTGAGCTTTAAGTATTCCGCGCATGCGAAGCGCCAGGCACTCGACAATATCGACCTGCACATTAAGAGCGGCGA
Organism: Collinsella aerofaciens; assembly: GCA_030826265.1. Taxonomy (GTDB): domain Bacteria; phylum Actinomycetota; class Coriobacteriia; order Coriobacteriales; family Coriobacteriaceae; genus Collinsella; species Collinsella aerofaciens_AY. Next base: position 34,639 of record JAPJOH010000020.1, read on the forward strand.
GACCATCGGCATCATCGGCGGCACCGGCTCGGCCAAGTCCACGCTCGTAAACCTCATTGCCCGCCTGTACGACGCCACCGAAGGCACCGTTCGCGTGGGCGGCATGGACGTGCGCGACTACGACCTGGACGCCCTGCGTCACCAAGTGGCCATGGTGCTGCAAAAAAACGTGCTGTTTAGCGGCACCATCGCCGAGAACCTGCGCTGGGGCGACCCGAACGCCACCGACGAGGAAGTCCGCGAGGCGGCACATCTGGCCTGCGCCGATGAGTTTGTCGACGGCTTCCCCAAGGGTTACGACACCTGGATCGAGCAGGGCGGCTCCAATGTTTCCGGCGGCCAGAAGCAGCGCCTGTGCATTGCGCGTGCCCTGCTGCGTCGCCCCAAGATCTTGATCTTGGACGACTCCACCAGCGCCGTCGACACCAAGACCGACGCCAAGATTCGCGCAGGGTTGGCAAGCTATCTGCCCAACACGACCAAGCTCATCATCGCCCAGCGCATCAGCTCCGTGCAGGACGCAGACCGCATCATCGTCATGGAGGGCGGCCGTATCGCGCAGATCGGCAACCATGACGAGCTGCTCAAGACAAGCGAGATCTACCGCGAGACCTTCACCTCGCAAAACAAGATGTCTGCCGAGGGCGAAGGAGCCGTCGAGGCCGACACCGAGGCATCCGCAACGCAAGCTCAGGCCCAGGAAGGAGGTGAGGCACATGAGTAAGGCAACGACCGCCGAGCGCGCGCTCAACCGCAAGGGCGGCACCATGTCGCGCCTCATCAAGACGCTCTTTGGCTTCTACCCCGTGCTTTTGCCCCTCGTCGTCGCCGGCGTGGTGCTCTGCGCCATCATCAACTCCATCGGCGCGACCTTCCTTCAGAGCGCCCTGCAGATTATTAGCGAATCGTGGCAGTCGGGCGATTGGACGACCGCGCAGCCCAAGATTCTGCGGCTCGTGACCACCCTCGCCTGCATCTACGGCGTCGGCATCCTGTCCTCACTGTTCTGGAACCGCGCCATGGCCATCGTCACGCAGGGCTCGCTCGAGAAGCTGCGCGAGAAGATGTTCAACCGCATGCAGGACCTGCCGATTCGCTACTTCGACACGCACCAGCGCGGCGACATCATGAGCCACTACACCAACGACATCGACACGCTGCGCCAGATGATCAGCCAGTCGCTGCCCAACCTGCTCATGACGACCATCGTCATCGTCACGGTGTTCTTTATCATGCTGTACTACAGCGTGTGGATGTGCCTGGTCATTGTGGCCGGCGTCGTCTTTATGACCTTTATGACCAAGCTGCTCGGTTCCAACTCCGCGCGTTTCTTTATTGCACAGCAGACCGAGCTCGGCGTGGTCGAGGGCCATATCGAGGAAGTCATGAACGGTCAGAAGGTCGTCAAGGCATTCTGCCACGAGTCTGCCGCCGAGGCCGATTTTGACGAGCGCAACGAAAAGCTCTTCGAGGTCTCGCAGAAGGCCAACATGTACGCCAACATCCTCATGCCCATCCTTATGAACCTGGGCAATCTGCTCTACGTGCTGGTGGCCCTTGCCGGCGGCATTTTCCTGGCGCTGGGCGTGCCCAACCTGAGCATCTCGGGTATGGCGCTGTCCATCGCCGTCGTGGTGCCGTTCCTCAACATGACCAAGCAGTTCTGCGGACAGATCGGCCAGATCTCGCAGCAGATCAACGCCGTGGTCATGGGCCTCGCCGGCGCCGACCGCATCTTTGAGCTCATCGACGAGAAGCCCGAGACCGACGAAGGCTACGTGACGCTCGTCAACGCGCAGGTGAACCCCGATACCTGGCAGCTCGAGGAGGCCGACCACCACACCGGCATGTGGGCGTGGAAACACCCGCACCGTGCAACCGGCGAGATCGAGTACGTACCGCTGCGCGGCGACCTGGTCATGGACAACGTCGACTTTGGCTACACGCCCGACCACGAGGTGTTGCACGGCGTGTCCGTGTTTGCCAAGCCGGGCCAGAAGGTCGCGTTTGTCGGCGCCACCGGTGCCGGCAAGACGACCATCACCAACCTCATCAACCGCTTCTATGACATCGCCGACGGCAAGATTCGCTACGACGGCATCAACGTCAACAAGATCCGCAAGGCCGATCTGCGCCGCTCGCTGGGCGTGGTACTGCAGGACGTGAACCTGTTCACCGGCACCGTGATGGATAACATCCGCTACGGCAACCTGGACGCCACCGACGAGGAGTGCATCGCGGCAGCCAAGCTCGCGGGCGCCGACGACTTTATCACCCGACTGCCCGACGGCTACGACACGATGCTCACCGGCAACGGCGCCCAGCTGTCGCAGGGCCAGCGCCAGCTGATCTCGATCGCACGCGCCGCCGTCGCCGATCCGCCGGCAATGATTCTGGACGAGGCCACGAGCTCCATCGACACCCGCACCGAGGCCATCGTGCAAGCGGGCATGGACAAGCTCATGGAGGGCCGCACGACGTTTGTCATCGCGCACCGCCTGTCCACCGTGCGCAACTCCGACGCGATCATCTGCCTGGACCACGGCCGCATTATCGAGCGCGGCAACCACGACGAGCTGATCGCCAAGCGTGGGTATTACTACCAGCTCTATACCGGAGCGTTTGAGCTGGAGTAGTTCGGCCCGCCGAGATGGCCGATTTGTCGCTCATTCGTCGGGCATGACCCTAAGGTCAATGCCCTCCTCTTTCGGGGCAAATCGACTCATCTCAGCGACCCAAACACAATGCGCCGCAACGAATAAAGCCTCCGCAGCCACACGAGCTGCGGAGGCTTTTCTATACCCTCTGTTACAGGCTTACCGCTCCTCGCGTTGCGGCCCAGCTGCCTCGGCTGTCTTTACGCGGTTCTTGTCGATGTACATGTTTTTGTCGGCCTGGGAAAAGAGCTCACGCATGGTAGGCGGTACATCAAAATCACTGGAAAGCGCGTAGCCCACCGCATAGCTGATAGGCATGTCGGGGTGAGCCCCGGAATACTCGCTCACGTTCGCACGAACCCGAGCGAGACAGGACTCCACGGCAGCTCGGTCGGCATTCCACTGCACCGCGATAAACTCATCGCCGCCGTCGCGACCCACAAAGCAGGTCTCGGACGCCACACGCCCCAGCTGCCGGGCAAAAGAGCGGATGTATTCGTCGCCCTTCTCGTGACCAAAGCTGTTATTGACCGTATGCAGATTGTTAAGGTCGAATACGCACACCGCAACGGGCGCCTCCGCGGAGACAGGCTGCTCCTGCCCCAAGATCTCCTCGCACTTGTTCTTGTTGGGCAGTCCCGTGGCTTCGTCAAGATAGACTTTGCTCTGCAGCTCGCGATTGAGCGCGGCAGTTCGCACCGCGCGAACAAGTTCGACCGCAAAGGTCGCCACCAAGCCCACGATGTCGATGATCACCAGGCCCTCGAGATAGTTGAGCGCCGACGCCTTCTCCTGAGAGTAGTCCTCTGCGAGTCGCGTAGCATCGTCGCAAATGCCAAAGAACTCCTCGCTCATAGAGATGATGTCGGTGTTCTCATAGCCGACTTCGCGCACGCGGATGATCTCGGTGCAAAGCTCATCAAAATAATTAGCAAGCTCGGTCATTTTTGCCTGATACTCGTCGTCGTCGAGACGGACGAGGTTGAGGTCGTCACTTCCGTAACGCAAACCGTTGATGTATGAATCCACGGCTTTGAGCAGGTCATCTTGAGGCTGGCCCGCGTCCTCGAGCTTAACGATTCGCTGCGTGGTACCGCGCACCAGACCGGCGTAGTTGACCACGCGCGCCGTGCCCTGGATATCGGAGACGAGCAGCATAACATTGATGAAGAAGAAGATGAGAACTGCCGTGAGTACCATCATGAGCAGGCGCACCGCCTGGCTGGCCTTCTTGGCGACAGAAGTATTCACAAGTTCAATCCCCCAAATGGCAAAAGAATAGGTGGCGCATAGCGTCTTGTAAATCATGCGGGGTCAACTCTATCAGATGATTTTTCTAGGACGGGGACTAAAGAATCATCGACACGATAGCTATTTGAGAAGCTGAGTCATTGCGTTGACGAATTTTTGGACTTGGAGGGTGGGCTCGAGCGAGTAGTGCAGAAAGACTGGCACCTCGCGACCGCATAGGAACGGCACGCCCACAAAGGCCGGGTGCACCCCCGACCACGCCCCGCAGGTGAGCACCGCGTCGCCCTTTTCCTCCGCCTCGTTAAAGAGCGCAAAGTCGAAGCTGTCCACATCGATCACGTCCACGCCGCCGTCTGCCAAAAGATCGATACGCAGGCTGTCCATAGCGTCGTTGCCGTGGCGGAGTACGCGCAGACGCATGCCCTCCAGGTCGGCAACCGTAATGCGATTCTTGCGCGCCAGCGGGCTCGTGCGCGGCACGTCGATATAAAACGGTACGTTAACGATGCGGAGCTTTTGGCAGGCGTCGCCCCAGCGCGGGGTCGAAAAACTCGACTGCACTACATCCACCTCGCGACCAAGGCCGCGCATGACGGATTCGCGTTCGTCGTAGAGGTCGCTCACCGGCACGATCTCGAAGCGCAACGATGGCTCCAGCTCGTGTACGTCCGTCCACATCGACAGCGTTTGGCGCCCCGGGCACATCATCGACACGCCCAGACGCACGGCACCGCCATCGCCCGCCGCGCGTCGGGCGCGACGCAGCGCATCCTCGGACTGCCGCATGATCGAGCGCGCGTCGTCCACCAGCAGAGCGCCCGCCGGCGTCACCTTAACACCCGAGTGCGAGCGCTCGAACAACGTGATGCCAAACTCGGCCTCGAAGCCCGACACCTGCTTGACGAGCGCCGGGGTCGACACGCGCAATTTTGCCGCCGCACGCGAGAAGCTTCCCAGCTCCGCGGCGGCCGATATGGCCTCGAGTCGTCGATCGTACACGTCAATCTCCCGTTTCCAGACGCATGGCAATGAACTGCCGAAGGGGGTCGTTTTGGCAGGTCACGCGCTCAATTGAGAAAAAACTGCATCGCACAGTGTAAACCTATGGTTAACGCCATTCTAACAAATATGCAATTCACCTGCGCAAATGCAAAGCATACGATAACCTGCGAAAACCACGTGGGTCGATTAATGGGAACGACCCACAGGGAGGCACAAGAAGGGAAGTTCCTATGAGCAACTGGCTTAAGCTCGAGGGCGATGTCTGCGCCGTGACCGGCGCACTCGGCGGTATGGGCGTCGAGATTTGCCGCGAGTTCGCCCGCAACGGCGCCAACGTCGTCCTGCTCGATCTGGACGAGGAAAAGGTCAAGGCCGCAGCCGCTGACCTCGCCGCCGAGTTTGGCATCCACGCCGAGGGCTACAAGATGAACGCCACCGACGAGGCCGAGGTTCAGGCCGCCGTCGATGCCACCATCGCCGACTTCGGCCGTGTCGACGTCCTCGTCAACACCGCCGGTATCCTGCGCTTCGCCGCCATGGAAGACCTGCCGCTGAGCGACTGGGAGCAGGTGCTCAACGTCAATCTCACCGGCTACTTCATCACCTCGCAGCGCTTTGGTCGCGAGATGATCAAGGCCGGCCAGGGCCGCTTGGTGCACATCTCGACCGTCGCCAGTCACTCCCCCGAGACGTTCTCGGGCGTGTACAGCTCCACCAAGGCGGGCGTCAACATGATGTCCAAGATGCTGGCTGCCGAGTGGGGCCCCTACGGCGTGCGCTCCAACTGCGTCGAGCCCTGCTTCGTCAAGACCCCCATGTCGGCAAGCTTTTACGCCGACCCCGAGGTCGAGAAGAGCCGCAGCCGTCTGATCGCCACGCGTCGCATCGGCGAGGTGAGCGATATCGCCAACGCCGTCATGTTCCTGGCGTCCACGCGCTCGGACTTCACCACCGGCGACGCCATCAAGGTCGATGGCGGCTTCTCCAACATGATGGGCGACCTCACCGCCAAGCCCGGCGGCCGTCGCGCCTATGCCGACAACTACCTTAAGAACAAGGGTGTCGAGCTCTGGTCCGATGAGTCCGGCGTCGCCAAGCCAACTGACCAGTAACCAACCTGACAGGGAGGCCCCGCGGACACGCCCGCTCCTCCCCCGTATCGATTAGAAAGAGTCCAATGGCTTCCACCAACTCCAGCAAGGGTCGCGCTGTCGTGCTTTCCGCCGCGTGCGTCACCATGTTCTTCATCAGCTCCATCGCGCTGTATTCCGTCGTAAGCAAGAACCTGCTCGCCGTCTACCCCGAGTGGTCCAGCGCCCTTACCTGGGCGTTCCCGGTCTTTCAGACCATCATGGCCGTGACGGGCATCTTCGCCGGCCGCATCTCCGATAAGATCGGCCCGCGCAACGTCGTGATCGCCGCCGCTGTGTGCTACGGCCTGGGCTGGTTTATGTCCGGCACCGTCACCGAGCCGTGGCAGTTCTACCTGTGGTTCTCGCTCGTCGCCGCCATCGGCAACGGCCTGGGCTACAACCCCGCACTCACCACCGGCCAAAAGTGGTTCATCGACAAGAAGGGTCTCGCCTCCGGCATCACCCTGGCCGCTTCGACCGCCGGTCCCGCCGTGCTGTCCCCGGTGCTCGCCTCGCTGCTCATCCCGAGCCTGGGCATCTTTGGCGCCCTTAAGGCACTCGGCGTCATCTTCTTTGTGATGATCGCCGCCTCCGCCCTGTTCCTGAAGGCCCCCGAGGCCGGTTGGCTGCCCGAGGGCTTCGAGGCCCCCAAGGGCGGCGCGCACGCCGGCACCTTCGGCGATCTCACCCCGGGCGAGATGGTCAAGACCCCGCGCTTCTGGGTCCTCATCGTCACCTTCGCCTTTGCCGCTACCGCCGGCACCCTGCTCGTGGGCAAGGTTGCCTCCATCGCCGCCGTCCAGCTCTTCGCCGACCCCACGAGCGCCACGGCCGTCGCCCTCGGCGGTGTGGTGGTCTCCGTCAACACCTGCGCCAACTTGGTTGGCCGCCTGTCCTTTGGCCAGATCATCGACAAGCTCGGCGCCTATAAGTCGCTGCTCATCAGCCTTGTCGTCACCATCGTCGCACTCGTCATCATGTCGATGAGCTTTACGCAGGCCATGTTCTTTGTGGCGCTCGCTCTGCTCGGCTTTAGCTTTGGCGCCCTGCTCGTCATCTACCCGCCGCTCACCGGTGGCGCCTTTGGTACCAGCAACATCGGCGTCAACTACGGCATCATGTTTTTGGGTTATGCCGCTTCCACCTGGATCAGCCAGCCCATCACCGCCGTGCTGTATCACGCCGAGGCCGGCAGCGCCGCCTACCAGCAGTCCTTCTACGGCGCCATTGTGATCGCCGCCATCGCCGTCGTGCTCACCGTCTACATGATGGTCTCCGACAGCAAGAAGAAGTCCGCCTAGTTTTACCGATGCGACAAAGGGACAGTCCCTTTGTCGCATTCCACCGGTCACCAGTATTAAGGAGTCGAAATGTCTGAGCTCAACCCCGTCCGCATTGCCGTTATCGGCGCCGGCGCCATGGGCCGCAACCACATCCGCTTTGTCACCGAGGAGCCCGAGGCCGAGCTCGTCGCCATCGCCGACGCCTTTGAGGGCGCCCGCGCCACGGCCGAGGCCGCCGGCGTGCCGTTTTACACCGATCCCGCTCAGATGATGGACGAGGTCAAGCCCGAGGCCGTCATTATCGCCACCCCCAACGACCTACACCTGGGCGTTGCCCGCGAGGCTGTGAAGCGCAACATCGTGCCGTTGGTCGAAAAGCCGATCTCCAACGACCTGGAAGATGCCCAGGCCTTCGCCGCCGAGGCCGAGACCGCCGGCGTGCCCGTGCTCGTGGGTCAGCACCGTCGCCACAACCCCTTCGTCAACAAGGCCAAGGAGATCATCGAGTCCGGCGAGCTGGGCAAGCTCACCGTGTCGAGCTTTCACTACATGATCTATAAGAACGATGAGTATTTCGATGTCGAGTGGCGCCGCAAGAAGGGTGCCGGCCCGATCCTGGTCAACCTGGTTCACGACGTCGACCTGCTCCGCTACCTGCTGGGCGAGCCCGTTGCCGTCCAGGGTATGCAGTCCAGCGCCGCCCGCGGTTTTGAGACCGAGGACTCCGCCGTGGTCAACGTCCGTTTTGCCGATGGCGCGCTCGCAAGCATGACCATCTCCGACGCCACCGCCAGCCCCTGGAACTGGGAGGCAACCGCTCGCGAGGATCCGCAGTACCGCCCCTTCGACGCCGACGCCTACTTTATCGGCGGCACTAAGGGCGCCCTGTCGCTGCCCCGCCTGCACCAGTTCTCCTACGACGGCGCCTCCAACTGGCACAAGCCGCTGCAGATGGAGATTCCGGCCGTCGACCCGGCACTGCCGCACAAGATGCAGCTCAAGCACTTTGTGAAGGTTGTCCGCCGCGAGGTCGAGCCCGTCGTGACCCCCGCCGACAACGTTAAGACGCTCACGCTTCTCAACGCTATCAAGGAGGCCGCCGAGACCGGCCAGCTCGTCGAGCTGTAATGCCTTAAGAGCGACCGCGGCAGAAACCCCATGCCGAACCCTTCGGTCCGTCACCAACAAGCCCCTCTTCTTTGCCCCGCGAGCAGCCTCCTGCCCGCGGGGCATTTTGCTACCTTGCCGACGATTTTTCTGGGGCGGGGGCTATTTTGCACCTCGGCTTGATTCGTTCGCCACGAAATGGGCCTATCTACTACGTTTAACCGACCGCCCTCAACCATGCCGAATTTCCTAAAATCAAAAGCGCAGGTAGACGGCTTGCGCATTCTCGGAAAACCGGGGGATGGTCGACCCATGCGGTTCAAACGTAGTAGATAGGTCGTTTTCGTGGCGCGGGCCCAAAACAGTCTTTTGAAACGGGTGGTATCCTTGGTAGCCCTGTGCTGCAAACGCACCTTAAACGCAAGGAGTCCCATGGATCTTATCGCCCAGCTCGCCCACGAGCTCAACCTTAAGGCCGCCAACATCGAGGCAGCCGTCAAGCTCATCGACGAGGGCAACACCATCCCCTTTATCTCGCGCTACCGCAAGGAAGCCACGGGCGGAATGGACGACGTCGCCCTGCGCACACTCGACGAGCGCCTGTCTTACCTGCGCAATCTTGAACAGCGCAAAGAGGACGTCATTCTGCTCATCGACGCCCAGGGCAAACTTACGCCCGAGCTCGAACAGCAAATTCGCGAGGCCACGCAGCTCCAGCGTGTCGAGGACCTCTACAAGCCCTACCGCAAAAAGCGCATGACCCGCGCACAGAAGGCCCGCGAGGCAGGCCTGGAGCCGCTTGCCAACATGATCATCATGCAGGCATCCGCCAAGGGCAGCGCGCTCGACACCGCCGCGGCCTACGTCAACGAGGAGGCCGGCTTCGACACGCCCGAGAAGGCGCTCGCCGGCGCCGCCGACATCGTGGCCGAGACGGTAGCCGAGGACCCCGAGAACGTCGCCGACCTGCGCGCCTTTACGCAAAACACCGCCGACATCGTCGTCGAGGCCACCGACCCCGCCGAAAAGACTCCCTACGAGCCGTACTACAGCTATGATGAGCCACTGCGCCGTATACCCAACCACCGCGTGCTGGCTATCGACCGCGGTGAGCGCGAAGGCAAGCTCCGCGTGCGCGTGAACGTCGACGGTGCTGCCGCCACGGCACGCCTCGGCAGCCGTTGGCCCCGCCGCCAGGGCGTGTTTGCTCCCATCTTCGATGCCGCCATCGCCGACGGCTACAAGCGCCTCATGGCCCCCTCACTGGAGCGCGAGGCCCGCGCCAAACTCACCGTTCGCGCCCAGACCGAGGCCATCAACGTCTTTGCCAAGAATCTTGAGGGCCTGCTCTCGGCACGCCCCGTCCGTGGCGCCCGCGTGCTCGCGCTCGACCCGGGCTACCGCACCGGCTGCAAGGTCGCCGTCATGGACGAGACCGGCAAACTACTCGACCACGGCGTGGTCTACCCCACCAAGCCGCGCCACGACGTCGCCGGCACCAAACGCGAGCTCGCCCGCCTCGTCAAAAAGGACGGTGTCAACACCGTCGTCATCGGCAACGGCACCGCCAGCCGCGAGACCGAGGAAGTCGTCTCGGAGTTCATTGCCGAGCAGGCGCCTGGGCTGCGATACACCATTGTTAACGAGGCCGGCGCGTCGGTGTACTCCGCCTCCGAGCTCGCGAGCCAGGAGTATCCCGACCTGGACGTCACCGTGCGCGGCGCCATGAGCCTGGGCCGCCGCCTGCAGGACCCACTGGCAGAGCTCGTCAAGATTCCGCCCCAGTCCATCGGCGTGGGCCAGTACCAGCACGACCTTGACCAGGCCGAGCTCTCGCGCACCCTGGGCCACGTGGTGGAGGACGTCGTCAACCGCGTGGGTGTCGACGTGAACACCGCGAGCGCGAGCCTGCTGGGATACGTATCGGGCATTACGCCGAGCGTGGCCAAGAACATCGTGGCCTACCGCGAGGAAAACGGTGCCTTTACCGATCGCCGCCAGCTTAAGAAGGTCCCCAAACTGGGGCCCAAGGCATATCTCAACGCCGCGGGCTTCCTGCGCATCAGCGGTGGCAAGAACCCGCTCGACGCGACGAGCGTCCACCCCGAAAGCTACGAGGTGGCCACGTCCGTCCTGGAGCGCGCAGGCGTTAAAGCCAGCGAGCTCAGCCGTGGCGGCGTGCCCGACATTGAGCGCCGTCTGGGCAGCATCTCGGCGCTGGCAAGCGACCTGGACTGCGGCACCCTCACGCTCATCGACATCGTCAACGAGCTCAAGAAGCCCGGCCGCGACCCGCGCGACGACGCGCCCGAGGTGGTCTTTAGCCGCTCGGCACTTTCCATCGATGACCTGGAGCCCGGCATGGAGCTCAAGGGCACGGTGCGCAACGTTGTGGACTTTGGCGCCTTCGTCGACGTGGGCGTGCACCAGGACGGCCTCGTACACATCTCCAAGCTGGCCAACCGCTTCGTCAAGCACCCGAGCGACGTGGTACGCGTCGGCGACACGGTGAAGGTGTGGGTCGAAAAAGTCGATCGCGACCGCAAGAAGATCTCGCTCACCATGGTGCAGGGGAAGTAAACCGCCTAAAGCAAGGGCCCCCCCTCTCGCGACGGTAGCGCGCAGAGATGTGGTGTAAGAGGCGGGGCATGCCCCGCCTCTTCTCTT
>JAPJOH010000021.1 GCA_030826265.1 Collinsella aerofaciens
CGTACGCTTGAACTTAGAAGGGGGAGGCCTCGCGGCCTCCCCCTTTTTTGCGTTATATACACGTTGTACTTTGGGACCTAGTTCCCCCGTATGCGCTCTTACTGTTTGGCTGTATTTTGAGTCCTTCTAGTGTATTTGAGCGATAATTACTCGCATTGGCGTTAGGGAGGGCTTGATGTTTACCGTATTTGTCTTGGGCAATATTGCTTCGGGTAAGTCGACTGCCTGCCGCTATTTCGAATCTCGTGGCGCTATGCTAATCGATCTGGATGAGCTTGCAAAATCGCTGTATGTGCCGGGCTCTGATATCGTCAATGCTCTCGCGGATGAATTCGGTTGGGACATTTTGGATGAGGATGGCGGCATTCGCCGCAACATCCTCGCTTCTCGAGCTTTTGCTTCTCCTGATTCGGTCGCACGGCTCAATGGCATTGTGCATCCCGTTCTCATTGAACAGCTTTCGCTTAGGATTCTCGATCCGGTTTGTTGTACGGTTTCGTCTCCCCGTTATCCCTTTGCGGTGGTCGAGGTTTCTGCTCCGACTGGTTTTGAGGATGCATTTGGCTTGGCTGATGAAATTTTGGTCATCAGCGCCCCTTGGTCAGTTCGTCGCGAGCGCGCTATTCAACGTGGCATGGAGCCATCTGATTTCGATGCCCGTTCTGCTTGTCAGCCCGATGAGTCTGCGCTGTGCAATCTCGCTACTACGGTGATTGATAATGCCGCAGGCGATAATTCGCTCTTTGGGCAGCTTGACTCATGGCTTGCATGCCACGGGTTTATAGATACTCCGGATAAGGAGGAGGCCGATGCCTAAGGCACGTTTCTTTACGTGGTATCGCGTGGCGCCACTTGCCGTTGTGTACGTCTTCGGCCTTATTTCGCTCGTCTACTCGTGTGCCCCTGCCGCTTTCTTTAAGCCGCTGTATCCGATTGACTACGAGGCGTACGTAAAGCAATCGAGCATTTCGCACAATCTTGATCCGTATCTGGTGTGTGCCGTCATAAAGTCGGAATCGAATTGGGATCCCGAGGCCGAGTCGAATCAAGGCGCACAGGGCTTGATGCAGCTGATGCCCGAGACTGCCCAGGATATGATTGCCAAGGGTCTTGTCGATGGTAGCGAGTATTCAGCCGACAGCCTTAACGATCCCGCTACGAACATCGAGTTTGGCTGTGCGTATCTTTCGTATCTTCTAACGTATTTTAACGGGTCGACTGACAGTGCCATTGCCGCCTATAACGCCGGCATGGGCAATGTCGACGGATGGGCGCAGCAGAGCACGTCGCTTCATAATGCAATCACCTTTCCCGAGACGCAGGCGTATCTGATTCGTGTCAATAATGCCTGGGTTCGCTACAAGACCCTCTATCCCGATCGGTTCGTATAGGACTATGCCTGCCGCCTGCGTATACTGCAGATATATGAGTTAGGAGTATCCATGGCGGAATTTGAAGTAGAACGCGTTGGTGGTGAACTTAAGCGCTTTGGCGTTGAGGGCGCTGAGGTGCCGTTTGAAGTCGTTTCCCCCTATGAGCCTGCCGGTTCCCAGCCCAAGGCCATTGAGTCACTTGTGCGGGGCGTGAGGGACGGAGACCGCTATCAGGTTTTGCTGGGTGTGACTGGTTCGGGTAAGACTTTTACGATGGCCAAAACCATTGAGGCCTTGGGTAAGCCGACCCTTGTCATGGCTCCGAATAAAACGCTCGCCGCTCAGCTTGCGAGCGAGCTCAAAGAGTTCTTTCCCAATAACGCTGTGGTCTACTTCGTCTCGTACTACGACTACTATCAGCCCGAGGCGTATGTGCCGCAAAGCGATACATATATCGAGAAAGACTCCTCGATTAACGAAGAGGTCGAGATGCTGCGCCATCAGGCGACCGCGTCACTGCTCTCTCGACGTGATGTGATCGTTGTCGCATCGGTCTCGTGTATCTATGGCATTGGCTCTCCTGAGGACTATGCGGGTCTGGCTCCAAACGTCGACAAGAAGGTGCCGCTCGAGCGCGATGACTTTATCCATGCGCTTATCGACATTCAATATGATCGCAATGACTATGACCTGGCGCGTGGCACGTTCCGCGTGCGCGGCGATGTTGTCGACGTGTATCCGCCTTATGCCGAGCATCCGTTGCGGTTTGAGTTCTTTGGCGACGAGGTCGAGCTGATTGCCGAGATCGATGAGGTCACCGGTGAGATGCTTCGTGAGTACGAGGCCATCCCCGTATGGCCGGCATCACACTACGTGACCGAGAAGCCGAAGGTCAAGGCCGCTCTGAAATCGATCAGCGAAGAGTGCGAGAAGCGCGTGGCGGAGCTCAAGGCGACCGACAAGTTGCTCGAGGCGCAGCGTCTGCAGCAGCGCACCGATTATGATCTTGAGATGCTCGAGACGATGGGCTTTTGCAACGGCATCGAGAACTACTCGCGTCATCTGGACGGTCGCAAGCCGGGTGAGCCGCCGTTTACCCTAATCGATTACTTTCCCAAGGATATGCTCTGCATCATCGATGAGAGCCATGTGACGGTGCCGCAGATTCGCGGCATGCACGAAGGTGACCGCTCGCGTAAGGTGACGCTGGTGGAACACGGTTTTCGCCTGCCCTCGGCGCTCGATAACCGCCCGCTTCGTTTCGATGAGTTTGAGGCAAGGATACCCCAGTTTATCTATGTTTCGGCCACGCCGGGCGACTACGAGCTGCGGGTGAGCCAAAACGATGTGGAGCAGATTATTCGTCCGACTGGCCTGCTCGACCCCAAGATTGACGTGCGTCCAGTTCGCGGCCAGATTGACGATCTTGAGGACGAGATTCGCGAGCGCGTTGCCCGCAAGGAGCGCGTGCTGGTGACCACGTTGACCAAGCGCATGGCCGAGGACCTGACCGACCATCTGCTCGACGCGGGCATTAAGGTCAATTACATGCACTCTGATACGGCGACAATGGACCGTGTCGAGATCCTGCGAACGCTGCGCGAGGGCAAGATCGATGTTCTCGTTGGCATCAATCTGCTTCGCGAGGGCTTGGATCTCCCCGAGGTCTCACTGGTGGCAATTCTCGATGCCGATAAGGAAGGCTTCTTGCGCAACCGCCGTTCGCTGATTCAGACGATTGGCCGTGCGGCCCGTAACGCCGATGGTGAAGTCATCATGTATGCAGACGTTGTGACCGATTCGATGAAAGAGGCCATCGAGGAGACGCAGCGCCGTCGCGAGATTCAGATGGCATATAACGAAGAACATGGCATTGTGCCCAAGACAGTGCGCAAGGCCATCAACGACATCTCAAGTTTTATTGCCGAGGCCGAAAAAACTGTGGGCTCCAAGGGACGCTCGAAGGGCGACTCTCTTGGCCATGGCGCATTCTATACGCCCGATGAGTCGGGCGAGGGCGGTGTGCCGGAAACGGTGGCGCCCGAGCAGACACTTGCGGAGCAGTTGGAAGAACTGCCGCATGACGAGCTTGTGCGGATCGTCGAAACCATGGAAGAGGATATGCGTAACGCTTCTGCCGCTATGGACTTTGAGGAGGCGGCGCGCCTGCGCGATGCCGTCGTTCAGATTCGGGCGATGCTCGAGGGCGCGTCTGAGGACGAGACGATCGAGCGCTTACGTTCGCAGGCCCGCAAGGGTTCCACGTTCGCATCGGGCAGAAAACGCCAGGGTACACGGTTTAAGAAATAGCGAACAGGCCCCGAGTTCCCTGTGGAGCTCGGGGCCTATGTTTTTTGCGCGCTGGAATTTGTGCGTTAGAGGTCTGCGATCAGGGCTTCAGCACAACGGATGCCGTCGGTGGCCGCGCTCATGATGCCGCCGGCATATCCAGCTCCCTCACCACAAGGGTAGAGGCCCGGGGTCGACACGGCGTGGCACGTTCGGTCTCGGGTGACAGTGACCGGTGAGCTCGAACGAGTCTCCACGCCGGTAAGAACGGTATCGGGGCGGCCGTAGCCTCGTAGCTTTTTTCCGAGTAGGGGAAGTCCCAGGCGGAGCGACTCGACGATATGCTGCGGTAGGGCTTCGTCAATTGCCGTCCAGGTCACACCGAGCGGATAGGTGGGCTTTACCTTTCCGGGCGCCTTGCTGGCGCGTCCTGCGAGGAAATCTCCGACGAGTTGTGCCGGTGCGTTCCAGTTGGAACCGCCCAGGCGATAGGCGGCCGCCTCGCAGGCACGCTGGAGCTCGATGCCGGCGAGCGGGTCATCGTTGGGAAGGTCCTCAGGCGTGACGTTAACGAGCAGGGCGGCATTTGCGTTGCGTCCGTCGCGGGCATTGAGACTGGCCCCGTTGACGCACAGATGGCACGGTTCTGAAGAGGCGGCAACAACCTGTCCGCCGGGGCACATGCAAAACGAGAACACGCTGCGGCCGTTGGGAAGATGGGCAACAAGTTTGTAGGGGGCCGCCCCGAGCGCTGGATGTTCCGCCGAGGCTCCATATTGGGCTCTGTCGATGTCGCGTTGCGGATGCTCGATGCGAACGCCCATGGCAAAGGTCTTTTGTGCGAGGGCCACGTTGTGGTCCTTAAGGAGCTCAAAAATATCGCGAGCAGAATGCCCGCAGGCGAGGATGAGGTGCTTTGTCTCGATTGGCTCGTAAGCGGCGTCTTGGGACGATTGGACATCAATACCGGTGATGGCGCCAGACGCGTCGATGCGAATGTCGACGAGCTTCGTTCGATAACGGACGACACCTCCGAGCTGCTCGATGCGCTGGGATATAGCGGTGACAACCTTGGGAAGGATGTCGGAGCCAATGTGCGGCTTGGCATCCCACAGAATATCGCGGGGCGCACCCGCCTCGACGAAGGTTTCGAGGATAAGGCGATGGGCGGGATTTTTTGTTCCCGTATTGAGCTTGCCGTCCGAGAAGGTCCCCGCGCCGCCCAGACCAAACTGAATATTGCTCTCGGGGTCGAGGATGCGCTCCTTTAGAAAGAGGTCGATCGCCTGCGAGCGGCGAAATGCCGGGTCGCCGCGCTCGATAAGCAAGGGCTTAAGACCTGCTTTGGCGAGCGTGAGCGCAGCGAAAAGGCCGGCGCATCCGGCGCCGACAACGACAGGGCGTTCTTGAGGTGCGTCGGAGACGGGGGAGGGGAATGAAGGCTCATCGTCTTCTATCGCGCGTACGCGCGAGCGGTCACGCTCGGCAACGCTGTCGACCGCTTCTCGCTCGAGGTGGGGACTAGTCAGCTCAACACGAAAGCTCAGGATAAAATGGACGTCTCGTTTTTTGCGAGCGTCGATTGACTTGCGGTGGAGTTCGATGGACTTGATCTCGGAGTCCTTGCAACGTAGGATGCGCTTGGCGACTCGCTTGCCAACAATGAGGCAGGCATTTTCATCGCCGGCTTCATCGAGCGACGCGTTGACTTGGGTGATTTCGATCATCGAGGTCTCCTTAGAGGCAAGAAAGAGGCCGTCCGGTATCCCAGACGGCCCGAATGCGTTTTTGATTATAGACTGCGCGGCTACAGGCTGCTTGCAGCGCGAATGCCCGAGAGCCAGGCCCACGCAAGGTTAAAGCCTCCGCAATCGGCGTCGATGTCGAGCGCTTCGCCGCAGACGTAAAGCGGGGCGTCGACAACGCAGCGCGCGCGTAGACTGGGTGTTGAGATGCTCTCGACAGATACGCCACCACGCGTGACCTGCGCCGAGCGCTCCTCGGCTGTTCCTTCGACGAGCAACTTAAAGTGCTTGAGGATCGAGACCAGGTGGATGACATCGTTGGAGCCTGGATGGCACTGCTCGAACGCTGTGCAGACGACGCGGGAGAGTTGCGGGGCGAGCATGCCGTCGAGCCAACGGGGATCGCGGGGGGGAAAGCCGCCGAGCAGTTCAACGCGCCGGTTAAGTATATCGAGCAACTCGTCTTTGGAGAGGTCGGGGAAAACGTCGAGCAGGATCGTATCGCCGCGCTGGATACGACGGGAGAGGTTGAAGACAGCGACGCCCGAGATGCCGAAGGCTCGAAACAGCACTTCACCGTCTTCGTGCCAGAGCTCACTATGGTTACGGGTGAGCGTCAAGCGGGCGCGAACGCGCAGACCATCCAACGTCTTGAGTGCCGCCCGATCGCCGACGACCGTTGCCGATACGGGGCAGAGGATGGGGCGCAGCGAAGTGAGGGGGAGGCGAAACGTATCGGCGATACCGGTGGGGTTGCCACCCGTGGCGATAATTACGGCATGTGCCTGCAGGGCCTCGTTCTTGCGAGGGACATCGGCGAGCGCTTTCCGAAGCGAGCGGAGCTCCGATTTTCGGTCGTCGTGCTTTTTTGCCTTGAGCGCCCGCGCTGGACGGTCTATTTGGAGTGTCCAGCCTTCGGAAGCTTTGTGCGCCGAGGCAACGTTGGCTCCGCAGATTAAGGTGATACCTAGGCGGTCGCAAACGTTGAGAAGCGCGTCGCGCACCGATTCGGCGCGAAGGGAGCGCGGGTACAGTCGGCCTTCCTCGGAGGTTGTCATGATGCCCAGCGAGGAGAAGAAACCCATAAGCTCTTGTTCGGGTTGGGGGCCCATGACAGATTCGACGAATGCGGGGTGGTTATACCGCTGAGGATCAATCGATTCGTTGGAGAGGTTGCAGCGGCCGTTACCGGTCGCAAGGAGCTTAAGGCCGCAGGCGACATCGCGCTCAACGATGCAGACGCTTTTGCCAGCACGTGCGGCCGTAATGGCGGCGGCGAGGCCTGAAGCCCCGCCGCCGATTACCAGGACGTCATAGAAGGCGCTCGTGTTCACTTAGGCCTCGTCGGTCTCGTGCGGGGTAATAGCCTCGACGGCAGAGACTGCCTTGGGCAACATGCCATCGGGCAGCGCGGTCTCAACCTCGCCCTTATCGCAGGCCTCGGCGAGTGCCGGATTAATGGGAAGCGTGCCCAAGATGTCGAGGTTATAGCGCTCTGCGACCTCGGGGAGCTTGCTCTTGCCAAAGACCTCGATCTTCTTGCCGCAGTCGGGGCACTCAATATAGCTCATGTTCTCGACGATGCCCAGAATGGGGACGTTCATCTTCTCGGCCATGTTGACCGCCTTGGCGACAATCATCGAGACCAGATCCTGCGGGCTCGTGACGATGACGATGCCGTCGACGGGCAGTGACTGGAAGACGGTGAGCGCGACGTCGCCTGTTCCCGGAGGCATGTCGACCAGCAGGTAGTCGATGGGGCCCCACGAGGTCTCGCTCCAGAACTGCCTGATGGCGCCTGCGATGACCGGACCGCGCCAAAGGACGGGGTCGGTCTCGTTTTGGAGCAGAAGGTTGGAGCTCATGACCTTGACGCCGTGCTCGGAGATTTCAGGCAGCATGAGGTTGCCAAGGGCATGGACGTGGCGTCCGCTCATACCGAACATCTTGGGGATAGAGGGACCGGTGATGTCGGCATCGAGGACGCCGACCTTGTGGCTGTGACGGGCAAGCTCGGTGGCGATGGCACCGGTGACAAACGACTTGCCGACACCGCCCTTGCCGGAAAGCACGGCGATGACGCGTTTGACCTCGGACAGCGTATTCTCCTCAAATTGCGACGGCGACGTTTGTCCGCCGGCGGCCTGTGCGTGCTCGCAACCCATGTATGACTCCTTTGTATATGTTGGGGCCGGGGCCCCGTGATGTGACACGAGCGTCATTGTACCCTCGTTTGCGAGCGGGAGTCATTTACGATGCATTTGGGCCGAGCGTGCTTGCAATACGATGGGTCCAAGCGAATGGGCGGGCTTACTGAACTTTGCTGGCGAACTCGAGGTATTGCATGCGCTGCAGCTTGTTGATCGTCGAGGCGTATGGGCTGTCTTCAGATTCCAAGTCGTAGCGCAGCCCGTCGGTACCGAGGTAGCCGGCGACATTGATGGTGGGCACATCTGACCTTGTTGCAAGCAGAGCCTTTTGATAGTCGGTGAGCGGGGCGCCGATCTTATTAAGGGTAATGGCTGCAACCTCGTTTGCCCCGACGGTGTCGTAGACGTTGAGCTCGGTATTGCCGGCGATTTCATAGTTAGCCCAGACAAAATATGTCGACTGATAGATACGGAAAGCGTGGCTTGCCGTATCTTCCTGAGGGTACAGCTCGTCGTTGAGAGTCGTTGCGGCGCTCGGCTGATGGTCGCCAAAAAAGACAAGGACAACCGGTCTGCCGATATTGCGGAGCTCGTTGATAAAGTACTCGAGGTCCCGGTCGGATGCGTTGATGCAGGTAAGATAGGTGTTGAGCGCGCTATTGGCACCCTCGCTGGCTCCCTCGACCCAATAGTTTGTAAGCTCCTCGGCGGGAACGGTGCCATAGTCGTAGCCGCCATGATTTTGCATCGTGACGTCAAAGATGAACTGCGGGGCTTCGTCGGTTCTAAGCAGGTCGAGTATCTTGTCGTAGGTGGCGTAGTCGCATACGCCGGCATGGTAACAGGGCGCACCTTCGAAATCGCCGATTGAAAGAAAGTCTCCAAAGCCCAGCTGCTGATAGATTTTATCTCGATGGTAGTTGACGGGGTTTTGCGGGTGCATAGCGGTAGCGGTATACCCAAGCTCCTTAAGGTCCTTTGCCAGGCTGTCGACGCCATTCATCTGATATAGCTGATAGGGGATTTTGCCTAATCCGACAAAGGCCGTTGTCGCTCCGGTCAAAAATTCGAATTCGGAGTTCGCCGTTCCGCCACCGGCGACCGAAGCGAGCATGGTGCCGCGAACAAGTGTGTCGGGAAGCGAGTTGTAGAATGCGGGGCCGGTGTACCCGGCCGCCTGGAGCTGCTCAAAGCACGAAAGGTCGCTAAAACTCTCATTCATGACGGCAACAATCGTCGGCTTGATTTCATTGAACTGGGCAACGGCCGCCGCGCGCTGCTCGCTCGAGCCATACGTGCTGTCGTAGGTGGCGGCGAGCTCCTGCTCGATGCTCTGCGCCTCATCGGGCGTATAGTCTTCGGGCTTCTCAATGGGCAACTCGTTGACCATTTCGGTGAACGAAGTGATAAAACCCTGAGACGCATATGTGGTGATGGGCTGCCAACGGTCAAATCCAAAATTCAGCGCCTGCTCCAAGTCGATGCTGGAAAAGCCCGAGAGCCCCACAACGGTCACTAACAGAAAAGCACAGAGGTTAGCGGCGATTGCGGGGAAGACATGGGTGGGCGTACGGAGCTTTCGCGGACGGATAAGCGAAAGAAGCCCCAGGGAAATCTCCAGCAGGGCGAGAGAGGTTACGATTCCGGCGGTAAAGGTAAACTCGTATCCCTCGCTCACCTCCATTGCGGTGCCAAGGGCCAAGATATCGCTTGGCAGGATGGCTTCGCCTTTAAACGTTATGACGAAGTGCTCGGCAATGCCAAGGATGCAGCAGGCGACGGGCACGAGGGCCATGACGCCTCCATGACGCTGTCCCAGCAAATAAAGGGAGAGCAGAACCGTCGCGAGCAGCCCGACGGAAAACCCGAATGAGTTGGCGGGAATGCGATAGAACGTTTCGTTGCAGGCAATTTCGAGTGAAACGAACGAGAGCGCTGAAACAGCGGCGATGACAAGGATGTCACGGCAAATACAGGCAACCGTTCCCGTCGCAAGATCGGTTTGGTCGATAAGTCCCGAAACCAAGGGCTCGACAAGAAGTATGACGGCGGCAGCACCGAGCGCCGAATAAGAAAGGACCCATAGGGAACTGTCCTCATTTACGAGCAATTGATTCGTAATCCATGCAGCTACCATGCCGAGCGGGATGAGGAGCGTCGCGCACCAAAAGACGCGGGCAATGGGTGGCTTTTCATTGTGTTTGATTGAAAAATACACGCGCACGACGACGGTGGCCACGATAAGGATGGCGATGAATATGGGCAGATTGGCCATGTCACTCGAAGTGATTTCAAGGGGGATATCTTCGGTCATGGACGTTCCTCTGTTACGGCAAATTAAGTTCAGTATTAGATTACTGTAACCTTTCCACGGCATTTCGAGAAACAAAGCGCCCGATACGCAAAGCTAAAGGTCTGCGAATCTTGTATTACGAACATCTGTGCGCGTCGAGTGCGCTAAACTCATCGACAGTATGATTCGATGCAATAGGAGGCAAGGAGCTTCCATGTCTGATTCTTCTATCGTTATTCGCGGCGCTCGTGAGCACAACCTCCGTGATATCGATGTTTCCATTCCGCGTGACCAACTCGTGGTCATTACCGGTCTTTCTGGCTCGGGCAAGAGTTCGCTGGCATTTGACACTATCTATGCCGAGGGCCAGCGTCGATACGTTGAGAGCCTTTCGAGCTATGCGCGCCAGTTCTTGGGCCAGATGGACAAACCCGACTTGGATTCAATCGACGGCCTTTCGCCGGCGGTGTCGATTGACCAAAAGACGACGTCTAAAAACCCTCGCTCGACGGTTGGCACCGTAACCGAGATTTATGACTATCTGCGCCTGCTGTTCGCCCGTGTGGGCACCCCGCACTGCCCCGAATGCGGCCGCGTCATTGAGCGTCAGACGACCGACCAGGTTGCCGACAAGGTCTTGGCGGCGGGGGAGGGCCGCCGCGCGTTTGTGCTGGCACCGGTGGTGCGCGGGCGAAAAGGCGAGTACACCAAACTGTTTGAGGACCTTCGCGCCGAGGGCTTTAGCCGCGTGCGTGTCGACGGTGAAGTGCGCTCGCTCGACGATCCGATCGATCTGGACAAGAAGTTCAAGCACGATATCGAGGTCGTGGTCGACCGCATCGTGATTCGGGAAAACTCTCTGGGCCGCATCGCCGAGTCTGTTGAACAGGCGACTGCCTTGGCGCACGGCAATGTAAACGTGTACATGCTGCCCGATCGCGATGCTCCCGAGGGGACCGAGGGCGAACTGCTGGAGTATTCGTTGGCCTTGGCGTGCCCGGAGCATGGACACTCCATTGACGATCTTCAGCCGCGTGATTTTTCGTTCAACGCTCCCTATGGCGCATGTCCTGAGTGCGACGGCCTGGGCTTTAAGAAAACCGTTGATGCCGAGGCGCTGATTGAGGACCCCTCGAAGTCCATTGCCGACGGAGTCTTTGGTAGCCTGTTTGGCAATTCGAACTACTATCCGCAGATTTTTGCTGCGGTCTGCAAACACTTTAAGGTGAGCGCCGATACGCCGTGGGAGGACTTGCCCCCTCGCGTGCGTCGTGCATTCTTGGATGGCCTGGGCGATACGAAGATCTCGGTCGACTACCAAAAGCTCGACGGACGTCGTAGCCAGTGGGATACAAAGTTTTCGGGCGTTCGCAACATCCTGTACGAACGCTATGCCGAGACGACGAACGAGAACACCAAGGCGCGCCTGGAGAAGTACATTCGCGAGGAACCGTGCTCGAGCTGCCACGGCGCTCGTTTGCGCCCTGAGATGCTCGCCGTCACCGTGGGCGGCAAGTCCATTTACGAGGTTTGTTGCCTGTCGTGCCGTGAGTCGCTCGAGTTTTTTGAGGGCTTGGAACTTACCGAGCGTCAACGGTTTATCGGCGGCCGTATCGTCAAGGAAATCCTGGAGCGCTTGCGTTTTCTGGTCGATGTTGGACTCGACTATCTGACGCTCGATCGTGCTTCGGCGACGCTTTCCGGTGGCGAGGCACAGCGTATTCGACTGGCAACGCAGATCGGCGCGGGTCTCATGGGCGTGCTCTATATTCTGGATGAGCCCTCGATCGGTCTTCATCAGCGTGACAACGAGCGCCTGATCAAGACGCTCGAGCGCCTGCGCGATATCGGCAATACCGTTATCGTCGTCGAACACGACGAGGATACAATCCGTGCCGCCGACTACGTGATCGACATGGGGCCCGGCGCCGGCGTCAACGGCGGACACGTAGTCGCGGCGGGAACGCCTGCCGATATCATGGCGTGTCCTGAGTCGATGACGGGCGCTTATCTGACCGGCAAACGAATGATCCGGGTGCCTGATGAACGGCGCAAACCCGGTCGCGGCTGCCTTAAAATAACGGGCGCTCGAGCCAACAACCTCAAAAACGTTACTGCCAAGATCGAGTTTGGTACGCTTACGGTTGTTACCGGCGTGTCGGGATCGGGCAAGAGCTCCCTAGTTACCGACACCATTGCGCCTGCCCTTACGAATGCCATTCACCGCTCGACGCGCCCTGTGGGTCCGTATAAGAAAATCGAGGGCATCGAGTGTATCGATAAGGTTATCGATATCGACCAGTCGCCGATTGGCCGCACGCCGCGTTCCAACCCTGCTACCTATATCGGCCTGTGGGATGATCTTCGCGCACTGTTTGCGAGTACGCCGGAGTCGAAGGCGCGCGGCTACTCGCCAGGTCGTTTCTCCTTTAATGTGAGTGGCGGGCGCTGTGAGGCGTGCAAGGGCGACGGACAGATCAAGATCGAGATGCACTTCCTTCCCGATATCTACGTTCCCTGCGAAGTTTGCGGCGGTAAACGCTACAACCGCGAGACACTCGAGGTCACCTATCGTGGCAAGACCATCTCGGACGTGCTCGACATGAGCGTTACCGAGGCGCTGGCCTTCTTTGGGAATATCCCGCAGATTAAGCGCAAGCTCCAGACGCTGTACGATGTAGGCTTGGGCTACGTGAGCCTGGGCCAGCCCGCCACGACGCTTTCGGGCGGCGAGGCGCAGCGTGTAAAGCTCGCCAAGGAGCTTCATCGACGCCAGACGGGCAAGACGTTCTATATTTTGGACGAGCCGACGACCGGCCTTCATTTTGAGGACGTCCGCCAGCTGCTCGATGTACTGCAGCGCTTGGTCGATGCGGGCAACACGGTGCTGGTGATTGAACACAACCTTGATGTCATCAAGGTTGCCGACCGCCTGATCGATATGGGTCCCGAGGGCGGTAACGGCGGCGGAACCGTCGTGGTTTCGGGTACACCGGAGCAGGTTGCGGACTGTCCGCAGAGTTATACGGGCAAGTTTTTGGCGCCGTTGCTCAGGCGTGACCGGGAGCGCCAGGCTCAACTTGATGCTCAATAAATAGGCGATTCAGTTTATGGGCGCCATCGACTCCTTGTGATTCGATGGCGCTTGCTGTGCCGAAGTGACGTATGCAGCCGAATTGGACATATACTTAATCCTTGCGTCCGAATGCGAGGGAAAGGATATGTCATGGCAAAGGCTGTAAAGACGCCAAAAACCAATGCGATGCGCGAGCTGGAAAGCGCCGGCATTTCCTATGTTCTACATACGTACGAAGACGATGGCGATGAGTCGGTGGGCCTGGGGGTCGCGATTTCGGAGCAGCTTGGCGAGGAGCCCGGTCAAGGATTTAAGACTTTGGTCTGTGTGACACCGTCCAACGACTATGTCGTGTGCTGCATCCCTGTTGCCGACGAGCTCGATCTAAAGTCCGCCGCGCGTGCCGCGGGGGAGAAGTCCTTGGCCATGATGCATGTGAAGGATTTGCTTGCGGCGACTGGCTACGTTCGCGGCGGCTGCAGCCCGGTCGGTATGAAAAAACGCTACCGGACGCTCATTGATGAGACATGTGTCCTTTGGGATACCATTTTTATTTCGGGAGGCAAGCGTGGTTATCAGCTCGAGCTTGCACCCGATGATTTAATTGCATTTTGCGGGGCGACGGTTGCCGCGATTACGAGAGAGGACTGAGCGATGCCGCAGGAAGAATTGAAGCGCGGAGCTCATTTTGCAAAAGAATCTGCGCCTCAGACACCCTCATCCGAAGCTTCTTCGTCGCGAGATGACACTGACGACATGGGCTCGTCGGACTACTCCACGGTTGGTCGTTCCGCCGGGCTTATGACCATCCTGACTATCGTGTCTCGCGTCACCGGTTTTATCCGCACGTGGGCAATGGCGGCCGCTATCGGCATGTCGCTACTCTCGTCCTCCTATCAGGTCGCCAACAACCTGCCCAATATGCTCTACGAACTCGTGATGGGCGGCATGCTCGTGACGGCGTTTTTGCCCGTGTACATGGGCGTGAGGCGTGAGCAGGGTCGCGAGGCCTCAAACGAGTACGTGGGCAACCTGCTCGGCATTCTGCTTTTGGTGCTGGGTGGCATTTCGTTGCTGGGGACCGTGTTCGCCCCGGGCTTTATCTGGACGCAATCGTTCCTTTCGGGTGACGGCGGCAGCATGGATACCGCTGCGTTCATGTTCCGTTTCTTTGCCATCCAGATTCTGTTTTATGGTTTGGGCTCGGTGTTCTCGGGCGTTCTCAACGCACACCGCGACTACTTCTGGTCGACGTTTGCTCCGGTCCTCAACAATGTGATCGTCATTGCGAGCTTTATGGGTTTTGCGCCCGTGTCCGCACAGTTTGGCGAACGTGCCGGCATCATCTTGATTGCGGCCGGTACGACCCTCGGTGTTTTTGTTCAGATGGCATGTCAGATCCCCGCGCTTGGCAAGCACGGCGTGCATCCCCATATCCATATCGACTTTAAGGACCCCGCACTGCGGCAGACGATTGCGCTCGGTATCCCGACGCTGCTCGCCACGGTGTGCATGTTTGTCTCGACTTCTATCACCAACGCTGCCGCGCTGGTGGTCCAGCCCGAGACTGGTCCTTCCGTCATCGCCTATGCGCGCCTGTGGTACACGCTGCCCTACGCGCTGATTGCCGCCTCGCTTTCGACGGCGCTCTATACCGAGCTCTCTCACGACGCGCAGGAGAAGGATTACGACAGCGTTCGCACGGGCATTTCGCGTGGCGTCGCCCAGATGCTGTTCTTCCTGATTCCGTTCGCGCTGTACCTGATTGTCTTCGCGCGTCCGCTCAACATGATCTACTGTGCTGGCAAGTTCGATGAATCCGGCGTGACGCTGGTGTCCGAGTACCTTGTCTACCTGGCGCTCTCGCTGCCGCTCTACGGCGTGGTCGTGTTGATGCAGAAGAGCTTCTCTGCCTTGCTCGACATGAAGCCCTATAGTCGCTATTGCCTGTATTCTGCCATCGGCCAGGCCGGCTCGGTTCTGCTGTTTGGCGTTGTGCTGGGCTTCGGCATGCCGGCAATCGCGCTTTCGTATGTCGTCGACTACGTGATCTTGGTCGGTTGTTCGCTGTGGTGGCTGCGTCGTCGTCTGCGTGGCCTTCAGGTCAAATCTATCCTACATGGCGGTTTCTTTGGCCTTTTGCTCGGTGGCCTGGGTGCTGCCGCAGGCGCCGGCGTCATGTGGGCGCTTGAGCACTTTGTCGGGGCGCTTGGCGGTTCGATTCTGATTACTCTTGGCTATGTTTGCGTAGCGGGTGTCGTCTCGCTTGCTGTTACCTTTGGCCTTGCCGTCGTCCTTAAGATGCCCGAGGTCTCGGCGCTGCTTCGTCGCAAGTAGGTGCGCGTGGCCGGTCACGACAACATTCCAACGCTTGCCGAGCAGGTTTCGCGCGTTCCCACACAGCCCGGATGCTACCTTTGGAAGGATGCCAAGGGCGATGTCATCTACGTGGGCAAGGCGAAAAACCTACGCGCCCGCATGCGTCAATACGTGACACTGCAGGATGAGCGTCAAAAGATTCCGCTGATGATGCAGCTGGTGGCGAGCTTTGACTATATCGTGGTGGAGACCGAGCATGAGGCGTTGGTGCTCGAGCGCAATTTGATTGGTCAGTACCATCCGTACTTTAACGTCGACCTCAAGGATGACAAGAGCTACCCCTTTATCGCCATTACAAAGGGCGACCTGTATCCCGCTATCAAATATACGCGTGAGCGTCATAAGCCGGGAACGCGCTATTTTGGACCCTATACCGATAGCCGTGCGGCACGTGAGACGATAGATACGCTGCGCAAGGTTATTCCCATCTGCTCCGCATCCTGTGCGGAGTGGCGTCGTTGTCGCCGTATCGTTGAGTCCCACAAGGGCGAGGAAGACATCGTCAATATGATTTGCGCGCAAAACGGGCGTCCCTGCTTTGACTACCATGTCGGGCGCGGCCCGGGTGCGTGTGTCGGCGCGATTTCCCCGGCAGACTATGCCAAGAACGTCAAGCGTGTCGAGCGCTTTTTGTCGGGCCATCGCAAGGATGTCGTCGATGAGCTGACCTCCGAGATGACGGATGCCGCCGAGGCGCTCGACTTTGAGCGCGCGGCACGCGTCAAACGTCGTTTGGAGGTCATCAGGGGTCTGGACGATCGTCAGCAAGTCGTTTTTCCCTCCAGTGTCGATATCGATGTCATCGGGTTCTATCGCGAGGAGACCATCTCCGCCGCTTGCGTCTTCGTCGTTCGCGAGGGCCGAACAGTTCGCACCTGCGAGTTCATTCTCGACAAGGGTCTTGATGTTGACGAGGAAGAGCTCCAGTCGGGCTTTCTTAAGCGCTATTACGACGAGACGGCTGATATTCCAGCTGAGGTCAACCTTTCCGTCGAGCTTGAGGATGCGGAGGCGCTGGGGGAATGGCTTGCGGGCAAGCGCGAGCGTTCCTGCCATCTCCATAGGCCGCAGCGTGGCGAAAAGCACCGTTTGCTCGATATGGCATCCAAAAATGCGCGCCATGCCCTCATGCGCTACATGATGCGAACGGGGTACGCTGACGACCGCACCAATCAGGCGCTCCTGGAGCTCGAAAGCGCGCTGGCGCTGCCGGCGCCGCCGATGCGTATCGAGTGCTTCGATATCTCGACGCTGCACGGAACCTTTACCGTCGCCTCGATGGTGGTGTTTACCAACGGACGCGCCGACAAGAGCCAGTACCGTCGTTTTAAAATTCAGGCCGAATTGGACGAGGCAAACGACTTCGTGTCGATGTCCGAGGTTTTGGGACGACGCTATGCTCCCGAGCGCATGGCCGACGAGCGCTTTGGATCGCGCCCCGATTTGCTCGTTGTCGATGGCGGTAAGCCGCAATTGACCGCTGCGATCAAGCAACTTGAGGCTCTTGGGCTCGATATACCAGTTTGTGGCTTGGCAAAGGCCGATGAGGAGGTTTTCGTGCCTTGGGACGAGACTCCAGTCGTGCTTCCGACCGGGTCCGCGTCGCTCTATCTAATCAAACAGGTGCGCGATGAATCGCACCGTTTTGCCATCACGTTCCATCGCGAATTGCGCGATAAAGCCATGACGGTTTCGGTACTCGATGACGTTCCAGGCGTGGGACCCACCAGAAAACGTGCCCTTATGCGCCATTTTGGCTCGATGAAGCGTTTGCGCGCGGCGAGCGAGCAAGAGATCGCGGAAGTTCGAGGCGTTCCGGCCGATGTCGCCAAAGCGGTCCACGAGGCACTTGTTGCATGGAATGCCGAACGCGCCCAGGCATCGGCCAACCGTTCCGAAAACTAAACGTGCTTCTAAACAACTGATATACATGATTGGCCGATTTTCAATCATTTATTTCGCGGCGATTACCTGTCGATTTCGGGTTTTATTAACGCTAAAACGTTTGACTAGCCATGGTGAACAACCCTGCTATCCTGCGGGTTGACGATGACTGATATCTCACCTCGTCGATACATACTGTCTGGCGAATCGTTTGTCAATGAATTCGGTGAACGGTAGTAAATACCGTTCAAGCGTATGTATGTATCGGTCGCCGAGCGCGGCACCTCAGTTGGGTTCGTCGGTAGGTAAGGTATATATCGTCCGCAAGTTGCGCGGGGGCAAGTCTAGGTGCTCCCGGGTAAGATTCTCTATTGATAGGAGAAGACATGGCCATCATCAACAAGGGTATGTCCAGGCGTTCGTTCCTCGGCCTCACCGGCAGCGTCGCTGCTGTCGCAGGGCTTGGTCTCACCGGCTGCGGTGGCAGCTCCAACGACGAGGGTTCCGCTTCCGGTTCCGCCGATTCCGCCAACCGTGGCGGCGGTGTGATTACCGCTGGTTCCGCTTACGCTCCGTCCAGCTTCGATCCCGCCAGCACCGGCTCCGCTGTGGGCCTGGGTGCTAACTGGCACGTCGTCGAGGGTCTCTACGGCATCGATTACCACGACTACAGCACCTTCAACGAGCTCGCCACCGACGATCCCAAGTCCGTGGACGACACTACCTTCGAGGTCACCATCCGCAAGGGCGCCAAGTTCTCCGATGGTACCGAGGTCACTGCTGACGACGTCGTCGCTTCCTACACCGCTTGCGCTGCTTCCGCTACCTATGCTCCGTTCTTCCAGCCCTTCGAGTCCATCGAGGCCAAGGATGCCAGCACTGTAACGGTCAAGACCAAGGTCCCCAACTTCTCCCTGCTCAAGGATCGTCTGGCCATCATCCGTGTTACCCCGGCTACTCAGTCCGAGGAGGATCGCGCCAAGCAGCCGATCGGTTCCGGCCCCTGGATGTACGACTCTATCTCCGATACCGAGATCACCCTGGTTCCCAACCCCGAGTACAACGGTGAGTATGCTGCCGAGGATAAGAAGATCCAGTACAGCATCCTGACCGACCCCACCGCTCGCGTTACCGCCCAGCAGGAAGGCTCCACGCTCGTTATGGAGCTCGTCACCGCTGACGCCGTCGACCAGCTCGAGAGCGCTGGCTGCAAGATCGACAACGTCCAGGGCTTCGGCACCCGCTTCATCATGTTCAACGTCGCCAAGGAGCCTTGGAACAACGTCAAGGTCCGTCAGGCCGTCATGTACGCGCTCGACACCGAGAAGATGATCACCAACACCTTCGCCGGCCTTGCCACCGCTGCCAGCTGCTACCTGCCCAAGAGCTTCACCAACTATCATGAGGCTTCCACGGTGTACAAGACCGACGCCAAGAAGGCCAAGAAGCTCATCGAGGAGTCCGGCATCACCCCGGGTGCCATCACCCTGCGCACCACCGACAACGAGCAGATTAAGGGCATGGCCGCCCAGGTCAAGAACGACCTCGACGCTCTCGGCTTCGAGGTGACCATCCAGACCGATACCTCGCCGGCCACCTACGCTGCCATCGACGGCGGCGAGGCCTACGATATCCTCCTTGCCCCTGGCGATCCGTCCTGCTTCGGCGCTGACCCCGACCTGCTGCTCAACTGGTGGTACGGCGACAACGTCTGGATGCAGACCCGTTGCCCGTGGAAGGAGTCCGCTGAGTGGGAGAAGCTCCACGGTCTCATGGACGAGGCTCTTGCCGCCGAGGGCGACGAGCAGCAGAAGAAGTGGAACGAGTGCTTCGACATCATCGCCGACAACGCTGTTCTGTACCCCGTTGTCCACGTCAAGACCGTCTCCGCTTCCTGGGACGATCCGTCTACCGCGCCCAATGGCGAGGCCCTCGATGGCTTCAAGGGCATCGGCACGACGAGCATGTCCTTCAGGGGCGTCGCGACCGTCAAGGCCTAAGACTCGTTTGAGTCATATGTGGGGCGTCGGTCGTAAGGCAACGTCCTCATAGTTGAAACAAAGACCCGGGCGGCCTCGATGTCGCTCGGGTCTTGTAATGAGTATCCATACTCATATACCAGTTGGTCCTACCGACAAAAGAAAGGGGAGAGAACGTGAACAACTTTCTACGTTTGATTGGAAGGCGTCTCGTGGCGCTGCCGATCATGGCATTGGGCGTCACCGTCCTGGTGTTCTTCCTTATGTCGTTCTCCAAGACCGACCCCGCCTATACGGCGTTGGGTGACGGTGCCTCGCCCGAGGCGGTTGCCGAGTACCATGAGAAGTATGGTCTGGACGACCCCTGGCCCGTGCGCTACGTGCGCTACATGGGCGATCTGATCCATGGTGACATGGGCACCTATGGTGCTGCTCGCAACTCCGTTGCCAAGCGCATCTCCACGGCCCTGCCCGTCACGATGCAGCTGACCTTCATCGGTCTTGCCATCGGCGCGGTCGTCTCGTTTTTGCTCGGCGTCATCGCGGCACTGTATCGCGATAAATGGCCGGACCAAGTGATCCGCGTCTTTTCCATCGCCGGCTTGGCAACCCCGTCGTTCTGGCTTGCCGTTCTGTTGATTCTGCTGTTCTCTTCCTACCTTAAGGTGCTCCCGGCATCCGGTGCTCTGCCTCACTTCACCACCAACCCGGCTGGCTATCTGGGACGTATGATCATGCCCGCTATCGCTCTGGCATTCCCGCTGACGGGCCAGATGACTCGTATCGTGCGTACCGCCATGGTTGAGGAGCTCGACAAGGACTACGTCCGCATGGCCCGTGGCGCCGGCGTTCCCGAGAAGGTCGTCGTCGGCATCAACGTTTTGCGCAACGCGCTGATCACCCCGGTCACCACCCTCGGTCTTAAGATCGGTTACCTTATGGGCGGCGCCGTCGTCATCGAGGTCATCTTCAACCTCCCCGGCATGGGTACTGCGATTCTGCAGGGCGTTCAGGGCAACGAGGCGAACCTGGTTCAGGGCGTCGTCATCGTCGTTGCTCTTGCCTTCATCATCATCAACATCGTGGTTGACATGCTCTACCTGCTCATCAACCCGCGCATCAGGACGGTGTAGATTATGGTAAAGATTCGAGAGAAGCAAACCGAGCAGCTCGAGAAGGCTGCCTCCAAGGGGCTCAAGCTCGGTGGCTGGAAGAAGATGACGCTGTCTTCTAAGATTGCCGCCGTCGTGCTGGTGTTGGTCGCCCTGACCGCGATTCTGGCGCCCCTTCTTGCCCCCTATAGCCCGGTCGAGATTTTCACTGCTCGCCAGGCTCCCGGCAATGGATTTATCTTCGGTACCGACGATAAGGGCCGCGACATCCTGTCGCGTATGCTTTACGGTGGCCGTTACTCGCTGATCATCGGCTTCGGTGCTACTGCCATGGCTCTGGTCTGCGGCTCGGTCGTGGGCGCCCTCGCGGCGGTTTCGCGCAAGTCCGTTTCCGAGGCGATCATGCGCATCCTGGACATCATCATGTCCATCCCGGGCATCGCCCTCGCTGCCGTCTTCGTCTCCATCCTGGGCAATTCCGTGCCGTCGATCATCTTCGCCATTGGCTTTATGTACACTCCGCAGATTGCCCGTATCGTGCGCGCCAACATCGTGTCCGAGTACGGCGAGGACTATGTCCGCGCGGTCATCGTTTCCGGCGCCAAGGCTCCGTGGATTTTGATCAAGCATGTTCTGCGTAACTGCATCGCCCCGATCATGGTCTTCACCGTTACCCTGGTCGCCGACGCCATCATCTTCGAGGCCTCGCTGACCTTTATCGGCGCTGGTATCCAGGAGCCCACCGCTACCTGGGGCAACATCCTCGCCGACGCCCGCGGTGGCGTGCTCGCTGGCCGTTGGTGGCAGGCGCTGTTCCCGGGTCTGGCTATCATGATCACCTGCCTGGCGCTCAACATCCTCTCCGAGGGCATTACCGACGCCATGGCCGCTGCTCCCTCCGCCGCCCTGGATCCGACCGATTCCTCCAAGCGCCGCGAGGCCGACCTGCTGGTCTCCGACCCTGTTCGCGCTTACAAGGAGCAGGCTCAGTCCCTGTCCGCCCGTCTTGGCGCCCTGCGCGATGTCGAGCTCAAGCGTAACGACCGCCATGTGCCCGATGAGTCCGTTGAGCCGATCCTTTCGGTCCGTGATTTCTGCATCCAGTTTGAGCACCACGGTGATATCAACGTCGTCGATCATGTCAACTTTGATGTCCGTCCTGGCCAGACCATGGGCCTGGTCGGTGAGTCCGGCTGCGGTAAGTCCATCACCACGCTGGCCATCATGGGCCTGACCGACGATGACGAGCATCTTTCCGGTGAGGTTCTCTGGGAGGGCCGCGACCTGCTCAAGATGAGCAAGAAGGAGTGGTTCGGCCTGCGCGGTACCGATATCGCCATGGTCTATCAGGACGCCCTGTCCTCGCTCAACCCCTCCATGCTCATTTCCGCCCAGATGAAGCAGCTCACCAAGCGCGGCGGTACCCGTAGCGCCGAGGAGCTCCTGGAGCTCGTGGGCCTCGACCCCAAGCGTACGCTCGAGAGCTATCCGCATGAGCTTTCCGGTGGTCAGCGTCAGCGCGTTCTGATCGCTATGGCCCTTACCCGCGACCCCAAACTGGTCATCTGCGACGAGCCCACGACCGCTCTGGACGTTACCGTCCAGAAGCAGGTCATCAAGCTGCTTAACGATCTTCAGGCCAAGCTCGGCTTTGCCATGATCTTCGTTTCGCACGACCTGGCACTGGTCGCCGAGGTCGCTCATAACATCACGGTTATGTACGCCGGCCAGGTTATCGAGCAGGCGCCCACCAAGGAGCTGCTCACCAACCCGATTCACGAGTACACCCGCGGCCTTCTGGGTTCCGTCCTGTCCATCGAGAGCGGTTCGGGCCGCCTGCACCAGGTGCCCGGCGCCGTTCCGAGCCCGCGCGATTTCCCCAAGGGCGATCGCTTCGCACCCCGCTCGAGCCATCCGCGCATTGGCCTGGACACCCGTCCGGTCTTCAAGCGCGTGCCCGGCACCGAGCACTTCTATTCCGAGCTCCCCGACGAGGTGCTCAAGGCAAATGGTTTGACCCCTCACGCGGAGGTGATGTAGATGAGCGAGACCGCAGTCAACGGCGTCGAGCCGATCATCTTCCTTGATGACGTCCACGTCACCTTTAGGACCCGTACCGGCTCGATTCTGCACCCCAACCTGGTTCACGCCGTCCAGGGTGTAACGATTAAGCTCATGCCCGGACAGACCATCGGCATCGTCGGCGAGTCCGGTTGCGGAAAGTCCACCACCGCCAACGTCATGTGCGGCCTGCAGGCCCCCACGAGCGGCAAGGTCTACTTTAAGGGCAAGGACGTTACCAAACGTACCGCCGAGGACCGTCGCCACATGGGTCGCGTCATCTCGGTCGTGTTCCAGAACCCGGCCACGGCGCTCAATCCCCGCATGGTCGTTCGCGAGCAACTGCTCGACCCCATGCGCGTCCACAACCTGGGTACCGAGGCCGAGCAGGAGAAGCGCGTCAAGGAGCTCTTGGAGCTCACCGGTCTGCCCAGCTCCGCCGCCGAGGTTCTTCCCGGCCAGCTTTCGGGCGGCCAGCGCCAGCGCGTCGCAATTGCGCGCGCCCTGTCGCTGAACCCCGATGCCATCATCGCCGACGAGCCCACCTCGGCTCTGGACGTTTCGGTCCGCGCGCAGATTCTGAACCTGCTGACCGACCTTAAGAAGGAGCTCGGCCTGGCCATGGTGTTCATCAGCCATGACATCCAGACGGTCCGCTATATCTCTGACGACATCATCGTTATGAATGGCGGCAAGATCGTCGAGCAGGGCGAGGCCAAGCAGGTCTTCCAGCACCCTCAGGACCCCTACACCAAGATGCTGCTCGGCGCTGCGCCGTCGCTGCTGCATCCCAAGCTCGGCGAGTAGCCTCGCTTTCCCTCCCGTGCGCCCGGTTCCCTTGCCGGGCGCACCTCCGTTGCGATTTCGAAAGGTTGGGTTCACGAGCCATGCCAAGTGCTCAGGAGCTACAACAGCAATTTGGTGAATATCGAGGCGCTATGCCCCGTCCATCGGATTTCGATCTCTTTTGGAAGGACCGCATGGCCGAGGCCGACGCCGTCGAGCTCGACTATGCGATTGAGGCGGCTTCGGTTGCGGATTCCGCGACCTGTCGGTTTTTCGACCTCTGGTATACCGGCATGTGCGGTGCACGCCTGCATGCCAAGTATCTCCAGCCGGTTTCGGACGAGCCCGTGCCGCTGGTGCTACAGTTCCACGGCTATCCGGGTGCAAGCCGCAGCTGGTTCGAGCAGGCGTCGTTTGCGGGCATGGGCATGGCACTCATCGCTCTCGATTGTCCTGGCCAGGGTGGCCCCTCCGAGGATATTGGTGGATTTGAAGGCACGACGGTTGCTGGGCATATCGTCGCCGGTATCGACGGCGACCCGGCCAATCTTTACTATGTCCGCTTGCACCAGGATATCCGCATTCTGTGCCGTATTGTTCGCGAGCTCGAGGGCATCGATCTTTCCCGC
The DNA here is from genome assembly GCA_030826265.1 of Collinsella aerofaciens. Lineage (GTDB taxonomy): Bacteria > Actinomycetota > Coriobacteriia > Coriobacteriales > Coriobacteriaceae > Collinsella > Collinsella aerofaciens_AY. The sequence goes on from JAPJOH010000021.1 coordinate 23,757, forward strand.
GTATTTGTGAACGGCGCATCGCAGGGCGGCGGTTTGGGCATTGCGACCTGCGCGCTTAATAGTGAGCTTATCAATCGCGCTGCCATCCTCTATCCCTTCCTGTCGGATTTCCGCCTTGTTTGGGATCTGGATGCCGACGATATCGCTTATGAAGGCCTGCGTTATTGGTCGCGTTGGTTTGACGAGGACTCGACTCGTATTGAGGAGGCCTATGCCAAACTGGCGTACTTCGATTCCAAGAACTTTGCCCCCATGGTCAAATGCCCCGTGCTGTTTGGCACGGGCACAGCCGATATCGTCTGTCCGCCGGCGACGCAGTTTGCGGTCTATAACAACCTGACCTGCGAAAAGCGTCATGAGTTCTTTGAAGGCTTTGGCCACGAGGAGATTCAGGACTTTGACGATCTGATCATTCCGTTTTTCTGCGAGGGAGGGGAGGCTCATGTCTAAGTGCGAGAGCAATATCGACGAGCTGATCGTCCCCGGGCTCGCGGAGATGCCTGGAACGGTTTCGTCAAGGCTCGCAGAATATCGGGACTGGCGCGGTGATGTCCAAGCAGATGTTTCTGATTTAGAGACATGCGCTTCGAATCTTGAGATTCAAGGCCTGGCCATTACGGCGATTGACTTTGTTAACCCCTGCGCCCGTTACTCGGAGGTCTCCTTTGAGCTCGGTGACGATGCGATTCACGCTCGTTTGATCGAGCCTGTCGGTCGTGCCCGAGTGTCTGAGCGCGTGCCGCTGTGCCTGATGTTTCACGACATCGATCGACCCGTGCGTGGATGGCATCACATGACGAGATTTGCCGCCATGGGGTATGCCGTTCTCGCGCTGGATGACGATGTTGCTGGTGCGGACGACCTGCAGTGGGGGATTGCTTCGCCCGCTTTTGTCAAGCGCGTCCGTTGGGGCTGCGCGTTGGCGAAGGTCGCGCGCAATCTTGATGGCATGGATCCCGATCGCATTTTTGCATGGGGCGAGGGTCTTGGCGGCGGTGTCGCGCTGGCGGTTTCTGCTCTGGACGAGCGCGGACTTGCCTGCACGGCGGTTGCCAATCCAATTCCCGGTGGCCTCGAGGCTCTGTCGTCTCGGGTGCGCGGATCGGTGCTCATGGGCACGTCGCTCATGGATACCGTGAGCGACCCCAAGGGTCAGTTTGCCGTATTCAACGGTCTTGAGTGTGACCGGAGGCATATCATCTATGCCAAATACGCTCATGAGCGTATTAACGCGTTCGAAAACGAAGTCGTCGACTTCTTTAACCAAACGTTCTATCCGTGTTCTTTGGCCTAGACGGCCTGGACACTGCCAACAAGAGTGAGCGGCATAGGGCCGCTCGCCAGACAGCTAAGGAGATTCTTGTGGCAACTCAGAAATTCACCGGCGTTATCCCTCCCGTCGTTGTTCCCGATACCGAAGACCACCAGCTCGACGTTGCCTCCTTTGAGCGCAGCATCAACCGCATGATCGATGCCGGCGTCGATGGTCTGTTCTTCTTGGGGTCTTCGGGCGAGGTCGTCTTCTCCACCGATGAGCGCCGTCGCCAGATTATCGCCGAGGCCGTTCGTATCGTCGACCACCGTGTGCCTGTTCTGGTCGGCATCATCGATACCGAGACCGAGCGCATGATTGAGCACGGCAAGGTCGCCCAGGAGCTGGGCGCCGATGCCCTCGTCGCCACCTGCCCGTTCTATGCCCTGCAGGGTATGACCGAGGTCGAGGAGCACTTCCGCATCCTGCACGAGGAGCTCGACCTGCCCATCTTTGCCTATGACATTCCCGTCTGCGTTCACACCAAGCTCCCCTGGAAGCTCCTTGCCAAGCTCGGCGCCGAGGGCGTCCTTGCTGGCGTCAAGGATTCCTCGGGTGATGACATCTCGTTCCGCTACCTCGTTCAGGAGAACGAGAAGAACGGCCATCCGATGAGCATCCTCACCGGTCACGAGGTTGTTGTCGACGGCGCCTATCTCGGCGGCGCTGACGGTTCCGTCCCGGGTCTCGCCAACGTTGAGCCCGAGGGCTACGTGCGTCAGTGGAAGGCCGCTCAGGCTGGTGACTGGGCTACCGTCAAGGCCGAGCAGGATCGTCTCAATGAGATCTCCCACATCTGGGATGTCACCTCGGGCGTCCAGGGCTATGCCGGTGGCGTCGGCGCCTTCAAGACCGCTATGAACCTCATGGGCATCTTCGACAGCCCGACCATGCCGCGCCCGGTGAAGGCCATGACCGGTGAGAACGTCGAGGCGATTAAGAAGGTCCTCCAGGACAACGGCCTCCTTTAAAGCTTTCCCAGGCACCCGACCTCGCCGTTCAACCGTGCGGCCATGACCCATTAGGTCAATGGCCACACGGCTTCTCGGCGATCTCGGGCACCTGGAAAACCTTTACCGCGCTGTGACGGCTAGCCTGACGGCGCATTTCCTGTAGTTGTTTATATCTCCTAAGGAGAGCGACATGGAGAACAAGTACGTTTGCTCCGTCGATATCGGCGGCACCAAGATTGCGACTGCCATTATGGAGTATCCGGCTGATGGCGGCGTGCCCCATCCGGTCTTTGAAGCCGAGGTTCCCACCGAGGCCCAAGAAGGCGGCGAGGCAGTTTTCCAGCGCATCGAGGCGTCCATCAAGGCTGCTCTCGAGGCGAACCCCGATGTCGAGGTCCTCGGTATCGGTATTGGCGCCGCCGGTGTCGTCGACCCCAAGACGGGCGCCATCGCCTACGCCAACGAGATCATGCCCGGCTGGTCTGGCGTTCAGTTGGGGCCGCGTTTGCGCGAGGACCTTGGTCTTCCCGTTGCCGTGGTGGGCGACGTGCAGGCTCATGCTCTGGGCGAGGCCCACTGGGGCGTCGGCAAGGGCAAGTTCTCCGTCTTGTGTCTGGGCATCGGTACGGGCATCGGCGGCGCATATGTCGAGAACGGCCGCGTGATGCAGGGCTTCCACGGTGCTGCCGGTCATATGGGCCACATCGAGTGCTCGGCTGCCGCCGGCATTCCCTGCGCCTGCGGGCGTTCTGGCCATCTTGAGTCTGTTGCTTCGGGCACTTCCATTGGTCGCATGTACGACGAGCGCTTTGGCCGCGTCGACCCCAGCCGTCCTTCGGTCGGTCGCGATGTAAACGACCTGTGCCGCGCGGGCGACGCAAAGGCGACTGAGGTCATCCATGACGCCGGCTTTGCGCTGGGTGCCAGCTTGGGCTCGCTCGCTAACATCCTGGACCCTGAGGTCATCGTGCTTTCGGGTGGCGTGATTCACCAAGGTCCCGATTGGCGTTCACAGACGTGGAAGGATTCGGTACACGAGGGCTATGCCAGCCAGGCGCTCGATCCGCTTCAGGACACGCCGATCCTCATCGGTTCTCTTGAGGGCGATGCTCCGCTCATCGGTGCCGCCGAACACCTTCTTGCGTCGTTGAAATAAACATAGCTACCAAGTGCGCCTTCTGAGGTGCCGCAGATTGACGTGAAAGAGGAGCGAAGCGTACTTCGGTACGCGAGCGACGGTTTGAACGTCAAGGTGCGGTGTCTCAGAAGGCTGTTTTTGAGAAAGGTTGAGTCGAACATGACCGTTGATCCTTTGATCCAGTCCCTGAAGGGCAAGCTCGTCGTGAGCGTTCAGGCGTATATGGGCGAGCCGCTTCGTACGCCCGAGACCATGGCTCAAATGTCTCGTGCTTGCGAGCTCGGCGGCGCCGCCGCCATTCGCTGCCAGGGCCTTGCCGACATTGCCGCCATTAAGGGTCGCTGTGAGGTCCCCGTTATCGGCCTGTGGAAGGATGGGCACGAGGGCGTTTACATCACGCCGACGCTGCGTCACGCTCGCGCCTGCGTTGCTGCGGGTGCCGATATCGTGGCGATCGACGCCACCGATCGTCCGCGTCCCGACGGCAAGTCGGTCGAGGATACCTTCCGCCCGCTGCACGAGGAGGGTGTGCTCCTGATGGCGGATTGTGCCACCATCGAGGACATTCGCCGTGCGGTTGATATGGGCTTCGACCTGGTATCTACCACGCTTTCTCACGGTGTCGCTGCCATCGACTGCACCATGGCCGATGGCCCCGATCTGCCGCTCCTGCGTCAGGCGACCGAGGAATTCCCCGGTCTTCCCATCATCTGCGAGGGCCGCGTGCACACGCCCGAGGAGGCTCGCGCCGCGATCGATGCTGGCGCCTGGGCCGTTGTCGTCGGCACCGCCATCACGCATCCCACGAGTATTACAAGTTGGTTCAAGGCTGCGCTTGAGGCGTAAGACAGGCCTCGTATCCGCTCGGGGCGGTATACTCAATAAAGGCAATTGATCGCGCGGGATCCGCTGGCCGGGTCCCGCGCTTGTTTTAGGAGGCGCACATGCAAAAGGGAGATGCCATGGATGCGGCGGAGCGCTCGGAGCGCATCCCCGATATCGTCATCATCACCGGAATGTCTGGATCGGGCCGAACGCAGGCCATGCATGTGTTCGAGGACATGGGCTACTTTTGCATCGACAACTTGCCTCCGCGTCTGATCGCCCAGCTTGCCGAACTCGTCGGCATCAATACGGGCGTGGGCAGGCATCTTGCCGTCACCTGCGACCTGCGCAGCCAGGGCTTGTTCGATGAGCTGCTCGATGCCGTTGCCGCACTCGAGGAGCGCGAGATGAGCTGTGACATCGTGTTTCTCGAGGCCTCTGACGAGGTGCTGATTCGTCGCTACAGCGAAAATCGCCGCCGTCATCCCATTGCCAAGCCGGGGGAGACTACGGCCGATGCCATTCAGCGCGAGCGCCTTCAGCTGCAGGGCGTGCGCGACCGAGCCGATATGATTATCGACACGAGCCGTCTGCGTACCTCTGCGCTGCGCAACAAGCTACGTATGGCATTTTCCGAGCTGTCCGACCAGCAGCTCATGGACGTCCACGTGTTCTCGTTTGGCTTTAAGCACGGCATGCCCGTCGAGGCGGACATTATGATCGACGTCCGCTTCCTGCCCAATCCGTTCTACGATCCCGAGATGCGCACGATGACCGGTCTCGATAAAAAGGTCTCCGATTTTGTTCTGGATCATCCCAAGACGCAGGAGTTTTGGAAGGCTTGGACACAGCTGCTCGATACGGTGATGCCGGGCTATATCGCGGAGGGTAAGCCGCAGCTTTCTATCGCCATCGGCTGTACGGGCGGCCAGCACCGCAGCGTTGCCATTGCCGAGGCCACGGCCCGTTACCTGGAAGGCGCTCAGTATCATGTGAGCATCTCCCACCGCGACCTGTCGCGCGCCAACACGAAGGCATAGGCCTGCATGTCGTTTACCGCTGAGGTGCGCGACGAGCTTGCGCGCTGCGAACCCGAATGTGAATACTGCGACTTGTCGACGCTTGCCGCCCTCACGCGCGTGAGCGGTACGCTCTCGCTTGCCGGCTCTGGGCGGTATCGTTTGACGGTTGCGACTGAGACGGGAGCCGTCGCGCGCACGATGATCACGCTGACGCATCGTATCCTTAAGCTCAAAACGGAGTTCACCGTCCGTAAATCTGTATTGCATAAGGTTCGAAACTACCTCATCACCTTGCCTGATCAGCCAGACCTGGATAAGGCCTTGGTTCTGCTGGGTATCCTCGACCGTAGGGGAGGACTTGTCGCCGGCGTACCCCGACATATCGTTGCCCGTTCTTGCTGTAGACTTGCCTATATCCGCGGCGCGCTCATCGCGGGCGGCTTCGTGGCCGATCCGCGCGGCGATTTTCATTTGGAGATCGCGGTGCAAGGCGAGCAATATGCCAAGGGACTTTGCGATCTGTTGGAGCAGATTGGGGTCCATGCTCGTGTTAATGCACGGCGGGGGTCATATGCCGTGTACATTAAGAGCGCCGAGGAAATCGAGCATCTATTAAAGCTGATTGGTGCCAAGCGCAGCGTTGCCGAGATTGAGGAGGCGCGCGCGGTCAAGTTGGTTAAGAACGATGTGAACCGTCGCGTGAACGCCGAGCTCGCCAACCAGACCAGAAGTGCCGGTGCCGCCCAACATCAGCTTGCGCTTATCGATGAGCTCGAGCAGCGTGGCCTTCGCGATGCGCTTCCGGATGCCTTGGCGGTCTTTTGCGACCTGCGCGAGCGCTATCCTGATCTGTCGCTGCGTGATTTGGGGGAGATGGCTGACCCTCCCTTGTCGAAGTCAGCCCTCTACCATCGTGTTTTACGGCTTGAAAAGCTCATTGAAGCAAACAGGTAGTTTGAAGTAACGACTTATATATGGATTTAGCTGCTATTTTAGTCTTTAAAACGTTTTAACGTAAATTTGATTTTCAATTTCGAGCATTCTCGTGAAATTCAAGTCAAAAAAAAGGTATATTAGGCGAGTGGTTAGTTTGTGGGCCTCAACGGCGGGCGCTGTAGCTCGCGGGGGCCTTACGAAAGGAGACACAATGGCAGTAAAGGTTGCTATTAACGGCTTCGGTCGCATCGGTCGTCTGGCTTTCCGTCAGATGTTCGGTCATGAGGGCTCCGAGATCGTCGCTATCAACGACCTCACCTCTCCCGATATGCTCGCTTACCTGCTGAAGTACGACTCCACGCAGGGCAACTACGCTCGCGATCACGAGGTCGTTGCTGGCGAGGATTCCATCACCGTTGACGGCAAGGAGATCAAGATCTACAAGGAGGCCGACGCTAACAACCTGCCTTGGGGCGACCTTGACGTCGACGTCGTTCTCGAGTGCACCGGCTTCTACACCAGCAAGGCTAAGGCTCAGGCCCACATCAACGCTGGCGCCAAGAAGGTCGTCATCTCCGCTCCGGCCGGCAGTGATCTGCCCACCATCGTGTACAACGTCAACCATGAGACGCTGACTGCTGAGGACAACATCATCTCCGCTGCTTCCTGCACCACCAACTGCCTCGCCCCGATGGCCAAGGGTCTGAACGACTTCGCTCCCATCGTGTCCGGCATCATGACCACCATCCACGCCTTCACCGGCGACCAGATGCCGCTCGACGGCCCGCAGCGCAAGGGCAACTTCCGTCGCTCCCGCGCCTGCTCCGAGAACATCGTCCCGAACACCACGGGCGCTGCCAAGGCCATCGGCCTGGTTCTCCCCGAGCTCAACGGCAAGCTCATCGGTGCCGCCCAGCGCGTCCCGACGCCGACCGGCTCGCTGACCAACCTCTACGCCGTCGTTGACAAGAAGGTCACCGTCGACGAGGTCAACGCTGCCATGAAGGCCTACGCCGAGACCATCCCCGAGACCTTCGCCTACAACGAGGACCAGATCGTCTCCCGCGACATCGTCGGCGAGACCCACGGCTCCATCTTCGACGCCACTCAGACCATGTGCTCTGACCTCGGCAACGGCCAGACCCTCGTTCAGGTCACCTCTTGGTACGACAACGAGAACTCCTACACCTCTCAGATGGTCCGCACCATCAAGTACTTCGAGAAGTTCGTTGCTTAATTTAGTTTTTAGCGAATAGCTCGTTGAGCGTCTAAAGAAGGGCGCGGCCTTATAGGGCTTACACCCTAGGGTCGCGCCCTTTTTATAGGAAATCGTCTGCCGTAATGGGAGGCAGACACGTACGAAAGGTAGAAGCAAACATGGCCTTTACCAAGAAGACCGTCCGCGACATCGATGTCGACGGCAAGCGCGTTCTCGTCCGCGTTGACTTTAACGTGCCTATCAAGGATGGCGTCGTTGGCGACACCACCCGTATCAAGGCTGCCCTGCCCACCATCAACTACCTCGTTGAGCACAACGCTCGCGTCATCCTCATGAGCCACCTCGGCCGTCCCGAGGGCACCGGGTTCCAGCCCGAGCTGTCCCTCGAGCCCGTCGCCAAGAAGCTCGCTGAGCTCTCTGGTCTCGACGTTGCCTTTGTCGCCGACACCTACGGCGAGAAGGCTGCTGAGGCTGTCGCCGCCGTCGAGCCGGGCAAGGTTCTCGTTCTCGAGAACGTCCGTTTTGACAAGCGTGAGAAGAAGAACGATCCCGAGATCGCTAAGAAGCTCGCTTCCTATGGTGACGTCTTCGTTCTCGATGCCTTCGGCACCGCTCACCGCGCCCAGGGTTCCGTCGTGGGCCCCGCCGCTTACCTGCCCGCAGTCGCTGGCTTCCTGCTCGAGAAGGAGGTCGACACGCTGACCGGCATCTTCGCCGAGCCCGAGCGTCCCTTCGTCGCTATCGTCGGCGGTTCCAAGGTTTCCTCCAAGATCGGCGTGCTCGATCACCTCATCGACTCTGCTGACACCCTGATCATCGGTGGCGGCATGGCCTACACCTTCTTCCTGGCTCAGGGCCTGTCCGTTGGTCAGTCCCTCAAGGAAGAGGACTGGGTCGAGCGCGCTGGCGAGATGCTCAAGAAGGCCGAGGAGAAGGGCGTCAAGATCCTGCTCCCCATCGATAACCGCGTTGCCGATCACTTTGGCGAGGACGCTGTCCCCGAGGTTGTCGCTTCCGACGCTATCCCCGACGATCGTGAGGGCATGGACATCGGCCCCAAGACCGAGGAGCTCTACGCCGAGGCCGTCAAGGGCGCCAAGACCGTGTTCTGGAATGGCCCCATGGGCGTCTTCGAGTTCGACAACTTCGCTCACGGCACTCAGGCTATCGCCGAGGCTGTCGCCGAGGCCGACTGCACCTCGATCATCGGCGGTGGCGACTCCGTCGCAGCTGTCAACAAGTTCAACCTGGCCGACAAGATGAGCTGGATCTCCACCGGTGGTGGCGCTTCCATGGAGCTCGTCGAGGGTAAGGCCCTGCCCGGAGTGGAGGCGCTTCTCGATGCCTAATCGCACCCTTCTTATCGCTGGTAACTGGAAGATGAACAACGACGTCGCCGAGGCTGCCAAGCTCGCCGACGAGCTGGCTCAGGCTCTGCCCGAGGTTCCGGCTGGCGTCGAGGTGCTCGTCTGCCCTCCGACCATCGACATCACCACGGTTCATGACCGCATTCAGGCTGCCCCCATCGCCCTCGGTGCACAGAACGTGTACTGGGAGGCCAAGGGTGCCTTCACCGGTGAGTCCTCTTGCGACATGCTCAAGTCCGCTGGCTGCACCTACTGCATCATCGGTCACTCCGAGCGTCGCGACTACTTCCACGAGACCGACGAGGACCAGAACAAGAAGGCTAAGGCTCTCGTTGCCGCCGGCCTTGTTCCCGTCTTCTGCTGCGGCGAGTCCCTCGAGGTCCGCGAGGCTGGCACCTATGTCGAGCACGTCGTGAACCAGGTCAAGGCTGGCCTTGCTGGTCTTGAGATCACCTGCCCCAAGCAGGTCGTCGTCGCCTACGAGCCCATCTGGGCCATCGGCACCGGCAAGACCGCTACCGCCGAGGACGCTCAGGAGGTCTGCGGTGCTATCCGTGAGACCCTCAAGGAGATGTTCGGCGAGGAGCTCGCTAACGGCATCCGCGTGCTGTATGGCGGTTCCGCCAAGCCCGGCAACATCGCCGAGCTCGTCGCCAAGCCCGACGTTGACGGCGCCCTCGTGGGCGGCGCTTCGCTCAAGGCTGCCGACTTCGCCTCTATGGTCGTCAAGGCAGGCGAGTAGGACATATGGCACAACGTCATCTTCCTGCACTCCTGATTATCATGGATGGCTGCGGCCTTGCTCCGGCCGATGGCGAGAACGCCGTCGCCGCTGCCAAGACGCCCTTCCTTGATGGCCTGTACGAGAAGTACCCCCACACCACGCTCGGTGCTTCGGGCGAGGACGTGGGCCTTCCCGACGGCCAGATGGGTAACTCCGAGGTGGGTCACCTCAACATCGGTGCCGGCCGCATCGTGTTCCAGGAGCTTTCGCGCATCAACAATGCCATCAAGGACGGCTCCATCGCCAAGAACGAGGTTTTCGTCAAGGCTATGGACGATGTCAAGGCTGACGGTAAGACTCTCCACCTCATGGGCCTTATGAGCCCTGGCGGTGTTCATTCTCACATGAACCACGTCGAGGCTCTGGTCAAGATGGCTGCCGAGCACGGTGTCAAGACCGTTCGCGTCCACGCCTTCATGGATGGTCGCGACGTTGACCCGCAGTCCGGTGCCGGTTACATGAGTGAGTTCTGCGCCTTCCTGGCTAAGATCTCCGAGGAGACCGGTTGCGACGCTCGCGTTGCCACCGTCTCGGGCCGTTATTGGGCCATGGACCGCGATAATCGTTGGGAGCGCATCCAGCGCGCCTACGACGTCATGGTCAACGCGTCCGATGCTGATACCGACCCCGTTGCCGGTATCAAGGCCTACTACGAGAAGGACCCGCGCGGCGACGAGTTCGTCGAGCCCTTCGCTGCCCACAACGAGGGCATTCACGAGGGCGACGCGGCCATCTTCTTCAACTTCCGTCCCGACCGCGCTCGTCAGATGACCCGCGTGTTCACGGACAAGGAGTTCGACGGCTTTGAGCGCGAGCAGATCAAGCTTTCGCACTTTGTGACGATGACCGAGTATGATCCGACGTTTGACGTCGAGGTCGCCTTCCCCAAGACGTTCCCCGAGAACGTCCTGGCCGACGTTATCGCCGCCAATGGCCTGAAGCAGCTGCACACTGCCGAGACCGAGAAGTACGCCCACGTGACGTTCTTCCTCAACGGTGGCATCGAGGAGCCCAAGGAGGGCGAGGAGCGCGTGCTCGTCGCTTCCCCCAAGGTTGCTACCTACGATCTGCAGCCCGAGATGAGCGCTCCCGAGGTTACCGAGAAGCTCGTCGCCGCCATCAACGAGGATCGCGCTGATTTCTACATCGTGAACTTCGCGAACTGCGACATGGTTGGTCACACCGGTGTCTTCGACGCTGCCGTTAAGGCCGTTGAGGCTGTTGACGATGCCCTGTCCAAGGTTGTCCCGGCGATTCTCGCCAAGGGCGGCTTTGCACTGATTACCGCCGACCACGGCAACGCCGATCACATGTTTGACGTTGCTTCCGACGGTTCCAAGCATCCGTTTACGGCTCACACCACCAACCGCGTGCCGTTCATCATCGTTGATGAGAAGGCCAAGCTCACCGGTATCGAGGACGGCCGTCTTTCCGATATCGCTCCGACCATGCTCACCATGGCTGGTATTGAGCCTTCCGCCGAGATGACGGGCCGCGTGCTCGCTACCGAGGCCTAATAGAAAACAAATACCGTTTTCTAGCAAGGGGGTTGTCCACAACCGGACAACCCCCTTTTTGGTATTTCTGCCATTTCCACCCCGTCCTTGAGTGGCAGGTAGGGGAGAGCGGGGGATTGTGGTACAGTACTGGAGTTTGAACTGTTCTATTAAGGAGCTTATCTATGGGTCCGTTCCAGATTCTTCTGTTTGTCGTTTGGGCTGTTTCTGCCGTGGCGCTGACGATTCTCGTCCTGATGCATTCCGGTAAGGGTACCGGCGTTTCGGATATGATCGCTAGCTCGCTGTATAACTCCAGCTCTGCCACGGGCGTCATGGAGCAGAACCTCGATCGCCTGACGGTAATTATGGCCGTTGTTTTTGCCGTGTGCGTCGTCCTGTGCATGTTCTTCTTCCCGCAGGGCATCGTCGGCTACTAAGCATCGGCGTATATACGTTTGCAATGGGTCTCGCAGGTGCGGGACCCTTTTTGTTTACATATTTGTAACAGAGTCAAAATATCCCCACATACTTCGCCCAACTAAAGAAATTCTCGACCGTTAACCGGAATTAGCCCCAAATCGTGCATAAAATGCGCTACTGTATTGCGAAACGTTGATCCGTTGTGCATAACCAGCCATAGCAGCGGGCGGCGTTTTGATGGTTCGGATCGGATTGTCTCGACATATGTCCGACTGAACATTTCTTTGTCCTATCTCATAAGGAGGATGGCATGGCTGATTCTATGTTCCACCAGCCCGTTATGGGTCGTCGCGCCTTTGTTGGCGGCACCCTCGCTGCGAGCTCCATGGCTTTTCTTGCCGCATGCGGCAAGAAGGGCGGCGACGCTTCCGGTTCTGAGTCCGGTTCGACGCTGAACTTCTACATCAACAACCCGGTCTGCATCGACCCCTACAATGTCCAGGAGGACCAGGGCACTCAGGTCGAGTACCAGCTCTTTGACGCTCTGACCTCTTATGACGCCGAGAAGGGCGAGATCGTTCCGCTGGCTTGCGAGTCTTTTGAGGCCAACGACGACGCCACCGAGTTTACCTTCAAGATCAAGAAGGCCAAGTTCCACAACGGTGACGACGTTACCTCCAAGTCCTTCAAGCTCGGTTGGGAGCGTCTGGTCAACACCAAGTCGGCCATCGCTACCGAGTACGGCCCTTCCGAGGTCTCCTATCACCTTTCCATGGTCGAGGGCTATGACGACCTGCTTGCCGGTAACGCTACCGAGCTCAGCGGTGTTACTTGCCCCGACGATGAGACCCTCGTCGTCAAGCTGTCTTCCGCTTACGCCGACTTCCCCTTCGTCGCCTCTCACCCGGCTCTGGCCCCGGTTCCCGAGTGCGCCGAGTCCGATGTCAAGAGCTTCTACCTTGCGCCGGTCGGTAACGGCCCGTTCATGATGGACGGCAAGTGGGAGGATGGTCAGGAGATCAACCTCAAGAAGTTCGACGATTACTATGGCGACAAGGCCAAGATCGATGGCATCCACTTCCAGGTCATCAAGGACATGGAGACCGCTTACAAGGAGTTCCAGGCCGGTAACCTCGATGTCTGCGACGTTCCCGTTGCTCAGATCGACGCTGCCAAGAAGGATCGCGGCGTGTCCAAGGACGGCTACACCATGGGTGACGGCGAGCGCATGCTGCTCGGCGCCGAGCCTTCCACCTATTACCTGACCTGCAACAACACGGCCGAGCCGTTCAACAACGCCGACCTGCGCAGGGGTATCTCCCTGGCCATCAACCGTGAGGCCATCTGCAAGACCATCTTCAAGGGTACCCGTACCCCTGCCGACGGCATTGTTCCTCCGGGCATCGATGGCTACAAGGAGGGCGCATGGGAGTTCTGCGCCTACGACGTCGACAAGGCTAACGAGTACCTCGACAAGGTTGCTCCCGCTGGCGCTAACGGCGATCGTGGCATTAACGTGACTCTGTCCTACAACCAGGACGGTGGCCACAAGGAGATCATGGAGTCCATCATCGGCGACCTCGCCAAGGTCGGCGTTACCGCTGTCTCCGATACCCCCGAGTGGTCTGCCCTGCTCGAGCAGTATCAGAACTTTAACTATCAGTTCGGTCGTCTGGGTTGGATTGCCGACTACCCGATCATGGACAACTTCCTGTATCCGCTGTTCCACTCCGACTCCCTCGGTGGCGACAACCGCTCTGGTTACAACAACCCCGAGTTCGACGCCAAGGTCGACGAGGCCCGTACCACGGTTGACGACGAAGAGCGCGTCGCTAAGATGCAGGAGGCCGATGCAATGGTCGCTGCCGACTGCCCGGTCATCCCGGTGATGTTCTACACGCACACCATCGCCGGCTCCGATCGCATCAAGCACCTCTATGTCGATCCGCAGAAGCACGCCGATCTGGGTACCGCTGAGCTCGCCTAAGAGTTTGCAGCTTCCGTGAGGGTCAAGTATTTACGTAGACCTCATGGGAAACATACAGTTCTCCCTAACCTGGGGTAAACTGGCTGATGGTAATTTTGGGATGCCGGTCTGGCGATCGGCATCCCATTTAGGTTAATCCCTAGATAGGGGAGTGGTATGGGTAAGTACATCGTTAAACGTGTGCTTCAGTTCATCCCGGTGTTTTTGGGCGTTACGCTGATCTTGTTCGCCCTCCAGAATATCGTGCCGGGAGATCCGATCAAGCTGATCGGTGGAGACAAGGCTCTGTCCCCCGAGGTGGAGCTTCAGCTTCGCGTCCGCTATCACCTGGTCCAGTCGGACGAGGACGGCAACGCGATCCTTGACGAGAACGGCGACCCCGTTCAAACGTCGCTCGTGGACCGTTACTTGTATTACATGAACGGCCTGCTTCATGGCGATCTGGGCAATTCGTATCAGCGCAAGCTGCCGGTTACGGAAATCTTTGCCCAGAAGTATCCGTATACGGTCAAACTTGCCGCGTGCGCCATCGTGCTCGAGGCAATCATGGGTATCGGTGCGGGTATCATTTCGGCGGTAAAGCGTTATTCCTTCTGGGATATTTTGGTAACGCTCACCACGTCGATCCTCGTTGCCGTCCCGGCCTTCTGGCTCGGTATGTTGCTGCAACTGTTCTTTGGCGTCATTCTCAAGGACGCCACGGGCGGTGCATTCTCCATGCCGATCTCGGGTGCCGGCGGTGCCAGCTCTCAGTATCAGGATTGGATGCACTATGTGCTTCCGACCATTACGCTGGCTTCGGTTTCGACCGCTTATGCTGCCCGCATTATGCGCTCGCAGCTGCTTGACGTCATGAACCAGGATTACATTCGTACGGCAAAAGCCAAGGGTCTCTCCAATCGCGCGATCATCATCAAGCATGCGCTTAAGAATGCACTCATCCCCGTCGTTACCTATATTGGTGTCGACTTTGGCGGCATGCTTTCGGGCGCCATCCTGACCGAGACGGTCTTCAACTGGCCCGGTATCGGCTATGAGGTCTATCGCGCCATTAGCATGCGTGACTGGCCCATCGTTATGGGCGGCGTTACGCTCATCGTCGTCGTCGTCATGGTGATCAACCTGCTCGTCGACATTAGCTATGCATTCCTCGACCCGCGCATCCGCCTTGGCGGTCCGTCGGATAAGGCCTAAGGGAGGTACGTCTCATGCAGGAAACTGATTCTCAGTCTCAGGAGCAGGCTACCGCCACCAAGGCCGCATCTGCTCCCGCCAAGTCCCGCACGCTGTGGGGCGACGCTTTTAAGCGTCTTCGTAAGAACAAGCTCGCCGTTATCGGTGTCTGCTGGATCATCATCGTCGTTGTGGTTGCCCTGACCGCAGATCTGTGGGCTAAGCCCTGGCTCGGTTCGCCAACGGCTTCCGACTCGACCACCATGGCCGAGACGTCGCTGATGGCTCCGTGTGCAGAGCACCCGTTTGGCACCGACGCCCTTGGTCGTGACATTCTCGTCCGCGTTATCTACGGTGCACGTGTTTCGCTTTCCGTCGGTATTATGGCCACTGCGATCTCCACGGTGATTGGTCTGGTCATGGGTGCTCTGGCCGGTTTCTACGGCGGCATCTGGGATACGATCATCATGCGCTGTGCGGATATCTTCTTGGCGTTCCCGTACGTGCTTTTCGTTGTCGCCATGATCGCCGTTATCGGCCGTGGTCTTCAGAACGTCTTTTTTGCCATCGGCATTCTCGGCTGGCCTTCGATTGCGCGCGTTTTCCGCTCTGCAATCTTGACGGTCAAGGAAAACGATTATGTTGACGCTGCGCGCGCGATGGGTGCATCTGATGCTCGTATCGTCGTGCGTCACATTTTCCCGAACTCCGTCGCCTCCATCGTGGTCTACGCGACCATGAACATTGGTGGCGCCATCCTGACCGAGTCAGCTCTGTCCTTCCTCGGCATGGGCGTTATTCCGCCTACGCCTTCGTGGGGCTCCATGATTCAAGACGGTCAGCAGTATCTTCTGACTGCTCCCTGGATGATGATCATGCCCGGTCTGGCAATTCTCTCGACGGTGCTCGCCTTCACCCTGCTGGGTGACGGTCTGCGCGACGCCCTCGACGTCAAGATGAAGGACGCATAAGGATGAAGAAGAACAAGAACTATGTGGACCTGAAGGACCAGCCGGTTCCCGAGGGCCAGCATCTGCTCGAGGTCGATGACCTTAAGATGTATTTCCACACCGAGGATGGCGTTGTTCGCGCTGTCGACGGTGTCTCCTACACGCTCGATCGCGGCGAGACCCTGGGCGTCGTCGGTGAGTCCG
The DNA here is from genome assembly GCA_030826265.1 of Collinsella aerofaciens. Taxonomy (GTDB): domain Bacteria; phylum Actinomycetota; class Coriobacteriia; order Coriobacteriales; family Coriobacteriaceae; genus Collinsella; species Collinsella aerofaciens_AY. The sequence goes on from JAPJOH010000021.1 coordinate 39,546, forward strand.
GCTCCGGTAAGTCCGTGACCGCCATGACCATCATGGGTCTTATCTCGATGCCTCCGGGAAAGATCGAGGGCGGCGACGTTCGCTATCGCGGTCGTTCTATCCTCGAGATGACCGAGGAAGAGATGCAGCACATTCGCGGTAACGACATCGCGATGATCTTTCAGGATCCTATGACCTCCTTGAACCCGGTCTATAAGATCGGCAAGCAGGTGGGCGAGGGTCTTCGTCTGCACCGCGGCTACTCCAAGCAGGAGGCGCTCAAGCGTGCCACCGAGCTTTTGGACCTCGTTGGTATTCCCGAGCCCGAGAAGCGCGTCAATGAGTATCCGCACCAGTTCTCTGGCGGTATGCGTCAGCGCGTCATGATTGCCATGGCTCTTGCCTGCGATCCCGATATTTTGATTGCCGACGAGCCCACGACTGCCCTGGACGTTACCATTCAGGCTCAGATTATTGAGCTTATGCAGGAAATGCAGGAGAAGAACGGCAACGCCATCATCATGATCACCCATGACCTGGGCGTTGTCGCTGATATGGCCGACAAGATCATGGTTATGTACGCCGGCCGTCCCGTCGAGTTCGGTACTGCTGAGGAAATCTTCTACGAGAGCCGCCACCCCTACACCTGGGGCCTTATCCGCTCCATCCCGGAGCAGGCCATCGATGAGAAGAAGCCGCTTACGCCGATTCACGGCAACCCGCCTTCGCTCATGAACCTGCCCGAGGGCTGCGTGTTCTCGCCTCGTTGCCCCTATGCGACGGATAAGTGCCGCAAGCAGCGCCCCGAGCGTTTTGTTACCGAGTCTGGTCACTATTCTGCGTGCCACTACGCTGGCGACCCCGAGTTCCTCAAGAACGCTCCTGTGACGTCCCGTACGCGCAAGGATTCCAAGAAGGGAGGTGAGGCGTAATGGCAGATACCAACGAGCGTACTCCGCTGCTGAAGGTCGAGCACCTCTCTAAGGAGTTTCCCGCTGAGTCCGGCATGTTCGCCAAGCGCTTCTCCAAGCGTGTCGTCTCTGCTGTAAATGACATCTCTTTTGAGATTTATCCTGGCGAGACCTTCGGTCTGGTTGGCGAGTCTGGTTGCGGTAAGTCCACCACGGGCCGTACTATCATGCGCCTGACCAAGCCGACCGCCGGTAAGGTGTTCTTCCAGGGTAAAGATGTTGCCGAGATGAGCAAGCATGAGATCAAGGACATGCGTCGCGAGATGCAGTTTATCTTCCAAGATCCTTATGCTTCGCTCAACCCTCGTATGACCATCGGTGAGATCGTCTCCGAGCCCATGACCATTCACGGCGTGGGCACCAAGGAGGAGCGCATTGAGCGCGTCCGCGAGCTTCTCGACGTTGTCGGACTGAACCCCGAGCACATCAACCGTTATCCTCATGAGTTCTCCGGCGGTCAGCGTCAGCGTGTCGGCATCGCCCGCGCGTTCGCTTTGAAGCCCAAGCTGATCATCTGCGACGAGCCGGTTTCCGCTTTGGATGTGTCCATTCAGGCCCAGGTTCTGAACCTGCTCAAGGAACTCCAGGACAAGTTCGGTACCGCGTATCTGTTTATCGCTCACGACCTGTCCGTCGTGCAGCACATTTCCGATCGCGTTGCCGTTATGTATCTGGGTAAGATGGTTGAGGTTTCGGACTGGAAGACGCTCTATAGCGAGCCTCACCATCCGTACACGCAGTCGCTGCTGTCTGCCGTGCCGGTTCCCGATCCGGATATCCAGAAGACCCGTAAGCGCATCATCCTCGCCGGCGATCCGCCGTCACCGTTGGATCCGCCGACCGGTTGCCGTTTTCACACTCGCTGCCCGATCGCTCAGGGTATCTGCTCTGAGAAGCTTCCCGAGTTTAAGGAAGTCGCACCGGGCCACTGCTGCGCCTGCCACTTCGCGGAGCCGTTCCCGATCAAGGAATCGCACATCGACCTGTAGTCGGTTGTTATTGTCCGGGCCCGTGCTGGACTTAGTTTTCAGAACGTCCTCGACCATGGAAACCCCCTTATCCTGCTTCTTCGAAGCTGCGGATAAGGGGGTTTCCTGGTCTGCGGAATGTTCTGAAAACTAAGTCCAGCACGGGCCCTGTGTTACCACCGCAGGGGGGTGCGATTCCTTGACCGTTTACTTAATCTAATAAGAAATTGAGTGAGGCCGGAGCTTTAGCTCCGGCCTCCCCATATAAGGGCTCGGCAAAGCCGAGCCACTAAATTTATATCAGCCCCAGAACATGTTTGAGAACTGTGTCTGAAGTACGTATTTGCAGGCCCCGAATCGGTGTTGCCTCCCGGCGCATTCCGCAGGGGGAGCGATATTTTGTAGCACGAAGTGCGCAGCAAAATATCGCTCATGCCCGAGGACGCGCCGGGAGGCAACGCCAATTCGGGGCCGGACACATGGATTTACCTGCGCATTTACAAATTTGTAAACTTTTTTGAAAAAAGTGCTTGCACAGTTCTCGAATCATAGGTTATTATCTTCCTCGTTGAACGCGCGGGTCCAACAAAACGAACCGTGAATCAACAACATAGCATGTCGGAGTGGCGGAATTGGCAGACGCGCTAGCTTGAGGTGCTAGTGACCGCTTTTTGGTCATGCGGGTTCAAGTCCCGCCTCCGACACCATCGCATTTGAGAAGCCTCTTCGGAGGCTTTTTTGTTACCGATAGACGGTGGGGTCCACGATGGAAACGCTTGAACGCAACGAGTGGGCAGACGTTGCCCAACTAGTCGAGATCACGAGCGATGCTGTCATCATCTGCGAGCTCGACGGAACAATTCTGCATGTGAATAATCGCTTACTTGGTTTGATGTGCGAGGAACGCGCCGACGTCATCGGTGGAGATGTTAAAGACGTCCTGTACTCATCCGCTTTTGAACGTGCGACGGAACATCGTCTGCCATTTGAAACTGATGGCTCCGAGAACGAACTGATGCTCAAGCTGAGTGACGGCTCCTTTATCCCCGTCTTGGTTCGTGCGGGCTCCGTAACGCCTCCACGCATCTTTGGGCGCCGCGCGCCACGTGTCCTGGTGGCGCTCCATAGCATCGAAGAACAGTATTCGCACGACCGTCAGCTCAAGCGTGCGCTTTCGGAGCTTAGAGTGGCGAACAAGCGCCTCTCTGGCACGCTCTCGGTCATTATGAGTACCGTGGGCTCCGATGAGCTGCCCAGCCTACTTGATACCGTTTTGAACCAGCTTGTAGGAACGCTCGATGCTTCGGGTGCTGCTATCTATTTTTCTGAGAGCGGCGGTTTTAAACTTCGCGGTGTTTCCAAGGAGCTGTACGACAGCTACCTGCCTGAGTTTTTGCCGTATGGCGCTGGCATTCCGACGTATGTTCTTCGTGAGTCGCGTGCCTGTCGCTTGTCGATTCAACAGGACCTTAAGGGTGATAAGGCCGCCTCCGGTATGTTTATGGACCTGGACAATCGTTCTAAGCACCTGTTGCGTATGCAGGATATGCCTCCGTACCGTAGCGAGATCTGTCTTCCCGTTTTTTACGGTACGCAGATCCTTGGCGTGCTGGAAGTTGGTTGGAAACGCCCTCAGGCACCGCTCGCCTATGACGTTAATGTGCTCGAGGTCATTTGCGATTACCTGTCTATCCAGCTGGTCGGCATGGCATCGAGCCTTCGCTCCCGTCGCACGGCCGAGCTTGGCCGCTCGCTCAATGTCTTGCGTGATGAGTTGTTTACCTTTCTAGACGATTCCGCCGCGGCCACCCAGGCGGTATCGTCCGAGATCTGCAATATGCTTAACTGCCATTTTTGCCCTGTTGAGTATGATGCCAGTCTGGATTCCTACGTCATAGATTTTGAAGGCGGCAGTCGCGTTGCTTTGCCGGACGATCCCGAGAAGCTTTTCTTTTCCACGACGGCGCCAGCGGCACGTCTGGGGGCTGGCCCTGATGGCTTTGAGGCATCTGTTTTGGGCGGCACGAGTGCCGAGGACCTTAAACACGTCCGTATAACTCGCGTTGACGAATCGATGCCTATGGGAGGCTGGCTTAGGGCGCATGGTCTGCCTTGTCAAGGTCTCTACGTCGACTCCGGCATCGAGGCGGGGCGCCCGCGCTCTGAGGGTGATGGCAAACACAGTAACGACGCGATTGTTCCTGCTTCTGTTGCGAAGAGCCCGACGACGCGCGCGCTGCTGCTTCGTGATGGTAGCCAAGAGCCGATTGATGATCTTGAATATGACTACTTGGTGCACTTGGCGCATGACTTTGAACTGATCTACGAAGGCGAATCTCAAAAGCGCGAGGAGCGCCATATCGCTCAGACCCTTCAGATTGGCATGAGAAATTCGCTTGGTGACGTTCCGGGCATTGCAACCGATTCGGTGTACCTGTCGGCCACGAACTCGGCGTTGGTCGGCGGCGATTTCTATACGCTCATCCGTCTTCCCGACGACTGCGCCGTCATGATTCTGGGCGATGTGTCTGGCAAAGGCATTGAGGCTGCATCGATGTCCGCGCTCGTCAAGACGGCCCTGACGGCATATGCCTGGGAGGGCGCTGGACCGGCCCGCATGGCACGCTCCCTTAACAGCATGCTCATGGGCTTCTCGAGGGTCGAGACGTTCGTGACGGCCTTTATCGCCAAGATTGACCTTAAAGCCGGACGTGCAACGTATTGTTCGGCGGGTCATCCTCCGACCATGGTCATCAGGCCAGAGTCGATGCCGCTGGGTGGCGGCGAGGCCCGTGGGGGAGAGGTCGAGCTGCTTGGATGCCAATCGGGCGTAATCGGTGCTTTTGAGAGCATGGTGTACGAGACAGGCGTGTTTACGTTCGCTCCTGGTGACATGCTCTTCATGTATACGGATGGAACGATTGAGGCCCGCGACCGCACCGGAGCGTTCTTTGGCGAGCAGCGCCTTCGTGACCTTCTGCTCTCTGTCTCGGGTGAGGGCGTATCGGGAATCTGCGGTAAGGTCTTGGGCGAGCTTGACCGATTTACCGAATCGGCGCTGGACGATGACATTGCATTGGTGTCCCTTGAGTTTTTACGGGGTCGTTCATAGACGACGCTGGGCGGGCTGAATCCGCACGGTTGGGGAAACGAATGCATCGAGTGGGCTTTTTTGGGGAACCATGGTCGTATGAATGAGTGGAATGACATAGCGGTTTTGACGCCACCAGGCGATATCGACATCGCCACGGTGCCTGCGCTGCGTCGGCGGTTGGATGCTTTGATTGGCCGCGGCGTGCGTCGTGTTGTCATCAACTGTCAGGCTGTTAGCTTTATCGATTCGACGGGCTTGGCATTCCTGCTTACGCGCGCTCGTGAGCTCATGAGGCGAGAAGGCCTGCTTTCGCTCGTCAATGCATCGGGTGAAGTTGTTCGCTTTTTGGAGATTGCTCGTCTTGTCGATATCCTTCATGTCGCGGGGCCGGCACGGGAGTCTATTCCCGCCATTCCGGTGGGGGAGCTGCCTCGCTGGAGTAAGAGCGTCGAGGTCCGTCAGGGTATCGAGAATCTTCCATACTACCGACATCGTATCGCCGAACTCCTTGAATCGCTTCCGTTGCGCCGTGACGAGCGCTACGATGTCGCATTGGCGTCGGGGGAGGCGCTGGGTAATGCCTATGACCATGCGGGCGGTATCGGGTGCGTCCTGACGGTTCAGGCCTATGGCGATCGCGTTGTGGTTGAGGTGCTTGATCGAGGTGCCGGCTATGCTATCGATAAAACGAACGAACCGGTCGCATCCGAGGAGCGCGGCCGTGGCATCAAGCTTATGCGTATGCTCGTCGATAACGTGGAGGTTGCTCGTCGTACGGACGGCGCCGGCACGCGCGTACAGATGGTGAAGCTGTTTAGCGGAGCGCTGGAATCGTGTGCCTAGCCAATCGCTTTAGCGCGTTTAGCTACTAAGAACATGCGGCAGACAAGTTTTTTGAAAAAAGTACTTGCGTCTTTTGGACAACTCGCGTAAATTAATAACCCGCAAGCGGACATGGCTCAGTTGGTAGAGCACAACCTTGCCAAGGTTGGGGTCGCGGG
>JAPJOH010000022.1 GCA_030826265.1 Collinsella aerofaciens
TCGAGCTTGCGGACAGGGTCGAGGCGGCATAGGATATCAACCGTATTCCAGATTCCAGGACGCCGGGCCGACTCACTTCGGATCGGGCGCTACACCAACTTTCTCGACATTACCCAAGAAAGGGCGTCGACCGTAATGGTCGGCGCCCTTTTTGTGCATAGGGACTGAGCTGGTCTGCACCACCACAAAGGTGCCTGGTCCCTTTGTGGTGGTTGGCGGCTAAGCGGTGGGGAGTCCTGGCGTGTTAGCCGGCTGCTGCGGCTTGACGCGGGCGTTGCGCCAGATGATTTGGATGATGTAACCGAGCATAAAGACAAAGGCCACGCCGCTGATGAAGTCACCTACGAGGGGAAGCCCCGTGAGGGCGCCTGCGATTACGCCGCCCACGGCTGCCATGGCGTAGCGGTTTTGGTTGTGTCCAACCATGCGGGCGATCGCGCACCCCGCAAAGGCACTCGACATCAACGCGATGCCGATAACGCCGCACAAGAGGGTTCCGGCAAGCGACAGACCAGCGATAGAGATAATCAGCAGTAGGACGGCGGGGACGATAGCAATCGTGCCCAGAAGACCGCTCACCCACAGGGGCATGGAGCGCTGGTGGAGCATGCCGGCGGCGCTGGCGGTCGCGCGCGGAAAGATGAGCTCGAGCAGCAGAGCGACAAAGCAGGTCGAGAGTGCCGCGGCGACGATACCGCCGATGACATCGTTAGCGGTGGAAGTATCCTCGTTCTCGGTGCGGTCGATCTTGAGCGCACCGACCTCGGCTCCCGCGGCGCGCTCGGGGTCCTCGGAGACGTGCGCGTTCACGGTGCCGGTGATGTGGGCGTTCTTGCCCAGGATGAGCTTGTCGGCCCAAACCTCGACATCGCCCTTGACGGTGCCATCGATGGTCACCGTGTCGCCCGCAAGCGCTGCCGACTTGGTGGAGCCTCGCAGGGCAACCGTCTCGCCTATCGCGTAGAAACAGTTGGCGGTGCTGTCGGAATTGAGCACGACATGCTGGCCAGCGACGGTCACGCTGCCATCAACCGTGGTCTTGGCAATGTCGATGGTGCGTGCCGCCAGACGGACGGCGCCGCCCACTGTGCAGTCACGGATCGAGAGGGTATCGCCCGCGGCGATGATATCGCGGCCGATGGACACATCATCCAAGTTGAGGGCCTGACCTGCCCAGTACAGGTCACCTTCGACGCCGGACGGATTGGCGTCATTGTCGGTCGCAAGTACGTTTCCTGCGGTGTCCGTGCCGGCGAACGACGCCGTGGGAAGCACGGTGATCGCCAGCGCGATGAGCGCGAATAGGATGGTGATGCGGCCCCATGCTTTACGGCGCTGGGTCAACGGGAGTTGATTGCAGGGCATAGTGAATCCTTCGTTAGATACTCGGCATATACCTAACAGGGTACCCAACGCGTGGGCGCTCTAAAAGAACCTCTCGGTTGCATTTCGAAGGATGAGCCCGCGCTACCTACTTTTTGCGATGCAAAAAGCGTGCGATGTCATCCTCGGTGGGGCTTTTGATATCAAAGCGCAGCGACAGCCAGCGTAGTCCCATGGTCACCACGACGCAAACGACCAGTGCGACGACATTGCTGACCAAGCCGCTCATGACAAGGCAAACATAGCTTGCCGATCCGGCGATGGCCGCGATGGCATAGAAGTTGGTGCGCTGGAAGATACCCGGCACCACACCCATAAAACCATCTCGCAGCATGCCGCCGCCCACCGCGGTAAAAAAGCCCATCATGATGCACACCGCCGGCGCAAAGCCGTAGACCAGCGCCTTGTCTGCGCCGGTTGCCGCATAAATACCCACCGAGATGATATCGAGCAGGGGAATGAGCTTTTCGGGCTTGTCGACGATTGCCGGGAAGATGTAGATGATGGCCGCGGTGGCGATGGAGAGCGGGAGCGCCATCGGTTGGTTGAGGATGTAGACGTTGCCCACCTGCAGCGTCATATCGCGCAAAAGACCGCCGCCCAGTCCACAGACCACGGCGAGCGCGACGGCGCCCACCAGGTCGAGTTTGTGCTCGCGTGCGACCAACACGCCCGAGATCGATGCCGCGACGACGGCGAACATCTCGAGCCAAAACGGGATGGCAACCATGGCATCCGAGGCGTGTGCGGTAACGATCATAGCGGCGGCAACGGGCAAGATGGGGTCCTTTGAGTTACGGGTTTAGACAATGCCCGTACATAGTACATGTTCGGCGCCGATTGCGACCCTATTGCTCGGCAAACGGTCGGGACTGGGTACGGTCATAGGTTCCATGTTTGGGGATCCGGGTTGATGCTGAACGCGATGGGGGCGCGGTTGAATAGGAGGGATGTCCAAATTTTGAGCTTTGCTCAAAATTTATCCGGTCGGCTTACGCCGACCGCGCTGCGCTAAAAACGCGCCACGGGCGCGTTTTCTTTACGCTCCGCGCCCTGGCGGGTTCGAATCCCTCCTCCTCCGCCGTATTTGCTTGTTAGGGACTCAAAACAAAAAAGCTCCCATTCCCGGGAGCTTTCTCAACCAAAATGGCGGAGGAGGAGGGATTCGAACCCTCGTGACCTTATACAGGCCAAACGGTTTTCGAGACCGCCGCATTCAACCACTCTGCCACCCCTCCGCGTGGGGTAAAAACAAAGCAGGCTCGAAGGCCTGCTTTGGAATTAACTGGCGGAGAGTCAGGGATTTGAACCCTGGAGACGCTTTTGACGCCTACACGATTTCCAATCGTGCTCCTTCGGCCACTCGGACAACTCTCCGTTAAATGCGAAAGTCAGTATACACGAGGAATCGCAAAGTGCAAACAGAAAAGTTGGCATTTTTTAAAACGCTTGGCCGCGTTTGGCGTTGCAGCGGGGTTTGAGATGCCAAAAAACGGCTTCCGACCAGCGTAGTTGATCAACTCAATTGTTCAAAAGGGGTATTTATAAGCGATTTGGCAATGAATTTAAAAATCTTTGGGTGGTGCTGTGGGCCACTGGTATGCATTTTGCGACCACAACCATGCGCCCGTTGACCTGCGACTTGGCTCAGCTTGTCCTCACGGCACCGTATCTTGTCCACAGATCCGTCAAGCTTTTGGTCAGCATTTGGTTGGAATGCGCATGAAACGTCGTGCGAGTATGGGCATATGTGGAGGTCATGAGGTTGTAGCTGCATATTCTTGCAGCCTAGGAGGTTGAAAGATATTATTACCAAGTCTTTTCCTGCTTCAGGCGCACCTTCACGACCTGAAGCCACATTTGCCCAGAGGAGGTGACAATATGAAGGCTTATGAACTGCTGTTCTTTGTTGACCCGTCGCTCGACCCCGAGACTCGTCTCGCTGTTATGAAGCGTATCGATACCACGATCGCTGAGGGCGCTGGCAAGGTCGACTCCGTTGACGAGTGGGGCAAGCGCAAGCTCGCCTACGAGATCAACGACCTCACCGATGGTGACTACACCCTCATCAACTTCCACGCAGATCCTACCCAGATCGCCGAGCTTGATCGCGTCCTGCGCATCACCGACGCTGTGGTCCGCCACATGATCGTCCGTCGCGACGACCAGGAGTAAGACTGTCGTTTTGGACTGGGCTTGTGCCCCAAGAGGAAGTAGTGAGTTATGAGCATCAATCGAGTGAACATCACCGGTAACCTCACCCGCGATCCCGAGCTGCGCGCCACCGCCGGCGGAACCCAGGTTCTGTCCTTTGGCGTTGCCGTGAACGATCGTCGCCGCAACGCGCAGACTGGCGAGTGGGAGGACTATCCCAACTTTGTCGACTGCACCATGTTCGGCACCCGCGCCGAGGCCGTGAGCCGTTTCCTGGCAAAGGGAAACAAGGTCGCGATCGAGGGCAAGCTGCGCTACAGCTCTTGGGAGCGCGACGGCCAGCGCCGGAGCAAGCTTGAGGTCATCGTCGATGAGATCGAGTTTATGAGCTCCCGTGGTGGCCAGGGTGGCTACGATCAGGGCGGTTACGCCCCCGCAGCTCCCGCGCCCGCAGCACGTCCTGCCGCGCCGGTGGCTACGCCGCCCGCGGTCGACGTCTACGATGAGGACATCCCGTTCTAAGGGTTGTTCACCTATTTTTGAGTGAGAGGCGGCTTCGGTTCGCCGAAGTTGCCAAATGAAAGGTATTTTGACATGGCTAATGATTTTTCTGCACGTCAGCCGCGTCGTAAGTACTGCCAGTTCTGCAAGGAGAACACTGAGTTCATCGACTATAAGGACACTCAGCTTCTCCGTAAGTACATGACCGACCGTGGCAAGATCAAGCCCCGTCGCGTCACTGGCGCTTGCACGCAGCATCAGCATGACATCGCCAACGCCATCAAGCGCGCCCGCGAGATGGCTCTCCTGCCGTACACCGTCCCCGTGGTTTCCTCTCGTGGCAACCGCGACCGCGGCTAAGAAGGGAGACGCATCATGAAGGTTATTCTTCTCGATGAGATCAAGGGCAAGGGCGGCGAGGGTGACGTCGTAGAGGTCGCTCAGGGTTACGCTGAGAACTTCCTGTTCCCCAAGAAGCTCGCTGTTGCCGCCACCAAGGGCAACCTCAAGCAGCTTGACGAGCGTCGCAACAACATCGCCAAGCGCGAGGCCGTCCGTCTGGCTACCGCCAACGAGACCAAGGCTGCCTTCGAGGGCAAGACGGTCACCGTTGACGTCAAGGTCGGCGACGAGGGCATCCTCTTTGGCTCCGTTACCGCCGCTATGATCGCTGATGCCATCAAGGCTCAGCTCGGTATGGACATCGACCGCAAGCGCGTCGAGCTCGGTAAGCCCATCAAGGTTGCCGGTGCCCACACCGTTGCCATCTCGCTGTACCGCGAGATCAAGGCCGAGGTTGTCGTTCTCGTCGGCGTTACCGCCGAGGAGCTCGCTGCCGAGGCTGAGGTCGAGGAGGCCGCTGAGGTCGCCGAGGCCGAGACCGCCGAGGTCGAGACTGAGGCTGCTGCCGAGTAGCATTTGCTGCAACGCAACAATCTTGTTCTAAGAAGGGCGCTCTGGGAAACCAGGGCGCCCTTTTGTTTTTTGCGCTGAGTGAGTGTCATGGTGAACGTTGCGTCGAAGTCCTATACACAGGACCGTTCATCCGTTTGGTTCGGTGATGATTGTCGGCGTGCGGCGCGTTTTGGGACCGTGGCTGATACTATGGATGCTCGCAAGCGATATGAATGAGGATGCTCATGGCATATGACGATAGGGAGACCGGGCTGACGGTCGAGGACCGCGGCTCAAAGTTGGGTCTTCCCCAAAACCAAGATGCAGAGGCCAATGTACTGGCCGCTATGCTGCTATCGCCCGAGGTGGTCGAAGAGGCCCAGGTCGAGCTGCAGCCCGATGACTTCTACCGGCCCATTCATAAGACCATCTATACTGCGATGGTCGATATGTACAACAGCCGCATTCCCATCGACTCCATCTCGCTGATCGATTACCTGCGAAGCATCAACAAGCTCGATGCCGTGGGCGGCGAGGCGTACATTTTGGAGCTGATGGGTCAGACCCTGTCGCTCGTCAACTGGCAGCACCATGCCGCCATCGTTCGCCGCGATTCGATGCTGCGCGAGCTGATCGGCGCCACCAACGAGATCAACGCGCTGGCATATAACGCCCCCACCGACACCAAAGAGGTTGTCGAGCTGGCCGAGAGCAAGCTGCTCAAGGTCACGGCACGCGAGGTCAAGTCGAGCTACAAGACGCTGACCGAGTTTATGGTCGAGGCCTATAACGAGGCCGAGGAAGTGTGCCAGGCCGGTGGCCAGGCTGCGGGCGTGCCCACGGGCTTCCCGTCGCTCGACCGCATGCTCATGGGTTTTCGCGAAGGCCAGCTCATCATCATCGGTGCCCGTCCTGCCGTGGGTAAGACGTCGTTCGCTCTGAATCTGGCACTCAACGCTGCCGCTGCCGGTTATACTGTCGGCTTCTTCTCTCTGGAGATGTCGGGCAAGGAAATTGCCCAGCGTCTGATTTGCGCCTACGCCATGATCTCGATCAGTGACTTCCGCATGGGCCGCATTAGCCCCGAGCAGTGGGCCAATATCAACGAGGCCACGCAGACCTTGTCCAAGCTCGATATTCTGATTGACGATACGCCCGGCACCACAGTGACCGAGATTCGCGCCAAGAGCCGCCGTATGCTCCATAACAAGGAGAAGGCAATTATCATCCTGGACTACCTGCAGCTGGTGAGTCCTCCGCCGGGACGCCGCTCCGAGAGCCGTACCGTCGAGGTCTCGGAGATGTCGCGTGGTTTGAAGATCATGGCCAAGGAGCTCAAGATCCCGCTCATCGCGCTGTCGCAGCTCTCGCGTCAGGTCGAATCCCGTACCGGCAAGCGCCCGCAGCTTTCCGACCTTCGTGAATCGGGCTCCATCGAGCAGGACGCCGATATCGTTATGTTCTTGGACCGCTCCGCCGACGAGGCCGAGGCCTCGCGCGACGATCGACCCGACGAGGGCGTTACGCGTATCGTCGTGGCCAAGAACCGTTCGGGCCCGATCGGCGACGTCGATCTGATGTTCCTGCCGGCATCCACCAAGTTCTATGAGCTTGATGGGGCACATGCCGAGGAGTAGGACAGGCGCCCGTTGCACGGGTATACTGGGAATGTTTTGTGCTTCTGCGTGCCGGCGTGGCGCGTAGACAGTCCATGAATGTAAGGAGTAAACATGCCGTCAACCGTTTTGGTCGGTGCCCAGTGGGGCGATGAGGGCAAAGGTAAGATTTGCGACCTGGTCGCCGGCGACTTCGATGCCGTCGTGCGCTACTCGGGAGGCAACAACGCCGGCCACACCATCGTCGTCAACGGCAAGAAGTACGGCCTGCACCAGGTGCCCTCCGGCATCATGTATTCCGATCACGTGTCGGTGATCGGTAACGGCTGCGTCGTCAACCCCAAGGTTGTCCTTGAGGAGATCGATATGTTCGAGGCCGACGGCATCACCACCAAGAACCTCAAGATTAGCGGCAACGCGCATGTCATCATGCCGTACCACATCGATCTGGATGGCGCCTTTGAGCAGAAGCTCGGCAAGAAGAACATCGGTACCACCAAGCGCGGCATCGGTCCGTGCTATCAGGACAAGATGGCGCGCATTGGCCTGCGCATGCAGGACATGCTGGACGAGGCACTGTTCCGCGACAAGCTGGAGACCGCTCTCGCCCGCGTGAACCCCGAGCTCGAGCTCATCTACAACCTGCCCACCTACACCGTGGACCAGATTTGCGACGAGTACCTGTCGATGGCCGAGCGCCTGCGTCCCTACATCACCGAGACGAGCCTGCTGCTCAACAACATGATCGATGAGGGCAAGAACCTGCTGTTTGAGGGCGCCCAGGCGACGCTGCTCGACATCGACCACGGCACCTATCCGTACGTGACGTCTTCCAACTGCACCGCCGGCGGTGCCATCACCGGCTCTGGCGTGGGCATGAAGAACGTCGACCGCGTGCTGGGCGTCATGAAGGCCTATATCACCCGCGTCGGTTCGGGCCCCATGCCCACCGAGCTTTCCTATGAGTCCGAGGCCGGCCACACGCTGACCGAGGAGGGCTATGAGTACGGCGTGACCACCGGTCGCCGTCGTCGTTGCGGCTGGTTTGACGGCCCTATCGCCAACTATGCCTCGCGCGTCAACGGCCTCACCGACATCGCCGTGACCAAGCTCGACGTGCTTTCGGCTTTCGACACCATCAAGGTGTGCGTTGCCTACGACGTCGATGGCGAGCGTTACACGAGCGTGCCCGAACACCAGGTGCGCTTTGAGCATGCCAAGCCCATCTACGAGGAGCTCCCTGGCTGGAAGTGCGATATCACCGGTTGCCGCAGCTTTGAGGAGCTGCCGCAGGAGGCTCAGGACTACGTGGCGTTTATCGAGGATCTGGCACACACCCGCGTGACGTTCATTGGCGTTGGCGCTGGTCGCGAGCAGATCATCAACCGATTCTGGAAGTAATCGGGACTATTTGGTTATTGCGATATACCCCTTTGCAGCCCGGACGGGCGGCCGAGGGGTATATTTGCTTGCAAAGGGCTCGCGCGGAGCGGGCCATTCATCCATAGAGGAGGCACCCTTGAAGGCGGACACTCAAACCATCGACATCCTGTTGTTGGGCAGCGGCGGCCGTGAGCATGCTTTGGCAGCTAAGCTCGCAGCATCACCGCGCGCCGGCAAGCTCTACATCGCGCCGGGCAACGGCGGCACCGCGAGCTGCGGCGAGAACGTTGTTCTCGACGACTGCGATCCTGCGGCCGTGGCGGCGTTTGCGCAGAGCCACGGATGCGGACTCGTGGTAATTGGCCCCGAGGCTCCGCTTGTGGCGGGCGTGGCCGACGCCGTGCGCGCGGCGGGTATTCCCTGCTTTGGCCCGGGTGCCGAGGGCGCCCAGATGGAGGGCTCCAAGCTGTTCTCCAAGCAGCTCATGGAGCGCGCCGGTATTCCGACGGCAGCCTATGGTTCGTTTACCGACGAGGCTTCGGCTCTTGCCTATGTGCGCGAGCAGGGCGCCCCGCTGGTCGTGAAGGCTGACGGCCTGGCTGCAGGCAAGGGCGTTATCGTGGCGACTGAGCTTGCGCAGGCCGAGGAGGCCGTGCGCGAGTGCTTTGGCGGCACCTTTGGCGATGCCGGCAACACCGTTGTCATTGAGGAAATGCTGGTTGGCCCCGAGTGCTCGCTGCTGGCCTTTACCGACGGCAAGACCGTGCGTCCTATGGCCACCTCGCAGGATCACAAGCGTGCACTCGAGGGCGACCTTGGCCCCAACACCGGTGGCATGGGCGTCTACAGCCCGGTGCCCATCGTGACCGACGAGGAGCACGCCACCATGGTAAAGGTCATGGAGCAGACCGTGGCCGAGCTCGTCGCCGAGGGCATCGACTACCGCGGCTGCCTGTACGGCGGCTTTATGCTTACCCCCGCCGGCCCCAAGGTGCTGGAGTTCAACGCCCGCTTTGGCGACCCTGAGACGCAGGTCGTGCTGCCGCGCCTCAAGAACGACCTGGTCGAGGTCATGCTGGCTTGTGCCAACTGTGAGCTCGATCAGATCGAACTCGACTGGCGTGACGAGTGGGCCGTGGCTGTTGTCCTGACGAGCGCGGGCTACCCCGGCAGCTACGAGAAGGGCAAAGTCATCACCGGCATCGCCGACGCCGAGGCCATGGAGAACGTGACCGTGTACCACGCGGGCACTGCCGTGGTGGACGGCCAGCTCGTGACTAATGGTGGCCGCGTGCTTGCCGTGACCGCTCTGGGCGACACGTTCGAAAACGCTCGCAACCTTGCCTACGAGGCCTGCGAGAAGATTGATTTTGAGGGCAAGACCCTGCGTCACGACATCGGCCTGCGCGCGCTGCGCGGTCGCGACGCCTGGGATGCCTAAAATCCGAGAGGAATGAGACGGATGGACGAGAAGAACGAAGAGCTCGTGGACGCGCAGATCGTCGAAGAGGACAGCCGCATGTATGGGCACGCCGAGGGCGAGCCTGGTGGCGAGGCCGCTGACGAGCCGGCGCTGGTGCTGGGCGACGACGACCCGCACGATGCCGAGCTGCACGAGAAGATTCTTTCGGAGGAATGCGCCTGGAAGGGCAAGATCCTCGACGTCCACCGTCTTGAGGTTGAGCTGCCCAACGGTCACCGCAGCGCTCGCGATATCGTTCGCCATCCGGGTGCGGCGGCCGTTGTGGCACTGACCGAGAGCGGCAAGATCGTACTGGTGCGTCAGTACCGCACCGCCATCGACCGCGTGACGGTCGAGATTCCCGCCGGCAAGCTCGACCCGGGCGAGGATCCGCTCGATTGCGCTAAGCGCGAACTGCACGAGGAGACGGGCTTTAGGGCCGGTCGCATTCGCTTTTTGACGTCGATTGTCACGTCTTGCGGTTTTTGCGATGAGATCATCCACATCTACTTGGCTACCAAGCTCGAGTTTGATGCGCCCAACCCCGATGATGACGAGTTTGTCAACGTTGACCTGGTGCCGCTACACGAGCTGATCGACGCCGTGCTCGACGGCAAGATCGAAGACGCCAAGACCGTCGTGGGCGCGCTTGCCTGCGACAGCATCGCACACAGGCTGGGCGGAACTGAGCTTTAAAAGCGAGGGCGACCCTGGGGCAAACACTACTGATTGTTTTGCCCCAGGGTTTTACGTTGTTGTTTTATCTCCGAGGACTGCATGTTTAGAAGATTCTTGTCTTATTACGAGCCCCAGATGGGGCTTTTTGTTGCTGATACTGTTTGTGCTCTGGTGCTTGCCGCCATTGACCTGGCGTTCCCCATTATCCTGCGCAATTTGACCGGTGGACTGTTTACCCAGGGCCAGGCTGCCATTATGCAGGCGCTCGGCATGATCGCGGTGGGCTTGGTGCTGATGTATGCCGTCCGCTGTGCCTGCCGCTACTTTGTGAGCTATTGGGGTCACGTGATGGGCGCGCGCATGGAGTCCAAGATGCGCGAGGACCTGTTCGACCAGTATGAGCGCTTTAGCTTTGCGTACTTCGACCGCAACAGCTCGGGCGACATGATGAGCCGCGTGGTCAACGACCTGTTCGATATCTGCGAGGCGGCGCACCACGTGCCCGAGTGGATCATCATCTGCGGCATCGAGATTATCGGCTCGTTTGTGATTCTCTTTACCATCGCTCCGGTGCTGGCACTCGCCATGGCCGTGGTGACGGCGGCGTTTGCGGTCGTCATGTTTTGGCAGAACATGCGCATGCGCGAGGTCTTTAGCGACAACCGCAAAAAGATCAGCGGCATCAATGCGCAGCTGCAGGATTCGCTGGCGGGCATGCGCGTGGTCAAGAGTTTTGCCAATGAGGAGACCGAGCGTGCCAAGTTCCGTGCCTCTAACGACCGCTACCTTTTGTCCAAGGAGAACATGTATCACGCCATGGGCGTCTATACCGCGACGTATGGCCTGCTCTCGGGTGTGCTCTATGTGATCGTAGTGCTGCTGGGCGGCTGGCTGGTCGCCCAGGGACAGCTGCAGGCGGTCGATATGGCGACCTTTGCACTCTATATTTCGCTGTTCTGCACGCCGCTTGAGACGCTCGTCAATTCGGCCGAAACGTATCAGAAGGCTATCGCCGGCTTTAAGCGTATGGACGAGGTGCTCTCGACCGCGCCGGATATCCAGGACAAGCCGGGCGCCACTGATCTGCAGGTGACTGTCGGCGCCGTGGAGTATCACGACGTGTGCTTTAACTACGAGGACGTTGAGCTGGGCGAGGGCGATGCCGACGAGCGTCCCGTTATCGACCATATGGACCTGTCTATCAAGCCCGGGCAGACCATCGCGCTGGTTGGCCCCTCGGGCGGCGGCAAGTCCACGACCTGTTCGCTGCTGCCGCGCTTTTATGACGTGGCTGCCGGATCCATTAGCATCGACGGCCAGGACGTGCGTGACGTGACGCAGCATAGCCTGCGCCGTGCCATCGGCCTGGTGCAGCAGGATGTCTACCTGTTTGACGGTACGATTGGCGAGAACATCGCCTACGGCAAGCCGGGTGCTACGGCAGAAGAGATCGCTGAGGCGGCCCGTCGCGCCAATATCGATACCTTTATCGAGTCGCTTCCACAGGGCTATGACACGGTCGTGGGCGAGC
This sequence comes from Collinsella aerofaciens, assembly GCA_030826265.1. Lineage (GTDB taxonomy): Bacteria > Actinomycetota > Coriobacteriia > Coriobacteriales > Coriobacteriaceae > Collinsella > Collinsella aerofaciens_AY. The sequence goes on from JAPJOH010000022.1 coordinate 11,603, forward strand.
GCGGCAGCCGTCTTTCGGGCGGGCAGAAGCAGCGCGTTGCCATCGCGCGTGTGTTTCTCAAGAACCCCAAGATCCTGATTTTGGACGAGGCGACGAGTGCTTTGGATAACGAGAGCGAGGAGGCGGTGCAGGAGTCGCTCGAAGAGCTGGCACGCGGCCGCACCACGATTATCATTGCCCACCGTCTTTCGACCATTAAGCACGCCGATGAGATTGCGACCGTTGAGCATGGTCGCGTTGTGGAGCGTGGCACGCACGAGGAGCTTCTCGCCCGTGGCGGCACCTATGCCCGTTACTATCGAATGCAGTTCGAAGGTGCGCGTGCGCACGAGCTCGACTGATTGATATGACAGGAAGTTTATGGCTGACAAGAACCCTTTGACTCCGGAAGAAGTGACGGAGTTATTCTCCGAAATCGATGCATCCGGCGTCTTGGATCCCACGCTTGCCAAAAAGCGAACCGAGCGCATGCGTGAGAAGGAGGCTGCGTCCAAGCGCGGTGACAAAGCGGCGCTAGCGCAGCTGCGCAGTGAGGACCGCGCGAGCCAGGCAAAACATATCGACCCGCTGTCCGAGGACGATCCTTCGGGCTCGCAGGTGAGCCATACCATTACGAAGACCGCGATGGCCGTGGTCATCGGTATTTTGGTGCTGATCGTGGGCATGCAGATTGGCTACGGCGTGATGCGTCGTCTGAACACCGCCAACCTGTCCGAGAGCGTTTCGGTCGATACCGTTTCGACGGCGCTGAAGGGTGGACTCGAGTGGGGCAACGGCTTTACGCAGTTCCCGCTCGACTTTACCGTCGATGAAGCCGATGAGCGTACGGGCACGGTCGAGGTGACGGTGTTGGACACATCGTCTGCCAACGAGCTCGAGCTGCTGTCCAACGGGCAGATCCAGGCCGCGGCGCTTGCGACCAACGCGCTGCTCAACGACAAGATCGACCGCGTGGTGTATAACATTCACGCCTATATCGACGAGGATAGCAACATTCAGCACGATTCCTTCTTTGGCATGTTCCCCGCGCGGGGCCACCAGAGCGCCATTTTGACGTTCGTGTGGACCAAGAGCTCATCCAACGCCACGAGTATCGACTGGAAGATGCGCATCGTGAGTATGGATGACACCATCGCCGAGCGCATTCAGAAACAGGTGAACTCGGTGTCGTCGTTGATTGAGGACCCGGTGGTGAGCCAGACCAAGATTGACGAGGAAAAGGCCGAGCGTGACCTGGAACATCGTCTGCATGGCCGCGAGATTTTCCGCGGCGGCAAGCCCGATCGCACACCGTCCGAACTGCTGGAGCAGGACAAGAAAAAATAAGACGCCATCATCCCGCGTGAGCCACAAGCCCCGCGGGATGATTTTTTTTGGGACGGGGATTAAAAAACATTATGCATAGAAAGTCATAATTATCATTTCGTAAACATTTCGATGAAATTAACGCCATGAGGCATGCTTGCGGTTACAATACCGCGAGGCCTAACTACACACCTTTAAGCCGGTCCTGTGAGACCGGGAAGGAGAATTATGGCGAACAACCATACCGCGGGCGCTGCCGCCCGCACCTTCGCGCCCAGCGAGCTTTGCCAGCGCATGCTGGCCAAAACCAGCAAGGGCACCTGCGGTCCCTGCATCCTGTATCTTGAGGATGGGACCATTTTTTATGGACGTGCATGCGGCGCCGAGGGCACCGCGACCGGCGAAGTCTGCTTCAACACCTCGCTCGAGGGCTACTTTGAGGTCATGACCGACCCGAGTTATGCCGGCCAAATCGTAACCATGACCTATCCGCAGATCGGCAACTACGGTATCGACGAGACCGACGTCCAGTCGGCCTTCCCCGGCGACGCCGTGCGCCCTGCGAGCGCTCCGGCCATGCGCGGCATGATCGTTCGCGACATGTGCGCCACGCCTTCTAACTGGCGCTCGGCCGTTAGCGTGCCGGAGTACCTGCGCGCTCACGGCATCGTCGCTATCGAGGGCGTCGACACCCGCGCTCTGGTGCGCCATCTGCGCGACAATGGTTCCAAAATGGGCATTATCTCGACCGAGATCTTCGACGTCGACGAGCTTGCCGAGCGTCTGGCCGCAGCGCCCACGCTGGTAGGCGAGAACCTGGTCAAGACCGTAAGCTGCCCCGCGCCTCACGAGTTTGTGGCCGCCGACCTGCCTGCCACGCATGACTTTGCGCTTTCGGCTGCCGCTCCTGCCCGTCACAAAGTGGTCGCCTACGACTGCGGTGTGAAGCGCGGCATTCTGGAGGGCCTGGTGCGCGCCGGCTGCGATCTTACCGTCGTGCCGTGGGATACGCCAGCTCAGCAGGTGCTCGACATGAATCCCGATGGCGTCTTTTTGTCCAACGGCCCCGGCGACCCCGACGCCGTGGTGGAGACCTACGAGCAGGTGCAGCAGCTGATCGGCAAGGTGCCGGTCTTTGGTATTTGTCTTGGTCACCAGATGATCAGCCTGGCCTGCGGCGCCCAGATGGAAAAGCTTAAGTTTGGTCACCGCGGTGGCAACCAGCCGGTCATGAACCTGGTAAGCCGTCGCGTGGAGATCACCGCACAAAACCATGGCTTTGGCCTGCTGTTCCCCAGCCTGGGCAAGCTTGTCCCCGAGCTTTCCGGTGGCGAGACCGAGCATGCGGCCGATGGAGATCTGCGCGTCTGGGTGCGCCGCGGAATCGCGCCGGTCGTGATGAACGAGCGCTTTGGCCGCATTCGCCTGACGCACGTGAACCTCAACGACGGCACCGCCGAGGGCATCCAGCTGCTCGACGCTCCGTGCTTCTCGGTCCAGTACCACCCCGAGGCCTCGCCTGGCCCCACCGATGCCCACTATCTCTTTACTGCCTTTACGCGACTCATGGACGGCGAGGAGAACTACCTGGACATCGATACCGCGAAGGACCGCCTTGCCGGCTGGAACTTTGCTGAGTCCGAGACCGCTGAGACCGAGGAGAACTAACATGCCGAAACGTACTGACATCAAGCGCATCCTCGTCATTGGCTCGGGCCCCATCGTTATCGGCCAGGCCTGCGAGTTTGACTACTCCGGCGCCCAGGCCTGCAAGGTGCTCAAGGAGGATGGCTTTGAGGTCATCCTGGTCAACTCCAACCCGGCGACCATCATGACCGACCCGGGTCTTGCCGACCGCACCTATGTCGAGCCCATCACCGCCGAATTTATCGAGCGCGTAATCAAGAAAGAGCGCCCGGACGCGCTGCTGCCCACGCTGGGCGGCCAGACCGGTCTGAACGCCGCCGTCGAGCTGGCAAAGGACGGTACGCTCGACAAGTACGGCGTCGAGATGATCGGCTGCGACCTGGCCGCTATCGAGCGCGGCGAGGACCGCAAGCTCTTTAACGAGGCCATGGCCGAGATTGGCCTGGAGGTCGCGCGCTCGGGCTATGCCTACAGCGTGGCCGACGCCGAGGCTATCGCCGAGCGCGTGGGTTATCCCTGCGTACTGCGCCCGAGCTTTACCCTCGGCGGCGCCGGCGGCGGCATCGCTCACACCCACGAGGAGCTCGTCTCCATCGTGAGCCAGGGCTTGGAGCTCTCGCCTGCCCACGAGGTGCTGGTCGAGGAGTCCATCGAGGGCTGGAAAGAGTATGAGATGGAGGTCATGCGTGATCACGCCGGCAACGGCATCATCGTGTGCTCCATCGAGAACCTCGACCCCATGGGCGTGCATACCGGCGACTCCATCACCGCGGCGCCGGCGCAGACGCTCTCCGACCTTGAGTACCAGCGCATGCGTGTCGCCTCGCTCGCCATCTTGGAGAAGATCGGCGTCGAGACCGGCGGCTCCAACGTGCAGTTTGCCGTGAACCCCAACACCGGCCGCCTGATCGTCATCGAGATGAACCCGCGCGTGAGCCGTTCGTCCGCGCTGGCCTCCAAGGCCACGGGTTTCCCCATCGCCAAGGCCGCCGCGCGCCTTGCCGTGGGCTACACGCTCGACGAGATCGTCAACGACATTACCAAGGCAACGCCTGCCTGCTTTGAGCCCACGATTGACTACTGCGTGGTCAAGGTGCCGCGCTTTGCCTTCGAGAAGTTCAAGGGTACCGATCCCACGCTCACCACGCGCATGAAGGCCGTGGGCGAGATCATGGCGATCGGCCGCACCTTTGAGGAGGCCTTTGGCAAGGCCATGCGTTCGCTGGAGGATGGCCACCAGGGCATTTGCGCCGGTGGCAAAGAGGGTGCCGATAAGATGAGCGACGATGAGCTTGCTCAGGCTGTGGCAACCCCGACCGAGCACCGCATCTTCTTTGTGGTCGAGGCCCTGCGCCGTGGCTGGGACATCGCTCGCATCCATGCCACCTGCGGCATCGACCCGTGGTACCTCAACCGCATCAACGACATGGTGCAGGTTCAGGAGAGCATCCGCGGCCTGCGTGTGGAGGATATCGACGCCGACGCGATGCGCCTGCTCAAGCAGTACGGCACGAGCGACGCCGAGATTGCCGCGCTGACCGGCTCGGACGAGCGCTTTGTGCGCGCCTATCGCAAGGGCCTGGGCGTGGTTCCCAGCATGAAGACGGTTGATACCTGCGCTGCGGAGTTCTCGAGCGCCACGGAGTACCACTACAAGACGTACGAGAACATCTACCGCACGAGCCCGGATGCCAAGAAGTGCGTGGCTCCCGACGAGACCACGCCGGCGGACAAGCCCAAGGCGATGATCCTGGGCGCCGGCCCCAACCGCATTGGCCAGGGTATCGAGTTCGATTACTGCTGTGTGCACGCGAGCTACGCGCTGGCGGCCCGCGGCTTTGAGACCATCATGGTCAACTGCAATCCCGAGACCGTCTCGACCGACTATGACACGTCCGACCGTCTGTACTTTGAGCCGCTCACCTACGAGGACGTCATGGACGTTATCGACGTTGAGCGCCCCGATGGCGTCGTGGTGACGCTCGGCGGCCAGACCCCGCTTAAGCTGGCGCGCATGCTCGAGGAGAGCGGCGTGAACATCATGGGCACCAAGCCCGATGCCATCGACTTTGCCGAGGACCGCGAGCGCTTCGCCGCTCTGCTCGACAAGCTGGGTATCATGTACCCGCCGGCGGGCCAGGCCACCTCGTTTGAGGAGGCCGAGGCCGTGGCCGCGCACATCGGCTACCCACTGCTGGTGCGTCCGAGCTACGTGCTGGGCGGCCGCGGCATGATGATCGCCTACGATGCCGAGCATCTGCGCGATTACATGGCCGAGGCCGCGCGCATTAGCCCCGACTACCCGGTGTACCTCGATCGCTTCCTGGAGGGTGCGATCGAGTCCGATGTCGACGCCCTGTGCGATGGCGAAGAGGTCTACATCGGCGGCATTCTGGAGCATATCGAGGAGGCCGGTATTCACTCCGGCGACTCTGCGACCTGCATTCCGCCGTTCAGCTTTAGCGAGAGCCTGCAGGCGAAGCTCCGCGAGACCACGCGCCGCATCGCGATGGCGCTGGGAGTCCGCGGCCTGGTTAACGTGCAGTACGCCATCAAGGGCGAGACCGTTTACGTGATCGAGGCCAACCCGCGCGCAAGCCGTACCGTCCCGTTTATCTCCAAGGCCACCGGTGTGCCGCTGGCCAAGTGCGCGGCGCGCATCATGGCGGGCGATTCCATCGCGAGCTTGGGCCTGCCGAGCGACGAGCGTCAGCTGGACTGGTTCTGCATGAAGGAAGCCGTTATGCCCTGGGGTCGTTTCCCGGGAGCCGACGTTATCCTGGGGCCCGAGATGAAGTCGACGGGCGAGGTCATGGGTATCGCCAAGAGCTATCCCGAGGCATACGCCAAGACGCAGCTGGCGATCGACTACAAGCTGCCCGACCCGAGCGCCGGCAAGGTGTTCATTAGCGTGTGCGACCGCGACAAGCGCCATATCCTTTCGGTCGCCCGTATCCTGCGCTATCTGGGCTTTGACATCTGCTCTACCGAGGGTACGGCACACGTGCTGCGCGGCGGCAACGTGACGTGCGAGGTCGTGGAGAAGATTAGCGGCCCGCACGACGGCGAGCGTCCCAACATCGGCGACCTCATCGCCGATGGCAAGATCGCGGTAATCATCAACACGCCGTATGGTCCGGGTTCGCGCGGCGACGGCTATCTACTGCGCACCGAGGCCGTCCGTCGTGGCGTGACCTGCGTGACGGCGATGTCTGCCGCCAACACGTACGTGAGTGCCATCGAGGCGGTGCGTGAGGACCAGCAGGGTCACGGTAGCGCCAACGACATGGGCATGGACGTCATCGCCCTGCAGGATCTGCCGCAGTACACGGTGTAGTGTGACCTGTCCGGCCGGGGCGGGAGGGGCCGAGATTTCCCCCTTTCGCTCCGGCTGCAAGCAGAGTCGCTCAGGAGGAAACTCGGCCCCTCCCGCCCCGGTCTGCGGTGACTCGGTTGCACCGTGTGCTGCCGATGGGGCTTTGCGCGTTGACTCGGGCTGAAAAGAAAATGAGTGTGGGCTCTGTCGTTCGAATGAACGACAGAGCCCACACTTTTATTTCAGCCAACGTACGTCATGGCAATATCCGGTAGGTCGCAGGGCGCTTCGCGGGCGGGCCAGGCTTTATCTGAACGACTTTGCGAAGCAACCGGAGCGAAGATAAAGCCTGGCCCGCCCGCGAAGCGCCACAAAGACCGCAGGGACGGGAGCAGCTATACTACTCTCAGTAGTTAAGGGTCGCGGATTGGCCGCGTCACCGCTCTCAACAGGAGGTCTTTGTTTATGGCAGATCAAAAGCCGGTTGTCGGGATCATCATGGGTTCCAAGTCCGATCTGGGCGTTATGGAAGGTTGCACCGCCGAGCTCGAGGCGCTTGGTGTGCCCTATGAGCTCGTCATTGCGAGCGCACACCGCACGCCGGCGAAGGTCCACGAGTGGGCCTCGACTGCCGCCGATCGCGGTATCAAAGTGATTATCGCCGCCGCCGGCAAGGCCGCTCACCTGGGTGGTGTCGTGGCTGCCTTTACGCCGCTGCCGGTCATCGGCGTGCCTATGAAGACGAGTGACCTGGGCGGCATGGATTCGCTGCTGTCGATGGTGCAGATGCCTTCGGGCGTGCCCGTGGCCTGTGTTGCCATCAACGGCGCCAAGAACGCCGCCATCTACGCCACGCAGATTCTGGGCGCTTGCGACCCCGAGTACCGCAAGGTTATCGAGAAGATGAAGCAGGAGATGGCCGACGCCTAGGCGTTCCGCCGTTTCACCGCAGTATAAGGAGAGCCATGTCCGACTATCAGGGAAAACGATTCAAGACTTCTCAGATTCCCGATCCGTCGAAGCCGGGTGCTGCCCATGCGGCACAGCAGGGTCGGACATCCTCTCCTCAGCAGCCGCGCGCGCCGCGTTCCGTAACGCCGGCGACGCATCGTCGACAGGACGCGCCGGCCGCATATCATCCTTCGTCTTATAGCACTGCTAAGAAACCGCCCCGGTCTTCATCGCATGCCGCGCCGTCGGATTACACCGAGCCGCCGCGCAAAAAGCGCCGCTCCATTATTCCCATTCTGCTCATCATCGTGGGCATCGGTCTGATTGTCGCCGCTGCCGCTATCTTTATTAATGCTCAGATTGGCTATAAGCAGGCGAGCGATTCGTATCAGAAAATCGAGAAGCAATATATAAGCGATAAGGACGCCAGCGGCGTGCCGATTATCGACTTTGATGCACTTGCCCAGACAAATCCCGAGGTTGTGGGTTGGATTTACGCGCCGGGAACCAACATCAACTATCCCGTGGTGCAGACCAATAACAACTCCAAATACCTCAACACGCTGTTTGACGGTACGTCCAATGCATCGGGTGCGATCTTCTTGGACAGCGACGACACCGCGCCGGGAATGGTTGACCAGCAGACCACGATTTACGGCCACCATATGAACGATGGGTCGATGTTCAACGTGATTTCGGACACCACCGACCAAGCGACGTTCGATAGCATCGAGTACGCGTATTACATCACGCGCGATGTAACGTATAAGCTGCGACCGCTGGCGACCAAGGTGGTCGAGGACACGTATGCCAAGGCGCGCACGCCCAATTTTGAGGGCGACGACGGGCTCAAGAACTACCTGTCCGAGATGCTCGACGGTGCCTCTGCCGTGGCGAGCGATGCCACCGATCGTGCCGCTTCGGCAACCAAGGTTGTAACGCTTGTGACCTGTCGTTCGTTATCGCTGAGCAACACGCGTGCCGTCATGGTGCTCACGCCGGTCGAGGAATAGATTATGGGCTACTCAATGACGGTGAAAGGAGAAATGATGCTTGAGAACGGCAAATCGATGCCTTCGGTTGATGCTTGGCTGCGCGAAGCCAAGGCCGATGTTTCGGCGGCTGATTGTGGGATGTACCTGACACACAACGGCGTGGTGCGCGCGACGCCCAAGGCCGAAGTGCGCGGAGTCGAGACCGATGGCGTGGCGCCAGGCCACAAGGTGGGCGGCATGGTGTTTGGCTTCGATGCCGAAAAGGTGCAGGCCGCTATCGAGGCGACGCGCACGATGCCGGGTATCGGTTATGTGCGCGTGTGGCTGGCGAGCGGCGAGCTTACCGTGGGCGACGACATCATGCTCGTGCTCATTGGCGGAGACATTCGCCCGCATGTGGTCGATGCGCTGCAGTCGCTCGTCGGCACCATCAAGAACGAGTGCGTGAGCGAGGTCGAGCGCGAGGCGTAAGGCCTTGTCGGCAATCCGAGTCTGTCTATAGCGAAAGCCCGCCGGCAGTTCATGTAGATCTGCCAGCGGGCTTTGATGTGTTGGAGCTATTTTGCTCTGGCGTTTGCTACACGCGTGTGGCGTCCTTGGGGCTCATGGTCATACTCTGAAAACGGTTCTCCATATATTCGTTATCGAAATGCTTGTCATAGAACTGTGCGACGGGAATATTTCGAACGGTTCCGTTGACGCGCTGATACCAATAGTCGAGCGATTGCAACGTCATGACGCCGTCGATCAACATGACGGCGGTCAGGATGACGGTAGCAGAGTAGCGGCGTTTCCATGGAATCATATTGATGAGCTTAAGCAGGCGCGGCAGCAAGACCTTGATCCAGATGAGGCCACCCAGGCCCCACATGCAGGCAAACGGCGTGCATGTGCGTCCCCCGGTCAATACCGCGATGGGATCGGGCATGCCGAATAGCCTAATGTGTGAATAGCTCCACGACACCACGCCAAATGAGGTCTGCATAAACCAGCCTACAAACACCTCGAAAGCGCCGCCGATCAGGGCACTTACCAGGAAAATGATCAGAGGATTCTTTTTATAGAAGCGGTTGAGCGCCATGGTCATGAGCACCGCGCCAAATCCGTAGATGGGGCTAAAGGGGCCAAATAGCATACCGGCACGGTCCTGATAGACGCCGGGATCGACGACGACCATATACCAGACTTCCTCGAGAATGAGACCTAACACGCTGCAGACGAAGAATACCCAGAACAGGTTGAAGTAGTTGAGCTTGATGTAGCCCTCGCCGGTTTCGTCGCGGCCGAGCATCCCCTCGGCGGCGGCATCGCGGTCGAGCATCTCTTGCAGACGGCGCTGCAGTTCGCGCTCCTGGCGTAGCGTGGGGTCGACGGTGGCCGACAGCGCAATGAGGATGACAAGCTGGACGGCGGGGCGCAGCAGGAAGGGTCCGATGCCCTGGAGCATCACGTCAACTAAAAGCTCCACGACGGTAAATGCGATGAGGACGTAAGACAGGCGGGCGGCATTGCGCCGCTGGTCCTTGATGAGGTCCAGGCTAAAGACGATCAAGATGATCGCGCTTGCCGCCGAGAGCATAATGCCGGCGACGATAAGGCCAACCGCGACTAGGGTGTTATCACCGAGCTTAGCGGCGACGTTGCCGTTAATGAGTGCGGTGATGGCCTGCCACATAAAGACGGCGACTGACGGGAGCGTGCCCACGCCAGATAGGGTGCACAGGACTGCGTAGACCTTGATGATAAGGGGGATCTTCTTGGCCTCCGTGGTGCTGGGGACACTGGGGTCGAGTTGATTTCGATCCATACGCTACCTTTCTCGTCTTGTAGTAGCCTACAAGGATACGCCGACGACCAGCTAAAAGACAGGACGAACGTCCCAATTGCAACAATGTAGCCCCTAGCGCGGGCGAGACACGGCGCACGGGAAGTCTTCGAGGCCGTTGCCCCTGAGAGTGGACTACCCAATAAAATGTTTGGTCGCAAAACGGATAATAAGCTCGGTGGGCTTTTAAAAAGCGCTGCTCATGCGCGGGGGAGCGCGTCGCGCCGTGCGTATAATAAGGCGGGTAACGCCAAAATACGAGGCTCTGAGGGGATGCCATGTCTCAAGAAACCATCCGCGCGGCCGAGCGTGCCGCGGGACAGGTGAACGCCATGTCGACGTATGATCCGGACTCTGACCAGCTGCATGAGGAATGCGGCGTTTTTGGTGTCTGGGCGCCCGATCGCGACGTGGCTCGACTGACGTACTTTGGCCTGCGTGCACTGCAGCATCGCGGCCAAGAATCGGCGGGAATCGCCGTTGGTGACGGCGGTACGGTTATGGTCCGCAAGGATCTGGGCCTGCTCGACCGCGTGTTCTCCAATGCCGACTTGTCGACGCTCTCCGGTCAGCTGGCCGTGGGTCATGTGCGCTACGGCACCGCCGGCGCCAAGAGCTGGGAAGCCTCTCAGCCGCACCTCTCTACCATCAATAGCGTCATTATCGCGCTCGCGCACAACGGCACCCTCGTCAACACCGACGAGCTGCGTCGCCAGCTGATCGAGCTGGGCGTACCGTTCCTCTCCAACTCGGATTCCGAGGTCGCGACCAAACTCATCGGCTACTTTACTCAGCGTACTGGCCATCTGCGCGAGGGCATTCGCAAGACCATGGAGCTCGTGCGCGGCGGCTACGCCATGACGCTCATCAACGAGCAGGCGCTCTACGCATTCCGCGATCCGCACGGCATTCGCCCGCTCGTGCTGGGCAAGCTGGTGGATGAGGGCCTGGACCAGGCCGATGCCGCATCCGTTTCGCAGCTGCCGTCGCAGGACGGCGCCGCGACGGTCGACGCCACCACCCATGTCACGCGCGCCGGCGGCTGGGTCGTTGCCTCCGAGACCTGCGCGCTCGATATCGTGGGCGCCGAGTACGTCCGCGACGTCCGTCCCGGTGAGATTTTGCGCATCAGCGCCGAGGGCCTTGTGTCCGAGCAGGGCGTGCCTGCCGCCGAAGAGCCTGCTAACTGCATTTTTGAGCAGGTCTACTTTGCTCGCCCCGATTCCATCATGAACGGCAAGAGCGTCTACGCCTGCCGTTATGACATGGGTCGTCAGCTGGCACATGAGGAGCCCGTCGAGGCCGACCTGGTCATCGGCGTGCCCGACTCCGGCCTGCCGCCCGCGGAGGGCTATTCGCACGAGAGTGGCATTCCCTTTGGCGAGGGCCTCATCAAGAACCGCTATGTGGGCCGTACGTTTATCGAGCCTACGCAGGAGCTGCGCGCCATGGGCGTGCGCATGAAACTCAACCCGCTGCGCGACAACATCGAGGGCAAGCGCCTGGTCGTCATCGACGACTCCATCGTGCGCGGCACCACCATGGTGCAGCTCGTCAAGATGCTGCGCAACGCTGGCGCCAAGGAGATTCATATCCGCATCAACTCGCCCGAGGTCATCTGGCCGTGTTTCTACGGTATCGATACCGACGTGCAGTCGCAGCTTATCAGCGCCAACAAGACGGTCGACGAGATTTGCGAGTATATCGGCGCCGATTCGCTGGCCTTCCTTTCGGTCGAGGGCCTGCTGAAGGTCATGCCCAAGGGCGGCTACTGCGATGCGTGCTTTACCGGCCGCTACCCCGTGGCGATTCCCGAGAGCTTTGGCCGCGACAAGTTTATGGAGGGCTTTAAGCCCCGAAACCTGGATAAGCCGCTGCATTTTGACGACGACGCCGTGGTCGAGAAATACGACGACCGCAGCTGGGAAGAGAAGCACGGCGAGGCCTAAAACCTGCCATGTAGGAACAGGTTCATTTTGGTAGGTTTTACCTGCTGTTTTGTTGATATGACGGCGCGTGCTGTTATGGCGCGCGCCGAAATGAACGCAACTATGAGCACCGTTTGGCGCCCGGGCGGCGCCACGGTAGTGGGAGAGGAAGGCTCAGATGAGCGACAGCAAGCATGTGACGTATGAGGATGCCGGCGTCGATACCGCCGAGGGCGGCCGCGCCGTCGACGCTATTAAGCAAATGGTTAAGGACACCAATCGTCCCGAGGTCATCGGCGGTATCGGTGGCTTTGGTGGCTTATTCTCGGCCGCCGCGCTTAAGGATATGGAGGACCCGATTCTGATCAGCGGTACCGACGGCGTGGGCACCAAACTTGTGCTCGCCCAGATCATGGATCGTCACGAGACGGTGGGCCAGGACCTGGTCGCCATGTGCGTCAACGACATTTTGGCTTCGGGCGCCGAGCCGCTGTTCTTCCTGGACTACGTTGCCATCGGCCACATTGAGGCCGAGCACATGGCAAAGATCATCAAGGGTGTGGCCGACGGCTGCAAGCTCGCGGGCTGCGCGCTCGTGGGCGGTGAGATGGCCGAGCACCCCGGCGTCATGGCTCCGGCCGACTACGACCTTGCCGGCTTTACCGTGGGCGTCGTCGACCGTCCCAAGATGCTCGACCCCGCGAACGTCCGCCCCGGCGACGTGATTCTGGGCCTGCCTTCCACCGGCGTGCACTCCAACGGCTACTCGCTCGTGCGTAAGGTCATCGGCGTCGACGGTATTAAGCCGGGCACGCCCGAGGCCGCCGCTAAGGCCGAGGAGCTGAGCCGTCCGCTCGAGGAGCTCGGCGGCGCATCGCTGGCAGACGCCCTGTTGGCCCCCACGCGCATCTATGTCAAGCCGATTCTTGAGTTGCTGCGCGGCGGCGCCAACGTGCACGCTATCGCCCACATCACTGGCGGCGGTATTACCGAGAACCTCAACCGCGCGCTCGCCGACGACGTCGACGCCGTGGTCACCCGCAACGGTGCCGAGATGGGTTGGGACGTTCCGCCCGTCATCACCTATGTGTCGTGCCAGGCCGAGCTTGCGCCCAACGAGGCGTGCAAGACCTTCAACATGGGCGTTGGCCTGTGCCTGATCGTCGCCCCCGAGGACGAGGCCGCGGTTACCGAGGCCCTGGTCGCGCTGGGCGAGAAGCCGTTCCGCGTGGGCGAGTGCGTCGAGGGTTCCGGTAAGGTCGTGTACTCCGATGAGCGCTAACGAGCAGATGGCTGCTGCCGAGGGCCTGGGCTTTGTGCCCTACACCCGTCCGACCGGCACCGATACGGCCGAGCCGCTCAAGATCGGTGTGCTCATCAGCGGTTCGGGTACCAACCTGCAGGCGTTGATCGATCTGATCGCCGCCGGCAAGCTCAACGCTTCGATTGAGCTTGTGGTGTCGAGCCGTCCTTCGGCTAAGGGTTTGCAGCGCGCTGAGCGCGCGGGCATCCAGACGCTCACGCTGTCCAAGGATGTCTATGCCGACCCTATTGCCGCCGACGAGATCATCGCGCACGAGCTTCTCGAGCGCGGCTGCGAGTATGTGGTCATGGCCGGCTACATGCGCATGGTGCACACGCCGCTGCTGGCGGCGTTTCCCAACCGCGTGGTCAACTTGCATCCGGCGCTGCTGCCGAGCTTTACCGGTGCGCATGCGATCGACGATGCCTTTGCGCGCGGTGTCAAGGTGACTGGCGTGACCGTGCATTTTGCCAACGAGATCTACGACAACGGCCCCATCATCGCCCAGCGCGCGCTGGCTGTTGAGGAGGGCTGGGATGTCGACACGCTCGAGGAGCACATCCATGCGATTGAGCACGTGCTGTATCCCGAGGTTGTTCAGATGCTCGCCGACGGCCGTGTCCACGTGCTGGAGAGCGGCAAGGTCGCAATTGATGCGCCCCGCGGCTAGCGGTGCACAGTACAATTTAGCCGAGTAGTCAGGGTGGTCATTGGCGCCAAGGCGCGCGTGGCCACCTTTTGTTTTGGGTAGTCATCGGGGACGGTCTTTAACGACTAGTCATTCAAGAACGCCTCCGATGACTAGGTGAGAGAGGTGAGCGCATGGCGGATAACGAAGCGCTGTTTACGCCTGAGTTGGTGTTTTTTGATTGGGAGTGTGCGACGCCGGATGAGGTGTTCGCGCGGCTTGAGGGCGAGCTTGCACCACATGGCTACATTGCATCCGGTTGGCTCGATGCCGTCCGCACGCGCGAGGATGCCTATCCCACGGGTCTCGCTATGCCGGCGGCAAACATTGCCATTCCGCATACCGATCCGGGGTTTGTGGCCAAGCCCTATATCGCGGTGGTGAAGCCCGCCGCGCCCGTGACATTTAACGCTATGGCTGGCATGGGCGCTCCGGTGCCGGCGCAGATCGTCATCAATCTTGGCATCGCCGAGCCGGGCGGCCAGGTCGAGGCCCTGCAGGCACTCATGAACATCTTTATGGGCGCCGATGCCGCAGCCGACGTGCTCGGCCAGACCACGCCCCAGGGCATGGTCGACGCCATCCGCCGCCACTTCTAAGGTGGGGCTGAGTCGGCACTTGGGGACTGTCCCTAACTGCCGGCTGCCAGAGCTGTCCCCTTTGCACCAAAATGGTGCAGATTAATCTGTCCCCAATGCACCAAGCGTGCCGCGGGGGCTGCGTTGTGACACAATGGCGTTTGTTCGATTCGTTATGCGAAAGGCCAACTATGGCAAATAAGAAAAAGAACTCCGAGGCCGCGCCGACGCCCGAGCAGCAGGCCCGCGCTGCCTCCAGCTCTCGCAAGAAGCAGCGCAAGACGTACGTGTCTAAGACCGTCAAGATCGTTCTGGTGGTCATCGGCGTGCTGGCGATGCTGCTTTCCGTCTCGGCGATGGCGTGCTCCGGCCTTATGTCGCAGGCTGAGGACACCTCGGGCTACAAGCTGACCGGCGGTGTTGCTGCCACTATCAACGGCACCAACCTTACCGAGGACACCGTGACCAAGCAGATCATGAGCATGCGCACGTCCTACGGCTACACCAAGGATGAGGATTGGGCGCAGTATCTGGTTGACAACGACCTCACGCCCAAGAAGTACCGCAAGCAACTCATCGACTCCTACACGCAGCAGATTCTGCTTCAACAGGCACAGAAGGAGAACGGCGTGACGGTGTCGGACGAGGAGGTCGAGAAGGCTTGGAAGGACGCGTGCAAGAGCGCGGGCGGAGCCAAGGCCTTTAAGAAGACCCTCAAGACCTACGGCTATACCGAGGACACCTACAAGGACTCGCTCAAGGAGAGTCTGGCGCAACAGAAACTCAAGGATGCCGTCGCGCCCACGAGCAAGCCCAAGGACAGCGAGATTGTCGATTACATCAACGAAAATCTGTCCAGCTACAACGACGCCCGCCGCTCGTCGAACATCCTGATCAAGGTTGATTCCGACGCTTCCGACGAGGACAAGGCTGCCGCCAAGGCCAAGGCGCAGGAGTGCCTGGACAAGATCAACTCCGGTGAGCTGAGCTTTGAGGACGCCGTTGAGCAGTACTCCGAGGACACCGGTTCCAAGGAGAAGAAGGGCGATGTGGGCTGGGATAAGCTCACCACCTTTGTCGACAGCTACCAGACGGCGCTCGAGGGACTCAACAAGGGCGACGTGAGCGAAGTCGTCGAGTCGACCTATGGCTACCACATCATCAAGTGCACCGACTACTTCCATGTCGATAATCAGGTTGATGACATCAACCAGGTGCCCAAGGACATCAAAAAGTACGTCTCCAACGTGGTGAAGACGCAAGCGGCCAGCACCGCGTACAGCGAGTGGCTGGAGCAGTACAAGAAGGATGCCGACATCACCGTCAACCCCATGCCCAAAGACGTACCCTATAACGTGAGTCTGAAGGGTGTCACCAAGAGTTCGACCGACGATTCGTCGACGACTGAGTAATCATGGGGCGGTGCTCGCGCGAGTGCCGCCCACACTATTGAGGAGGATTTGCAGATGACCAACGAAGAGCTGCAGAAGGAAATGATTGCGGCCATGAAGGCCAAGGACAAGGTTCGCCTGTCCATCATTCGCCAGGTTAAGGCCGAGGTGAAGAATATCGAGGTCAATGAGCGCCGCGATGTGACCGAGGAAGACGTCAACAGCATGATCAAGCGTCTGATCAAGCAGACGAGCGAGACGCTGGAGATGTCCATCAAGGCCGGCACCGACCAGGAGCGTACCGACAACCTGACCGAGCAGGTCAAGATTCTGGAGAGCCTGCTGCCCGCGCAGGTTTCGGGCGAGGAGCTCGAGGCCCTGATCGAGCAGGTTATCGCCGAGCTGGGCGCCACGTCCAAGAAGCAGATGGGCCAGGTTATGGGCGCACTCGGCAAGGCCACCGGTGGCAACTTCGATAAGCCGGCCGCGGCAAAGATCGTCGGAGCCAAACTCGCGTAGGGGCCGAGCGGTACATAGTTGATGTTTAGGGGGGGCGTGGCCGTCATGGTCGCGCCCCTTTTTGCTGGGCTGGGCACTCATTGGGGACAGGCTTAAATGAGTGCCCAATGAGCAGGTACTCATTTAAGTCTGTCCCCAATGACTAGGTGGAAGGTTGCGGGTTCTTTACGGGAATGTAGTGTGGGCTGCGGAAACGTGATTCTTTCCGTACAATAGTTCAACTCGTGTAAACGCAGGGAAGGGACATTCATGGCAGACATGATCGAGATCAAGCATCTCAACAAGTACTTTGGCGACCTGCATGTGCTCAAAGATATCAACCTCACCGTCAAACGCGGCGAGAAGCTCGTAATGATCGGGCCTTCCGGCTCGGGTAAATCGACGCTCATCCGTTGCGTCGATTATCTGGAGGAGCCCACGTCGGGCGAGGTTGTCATCGACGGTACGCCGCTCACCAAAAAGAATCACCTGGAGATGGCTCGCAAGTATAGTTCCATGGTGTTTCAGCAGTTCAACCTGTATCCCAACATGACGGTGCTGGGCAACCTGACGCTCGCGCCCATCAAACTGCAAAAGAAGAGCAAGGAGGAGGCGACCGAGATCGCCATCGCTGCGCTCAAGCGCGTCGGCATGGCACATAAGGCCGGCGAGTATCCGCAGAATCTCTCGGGTGGTCAGCAGCAGCGCATCGCCATCGCCCGTGCCCTGTGCACCAAGCAACCCATCATCCTGTTTGACGAGCCGACCTCGGCGCTCGACCCCGAGATGGTCCAGGAGGTTCTGGACGTTATGATTGAGCTCGCGCAGGAGGACATCACCATGATCTGCGTGACGCACGAGATGGGCTTTGCGCGCCAGGTGGCCGACCGCGTCATCTTTATGGAGGACGGTCGCATTCTGGAGGAGGGCACGCCCGAGCACTTCTTCGACAACCCCGAGAACCCGCGCTGCCGCGAGTTCCTGTCCAAGATTCTGCACTAGGCGCGGTGATGGACATGACGGATATGACGAGGGCGGCCGTGTCGCGCCGTCATTTTTTGCAGCTGGCGGGCGCCGGCATGCTTGCGCTGACGGGGACCGCGCTTACCGGTTGCGGCAACTCCACCAGCGGCGAGGGCTCCGACAAGGGGTCCAAGCTTGCGGCCATCAAGTCGCGTGGCCATCTGAACGCCGGCGTTAAGAAGGACGTTCCCGGCTACGGCTATTACGACACCGCCAAGGGTCGCTTTGAGGGCATGGAAGTCGATTTGTGCTACCAGATCGCCGCTGCCGTCTTTGGCGTGAGCTACAAGGAGGCCCGTGCCCAGGAGCTTGTCGAGTTTACCGATGTAACGCCCAAGACGCGCGGCCCGCTGATCGATAACGGCCAGCTTGACGTGGTCGCGGCGACCTACACCATCACCGACG
Source organism: Collinsella aerofaciens (assembly GCA_030826265.1). Classification (GTDB taxonomy): domain Bacteria; phylum Actinomycetota; class Coriobacteriia; order Coriobacteriales; family Coriobacteriaceae; genus Collinsella; species Collinsella aerofaciens_AY. Next base: position 29,456 of record JAPJOH010000022.1, read on the forward strand.
AGCGCAAGAAGAGCTGGGATTTCTCGACGCCGTACCGCACCGACTACGTGGGACTCATGGTCAAGAAGCGTTCGGGCTTTACCTCGATTGAGGACCTGGACGGCAAGGTCATCGGCGTGAGCCAGGGTGCTACCACGCAGGGCCTGATCGAGCAGATGATCAAGGACAACGGCTTTAGCTGCAAGCCCGAGTTTAGGGCCTTTAGCGGCTACCCCATCATCAAGAGTTCGCTCGACGCCGGCAATATCGATGTCTTTGCCATGGACCGCTCCACGCTGGCCGGTTACATGAACGAGACCGTTGAGCTGCTGCAGCCCGAGGTCAAGTTTGGCGAGCAGGGCTACGGCGTGGCGACCAAGAAGGGCTGCGACCTTTCGGCCGTGGTCGATCAGGTGATTTGCGATCGCCTGACCGACGGCTGGCTCGACCAAGAGGTCAAGACCTGGGGTCTTGTATAGGCACATCGTCCAAGGAAGGAATCAAATGCTCGAAGGATTATTTGACGCCGACCGTTGGTCGACGACATTTCAAAACATGGGGCCCTTCTGGGAGGGCTTTGGCGTGACGCTGCAAGTGGTCGTTGCCGGCCTGCTGTTGTCGCTGGTGCTGGGCACGCTGCTGGGCGTGTTCTCTACCACTCGCTCGCGCGTGCTGCGCGCCATAAGCCGCGTGTACGTGGAGTTTTACCAGAACACCCCGTTGCCCGTGCAGGTGCTCTTTATGTACATGGCCGGTCCGCAGTTTTTGCAGGCCATAACCGGTGCCGACCAGCCGGTGCGCATCGCGCCGTTTGTGCTGGGCTTCTTGGGCGTGGGCCTGTATCACGCGGCCTACATTTCGGAGGTTATCCGCACTGGTATCGAGGCGGTTCCGCGTGGTCAGATGGAGGCGGCCCAGAGCCAGGGCTTCACCCGTGCCCAGGCGTACTGGTACATCGTGCTGCCCCAGACATTCAAGATCATTCTGCCGCCGCTGTGTAACCAGGCGCTCAACCTGGTCAAGAACACGTCGGTGCTGGCGCTTGTGGCCGGCGGCGACCTTATGTACCGTTCCGACAACTTTGTGAGTCTGTACGGTTACCTGCAGGGATACATCGTCTGCTGCCTTATGTACTTCATCATCTGCTTTCCGCTCGCCATGCTGGTGCAGTGGCTCGAGCGCCGCTCCAAGGAGCGTCCGCGCGGCGTGAGCCTGGCCGAGCTGGGGCTCGACAACGTAGAGGAGGCCTAGCGCATGGAAATCTTCAACGCGACCAACCTGCTCTACATTTGGGGCGGCTTTGTTAAGACGATCGAGATCTCGGCGCTGTCGATCTTTTTCTCGCTCATCTTTGGCACGGTGCTGGCGCTCGTTAAAAGTTATGCGCCCCGTCCATTCCGTATTTTGGTGAGCGCCTATATCGAGCTGTTCCGTTGCACGCCAAACCTGCTGTGGATCCTGTTTATCTACTTTACGGTGCAGGGTTTGGACATTGTGATTTCGACCATCGCCTTTACGCTGTTTACCAGCGCTGTTATGGCCGAGATTGTGCGCGGAGGCCTCAACTCGATTCCGCGTGGCCAGTTTGAGGCGGCGCAGAGCCAGGGCTTTGGCTTCTTTGCCACCATGCGCTACATCATTCTGCCGCAGACGTTTAAGACGATCATTCCGGCGCTGTTTAGCCAGTGCACGACCGTCATCAAGGACAGCTCGTATCTTTCGGGCATTAACGTGGCCGAGCTCATGTACACGGCCAACGTCGTGATGGCCCACGCGATCGATCTGTCGCAGGTGCTTATGCTCTACGGCCTGGTGTTTGCGATGTACTTTGTGCTCAACTTTGGTATCTCGCTGCTGGTCCGAGCGTATCAACGTCGTATTGTGGCAGCGTAGAATGTGACAAAGGGACTGTCCCTTTGTCACATAGAGAAAGGAATCGCGATGAGCGATCTGGAGAATAAGAAGAATCCTGTGGTCATTACCATCGCGCGCGACTTTGGCGCCGAGGGCCACGAGATTGGTCGCATGCTTGCCGACGAGTTGGGGATTCCGCTGTACGATAACGAGCTGCTGGTGCGCGCGTCGCTGCGCGCGGGCGAGTCGCTCGACAAGATGGCTGCCTACGACGAGCGCCTGGCCGTGGAGAATATGGCGTTTCTGCCCGACCGCTACGATGCACGTTCGTACTCGGACAAGTTGTTCCAAAAGATGAGCCAGGTGATTTTGGATCTGGGCGAGACCGAGAGCTGCATTATCGAAGGCCGTCTGTCCGATTACCTGCTGCGTAACAATCCCAACCACATTGCCGTGTTGGTGACCGCACCCTTTGAGGACCGCGTCGAGATCGTGCGCAAGAAGCGCGGCCTTAACAAAAAGAAGGGCGCCAAGCTGGTCAAGCAGCAGCAGAAGGCGCGCGAGGCGTTCTATAAGCGCTACAGCGCCGGAAAGTGGAAGATGACGAGTGGCAAGGACATCGTCGTCAACCGCGCCAAGCTGGGCCGCGAGGGCTGCAAAGATGTCATCGCCGCTGCCTACCGCTACAAGGTAGCGCAGCTCGAAGGCTAGCCGATCAATAACCACCACAAAGGGGACAAGCACCTTTGCGGTGGTTTTTGTTTTAGGCCGAGGGGAAGGCCTTGGTGAGACCGGCGCGCGTCTGCGTGTCGGTCTTTTGGTAGATGGAGCTCAGGTGGCGCTGTACCATGCGCATCGAGATACCGAGTTCCTCGGCAACCTGCTTGAGCGGGCGTTCATCCTGGGTCACGGCTATGAGCACGTCGACTTCGCGCGGGGTGAGAGCGTGGTTGGCGATGAAGGCCTGGCGTTGCTCCTCGATGGTGGGGGTGGCGAGTGCTTCTTCTGCCAGCTGCTCGCGCTCGCGCTCCCGCTCGGTTTGGGGCAGGCGGAACAGGCCCGCGGCTACAAACGCCGCGCAGGCGGCGACGAGCAAAACGAGCGCACCGATCATAATGAGGGCAACGTTATCCGAGGTCACGAGAGCAACCGAGATGCCCGATGTGGTGAAAGCGCATACATTGTTGGCGGCGCGGCCCATGCTAGCCCAAAGGGCGGGCGCATGCATGTGCGGTGCCAGCTGTGTAAAGGTGGCGGTAAAGAACGTGACGAAAAAGCCCGAGCTCAGGTAAAAGACGACAAGGCCTAGGTTGGGATCGGCGCCGGCCTCCACGGCCAGGATGGAAATGGTCGAGAGCACGGCGATGCCGAGCATGACAAGTCCCATGTAGCGGCGCTCGGCAAGGTCAAAGATAAGACCGGCGGCAAGGCCGCTTGCCGCCAAAAAGAGGCGCGGCCAAGTCTGCACGGCAATGGTGCCGTGGGCGTTGGAGAGTGTGACCACGTTGTCGAGGGTGGAGAACAGACAGGCAAGAATCATGACGAGCGCGATGCTCCAGCATGCCTGCTTGGCGAGGGCATGAGAGGACTCAGCAAAGGGATTGATGGCGGGGCTGGAGCTCTCGGCAGCTTTTTGGGGAACGACGCTGAGGGCGGATATGGCGATAGTCGCTGCGCCAAGGACGATGAGCTCTGCGATACCGCCGCAATTGAGCAGGTTGACGGCGAACTGCATCAGGATGCCCGCGGCATAGGCTGCTCCCGCACCGGTGGCGAGCTTGGGATCGTCTTGAAACGCCAGTGAAAAGGCGTGGTGCGCAGCGGCGCCCAGCAGGCCGAGTCCGAGGAATGCGAGGCAGCCCAGAATCTCGAGGGCAAGCGAACCCGTGGGGGACTGGATCTGGGTCAATCCCAGGATGGCGATGGGAACGGCGGCGCTGACAACTGCCTGGGGCTGGCCTTTGCGTTGGGCGAGACCGAGCAGTGGTGCATATCCGATAAAGCCGAGCACGCTCGCACCCAGAATAAAGCCCTGTGCGATTACAACGCGTTCGGCACCGGCGAGCAGCCCGACGTTGACGTCGAAACGAAACTCGGCGGCAAGGAAGGCGAAGGTGAAGAGCGCGAGTGCCAGAAGCGCGTTGATTTTAGGCCTGCTCAGGTTCAAGGACGGTCCTTTGGGTGGACGAATAATCGTGTCCTCGATTGTAGCGTTCCCGGGACGAGTGTGGCGATGGCGAAATCATATTGAATTAAACCGCAGGTAGAGGCCTAGGTTCACATCTACGAACCTAGGCATATGGAGTCATTTGGCACATCTTGGTGGTACAGGACCACCACAAAGGGGACAGGCACCTTTGTGGTGGTATGTCCCTACGACCAAGGAGGCCGTTATGAACGTAAGCCACTTTGACAAGCAAGCTCAACGTGAGTCCACCTGCTCGCTGGTTCACGGTACCTGGCGTTGTGTGGGTGCCAAAATAGCTTGCGCCGGCGCGTGTGCGCTTATGGTCGGTCAGTTGCTGCTGCCGAGCGTGGCGCTGGCGACGGAATGCGCCGATCCCGCCGCTGGGACGGATGAGGTTGCCGCGGCTCCGGTGACGCCGACGGTTGCGGAGGATACGGCTGCAACGACCGCGCCAGCTGCTTCGACCGCGCCTGCAACCGATGCTGCTCCGGCGGCGCAAGCCACCGTTGAGCCTCAGCAGACAATCCCAGCCGATGCCGCCAATGAGCCTAGCGGTGCTGCGCTCGCTGGGCAAAACGCTTCTGGCGACGACAATGCCGCCATGCCGGCGAGCAACGCCATCATGCCCTGTGGCGTGACCGATGTGACAGGCGGGGGCGGCGTTAGGGTCAATACGACCGTGGTCGATCATTATACGAACTGCGAGCTTTCGGACAACATCACGCTCGAAAAGGGCCAGTCGTATACCCATGATTTTCCCGATGTTGAGGGTGGCATTCCAGAAGCGCTTGCGAGCGAAGTTGTCGAGGTTAAGTACTACAGGGCCGATGCCGCTTCGGGCACTCTGGTCGAAGTTCAGGATGCGTCCATGTCCGACGTGACGGCTCGCTTCGAACCCGTTGGCAATCACATGAGGCTGACGCTGACCTTTACGGGTGGCGCGGCAGGCGGCTCGTATCGACTCACGCGCAATGAGGCTCTCTATATTGGCTCGGCACTGGAGTATACCGGAACTGACTATGAAGGCAGCTCGACTATCCTCAACGAAACCAGGTACGATTATTACCTCCGCTACGCCATCAATAGCGAAATTACGCTCGTTGCGTCAGAAAACGAAGCCCTCCATAACCTGAACGTCAACGACGTGAAGACCAACTACGCGCCCGGCGAGGCGCCCCGCGCGACCGCGACGATTCCCGCTGCTGACGCCGACAAGTACGAGATCGCCTACGAGTGCTGGGAGGAGATGGATGGCAGCGACCCCGCGGAGCTCACGCCCGTTGCCTTCTGGTATTCCGACCCCGCCAAGTATCCGACGGGCGCGAGGAGGATCGAACACTTCGAAGAGGGCAAGTTCTACATGTATTCCGTCGAGCTGAGGCTCAAGGGCGACAATACCGTGGGCAATGACTGCATGATGTACGTCAACGGCCATTGGACGCACCACATCAAGACCGTCAACGGCGTCTTCGCGCCAAACGCTGACAATATGCTGTGCGAGCAGCCGATCGACGAATGGCGGGCCATCGACGTTATCGAGATCAACGGCGCCACGACCACCTTCAAGGCAGGCGATAAGCCGGTCTTTACGGCGAATGTTCCGACGGGCTCCAACTTCCTTCCTCAGTGTGAGTACTGGACGGGTAGCGACGGCAGCGAAGTGAACTCTCAGGAGTTCTGGGATCAGAACATCACGAACCACATCGACGCCTTTAAGCCTGGCGTGACCTATCGCTACGGTATCTACCTCAAGCCCGCGCGCGGATTCTACTTTACGCCCAACACCAAGCTGGTGATCAACGGCCAGGAGTGCGGCTACCAGATGGGCGAAGCGAGTGTAGTTGATCCCGAGAGCGGCTGTATCTTCACTCTGTGGCTCAACACCGATTTGACCTTTACGCCTGAAGCCACGCCGACTCCCGATCCGCAGCCTACGCCGGATCCCAATCCGACGCCGCAGCCCGAGGTCAAGCCCGAAACCAAGCCTGAGACGAAACCCGAGACCAAACCCGCGGCTAAGCCGGCCACGACAACCGCCACGACCAAGACGGTTGAGAAAGCCGCGCCGACCAAGAAGGGCGATGCTGTCCTGGCTACCACGGGAGATACCACCGTAATGACGGTCACCGCCCTAGGTATCGCTGGCGCAACCGTTGCCGCTGCCGGCATCGCCGCAACCAAGCGCCGCAAGCGTTAGGTTTTGGCGGCGGCGCCCATCCTCGGCTTTAGCAAAATCTCAATCTGTAACACCAAGCCAGTCAAAACGGCTCTAGATGTTACAGATTGAGATGAACCGAATGGCCGCCAACCTAACGTCTCGATCTGTAACACGTAGCGGGGAATTTGGTCTCTAACTGTTACAGATTGAGACAAAGCGGGGGCGGCTGGAGCAATATCTCGATCTGTAACAACTACAAGGCTCAACAGGGCCTAACTGTTACAGATCGAGACAAACATCGGAATCGGTTCGCCGACCAGACCCCAAACCGCCACAAAGGTGCCTGTCCCCTTTGTGGCGGTTTGCGCAGGTAGAACGGTAGGTTCGTATATATGAACCTACCGTTCGCTTTGTTTTTGGACGACGATTACGCTGGATGACTTTTGGTTTCAGGAAAGGAACGACCATGAGGTGGACCACTGTTCGAGCGCTTTGCCGCCGCCTGACCGTTGCCGCGGTGACCCTCACCATGGTGACGGGTTCGTTGCCCGCGGGCGCGTTTGCCGAGACCCTCACCACCGATAGCACCTTTGTGCAGACGGATGTCGAACAAGTAGACGATGCCGATGCCGCCGACGCCGCCGACCCCGCGCCCGATGCCGGCGTTGCCGACCCCACAGTGCCCGCCGCCGATGACGTCCTTACGCCCCCGGACTCCGAGATTGCATTGGCGGCAGGCCTGACGGGCGCCGGGCAGACCGAGAGCACACCTGCGGGTACGCTCGCCACCGATCTTGTCGAGGGCAAGGAACTCGCCGAGCAGCAGAAGCAAGAGGAGGCTTCCGGTGCCGAGGCAACCTGGAACGAGGAACTTGAACTCTGGGCAACCTCGAAGGGCGCCACGGGCGTAAAAGGCGAATACGATGATGGCTACGTGGCCGGCGAGCAGACTCCCGCGCAGTACTACTTCTCGATTGATAGCCTCACCAACGAAATTTCTATCGAGTATGGCGACGCGGGCATTACCACGTTGGAGGTGCCCTCGACCATCGACGACAAAAATGTCGTAAGCCTTACGGGTATGGGAAGCGCTGCGCTCACATCGATCACCTTCGCCCCTAATTCGCATGTCCGCTCGGTTGGAGGCTTGGGCGGCAGCAGCATCAAAGAGATCGCACTGCCCGATTCGGTCGAGGAGCTCAAGAGCTATGCATTCTACAAAAGCAAGACGCTCCAAACGGTAACCTGGCCCAACAACGCGGCCTTTACCACGATTCCCGAGCAGGCCTTTAAGGAATGTGAACAACTTGACGACAAGGTGGTGGCAACGCTGCCGCCTTCGGTCAAAACTATCGACTATCTTGCATTCGCCTATTGCGGCGTGCCACAGTTCTATGTCTCGGACACAACAGTGCTCACCTTTACGCAGATCAATGTGCCGGGCACGGTGGAGCGGATCGGGCACTATGCATTTGACGGGTGCTCACATGTGTCGTCGGTGACGATCGGCGATGGAGTCAAATCTATCGGGGCGCTCGCATTCGCCTCTCTTGATCCTGCGATTGCCGGCAAAGAGATTGTGCTACCCAAAAGCGTGGAAATGATAGAGTGGGGAGCTTTTGAGAACACGAGATACGGAAACGAGACGAACCATAATGCCGTTGCCCTGCGCGTGATGAACCCCGATCTTCAGTTTGGTGAGGCGGGCTATCCGGGCGACTATAATGAGCGCGTGACAATCGATGGCGTAACGTATGCGATTCCCTTTAGTGAAGGCCAGACCATCTATGCCTATGCGACCGATTCGGCTGGCAACCCCTCGATGGTCAAAAAGCTTGCCGATGCCGTGGCCGATCGCAAGGACTCCGTCGATTCCTCGAAGCCTGCCTACACGTTTGAGTGGATGGGCGAGGCGGCCCAGGTGACGGGCAAACTTCCCCAGAGCGCGACGGCTACACTCGCGCAGGCGGGGCAGTCCACGCCGCTGGCGGTTGGCGATGACGGCAGCTTTACAGCGGACGCTCTCTCCAAGACAGCAGCCACCCTGCGCATTTCGCTCAGCGGTTACTATGACATGGTGCTGGCGCGCCCGGGCGACCAGATGACGGGCACATGGAATATCGGAGAGATTAAGGCGGAGGACTTTACCAAGATTCCGGCCTCGCGCGCGATTGAGCTCAACGTGGGCTATCTTGAACCGATTGTGGGCCAGGATAAGACCGAACGCATTGAGCTCGATAGTCTCGATAACATCAATCTGACGGTGAAGAGCGGTGGCAAGATGCTTAAGCCTGCCAAGGGTGACAAAGAAAACGACTTCCGTATCCAGGGCACAGCACTCGTGGTGTCGCAGGTCATTGCCGACGCGGACCAGGATCTGGAGATAACGCTCGAGCCCAAAGACAGCCTCAGGCTGGGTGGGGCGACGGCGACGGTGAAGCCTTCGGCCGGCAAGGTCGATATCGACTTGAAGCCTTGGGGTACGGCGACGGTCACGACCAAGGGCGACTACCAGGGAGCCAACCGCGTGCTGGTGTTCCGTACGTCCGACGGCAAGCTGGTCGCCGACGGTGTCACCTATTTGATGGGTTACGAAGACGATGACACCACGCCTATCATGAAGGCCGAGACGCCGCGCCTTAAGGCCGGTTCGTACACCATCGTCGCCTTTAACAAGACGAGCTACGACATCCAAGCGACGAGCTATTCCACGTTTAGCCGCCTAGGGCTGACCGTGGGTAAGCATATCGCGCAAAAGCAGGTGAAGATTGAGGACGGCAAACAGCTCGACGTGACGCTCGACGTCCCCACGTTTGACGTGGAGACGTATCGTGCCGAGCGTGGGCTGACGGCGGGCTCGGTTATCGCTGATTCGTCCGCGGTCGTTGGCGTGGAGACCGAGCTGCGCATTCATTACGAGCTCAAGGACAGCCAGGCTGCCAAGATTGAGATTCCGCTGGCCAAGGATGCCGTCGAGGATGTGTCCGCAGGCGCTCGCGAAGCCGGCGCCAGCTCCGATGCCATGTGGGCTGGCACAACTTGGGAGGGCGACAACCTCGTTCTCGATATGAAGAAGGGCATGGGCGCCGATGTGTTTGTGCGCTTTAAGCCTAAGGCCGCGGGCATCTATGCCGTCTCGCCGCTTATTACGCTGGGCGAGGTGACATTGCCGCTGGGAAGCACCACACTCGAGGTTAGCGGATCGCGCATCGAGGTCGACAACACCGACGTTCACAGCCTACTGGGCAATGTGGCTTACGTTTATGCGGCACCGGGCAAGAGCGTGCAGCTCACCGTGGGGACGGGCTCGTCGGCTGCAAAGTACACCGGTAAGACCAATAAACTCGGTCGTGCCAAGATTGAATACGACCTGCCGCAGGATACGCTTGCCGCCGAGCGTGTGACGCTCGAGGCGCGCGTGGGCTCGACCGATGTCGCCGCCGCTGCTGCCGAGGTAACGGCTCGCAATTATGTGCGCTATGTTCCGGGTGCTTCGGTCTGGAACTTTGATGTGACGTATCGTGGCGGTACGCAAAACTTGGTCAAGGACGGCAAGGACACCGGCAAGAGCCTGTGGACCTTCCATCATCTGCCACAAAAGAAGAACGCCTACTGGACCTTTGACATCACGCTCGAGGTGGGAAACGAAGAGGCCGCCGACACGCTCGACCTGTACGTGGACTGCGTGGATGGCAAGACGGTGACGATTCCTCTGACCCAAAAGTCGCGCGAGGGCACCCGCGTGCGCTATGTGGCGGAGTATGTGGACGAGGGTTACCTTAAGCTGCTCGACGAGTTTAACAAGGCGAATGATTCAACCTATGTGAACTGCGGCAACTTTGAGCAAATCTTTATGCCGCAGACCTACCGCATCTCCAATGCTCAGCTTATGACCATGCTGAGTTTTGACGCTAACGCTTCGGCCAAAAAGCATTCCGCCGCGGCCGAGGAGCGCCAGCAGGAGTTCTCGAATGCCGTGCAGCAGTGGCACGAGTATATGATGGATAACTCGTTTAATGATGTCGACGAGGCCTTTAACGACGCGATTGACCAGATGGTCGCCGATGCGTTTGCCGAGGAGGACAAGGACGGTAAAGAGGACGAAGCCCAAGGTGGAGCTGCCCGTAAGGCTCGTCGCGCCCCTGCTGCCAGCGACGGCGAGGGTGATGATGCTGGCAACGACGAGGCCGCGCAGTTTGCGGCCGAGCTCAAGGCCGCGGTCGGCGGGTCGGCGGCGCTGCTGACCCAGCAGGGCGACAGCTATGGCGTCAATGTGGACAAGATGATCTTTGAGGATGCTTACGGCACCAGCGAGGATTGGTATCAGGAACTCGCGGCGGCCCAGGGCGCGAACGCTGCGGATGCGGCCGCCATCAAGGAGCTCGTCGACCATGCATCGCGAGCGGAGTTTATTGCCCAGCAGGCCGAGGATCTGGTGGGCCAGTCGATGGGTATCGGCCAGCTCAACCAATATGGAAGCTGGAATGACGCAACCGCTGCGGCACTCAACAAGTGTGCGGGCATTAAGGCCAGCGAGTACAACGGCCAGTCGACGAGCGGGTTTAACGATTTGGGCCAGGCGCTCGGCAGCTCACTGAGCTACAAGGCGGCTGACGACGATACCGTCAAGGGCTTTAAGGTCGCCGCGCCCGATGGCGAGCAGACGGCCTATATCGAGTCGGAGTTTATCGAGAACTCCAATAACAACAAAAACCAGGCGCTTCTGTTTAACTCGATCGCCATGCAGTGCGACATTCTGGACAACCTGTACGACAACTGGAATGTGGTCCATAGCCTCAACAACTCCAAGGTGCGCGGATGGCTCATGGCCTGGAAGCGCAACGGCGACGTGAGCGCCCATATGAAGCTCATCCGCACGATTCGCTCACTCAAGAGCTATAAGATCGAGTGCGAGATGTTCGGACAGGTCTTTAAGACCGATGCGTGGAAGGCGGCCGGCCAGGCGTTTCCCGCGGCGACCCAGGGCATTGGCATCTTTACCGGCATTTACGGCGTGAACGATGCCAGCAAGAACTGGGAGAACGTGAACGTCCGTATGCAGAAGGTGAAGGGCGAGCGCGAGGGCTATGAGCTTCAGCATACGCGCTTGCTTGCCAAGCCCGAGAAGACCGAGGACGATTGGAAGTGCATTTACGCGCTGCGTGACGCCATGGAGAAGGCGCGTGCGTTTGAGGATCTGCTGTATCGCCAGCTCTGCCACGACAGCACCGATGTGGCAGTGGGCTCCATTATGACAATCGCCGGCGTGCTGACGGCCGGTTCGGCGGGTACCGTGGTGGGCGCTGCCTATGACGCGGCTTCGACCAGCGTAGGTTCGGAGCGCGCGATTAAGCTGACCAATGCCGAATGCGCCTACGATGTTGCCTGCGAGCAGGTGGAGCGCGCGTGCCAGAATCGTATTACGGTCAACTGGGGCGAGCTGACTGATGCCGAGGTCTACAAGGCCAACAAGGACGGCTTGATCTCGGACGAGAAGATGCAGTCGATCTTCGAGGCGCGTTATCGCAATGTGGCTGCCAAGGCTGCACCCGACCCTGCGGGCGTGGTGTACGAGGGCCTGCTGTCCAATACGGTTGAAGGCGCGACGGTTGAGCTGTGGAGCGCCGACGATGCGACCGGTACCAATGCAGTGCGTTGGGATGCCGAGGAGTATGAGCAGGACAATCCGCTTGCGACGAGTGCGGACGGTGCGTACAACTGGAATACGCCGACCGGCTGGTATCAGGTGCGCGTGACCAAGGACGGGTATGAGGAGGCGCGTTCGGCTTGGCTGCGCGTGCCGCCGATTCAGACTGAGGTGAACATTGGCTTGGTGTCGACGGCGGCACCCGAGGTTGCTTCGGCCCATGCCTATACCGATTGCATCGAGGTTGAGTTTGCGCAGTATATGGATGCGAGCGACGATGCCCTGGTCGCATTGTGCGCGCAGGGCTTGGGCGACGTGAGGTATACGTGGCTCGACAAGCAGGACGATCCCAATGGCAAGCCGCTGTCGCGCGTGCTGCGCATTCGCTATGCCGATGCGTGTGAGGCGGGCTCGACGGTGGCGTTTGAGCTCGACGGTGCTCGCAACTACGCCGGCACGGCCATGGCGCGCTGGGCAAGTGGCGAGCTTGTCGTGGGCGTTCGTGCCGACAAGCTCAAGCTCAACGTGGAGCAGGCCGTGACCATGCTTGATGGCAGTGACTTTGAGCTGGTGGCGCACGTGACCGATAAGGCGGGCAAGCCGTTTGCGGGCGCCAAGGTTAGTGTTGGGCTGGAGTCCTCGGCTATCTGCTCTGTCGATGCCACCCAGGCCGTGACGGGCGAGGACGGCGCGGCGACGTTTGTGCTGCATGGTGCTCTGCCCGGTTTGACGACGTTGACGGCGGCGGTGGACGGCACGGCGCTGTCCAAGCAGGTCGACGTTCGCGTGTCTGCCGAGGCCGTGCGACCGGCGCGACCGGTGGCGACGATTGGTGCGACGACGTTTGGTGCATGGTCGCCCAAGGAGAACTACATTACGGTGCCCAAGGGAACGAAGCTGGAGCTTTCGGCCGAGGATGGCACGACGATTTGGTACACCACCAACGACACCTGCCCCTGCCGCGACGAAGGCCGCGTAAAGTACACCGAGCCTATTGCGCTCGATAGCAACATGTATGTGCGCATTGCGGCACAGCGCCCTGGCATGTCGTACAGCGAGTATTCTGAGCGTCTGAACATTACGATCACGGTGACCGATGAGGCGGTGCCTGAGCCGACGCCCGATCCCGGTCTGAAGCCAGAGCCCGAGCCGACGCCTGACGGCGGCGAGCAGGGTGGCGGTACGGATGGCTCTGGTGGCGCCGGGGTCCCTGCGGGCAGTTCGACTTCGACGACGGCCATGGTGACGACGGACAAGTTCAAGGGTAAGGGCGAGAACGGCAAGAAGTCCGGCGGCACGGAGCTTGCCAGCACGGGTGACTCCGCCGCGATGACGGTCGCCGCCCTGGGCATCGCCGGCGCAACCGTTGCCGCGGCCGGCATCGCCGCGACCAAGCGCCGCAAGCACTAGGTTTTGGTGACGGCGCCCATCCTCGGCTTTAGCAAAATCTCAATCTGTAACACCAGGCTGCCCAAAACGGCTCTAGATGTTACAGATTGAGATGAACCGAATGGCCGCCAATCTAATGTCTCGATCTGTAACACCAGGCGGGGAATTTGACCTCTAACTGTTACAGATTGAGATGAACAGGTGGATGTTCGCACAATATCTTGATCTGTAACAACTACAAGGCTCAACAGGGTCTAACTGTTACAGATTGAGACAAACGCCGGAATTGGTTTGCCGACCAGTCCCCAACCACCACAAAGGTGCCTGTCCCCTTTGTGGTAGTCGGCCGGCATAGAAAAAGTCCCCGCCGGGCGTGTGCTCGACGGGGACTTTGCCGTTTGGTAGCTAGCGCTGCGGATGATTACTCGCCCAGTAGGCTCTTGGTGATGGAAGCGGCGGCCTTCTTGCCGGCGCCCATCGCCAGAATGACCGTAGCGGCACCGGTGACGATGTCGCCGCCGGCCCAGATACGGGGATCGGTGGTCTGGCCGGTCTCCTCGTCGGCAACAATGTAGCCCCACTTGTTGAGCTCCATCTTGCCGCCGATCTTCTTTGCGAAGGGGTTGGCGTTGGTGCCGATAGCCGAGATTGCGACGTCGCAGGGGATCTCCTCGATGGCGCCCTCGATGGGCACCGGGCGACGACGGCCGGACTCGTCAGGCTCGCCGAGCTCCATCTTCTGGACCTTGACGGCGCACACGGAGCCGTCCTCGCCAGCGACAAACTCGAGCGGGGAGACGAGCGGCAGAACCTCGACGCCCTCGGCCTTGGCATGGTGCAGCTCGGCGCGACGGCAGGGCATCTCGTCCTCGGTACGGCGGTAGGCGATGATGGCGTGCTCGGCGCCCAGACGCTTGGCGGTGCGGACGGCGTCCATAGCCACGTTGCCGCCACCAAAGACGACGACATTCTTGCCGTGCTTGGTGGGGGTGTCGTACTCGGGGAACTTGTTGGCCTTCATCAGGTTCACGCGGGTGAGGTACTCGTTCGCGAAGAAGACGTTGGGCAGGTTCTCGCCGGGGACGTTGAGGAACTTGGGCAGGCCAGCGCCGGTCGCCACGTAGATGGCGTCGAAGCCCTGCTCGAACAGCTCCTCGGCCGTGGCCATGTTACCCACGACGGAGCTGTACTCAAACTTGACGCCCATGTCCTCCAGGCCGTCAATCTCGCGCTTGACGACTGCCTTGGGCAGACGGAACTCGGGGATGCCGTAGACCAGCACGCCGCCGCCGGTGAAGAATGCCTCAAAGACGGTAACGTCAAAGCCGTTGCGGGCGAGCTCGCCGGCGCAGGTGATGCCGGACGGGCCGGAGCCGACGACGGCAACCTTCTTGCCGTTCTTGGGGGCCATCTTGGGCGTGGAGGCGAGCTCGGGGCGGTCACCCAGGAAGCGCTCGAGCTGGCCGATGGCCACGGGCTCGGACTTCTTGCCACGGATGCACTTGCCCTCGCACTGGTTCTCCTGCGGGCAGACGCGGCCGCAGATGGCGGGAAGCATGGAGTCCTCGCGGATGGTATCGAGAGCGCCGCCGAAGTCCTTCTCGCGGATCTGCTCGATAAAGCGGGGGATGTTGATGTTGACGGGGCAGCCCTCAACACAGAACGGCTTCTTGCAGTTGAGGCAGCGCTCGGCCTCGGCCAGCGCCATCTCCTCGGTGAAGCCCTTGTCGACGGGGCGGAAGTCGCAGGCGCGCTCGGCAGCCGGCTCCTCGTTATCGGGGGTGCGGGGCGACTTCATATCGGCAACGAAACGACCGTTAACTAGTGGCATGCGCAGCTCTTTTCCTCATAGGCCTTGAGGGACTCGCCCTCTTCGGAACGGTAAGCGGCCTGGCGGGCACGAAGGTCATCCCAGTCGACCAGGGTGGCATCGAAGTCGGGGCCGTCGACGCAAGCGAACTTGGTCACGCCGCCCACCTCGACGCGGCAGCAGCCGCACATACCGGTGCCGTCAACCATGATGGGGTTGAGCGACGCGGTGATGGGGGTGTCGTATTTCTGGGCGGTGAGGGTCGAGAACTTCATCATCGGAACGGGGCCGACGCAGAAGACCTGGCTCACGGCCTTGTCCTGCAGCAGGCGCTCCAGCGGAGCGGTGACAACGCCCTGCTCGCCGTAGGAACCGTCGTCAGTGGTGATGTGGATGTGGTCCTCGTCGAGGAGCTCGCGGAACTGGTCCTCCATGAGCAGGAGGTCCTTGGTGCGGGCGCCCATGATGGCGTGCACCTCGTGACCGGTCTCGACCAGGTGCTTGGCGACCGGGAAGGCAATTGCCAGGCCGACGCCGCCGCCAATGACGGCGCAGGGGCCCTCGGCCATCTCGGTGGGAACTCCCAGCGGGCCCACGACGTCGCGCAGCGACTCGCCGGCCTCGTAGGTGGAAAGCATTTCGGTGGTCTTGCCGATCACCATGAAGATGAACTCGACCCAGCCTTCGTCACCGTTCCAGCCGGCCAGGGTAAACGGGACGCGCTCGCCCGTCTCGTTGGCGCGAACCATGAGGAACTGTCCAGCGTGCGCATGCTTGGCGATTGCAGGCGCCTCGATGCGGAACTTGAACACCTTCTCCGAGAACTGCGTCTTCTCCAGGATCTTATACATAGAACCCCTCTCTTGTTAGGGCCGCCGAACCGTGCCTCCACGGAAATGGACGGTAGCCCGAGTAAAACCGTACGCGCACAGGCGTTGTGCAGACATACGGTGCAAATTATACCCTCATGGACATGCTGTTTACGTGTGTCTTCGGCGGTTGGGAGCGGGGTTTATCCACTCCTTGATTATCGACTTCATCCGAACACCTCCCACATTCATCCGTACATGTACGGA
>JAPJOH010000051.1 GCA_030826265.1 Collinsella aerofaciens
GCGACACTGAAGTAAGTGTCCATCCTCGCAGTATCCGGTTCTCAAGGTGCACGCCTGCGCTGGTTCCCGGTTCCACCGGGCCGCGCGGCAAGGAGATATATTGCCAGACCGGAGGGGCGCCGTGGGCGGGAATCTGGGCGTACACATTTCCTACACATCTTGTGATCCGACTAACGTTTGCCAGCCGTTAACTACCGCTCGCCGAGCATCTCTTTATATAAGGCAGTCTCATGGTTAAAGCGGATACGTCCCCCTAGCTAAAGCACAGCCAGCATCGAGCAACTCATCACGTTCTTCCACCGAGAACCCCTCGGCGTAGACGCGCACCACTGGTTCGGTCCCGCTAGGACGGACCAGCAGCCACGTGTCATCCTCGAATGACAGACGCAAGCCGTCCATATGACTAACGTTTTGCGGCACCTTGCCACAAATCGACTTGGGGTTTACGCCCGGCAGCAGGGTTCGTAACGTTTCGGCATCTTCGGCCTCAAGGCGCAAGTCGCGTCGACCGTAACTCGTCTTACCAAAACTGTCCTCGAGTTGGTCGACCAGAACGCCCAAAGGCGCGTCCGTCTTTGCCATAAGCTCACACAGAATCAGACAGGCGAGGATTCCATCGCGCTCGGGCATATGCGCGGCGATGCCGATACCACCGGCTTCTTCGCCGCCCATGAGGACGCCGCCCTTCTTCATCTCCGCCGCTATATATTTGAAACCGACTGGTTTGACGGTCACGCGGCAGCCAAGCGCCTCGGCAATGCGACGCACGAGCGTCGAGCATGAAAGATTGACGACGACGCGCCCCTCCAAATTACGAAATTGAACCAAGTCGCCCAAAACGAGCGCCATGATCTGATGCGGATGTATATATCTGCCGCGCTCGTCAACCTCGCCGATACGGTCGGCGTCGCCGTCGGTCACCAGGCCAGCGCAAGCTCCGTCCTCGATAACCGTGCGCTCGCAAGCGTCCACCCACGGTTCAACGGGGTCGGGGCAGATATCTTCTTGGTCAGACGCCTGCCCGGCGTGAATCTCGTGCACCTCAACGCCAAGCTCGCGCAGCAAGTCGGCTAGATAGCCCTGGGCTGCGCCGCCCATGGGATCGACAACCACGCGCAAGTGCGCGGCGCGGATGGCTTCGGCATCGACAAACGATGCCACCGCCTGCATATAGTCAGGAATGATATCCGCGGTGCGATATTGCCCCTCGATCCCCATTGGCTCGGGAGCCATAGTCTCTTCGAGCTCTTCGATGACATCCTGGTTGGCGGTCGAGCCGTCACCCATGCGAATCTTGAGGCACAGATAGCCCTGCGGATGATGGGACCCCGTCACCATGAGCGCGCCGCACGCTTCACCGTCATAAGCCGCCGCCCACGTAAGGGCAGGGGTCGGGACAGGTCGCGAAGCGAGCACGGCGTCTAGCCCGTGCGCTGCTAGCACGCCCGCCGCAAGCTCAGCGAACTCGCGCGCCAGGGGCCGGGTGTCGAACCCTATATATACCGTTTTGCCCGGATTGGTCTTTTGCCACAACTCGCCGACGGCATCGGCGATACGGGCAACGTTATCGGCAGTGAAGTCCTCATCGACGCGAGCGCGCCAACCGTCAGTTCCAAAATGAATTATCGCGCACACGCGCAGACACCTCACAGTGTTTGGATCATGGTACGCATGGGGTATACCCGCAACATGCACTCGGCAACCTGCCGGCACCAGCATTCACCATTTGGGCAAATGCTGCCGAGGACATGCAAGCAATAAAAAAACCGCCCCGTATGGAGCGGTTTGCCCTTTATATATCGAGCGCCTCGGCCATCGCGGCCGTAGTGATTGCCGTGGTTCCACAGCAACTGCCCACCATTGCGGCACCGGCATGTCTCCATTCGATGCATGCGCGCGCGAAAGCTTCGGGGTTCTCGTGCCATACGGGGCCATCCTGAGTCTGGACCGGATCGCCTACGTTGGGACGCACCGTGACGGGAGTAGTCGCCGATGCAACCATCCTGGGCACCGCCGCGTTCGCGGCCGCAAGCGAACAGCAATTAACACCAACCGAATTTGCGCCGTGTTTTTCGGCGTACAAAACGGCTGCCTCGATGTTGAGGCCATCGCCCAACAGGTCGCCTTTATCGTCAACGACAAAACTCACCAGAACAGGCATGCCGTTGGCGGCATCTAGGGCGCCGGCAAGCATGGGCTGCAGATTACGGATAGACGTCACCGTCTCGATCAGCAGACCGTCAACACCAGCATTGAGCAAGGCGTGCGCCTGTTCGCGCGCAATGCCGCGGATTTCACGATACTCGGCAGAGTCCTCGGCAAACCACTCAATACCGATCGGGCCCATCGAGCCTAGCAGCAGCTGAGGGTGCGCCTGGCGGGCATCGTCGACGGCCCCGCGATTGACCTCCGCCACGGACGGCGCAATCTGGTCGTGCTTGAGGGCATAGCTCGATGCCTGAAAGGTGTTGGTAATGAGCACCTGCGCGCCGGCGGCGACATACAAGCGATGGATACGAGAAACGGTCTGCGGCTCTGCCAGATTCCAAAACGCCGGTGGAATGTCGGCGGCATCGTACTCACTCAACAGAACACTGCCCATGGGGCCCTGCGCCAACAAGGTCTCGCTCGACAAGCGGCGCGTAAGTTCCTCGGCACCAAAGCGGTTGTAATAACTCGTATCCATATATATCCCGCTATTCCTCGACGCTGATTCCCTGCTTTTCGAGATAGGCGAGCCAGCGGCTCATCGTGTCCTCGGATAGCGCATGCTCCATCATGCAGGCCTCGGAATCGGCTCGCTCAAATTCGACACCGAGCTCCTGAACCAAAAACGTGCGGATGAGGCGATGACGGTACCAGATAGCCGTGCCAACCTCGCGACCGCGATCGGTCAGGATTACCTTGCCGTAGTGCGATTGCTCGACAAGCTCGGATGCCTTGAGCGCCGAAACCGCTTTATTGACCGATGCCTTGGAGACGCCAAGGCGCTGCGCGATGTCGACCGATCGCACGCCGTTGGTTTCCCCCTCTTCGCTTTCAATGCGAACCATGCACTCCAAGTAGTCTTCGTTCGCCACCGTCAGATGTAGTTCGCGCGAGCTATTTGTCGTATCCATGATCTTCCGTCCCTTCTGCATTCAATGGCTGATTCTACCCCATCCAAGCGTCGTGGTATGCCGTGGCATACCGTGCTAGAGTTCTTGTTGCACACGACGACCAAGATTGGAGCGGTCTTTATGGAAAACACCACCACGAGCCCCGATGTCCTCGAACGCTTTTTGCGCTACGTCCAGATCAACACGCAGTCCGAGGATGCAAACTGCGACCAGGTACCCTCGAGCGCCGTTCAGTTTGACCTTGCCAACGTACTGGCTGAAGAACTGCGCGAGCTTGGTGCGGAAGATGCCCACGTGACCGAGCACGCCTATGTCTGCGCGCATATCCCAGCAAGTGCGGGCGCTGAGGACAAGCCCGCCCTGGGCCTGATCGCCCATCTCGACACCACCGAAGTTGCACCGGGCGCCGGCGTGAAGCCGCACATCGTGCACTACGAAGGCGGCGACCTGGTCTGCGGCACGGTTGACGGTAAACCCGTTGCCATGAGTACCGCCAAGCTTCCCGCCCTGAACGACCTCGCGGGTGAGGACCTGGTCTGCAGCGATGGCACCACGCTGCTGGGCGCGGATGACAAGGCAGGCGTCGCCGAGATCATGTCGCTTGTCGCGCGTATCGCTCAGGACCCTTCTCTGCCCCATCCCGCACTCGGCATTTGCTTCTGCCCTGACGAGGAGATCGGCCACGGAGCCGAGCTGTTGGATATCGATACCTTTGGCTGCAAGTACGCCTACACGGTCGACGGCGGCCCCATCGGCGAGCTGGAGTGGGAGTGCTTTAACGCCGCCGAGGCGACCGTCCGCTTTGAGGGCCAGTCCATCCACCCGGGCGACGCTAAGGGCCGTATGGTCAACGCAGGCAATCTGTTCTGTGACTTCAACGCGTTGCTCCCCTACGTGCAGCGCCCGGAGTATACGGAAGGCTACGAGGGCTTTTATCACCTTGAGGGTGTATCTGCGACCGTCGATCACGCCACAGCGCGCTATATCGTCCGCGACCATGACGCCGCCAAGTTCCAGCAGAAACTCGACCTTATTGATGCCGCCGCCTCGATGCTCAACCAGCGTCTGGGTGAGGAGCGCGTGACGGTCGAGATTAAGCAGCAGTATCGAAATATGGCCGAGATCGTTCGTGACTATCCCGAGCTTATTGATGTTGCCAAGGAAGCCTATCTTGCCTGCGGCGTTGAGCCCCAAGTGCTGCCGATTCGCGGCGGCACCGACGGCGCCCAGCTGTCGTTCCGCGGTCTGCCCTGCCCCAACCTTTCCACCGGCGGCTATTGCTACCACGGCGTCAACGAGTTCGTCCCGGTCAGTTCGCTCGTCAAGATGACCGACGTGCTCCAGGAGCTCGTCGCCCGCTTTGCATAAGCCTGGCTGCACAAGTCCAAAAGACGAATCGCCCCGTCCTCAACCAAGAACGGGGCGATTTTTTTGCTGCAATGAGAACAGGTTGACGCACGCCAGCCTCTTAACGCAAGGAGTGTCCCAAACTGCCGGCACAGACGATATGAGCAGGACATAAAAACATTGAGAGCCCCTGCTGCA
>JAPJOH010000023.1 GCA_030826265.1 Collinsella aerofaciens
ACTTGCAGCGACGGACCTCAGGACACTCTTACACCACGTCTGCGCGCGCGACCTTCGAATCGGTCAAATTAGGCAATTTGCTCTCGATTTTGCTGCTACTAAATTGGTGACAGTACTCATATTTGCCACTTTTTGACCACGAGGTGTTCAGAGGAGCTCTCGAGAAGCATCTAACGGTACAATAGCTACCACGTGGCTGGGTTTTGCCGGCCGAATGTGCGATGTCGTGGGAGGGGACATGGTCGAGTTTACAAAGACGATTAAAGATCCGTTGGGATTACATGCCCGCCCGGTTGCGCTGCTCTATGACATCATTGCCAAGCATCGTAGCGACGTGTCAGTCAGCATCGGCGATCGCCACACGGATGGCCGCGATGTCATGGGACTCATGGCTCTCTACGGCGAGTGCGGCGAGGACATCATCTTCCGCGTTTCGGGCGTAGATGAGGCCTCCTGCGTTACGTCGATCAGAAACCTCTCGCTCTAACCTCAACAATGTGACAAAGGGGCAGTCCCCTCTGTTGCATCAATTGGTATGGCAAGGCGCCGCAAAGAGACAGTCTTTGCGGCGCCTTTGTTTCGTATAGGAAACTTTTTCGAAATCTGAATGGGGACCCTTTCCAAAAAGTTAACCACGTGTTAGTTTACTATAGCGAACATAGGCGTGGTTAACTTTTACCGCGTCGATGTTGAGGACGAACTGACGTTAGGAGCCACTCATGTCTTGCGGACCGCAGATGCCGGCAATGCCGCTTTCGATGGTAAAAGCGGGCGAAACCGTGCGCGTGTCTCGTGTAAAGGGCAATGAGGATATGAAGCACCACCTCAAGGACCTCGGCTTTGTCGAGGGCAGCGAAATCCACGTGGTGAGCTCGAGTGGCGCCAATATCATCGTCACTGTGCTGGGCGCACGCTTTGGCATCGATTCCAAGGTCGCCATGCACATCATGACCGTCGGTTAGTTCGCAGCATTTGATAAAAACCGAAAGGGGGACAAGAGGATGAAGACGTTGGGTGACGTTAAGGTGGGCGAGAGCTCCACCATCGTCAAGCTTCACGGTGAGGGTGCGCTTCGCCGCCACCTTATGGACCTGGGGCTCATCAAGGGCACTTCGTTCAAGGTCGTGAAGGTTGCACCGCTCGGTGATCCGGTCGAGATCAACGTGCGCGGCTACGAGCTTTCCATCCGCAAGGAGGAGGCCGCCGTCGTCGAGGTCCAGTAAGGGCTCACGACGTATATTTCTGCAGATAAAGTTAGGTTTTTCTAACTTAATGCAGCAACTTTGAAGCACATTATCCAGCCTGCGCGGAGAAAGCAGCACAGGCACACAAGGAAGAAGGATTGAATGGCGGACTCTCAGATCCATGCCGCGCTGGCGGGTAACCCCAACTGCGGCAAGACCACGCTTTTCAACCTGATCACCGGCGCCAACGGCTACGTTGGCAACTGGCCCGGCGTCACGGTTGAGAAAAAGGAAGCCAAGCTCCTAAGCGACAAGAACGTTACCATCACGGACCTCCCTGGCATCTACTCGCTTTCCCCCTACAGCCCCGAGGAGCAATGCTCGCGCGATTACCTCATGAGCGGCGAGCCCGATGTCGTCGTCCAAGTCGTCGATGCCACCAACCTCGAGCGTAACCTGTACCTGGCGCTTCAGGTTATCGAGACCGGCCTGCCCGTGGTCGTTGCCCTCAACATGGCCGACCTGGTCGAGAAGAACGGCGATAAGATCGACACGGACAAGCTCTCCAAGAAGCTCGGTTGTCCGGTCATGATGATCTCGGCCCTTAAGAACAAGGGCATCAAGGAGCTGTTCGAGCAGGTCAAGAAGTCCGCTGCTTCCAAGGGCCAGGTGCCGGAGCACAAGTTCGATTCCTCCATCGAGGACGTTCTGGACCACATCGAGAACAATCTGCCGGCGAGCGTTCCCGCCAACAAGCGCCGCTACTACGCTGTCAAGCTGTTCGAGCGCGATGCGGACGCCTGCAAGCTCATCAACCTCACCAAGGAGAAGGCCGCTCGCGTCGAAGGTCTGGTCGCTCAGTGCGAGCAGGACTGCGACGATGACGCCGAGTCCATCATCACCGGCGAGCGTTACGGCGTGATTGCCCACATCATTGACGAGTGCCTCACCAAGGCTCCGGCAAAGATGAGCACCTCCGAGAAGATCGACCGTGTGGTTACCAACCGTATCCTGGGCCTGCCGATCTTTGTGGTCATCATGTTCTGCGTGTACTACATCGCCGTTTCTACCTTGGGCGGCACGGTGACCGACTTCACCAACGATCAGCTCTTTGGTACCGACGGTTGGTATGTGCTCGGCCAGGGCCGCGACGCCTACGATGCAGCCGTCGAAGCTGCGGGCGATGCTGCCGATTCGGTTGACCCGGCGGAGTATGGCCCGTATGTTCCGGGTATTACCACCATGGTTCACGACGCCCTCGTGGTGGGCGGCACCGAGGACGGTGGCCTGGTCGATTCGCTCGTCTGTGACGGTATCGTCGGCGGTCTGGGCGCCATCTTCGGCTTTGTGCCGCAGATGTTCCTGCTGTTCGTCATGCTGTCCTTCCTGGAGGACTGCGGCTACATGGCCCGCGTCGCCTTCATTATGGACCGCGTGTTCCGCCGCTTCGGCCTGTCCGGTAAGTCCTTCATCCCCATGCTCGTGTCCTCGGGCTGCGGCGTCCCCGGCGTCATGGCCACCAAGACCATCGAGAACGAGAAGGACCGCCGCATGACGGTCATGACCACCACGTTTATTCCCTGCGGCGCTAAGCTGCCGATCATCGCCCTGCTCATGGGCTCCATCATCGGCGATTCTTCCACCACCGCCGCGTGGATCAGCCCGCTCTTCTACTTCCTGGGCGTCTTTGCCGTCATCGCCTCGGGCCTCATGCTCAAGAAGACCAAGCTCTTCGCCGGTCGCCCGACGCCGTTTGTTATGGAGCTTCCTGCCTACCACTTCCCGGCGATTCGCTCTTGGGCGCTGCACGTGTGGGAGCGCTGCTGGGCCTTTATCAAGAAGGCCGGCACGGTCATCTTCGCGTCCACCGTCGTCGTTTGGTTCCTCTCCAACTTTGGTAGCTACAACGGTTCCTTTGGCTTCCTGCCTGCGATGGACGGCATCCCCGAGGAGTTTATGGACTACTCCGTGCTTGCCATGCTGGGCAACCTGGTCGCTTGGATCTTCGCCCCGCTCGGCTTTAGCACCTGGCAGGCCACCGCGCTGACTGTCTCTGGCCTCGTCGCCAAGGAGAACGTCGTCGCCACCGCCGGCTCGCTGCTGTCCGTCGCCGACGCGGGCGAGACCGACCCGAGCCTGTGGACCGCGTTTGCCGGCATGTTCCCCACCATGGGCGCTTGCGTTGCCTTCGGCGCCTTCAACCTGCTGTGCGCTCCGTGCTTTGCCGCCATTGGCACCATCCGCAACCAGATGGATTCCGGCAAGTGGACTGCGATCGCCATCGGTTACGAGTGCGCCTTCGCTTGGGTGATCGGCCTGTTCATCAACCAGTTCTACAACTTGCTTGTTCTTGGACAGTTTGGTATCTGGACGGTTGTGGCCATCGTGCTGCTGGTTGCGATGCTCTTCCAGATCTTCCGTCCCATGCCCAAGCATGCATGGACCGACGAGGACGAGACCAACGCTGCTTCCGCCGCAGTTTCCGCTTAAGTCCGAATAAGGATTAGCCCCTTTCCACGAGCCCGGGTGTCCCAGCGACACTCGGGCTTTTTGGTGGGAGAGATATGGCATTTCCGCAGATAAAACTGACCAAATTCAACTTGTCCCTTTTTGGTAGGTGGAGAATGGGGTAAAGTAAGTGATGGTTAACTAGAGGAGGCTTGCTATGGCACCTATCGATATTGTTGTACTGGCTGTTATCGGCGTTGCGTTTGTCGCCGTGTGCGTGCGCATCTACCGCAAGGGCACCTGCGCCGACTGCGCTCAGGGTGGCGTTTGCACGGGGCATTGCTCCAACAAAAAGACGTGCGCTGCACTTAAGGGCGTAGACAAAATCGCCGAAGACTTGGGCCGCGGTATCAAATAAGGTCCGGACATCCAAGCGCTCCGCGGGCATCCGTTCGCGGGGCGCTTTGTGCATTTGAGGGAGAGCACGGCGAGTCGAAGAGTATTTTTGGGGTATCGTTAACTGAACTGTAAATTGGCAACTTATCTATAACGGAGTAATCCCATGAGCGCTCGTGTAACCATGAAGGACATAGCCGCCGAGCTTGGCGTTTCCATCAATACCGTGCACAAGGCCCTGACGGGAAAGGCCGGCGTGAGCGAATCCGTGCGCGCCAAGGTGAACGCCAAGGCCGAGGCCATGGGCTATCACCGCAACACAAGTGCCTCAAGCCTGCGCCGCAAGGACATCAATCTGGTGTTTTGCCTGCCCCGCGCATCGCGCGAGGGAGCGTACTTTTTCCGTTACCTGTGGGAAGGCTGCAATCGCTTTGAGCAGGAGGTCATCGACCAGGGCATTACGGTTGAGCGTGTTGAATTTGGCGTGGGCGGCTACGCCGATGCGCTCGAGCAAATCGACGAGCGCCTGCAGGTGGGCGAGAAGATTGATGGCTTGCTCGCCTATGCGCCGGGCGACGATCGTGCAACCGAGCTGTTGGGGCAGATTGCCGAGGCGGGCGTGACGATTGAGCTTGTCGACGGCGACCGTCCGCATTTGAATCGTTTGGGTGCGAGCTTGGCCGATTATTCGACGGCAGGCAGCCTTATGGCCGAGCAGGCGGCAAACCTGGTCCATGCTTCTGGGGCCGACGCCCGCGTGCTCCTTTTGACAGGCGACCCATATACCGATTCGCACTATCTAACCGCCCGCGCCTTCCACAATTACCTGCGCGAACGTGATATTCCATGGCAGGTTGAGGATCTTGCGGGTGCCCATGCGCAAGTCAAACAACTCGAGCATGAGCTCGAAAAGCGCTTGAGTGCGCCGGACGCCCCCGAACTTATCTGTAGCGTTTTTGCCGTTGGTTCCGGAGTGGTTGCCGACGCGCTCGTCTCGACCGGCAAGGCCGGTCAGGTCATGGTGATCGGCAACGACCTGTTTCCCGAAAGTGCTCTGGCCTTGCGCCGCGGTATCTTTACCAATATTGTCTATAAGGACCCGACGAGCCTGGCGTATCGCGGCGCTAAGACGCTGGGCGATTATCTGCTGTGGGGAAGGACCCCGACGGTGCCCGTCCAGAAGGGCGCCGTCGAGATGGTATTTGCCAGCAATGTCGATCGCTACTGCGAACTTGCGGGTATTTAGCCGATTGAGCAGGTACCCCCTCTTGCGACGTGCATTTTTGGGAGTATTCAGCATTGGCATGCCCTGAATGAGGTGCAGAACGACTGTTTTAAGTGCCCCCGATGGCGTAATTTGCCATCGGGGGCACTTTTTATGCCGATCGGGCGCTATCTGCGTTCCAAATAGGACGCTGAGGATGGCGCACGGCGCGCTCCAATGCTGAATACTCCCAAAAATGTACGTCGGGGCATGACCCACCTGAGCAAAAGCGCTCAAGTTCGGTGTTCGGGGACGCCAAACAGTCCGCAATACATGCAAGTCACATCTCCAGCAACCGTTGAACGGGCAAAATCTACCGTTCACCCCGTGGTGGTTAGGTGAACGTTCACCTTTTGAGGTGCAATGGATTAGTATAGTGAACGTTCACCTAAAGGATAACGAGCGCGCCGTGCGCCCGCGTTGCCAGCAAAGGGGCTGTTTGATGAAAAACTTTATGGACGATCAGGATTTCCTGCTGAGCACTAAGACCGGCGAGGAGCTGTTCCACAACTTTGCCGAGGGCATGCCCATCGTCGACTATCACTGCCACATTTCTCCTAAGGAGATTTGGGAGGACAAGCGTTTCGAGAACATCACCGAGGTTTGGCTGGGCGGCGACCACTACAAGTGGCGCCTGATGCGTGCCAACGGCGTCGACGAGCGTTTTATCACTGGCGACGCCCCTGCTCGCGAGAAGTTCCAAAAGTGGGCCGAGACCCTGGGTCGCTGCGTTGGCAGCCCCGTCTTTGAGTGGAGCCACCTGGAGCTTAAGCGCTACTTTGGCTACGAGGGCGTCCTCAACGGCAAGACTGCCCAGGAGGTTTGGGACCTTGCCAACGCCAAGCTCGCCGAGACCAGCTTCACCTGCCGCAACCTGATCAAGCAGTCCAACGTCCGCATGATCTGCACTACTGACGACCCCGCCGACAGCTTTGAGTGGCACAAGAAGATTGCAGCCGACGACAGCTTTGACGTTCAGGTCGTTCCCGCCGTGCGCCCCGATGCCGCTTTGCGCATCGAGCGCGGCCAGGAGTTTGCCGACTACTGCAAGCACCTTTCCGAGGTTGCCGGCGTTGAGGTCAGCGACTTCGAGGGCATGAAGGCTGCCATTTCCA
Source organism: Collinsella aerofaciens (assembly GCA_030826265.1). Classification (GTDB taxonomy): domain Bacteria; phylum Actinomycetota; class Coriobacteriia; order Coriobacteriales; family Coriobacteriaceae; genus Collinsella; species Collinsella aerofaciens_AY. The sequence continues at coordinate 6,408 of JAPJOH010000023.1, forward strand.
AGCGCTACGACGTTGCTCACGAGCTGGGCTGCCGCGCCTCCGACCACGCACTCGACTACGTTATGTACGTCCCGGCTACCGCCGACGAGATCGAGGCCATCTTTGCCAAGGGCCTGGCTGCTGAGCCGCTCACCGAGGAAGAAGTCCTCAAGTACAAGACTGCCTTTATGCAGTTCGTTGCCGGTGAGTATGTCCGTCTGGGCTGGGCCATGCAGCTGCACTTTGGCTGCAAGCGCGACAACAACCGCGCCATGTTCGCCAAGCTCGGTCCCGACACCGGCTACGACTGCATCTCCAACTACACGCCGTCCGACCAGCTCGCCGATTTCCTCAACTCCATCCAGGAGACCTGCGGCCTGCCCAAGACCATCCTGTACAGCCTGAACCCCATCGATAACACCATGATCGATACCGTGATGGGCTGCTTCCAGGAGGCTCCGACCGCCGGTAAGATCCAGAACGGCTCCGCCTGGTGGTTCAACGACAACGAGGTCGGCATGCGCGAGCAGCTTACGGCTCTGGCTAACGAGGGCGTGCTGGGCAACTTTGTGGGCATGCTTACCGACTCCCGCTCTTTCCTGTCCTATCCGCGCCACGAGTACTTCCGTCGCGTGCTGTGCAGCGTGATTGGCGAGTGGGTCGAGCAGGGCAAGTACCCGGCCGACATGGAGCTGCTGGGCAGTATCGTGCGCGACATCAGCTACAACAATGCGGTCCGCTACTTTGGCTTTGACCTGGACACCGTCGAGGCCTAAGCCCGCATCGAATCACATCGAACCCTGGGCGCCGTTGCCACACGCGGAGCCCCGTTTTGCTTGCACGCTAACAGACATCTAAGGAGACACATAGATGGAGAACATCAGCTACGATGCGCTCGAGAAGATCGGCTACAAGGGCTATTTGTTGCCCAAGGATGCTCCCGAGAAGGTTCTGCAGTTTGGCGAGGGCAATTTCCTGCGCGCCTTCGTCGACCGCTTCTTTGACATGGGCAACGAGGCCACCGGCTGGAACGGCAAGGTCGTCATGGTGCAGCCCATCAGCGGTGCCTTTGGCTTTGCCGACGGTATCAATGCCCAGGACGACCTGTACACCGTGCTGGTGCGCGGCAAGGAGAACGGCAACACGGTTGACGAGTCCCGCGTGATCAGCGCCTGCAGCCGCTGCCTTAACCCGTATCGTGAGGACGACTACCGCGCCATGATGGAGGTCGCTGTCTCCGATGACCTAGAGATCATCGTCTCCAACACCACCGAGGCCGGTATCGCCTATGACCCGTCCTGCAAGGCCGACGACATGCCACCTGCGAGCTTCCCCGCCAAGCTTGCCCAGGTGCTCCACACCCGCTGGGCTGCCGGTAAGCCGGGCGTCATCGTCCTCGCCTGCGAGCTCATCGATCACAACGGCGAGGAGTTGCTGCGCATCATGAACCAGTATGTGAGCGACTGGGGCTGGGAGGACGAGTTTGCGCAGTGGATGGCTAACGACTGCACCGTCTGCACCACGCTCGTCGACACCATCGTACCGGGCCGTATCCGCGACGCATCCGAGGCCGCCGCGGTGGCTGAGCGTCTGGGCTACGAGGATCCCTTCCTGGCCGTGCGCGAGCCCTTCCAGATGTGGGGCATCCAGGGCGACGAGTCGCTTGCCGAGAAGCTTCCCTTTGTGAAGGCTGGTCTTCCGGGTGTCTTTGTGACTCCCGACGTCACCCCGTACAAAAAGCGCAAGGTCCGCATCCTCAACGGTGCCCACACCGCCTTCGTTCCGGGTTCCTGGGTTGCCGGCTTTGATATCGTGCGCGACTGCATGCATGACGAGACCATTCGCGGCTTCATGAACACCATGCTCTACGACGAGGTCATTCCGACGCTTGCCGCCGACTTGGATGTCGAGGACTGCAAGGCCTTTGCCGCCGCCGTCGAAAACCGCTTCGACAACCCGTTTATTGATCATGCGCTGCTCTCCATCTGCCTCAACTCCACGGCTAAGTGGCGCGCTCGCGACCTGCCCACGCTCAAGGACTACGTTGCCGAGACCGGCAACCTGCCCAAGTGCTTGGCGACGAGCCTCGCTACGCTCATCTCCTTCTACACGCAGGAGCTCGTGTCCCGCGAGGGCGACGGCCTGCACCTGCGTCGCTCCGACGGCACCGAGTACACCGCTCAGGACGACGCCTTCGTGCTCGACTTCTACGCCGCCCATGCCGGCGCCGACGATGCCCAGCTGGTGCACGATGTGCTCACCAACGAGCAAATGTGGGGCGAGGATCTTACGCAGATCGCCGGCCTGGAGGAGTTTGTCGTCAACGCTCTCGCCGTCGTGCGCACCGAGGGCGCCAAGCAGGCCTTCGCCAACGCTCAGGCGTAAATTTCCGGCGCGGACGCGGGCGCGGGACGGCGTGCCCGCGCCTCGACTTCTGCTCAACCTGTAGGGTTAGGACCATTTGCAATGAACACTATCCAGATCAATCCGGCCGACAACGTGATCGTCGCGCTGTCGCCGCTTGCCAAGGGCGCTGCCGTCGCGGTTCCCGGGGTGGGCGAGGTCGTGGCCGCAGAGGATATTCCGCAAGGCCACAAGATGGCCGTGCGCTCGATTGCCGCGGGGGAGGACGTCATCAAGTACGGCCTTCCTATCGGTCATGTGACGGGCGATGTCCAGCCCGGTCAGTGGCTTCATACACATAACGTCAAGACCAACCTTTCGGGCGAGGTCGAGTACACCTACAACCCCACACATCCGGTCGTGGATCCCGTTGAGCCCGAGACCTTTATGGGGTTCCGCCGCGCCGACGGTCGTGCCGCGACGCGTAATGAGCTGTGGATCATCCCCACGGTCGGCTGTGTCAACGAAGTCGCCCGTGCCATGTGTGAGCAGGCCCAGGATCTGGTCGATGGCTCGCTCGAGGGCGTCTACTACTTCCCGCATCCCTTTGGCTGCTCGCAGACCGGCGCCGACCATGCCCAGACGCGTCGTCTGCTGGTGGCGCTCTCGCGTCACCCAAATGCGGCCGGCGTGCTGTTCCTGTCGCTCGGTTGCGAGAACTGCACACGCCAGCAGGTGCTCGACGAGCTCGGTGACTTCGATCACGAGCGCGTCCGCTTCCTCACCTGCCAGGACGTTGCCGACGAGCAGGTCGAGGGCCACAAGATTCTGGCCGAGCTGGCAGACCTGGCAAAGCAGTCCAAGCGCGAGCCCATTTTGGCCTCCGAGCTGGTCATTGGTCTTAAGTGTGGCGGCTCCGACGGTCTTTCGGGCATTACCGCCAACCCCACGATCGGTCGCGTGAGCGATATGGTCGTCGCCCGTGGCGGCACGTCGGTGCTTACCGAGGTGCCCGAGATGTTTGGCGCCGAGAGTATTCTGCTCGATCGCTGTGAGAACGAGCAGGTCTTTAACGCCGCTTCCGACATGCTCAATGGCTTTAAGGACTACTTTATTAGCCACGGCGAGGTCGTCTACGAGAACCCGAGCCCCGGCAACAAGGACGGCGGTATTACCACGCTCGAGGACAAGAGCTGCGGCTGCGTGCAAAAGGGCGGATCTGCCCCCATCGTCGACGTGCTGCCGTATGCCGGCCAGGCAACTAAACACGGCCTGAACATGCTGTGCGGTCCGGGCAACGACATGGTATCCACCACGGCGTTGACGGCTGCCGGCTGCCACGTGATTCTGTTCTCGACCGGCCGCGGCACACCGTTTGGCGCGCCGGCGCCTACCCTCAAGGTGTTCACCAATCAGCGTTTGTGCGACCACAAGGCCAACTGGATGGACTTTAACGCTGGCGTGATTGCCACGGGTGAGCGCACGCTCGACGAGGCCGCCCGCGATTTGTACCAGCTGGTGCTACAGACGGCGAGCGGTAAGCTCACGAGTGCCGAGCGTCGTGGCTGTCACGAGATCAGTATCTGGAAGGACGGCGTCTGCTTGTAGCGGCAAGTGCGCCCAAGCATAGCGCGATGTCATCGGCCCCGTCGGGAGTGTTCCCGGCGGGGCTTTTTCGTTTCGTGGTTAAGTGAATATGTTAGAAAATCTGATAAACGTTCACCTATCTCATGGCTGTCCAGCATGGCACCCTTACCAGCAGAAAATAGGTGTGAGGATCTCAATTGTGTCCGTTCAGCGGTAAAAATCGACCGTTCAAGGATATTATTCAAGTGAACGTTCACCTGTCGTAAGCAATCGCGCATAATCTAACTAAACGTTCACCCTGAACGCTGGGCAGACAGATGTCAGTGTGGACTCCAATGTCTTGCTGCAAGACAATCGAGAAAAGAGAGGGAGCTCGATGACTAATAAGATCGGAAAAAAGCGTAAGATCACATTCTGGACGCGCTTGGGCTTTGGTATGGGCGGTATGCTCAATTCCGGTGCCCTGACCTTTACGCACAGCTACATGGTGCTGTTCCTGTCCACGGAGTGTGGCCTGTCTGCAGGTGAGGCTGCGCTGATCAGCTCGTTTGCCATCTATGTCAACGCCATTCTTTGCCCGCTGATGGGCTTTGTGGCCGATAACTTCTATGCCACCAAGATTGGCCGCATCTTTGGTCGTCGTCGTTTCTGGATCTTGCTGGCCATCCCGATGATGATCGCCGAGCCGCTCATCTTCGTGGCTACGCCGTTTGGCTTCCCGTACTACTTTGTGCTGTACCTGATCTACAACGTCGCGTACACGTTCTGCACCGCCAACCTGTCGCCGCTTACCATCGAGATGACCGACGACTTTAAGGAGCGTACGTACCTTACCGGCTACAAGCATCTCTTTGGTAACGCCGCCGGCTTCCTGATGGCTGCACTTGTGGGCTTCGGCTTTGGCACCTTCGGCGAGACCAACCCGTTCAGCTACTTCATCATCGCTACGGTCAACGCTTCGGTCATGGCAATCTCGCTGCTCTGCGTGTACCTGTCCACGTGGGAGCACACCCCCGAGGAGGTCGCTCAGGAGAAGATCGAGAGCGTCGGCGAGGGCATCAAGAAGTTCTTTGTGGACGTTATCTCCACCTTCCGCAATAAGTCCTTCCGCAAGGTCCTGTATGCACAGGTCTCCACGAAGCTCGCTGCTGCCTGCTGGTCTGCCTGCCTGTCCTTCTTCATCGTCTACTGCCTGCAGATTCCTAAGTCCTACGAGTCCGTGATGGAGATGCCTGGCAAGGTCGTCGCTATCGTCTGCACCGCCATCTGGGTCGCCCTCATGGCCAAGAAGGGTTTCCACAAGTCTTGGTACCTCGCAAATGTCGGTTGCGCTGCGTGCATCATTGCCTATAACTACTTCGCCTTTGGTCAGATCAACGGTACCTCCACGGTCGCCATCGCCATGATCGCCTACCCCATCATCTTCGCCATCTGGAAGTTCTTCTACGTCGGCTTCCAGTACCTGTCCGATGTTCTGCTCAACTACATCCCCGATGTCGATGAACTCATCACCCTGCGTCGTCGCGAGGGCATCTACAGCTCCGCGCAGCAGCTCTGCCAGCAGATCGCCCAGGCTATCGCCGTCAACGTGTGGGCTATCGTCCTTGCTGCCTCCGGCTTCATTCAGACCGCCGGCAATAGCGACGCCGTGACCCAGCCCGCTACCGTGCCTCTGTATATCTGCGGCTACATGATCATCGGCTGCGCCGGCTTCTTCCTGCTTGCGGCCGTCCTTGCCCGCGGCATCAAGATCGACAAGGAGCAGTGCGACGTCCTTTGCGACGAGATTCACCGAGTCAAGGAGGGTGGCAAGATGGCCGACGTCAAGCCCGAGGTCAAGGCGCTTTGCGAGGAGCTCTCCGGCTTTAAGTACGAGGACTGCTTTGCCCACAACAACGTTGGCTTCCAGGACGGTAGCGTAACTCCCGCCGAGTAAGGCCGACATATCGTCCAAATCACAGGGCCGTGCCACCGGAATTCCGCCGGCAGGCACGGCCCTTTTTCAACAGCGTACAATTTGCCTTTAGAGCATCTTTTTGAGGGAGAAACCCATGGAGACGAACGTTATCTGGCGCAACGCGCGCGCGGCGGTTATCGAGCTTGACGACGGCGGTTACTTTACCTGCGCCGATACGTGGGAGATCTTTGTCAACGACGAGCCCGCCGGTACCACGAATACGGTCGAGACCTATGTCGACGGCCTGACCCCCGGCAAGCGCAACCTGGTTCGTTTTGTTTGTGGCGAGCGTGAGCTGAGCGTAGGTGTCACCACGCCGGCTGAGCCCTTTACCATCAACGTTCGCGACTGTGGCGCCAAGGGCGATGCCGAGCATGATGACACCACCAACATCCAGGCTGCCATCATGGCCTGCCCCAAGGGCGGGCGCGTGCTGATCCCCGCCGGTAGTTATCGCATCAAGTCCCTCTTCCTTAAGAGCAATATCAACATCGAGCTCGCCGAGGGAGCGGTGCTGCTGGCCCGCCACGATCGTGCCTCGCTTGCCTACATTCCGGGCACGGTCACGGGCAACGAGGGTGCCGGGTATGCCGGCACCGATATGCTGCCCCTGGGCCGCTGGGAGGGCGAGAGCTTCTCGACCTACTGCTCTACCTTTACGGGTCTGAGAGTGCACGACGTGTGCATCTATGGTCGCGGCGCGATCGACGGTCAGACTGATTTTGCCGAGGACAACTGGTGGAACAAGGACTTTAAGAACATCTTTCGCCCGGAGGAGGGCCGCGAGGTCGCCCGCCCGCGCATGATCTTCCTATCCGAGTGTGAGAACGTGAGCTTGGCCGGCTTCACCGTCCGCAACAGCCCGGCGTGGAACATCCACCCCATCCTGTGCGAGCACGTCGATGCGCTCTGCCTGTCCATCGAGGGCCCCAAGAACTCCCACAACACCGACGGCTTCGATCCCGAGAGCTGCGGTTTTGTTCGCATCCTTGGTTGTCAGTTCTCAGTGGGTGACGACTGCATCGCCATCAAGAGCGGCAAGCTGGGCATTGAGCCCGAGCTTCGTCCCGCCACGCACGACGTGCTGATCTCTCACTGCTACATGCACGATGGTCACGGCGCCGTGGTCCTGGGTTCAGAGGCTGCCGGCGGCATCAAGGACCTCACCGTGAGCAAGTGCCTCTTTGAGCGCACCGACCGCGGCCTGCGCGTCAAGACCCGCCGCGGGCGCGGCAAGGATGCCGTCAACGAGGGCATTACCTTTGAGCACATTCGCATGGACGAGGTGCTCACGCCCTTCGTGGTCAACTCCTTCTACTTCTGTGACAAGGATGGCAAGACCGATTACGTGCAGTCTCGCGAGGCTTTGCCTGTCGACGACCGCACGCCCGGCTTTGGTGCCACGACGTTTTGCGATATCGAGGCTACCAACTGCCATGCTGCCGCGGCCTACATCACGGGCCTGCCCGAGAGCAAAGTAACGCGCCTGACGTTCCAGGATGTCCACGTGACCTTTGCCGACGATGCTGAGCCCTTTGTTCCGGCCATGGCCTGCGGCGTTGAGCCCATGGTGCGTCAGGGCATCATTGCGCAAAACGTCAAGGTGCTCGACCTGCAAAATGTGGTGATCGAGGGCCAGGACGGCGAGGAGCTGCAGCTCCAGAACGTCGACAAGGTTGTCCGTTCCTAACTCGGGTTGATGACCAGGGCTGCATTGTCGGATAAATCGGCAATGCAGCCCTTGTGCGATACGGCCGTGTGCGCTGCGCTACGCATCATGGTGAAAGGGAATACATGCTCAATAAAACGATTCCTGTCGGGGTCGATGGCTCGTCTGCCACGATTACGTCTTATGTTTTTGCCCCGACCGAAGATGCTTATGCTTTAAAACCGCTGCCTGCAGTTGTGGTCGTGCCAGGAGGCGGCTACGATCACGTTTCGCCGCGCGAAGGCGAGCCGGTAGCGCTCCGTTTGTTGGCGATGGGCTACCAAGCGTTTGTACTGAACTATTCGGTTGCTCCGGCTGTCTATCCGCTGGCATTGCAAGAACTCGCGCGGGCGGTCGATACCGTCCGAAGCCATGCGGCAGAGTACTGTGTCGATCCTGATCGGATTACGGTCATGGGTTTTTCGGCCGGTGGGCATCTAGTTGGCTTGCTCGGGGCGCTTTGGGACCAACCCTGGCTTGCAGAGTCGATTGCGGCATCTCCTGAGTCGATTCGGCCTGACGCACTTTGCTTGGGCTATCCGGTCGTAAGCTCGGGGGCCTATGCTCATCGTGGTTCATTTGAACACCTAACGGGTGCCGATGGCGCTTTGGCTCAAAAGTTGTCGATCGAGAATATGGTGGGCGAGGGCTTCCCCCGTACGTTCTTGTGGCATACCGCCGAGGATGCATCGGTACCAGTTCAAAATAGTCTCCTTCTTGCGCAGGCTCTTGCCGACCACGGGATTGGCTTTAGCCTACATGTCTTTCCGCATGGAAAGCATGGGGCATCGCTCGCCACGGCCCTAACGGCATTTAAGGGCTGCGCCGAGCATATTCAGCCACAAGTTCAGGGCTGGCCTGAACAGTTCGCTTCCTGGGAGCGTGATGGACGATGAGCGAAAGTATCTATACGCTGCGCGTTTCGAGGGCTGCGGCAGGAGCGTATCCAACGATTTCCGATGCCTTGGCGGCAGCCGATCAGCTCTATCCGGATGCCGAGCAACCGGTGATGATTCGCGTCGATCCGGGCGAGTATCGCGAGCGGGTCGAGATTCATCGCTCGCATGTGACGATTGAGGGAGAGACGGCCGACAGCGTGCGTATCGTGGGCAGCCTGGGTGCCAAGATGCCTTCGGAGGACGGCTCGGGCGTGGACGGCACGCTCGGCACGTTTAGGACCTATACCGTTTTGGTCGATGCCGACGACGTACGGCTCGAGAACCTCACGATCGAAAACGATGCGGGCGATGGGCGCGAGGTCGGTCAGGCGATTGCCCTGTATGCCGATGGCGACCGTCTGGTTGTCGATGCCTGCTGCATTAAGGGGCACCAGGACACACTGTTTTTGGGTCCGCTGCCGCCGCATGAGGCCAAACCGGGCGGGTTTATAGGACCCAAACAGTATGCGCCGCGCCGGGTGGGGCGCCAGTATTTTCGACGTTGCCGGATCGAGGGCGATGTCGACTTTATCTTTGGCGGCGCGCGTGCCTACTTTGAGGGGTGCGAGATTCGCTCGCTCAATCGCGATATGGATGTCAACGGGTATGTAACGGCAGCCTCCACGCCTAAAGGCGAGCCGTACGGATTTGTGTTCCACGGCTGTTCGTTTACAGCTCCGGATGGCGTGGCGCCGGATTCGGTCTACCTGGGTCGTCCTTGGCGCGAATGGGCGCAAACTGTGCTGATCGATTGCTGGCTGGGGCGACATATCAAGCGCGAAGGCTGGTGGGATTGGAATAAGCCGGCGGCGCACAACTGCGTGCAGTATGCTGGCGCGATTCTGCATGGGCCGGCGGGTGATACTACCGGCTGGGTGCCGTGGGCGAATGAACTCGATGTGATGGCTGCCGCCGGGTACGCTCGCGAGCAGGTGCTTGCCGGTGGGGATGGCTGGGATCCCGAGGGAGGCACCGGTGATGCGGTTGAGACGGCTGGGCTATCTGCCAATGGTCGCACCGTGCACATCGAGACGTACTGCGAAGACGAGCCTGCGCTGCGTGCCCGGCTGAAGCGCGAAGGGCGCTCGGCGGCATTTGCGGGCAAGACTCCTGCAGATTTTGAGGCGTGGAAGATTGCGACCAGGACTCGTCTGTACGATGTTTTGGGCCTTTCGCTTATGGACCGCGTCCCGATTGAGATTCGTGAGCTCAGCCGCGTGCGGGTTGCCGGCGGCATTGTGCGTACTCATGCGATGCTGCAGGTTGAGCACGATGTGTGGATGCCGTTTTACCTGTTGGAGCCGTCTCATCCGAAGCTTGATGGACGGGGGCTTAAGCGTTGCTATATCTGCCCGCATGGCCATCAGGGAGCGGGCGCTGCTAGCGTAGCCGGTGTTGCGGGCGTGCCGGCGGTCGATGATGCCGTGCGTAAGTTCAATTACGACTACGGTCTGCGTTTAGCGCGCATGGGCTACGTGGCCGTCTGCCCCGACGCTCGCGGCTGGGGATACCGTCGTGACTGGAAGGGCCAGGGCGATGACGAGAACAACTACTTGCGAGGGACGTGCCTAAACCAGGCACGTATGGCCGAGCCACTGGGTCTTACGGTTGCGGGCCTCAACGTCTGGGACAACATGCGCTTGATCGATTACTTGGAGGCGCGCGGCGACATTGCCATGGATGACTTGGGTTGCTTTGGTTTTTCGGGTGGCGGCTACATGACGTTGTACCTGGCCGCACTCGACCCGCGTGTGCGCAAGGCGTTTGTCTCGGGCTATCTGTACGGTGTCGGTGATTCACTGCTGCACCTCAATGGCAATTGCAGCTGCAACTACACACCCGGACTTTGGCGCTTACTCGACATGGGCGATATTGCCTCGCTCATCGCGCCGCGCCCGCTGTTGGTGCAGAGCTGCGAAGAGGATCATCTGAACGGTGCGCGCGGGCTGAAAAATGTTGACGAGCAGCTCGAGATCGTGCGCGATGCCTACAAGTTGCTGGGTCGCAGAGATGGCCTGCGGCACGAGGTATGTCCGGGTGAACACCATCTGGGCGTGACATATCTTGCCGAGGATATCGAATGGCTCGATTCGCACGTTGCGGAATGCGCCCCCGTGCATAGCCCCTCGGCATGCTGCGAATAAACGGTACGTTCCTGTATGACCGCCGATGGGCGGATGAGGAGAAGATTATGGAAACGAAGAGCTTGAGTGAATCGACCATTTGCTGCTTTGGCGACTCAACGACCTGGGGCGACAACGGCTGCGGTGGGGGAGGCAACGACATCTCGTGGACCTCGCATTTGGGCGCGTTGCTGGGAGGTGCAGTCGTCGAGAACTTTGGCATCAAGGGTTCGCGTATTGCCATCAAGGCCGACCGTACCGATTCATTTGTCGAGCGCTTGGACGGCATCGACGATGCGGCCGATGTCTATGTTGTCTTTGGCGGCGTTAACGACTTTAGCCGCAACGTGCCGCTTGGCGAGTTGGGCAGCACCGATGCGCATGAGTTCTATGGTGCGGTCGACTATCTGATCCGAACCATCACGGCGCGCTCACCTCAGGCAAAGCTCGTGTTTATGACGCCATGCAAGACGAGTGGTAAGCACGAGAAGGATATCCCGGCAAGCGATGAGGCGAACCATTTGGGTCTGACGCAAGACGCCTACGTGCGAGCGATGCTGGAGGTCTGTGACCGTTACTCCGTTCCGGTGATTGACCTGTATGCGCAAAGCGGCATCAGCCCGTTTTTGCCGGAGCACCGCGAGCTCTATATGCCGGACGGTCTGCATTACAGTCCTGCCGGCTATGAGCGCCTGGCGCATCGCATCGCCGCGGGTCTCACCGCCGTTTGCCGCTAAAAGTCTGCCGTTTGCGGGGAATATAGGGTTAACGTTCACCCTATATTCCCCGTTCGCGTTACACTAGGGGTAACGTTCACCTATCGTTTATGTCAGAGGGGACAGCAATGGGTTGCAATCAAATCCTGGACCGTTATATCGAGCAGTTGATCGAAACCTCTACGCCGCAGGCGCCGGCTTGGAATATCGAAAAGATTCGCGCCGGCAAGGAGAACACCTGGAACTATATCGACGGCTGCATGATCAAGGCGCTCATCGAGCTGTATGAGATCACGGGTGAGCAGCGCTACCTGACCTTTGCCGATGACTACATCGATTTCTTTGTCCAGGACGACGGTACCATCAAGCATTACAACCCGCAGGAGTACAACCTCGATAACGTCAATGCGGGCAAGACCCTCTACAAGCTGTATGACCTGGTGGGCAAGCCCAAGTACCGTGCCGCCATGGACACCATCTACCGCCAGCTCGAGACCCAGCCGCGCACCAAAGAGGGCGTGTTTTGGCACAAGGCCGTTTATCCCAACCAGATCTGGCTCGATGGCATGTACATGGCACAGCCGTTCTACATGCAGTACGAGCTGAGCTTCCACAACCGTCGTGCCTGCTCGGACAGCTTCCATATGTTCCAGGTCGTGCATGACCTGATGCGCAACCCCCTCAACGGTCTGTACTATCACGCTTACGACGCGAGCCGCAAACAGTTCTGGTGCGACCCGGTCACCGGCCTTTCGGCTAACTTCTGGCTGCGCGCCGAGGGCTGGTTTGCCATGGCGCTCATCGACACCTGGGAGCTTATGCCGCCTTCGATGTCGGCCGAGAAGGACGAGATCCGCAAGATGTTCCACGATCTGATTGACGCCATGCTGCCGTATCAGGACGAGAAGACCGGCATGTGGCACCAGGTCATCAACCTGCCCAATATCGCCCCCAACTACCTGGAGGAGTCGGGCAGCGCCATCTTTGCCAACGCCATCATGAAGGGCGTGCGTCTGGGCGTGCTGGGCGAGCGTTACTACCAGTACGGCCGTCGCGCCTTCGACGGCATCTGCGAGACCTGCCTGTCCGAGTATGACGGGCAGCTGGCGCTCGACAACATCTGCCTGGTTGCGGGCTTGGGAAACACCGCGCACCGCGAGGGCACGTTTGATTACTACATGAGCGAGCCCGTGGTCAAAAATGATGCAAAGGGTGTGGCGCCGCTGGTGCTTGCCTATATCGAGACCATGCATCACGACAAGCTGGCCGGTAAGCGCGATCCGCTCGCCCCCTCGGGCGTGTGCTCCATCGAGGACCCGTTTGGCGGATACACCCCGGGCATCAACGCTCATAAGGGATGTGAATAACGTGGGGGCTATTACTCCGGGCGTACGTTTGCACGACCTTCCGCAGGGGACCGTCGAGGAACGCATTCGCATGGCGGGAGAGCTGGGCTTTTCGTGCATTCAGCTGCCGAGCAAGGTGCTCTACGCATCGATGGGGATCGATCGAGGCGGCCTGACCCGCGAGCTTGCCGACCATTTGCGTGCGGTGCTCGACGAGGCGGGCGTTTCGGTCGCCGTGCTCGGCTGTTATAAGAATCTGGCGACGCCCGATCGCCAACAGCTCATGGATAACTTTGCCGAGTACGAGGCATGCTTGAACTTTGCCCAGATGCTCGGCGGATGCCCGGTTGGCACCGAGACCGGTCGCCCCAATGCGCAGAACCGCGTTGCTGATGACCGCATGACCGATGAGGCGCTCGAGGCTTTTATGGACGGGCTCACATACGTCTGCGAGCGTGCCGAGGCCGTTGGTGGGCAAATACTAATTGAGCCCGGCTGGAACGAGACGGTCAGCACGCCGGATCGTTGCCGCGAGGTGCTGGAGCGCATCTCGAGCCCAGCGCTCGGCGTGATCTATGACCCAGTGTCGCTGCTGCACCCCAGCGTTGTTGACGAAGCGCAGGAAATCACAGCGCGCATGCTCTACTTATGCGGCAGTAAGATCCGCGTGTTGCACGCCAAGGATTTTGAGGTCGTTGATAACGAGGACGAAGCCGGTTGGTGCGACGGTACGGGCTCACGCCTGGTGTGCCACGGCGTGGGCGAGACGGGTCGCTATGACTTTGAGCCCGTGGTGGCCTGGGCTGCCGCCGCCTGCCCTGGGATTCCCTGCGTGGTCGAGAACAGCGTGCCGGCGACGGCGGCTGACTGCCTGGCGACACTCGAGCACATGTCCGCTCGCTGCGGGGTTTCGCATCGCGAGTTATAGCATTGGCTTTTGCCGTGTCGGCAGATTGAGATTACCTGTATGGGGGCGGCGGTGAAGGGTCTTTATCGTCGCCCCATTGGATTGCATTAAAAAGGGGAGTTGCGTGGCTATCCACATTGTCGAAGAGGCGAATCGTTGCCTGGGTTGTAAAAGGGCGTTCTGCCAGATTAAGGGCTGCCCGGTTCAGACGCCTATTCCTCAGGTCATCGACCTGTTCAAGCAGCGTCGTCTAGAAGAGGCGGGCGAGCTGCTGTTCCAGAACAATCCCATGAGCGCGGTCTGCTCCGTGGTGTGCAACCATTCGGGCCAGTGCGAGGGTGCTTGCATCCAGGGCCGCAAGGGCACACCCGTGCATTTCTCGAGCATCGAGAACTATATCTCGACAGCGTATTTAGATCGTAAGGAGTGGACGCCCGCGCCGTCGTGCGGCAAACAGGTTGCTGTGGTCGGTTCCGGTCCCGCCGGTATTACCGTGGCCATTAAGATGGCCCAGCTGGGCTGTGCCGTCACGGTATTTGAACAGCGCCCCGAGATCGGCGGTGTGCTGGAATACGGTATTCCCGAGTTCCGCCTGCCCCGTGCGCTCGTGCAAAAGTACCGTCACGTGATGTGCTCGCTCGGCGTGCGCGTGCGCCCCTCGACCACCATCGGCGGCGCGCTGCACATCGATGACCTGCTACGCGACGGCTACGATGCGGTCTTTGTTGGTACCGGTACCTGGCGTGCCCGCAAACTGGGCATTCCCGGCGAGTCGCGCGGCAACGTGCTGTTTGGTATCGATTACCTGGTTGATCCTTCGAGTGTGGCGATCGGACAGAATGTGGCGGTCATCGGTGCCGGTAACGTGGCCATGGATGTGGCCCGCACGGCGCTGCGCTCGGGTGCTCGTAAGGTCACCGTGTATGCTCGATCGCGCCATATCTCGGCCATCGATGACGAGGTGGAGCTGACCGAGCTTGACGGTGCCGAGATTGTGTTCGGCAAGGCGATCTGCGCCATCGACGATAACGGTCCGGTGTTCGAAACGGCTATCTTTGACGAGGACAACAATGTGGTGGGCTACGAGGAAGAGCTCGACCATGCGTCTGCCGACACAGTTGTGATTGCGGCTTCGCAGGTGCCTAAGGACAAGCTTGTGCTTACGACGGGCGGTCTGGAGACCGACCATCGCGGCCTGCTTTCGGTCGACGAGAACGGCATGACAACGGTGCCTGGCGTCTTTGCCGCCGGCGACGTGGTTAACGGCCCGCTCACCGTGGTCCATGCTGTAGCCGGCGCCAAACTCGCCGTCGAAGGCATGACCAGCTACCTGGGTCTCTAGCCCATCCCATCCCATCCATCAGTTGCGGTGAAATACGGACTGTTTTGGCTGTCAAAAGCCTTATCTACTCCGTATTCCACCGCAACTTTTTTTGTGAGGTGGGCTAGAGACGCTGCATGCGGTACCCGACACCCATGTGCGTCTGAATCATCTTGGGGTGAGAGGGGTCTGCCTCGATCTTCTTGCGCAGGGTGCGCATGAACACGCGCAGGCTCGCCAAATCGCTGTCCCAGCTCGTGCCCCATATCTCGCGGGTGATGAAGGTGTGGGTGAGCACCTTGTCGACGTTTTTCGCCAGAAGGACGAGCAATTTGTACTCGGTTGGGGTGAGCGAGAGCTCGCGTCCGTCTTTCGTCGCGTATCCCGCGGCGTAGTCGATATGCAGCGGACCGTTGTCAAACGTGCTCGCTTCTGTCGACTCGCTCGACGCCATCGAGGAGCGCCTCAAATTCGCACGGACGCGCGCGAGCAACTCATCCACAGAAAAGGGCTTGGTGAGGTAGTCGTCTGCCCCTGCGTCAAGTGCTGCAATCTTGTCGGAATCTTCGGTGCGCGCCGAAATGACGATAATGGGGACTGCCGACCAACTTCGGATCTTCGTGATGACCTCGATACCGTCAATGTCGGGAAGGCCGAGGTCGAGCATGATGAGGCTGGGGCCGTGCGACACCGCATCCATGATGGCGGCCTGGCCGTTGCAAACCTTGCTCACGACATAGCCGTGAAGGTCAAGCGCGGTCGAAACGAGGTTTTGAACGGTCAGGTCATCTTCGACCAAGAGGACGCGTGGCTTAGCGGCATTATTCATGAATCTCGATCTCCTCGGCAGGCAGGGTAAAACGGAAGACGGCCCCATGGGGGTGGTTGTCGCGAACTTCGATGGCGCCGCCATGCGCCTCCACGATGGAGCGGCAGAGCGACAGCCCAAGGCCGATGCTTCGACGCGAATCCACGGGCCGCGTATTGCTTGAGGTGAAGAAGCGCTCAAAGATATGAGGCTTGTCGCAGTCTGCTACACCCGGCCCATCGTCTGCGACGTCCACCACGATGAACTCACCCTCGCGACGTGCGCTGATGGTGACAGTCGAGTCCTCGGGCGTGTATTTGAAGGCGTTCATGATGAGATTCGTAAGCACCTGCATGATGAGATGGACGTCGATGCGTACCAGCAGGATGTCGTCAGTGTGCTCGATGGTGACGGCACGTCCATGCGATGCTTGGGCGACATGGCTGAGGGCGGCCTCGATGACCTCGTCGATGAGCTCGGATGTTAAGTTGAGGCGAATGGTGCCGTCCTCGACGCGTGTGATGGCGAGGAGGTTTTCCACGGTATCGATAAGCCAGAGGGAGTCGTCGTAGATGGCATCGGCAAGATCGCAGCGTTGTTCGAGGCTGAGCTTCTCGTCGCTCTTCCGAAGGATTGCCGCAGATCCGGATATAGCCGTGAGGGGTGTCCTCAAATCGTGGCCGATGGAGCGCAAAAGGTTGGCGCGCAGCTGCTCGTTTTTCGCCAAGACCGCAGCCTCTTCGCGCTCTTGCGCCGCCCGGTCACTTTCGAGCGCCAAGGCGCATTCACCTACGATAGATAGGACGATCGAATGCTCGAAGGCTTCGATCTCGCGCCCCTCCAGGGCGATGCCGATGACACCGAATACCTTGTCGCCGGTGCGAACCGCGAGGTAGAGACAGCGCGCCTCAGGCAGGGTCCGCGTGCTTGCGCCCGCGCGCTTGTTGTTGGTGTAGGTCCAGGTTGCAACGGCGCGCTCGTAGTCGGTGAGCAGCGACGCGGATTGGTTTTCGGTGCCAGCGGACTCATAGAGCGCCTTGCCGAGCGTGCCGTGTTCGGCGGGGTAGAAGACCACGTCGAGTTTTAGCAGTTTGACGAGTTGGTTCATGGCGACGCGGGCGCACTCCTCCGCGCTATGGGCTTGCTGCAAGAGCTGGTTCGTTTCGAGGAGTACGCGCGTTTTGAATGCGTTCTCGGCGGATGTACGGGCGTTGTCGGCGATGCGCGCAGTTAACTCGCCGGCGACCATAGCGGTAGCGAACATGATGCCGAACGTGACCAGATAGCTTCGGTCGTAGCTGGCGAGCGAAAACAGAGGCGTGACGAAGCAGAAGTTGTAAAGCACTACAGAGAGCACGCTCGATACGATCGTGCAGATACGCCCCGTCGTGGTGACGGCGGTCAGCAGGGCCGTGAAGATATAGAGGGATATGATGCTGGAATCGGCAAATCCCAGATGGCGGAAAGCCGTGCCGATCGCCGTGGCGGCAAGAGAGAGAGAGCCAGCGTGCGAAGCACGTTTCGGCTGCTGGGCGGCTGCAGGGCGAGCGCATGGCGGCGTCCTTTGGGTCGGGAGGGCGGAGTCGACTGTTCTGGAATGATGTAAATGTCGAGGTTCGGAGCGAATGTTATGAGCTGTTCTACGAGAGATTTGCGGCCGAAGAGGGCCTGACGGACGCTGCTGCGCTCGCCCGTGCGCCCCATGACGATCTTCGAAATACCCGACAGGCGCGCGAACTCGGAGATCTGAAACGCGATGTCGTCGCCATAGACGGTTTCCATATGTGCTCCGAGCTGCTCGGCTAGGGCGATATTGGCTGCAAGCTTGGCGCGCTCATCATCGCTCATGGCTTGCGTGCGCGGGCTCTCTACGAACAGGGCGACGAGCTCGCTGCGAAACGCTTTCGCCATGCGTGCGGCGGCACGGACGATGCGGGGATTGGTCGGCGCCGGGGAGACACAGACTAAGATACGCTCCCTGGTGTAGTAGTCACGGTTTCCCAGCACGCGTGCGGCGTCTGTGAGGTGACCGGTGCGATCGGCGCAGCGGCGCAGCGCGATTTCTCGGAGTGCGGTGAGGTTCTCGACGGTAAAAAAATGCTGTTGCGCTCGGTTGGCTTGTGCGGGACGGTAGACGAGGCCGGCGCGAAGGCGCTCAAGTAGGTCTTCGGGCTCTATGTCGACGAGCTCGACCTGGTCGGCATCATCGAAGATACGGTCGGGGATTCGTTCGCTCACGACAACGCCGGTGATGGATGCAACCATGTCGTTTAGGCTCTCGATATGCTGAACGTTCACGGTCGTATAGACGTCGATGCCCGCATGTAGAAGTTCCTCGACGTCTTGATAGCGTTTGTCGTGGCGAGACCCCGGCGCATTCGTATGGGCGAGCTCGTCGACAAGGATGAGCTGAGGGGCGCGTTCGATAGCCGCATCTAGATCGAACTCGCTGAGCGCAATGCCGTTGTGCTCGATGAGTTTACAGGGCACGTTCTCAAGCCCTTGTGCAAGATGGGCAGTTGCCGGACGTTCGTGCGGCTCGATGTATCCCGCGACGACGTCGACACCTCGCCGCTTGGCGGCGTGGGCGGCTTGAAGCATCGCATAGGTTTTGCCTGTGCCAGCAGCGTAGCCAAAGAAAATTTTGAGGTGTCCCCGGCTGGTTCGAGTGTCATCGGCGACCCCGTCTTTCTCAATTGCCTTGAGGATGAGGTCTGGATTGACGCGAGTGTCCGATGCGTCGCGCTGCATAGCGTAGCCTTTCTGAAGCGTTGTCCATGCGTGCATACGCGGTGAAGACACCACTGTATGCTCGCGAGGTCGAGTATAGGCGCACTGCAGCTGCAATAGTGCTTTCTACCTGCATCTTTACGGCATCTTAAGGACGTGGGCCCCGGCCCTCACGCCTCTTTAATCCCTAGAAGCGTTTACTGTCCCCAGGCGCTTGCGAGAGCAGGCGTCCGAGACATCGGACCGCGTGTGAAAGGGGCGGTAAATGGACATCCTCATTCCCATCATCGGAGTCGTCTGCATTGGACTCTTTATCTATTACATCTACATTCTGATGAGGAGTGATTCGTAAACTATGGAGGCTGCGATTCAGTACATCTTGTACTTTGCCGTGCTCGTCGTCCTGGCCGTTCCGCTCGGTCGGTTCATGGCCCATATCATGGATGGTGAGCATACGTTCCTGTCGCCTGTGATTGCTCCTGTGGAGCGTGGCGTCTATCGTCTGCTTCGCATCGACGCGGCAGAGCAGATGGGGTGTAGGCGTTATCTGGCAAGCGTGCTGGTCTTTTCGGGGATCGGCCTCGTGGTCCTTGTGGCACTCCAGGCGCTTCAGTCTTTCTTGCCAGGCAATCCTCAACACCTGCCGGGTGTGTCATGGGACCTGTCGTTTAATACGGCTGCTTCCTTCATAACCAACACCAACTGGCAATCCTATTCCGGTGAGACCACCCTGTCCTACTTTGTGCAGTTCATGGGCCTCACCGTGCAAAACTTCTTGTCCGCCGGCACCGGTATTGCGGTCATGTTCGCGCTCATCCGCGGTTTCCGTCAGGTCAAGCAGCAGGGTCTGGGTTCCTTCTGGGTCGACCTTACCCGCACCGTCCTGTATGTGCTCATCCCGCTGAACCTCGTGTTTGGTATCTGCCTGGCTGCCGGTGGCGTTATCTCCAACTTCCAGCCGGCTCAGAAGGCTGAGCTCGTAGAGCCCGTCGCTGTCCAGCCTAATGCGGACGGCGGCTGGAGCGTCATCGACGGCGCCCAGATTGAAGGCGACACGGTCAAGGTCGACGGCAAGGTTGTCGAGGGCGCGCGCGTGGTCACCGAGCAGTTCCTGCCCCAGGGTCCCGCGGCTCCTCAGGTCGCCATCAAGCAGTCCGGCACCAACGGCGGCGGCTTCTTCGGCGTGAACTCCGCCCATCCGTATGAGAACCCCAGTGCCTTCACCAACATCATCGAGATGACCAGCCTGCTGCTGATCCCGGCCGCCTGTTGCTTCGCCTTCGGTATCGGCGTCAAGAACACCAAGCAGGGCAAGGCCATCTTTGCCGCCATGTTCATCCTGCTGGTGATCTTCACCGGCATCATCGCCGTCAACGAGCATGCGGGCACCCCGCAGCTGGCCGATGGCGGAGCGGTCAATATCGAGATGACCGACGGCCAGGCCGGCGGCAACATGGAGGGCAAGGAGAGCCGTTTCGGTATCGCCTCCTCTTCTACCTGGTCCGCTTTCACGACGGCTGCTTCCAACGGCTCGGTTAACTCCATGCACGACTCCTACACCCCGCTGGGCGGTTTTGTCCAGATGCTCCAGATTGCTCTGGGCGAGGTCGTCTTCGGCGGCGTGGGCTGCGGCCTGTACGGCATGATCGGCTTCGCCATCCTCACAGTGTTCATCGCCGGCCTCATGGTCGGACGCACGCCTGAGTTCCTGGGCAAGAAGATCGAGCCGGGCGAGATGCGCTGGGCAGTTGTCCTGTGCTTGGCAACTCCGTTTGCCATTCTGGTGTGCTCGGCCATCGCCTGCATGGTGCCCGGTCTTGCCGACCAGCTCAACAATGGTGGCGCGCACGGCTTCTCCGAGGCGCTGTATGCCTTCACCTCATGCGGCGGCAACAACGGCTCGGCGTTTGCAGGCATGAACTGCAACGTTCCCTGGATCAACGTCATGCTCGGCCTCGAGATGCTGTTCGCCCGCTTCATGCCTATCATCGGTACGCTGGCTATCGCCGGCTCGCTGGCCAAGAAGGGCAAGGTCGCCGAGAGCGCCGGTACCCTGTCTACCACCAACGGCATGTTCGTATTCCTGCTCGTGTTCATCGTTCTGCTGATCGGTGCCCTGAGCTTCTTCCCGGCCCTGGCGCTTGGCCCCGTTGCCGAGTTCTTCCAGATGATTGCGTAAAGGAGGGCGCAGATTTATGACTATGCAAAAAGACATGATGGGCCGCGCGGTCCGCGACTCGTTTGCCAAGCTGGATCCTCGCGTCCAGATTCAAAACCCGGTCATGTTCCTGGTGTGGCTTTCCGCCGTCATGACCTCCGTCCTGGCCGTCGCTTCCATTTTCGGTGTGCAGGACGCGGGTGTGCCCACCTACTATGTGGTCGCCATCGCGGTCATCCTGTGGCTTACCGACCTGTTCTCGAACTTCGCCGAGGCGCTTGCCGAGGGCCGCGGTAAGGCCCAGGCCGATTCCCTGCGTGCGGCCAAAAAGGATGTCGAGGCCCATCGCATCGAGTCCGTTGAGGACAAGGAGCACTTCACCGTCGTTCCCGGCACCGAGCTCACGCGCGGCGACCTGGTGATCGTACGCGCCGGCGAGCAGATTCCCGGCGACGGCGACGTCATCGAGGGCGCTGCTTCCGTTGACGAGTCCGCCATCACCGGCGAGTCCGCCCCCGTGGTCCGCGAGGCCGGCGGCGACCGCTCTGCCGTTACCGGCGGTACCACGGTGCTGTCCGACTGGATCATCGTCAAGATCTCCAGTGAGCCCGGCCAGAGCTTCCTGGACAAGATGATCGCGATGGTCGAGGGTGCCGCGCGCAAGAAGACCCCTAACGAGATCGCTCTGGAGATCTTCCTGGTGGCCCTCTCCATCGTCTTTATCCTGGTCACGCTGGCCCTGTATTGTTACTCCTGCTTCTCGGTCGGTCTTAACGACATGGACAACCCCACGGCCGTGACCACGCTCGTGGCGCTGCTCGTGTGCCTGGCTCCTACTACCATCGGCGCCCTTCTTTCCGCCATCGGCATCGCCGGCATGAGCCGTCTGAACGAGGCCAACGTGCTGGCCATGTCCGGCCGCGCCATCGAGGCCGCCGGCGACGTCGACATCCTCATGCTCGACAAGACCGGCACCATCACCCTGGGTAACCGCCAAGCCGCCGAGTTCATCCCGGTCGACGGCATCGATCCCGCGGAGCTGGCCGATGCCGCCCAGCTTTCCTCGCTGGCCGACGAGACCCCCGAAGGCCGTTCCATCGTCGTGCTCGCCAAGGAGCAGTTCGGTCTGCGCGGCCGCACACTCGAGGATAAGGGTATGGAGTTCATCCCCTTCACCGCGGCGACCCGCATGTCCGGTGTGAACTACGAGGGCAATGAGATCCGCAAGGGCGCTGCCGATTCCGTGCGCACCTATGTGGAGGCAGCCGGCGGCGTGTTCTCCCAGGAGTGCGACGAGGCCGTCGAGCGCATCGCCAAGGCCGGCGGCACCCCGCTGGTCGTGACCAAGAATTGCCGCGTGCTGGGCGTTGTGTACCTCAAGGACATCATCAAGTCCGGCGTTAAGGAGAAGTTCGCCGACCTGCGCAAGATGGGCATCAAGACCATCATGGTGACGGGCGACAACCCGCTCACTGCCGCGGCAATCGCCGCCGAGGCCGGCGTTGACGACTTCCTGGCCGAGGCCACCCCTGAGGGCAAGCTCGAGAAGATCCGCGAGTTCCAGCGTGAGGGCCACCTGGTCGCCATGACCGGCGACGGCACCAACGACGCGCCGGCGCTGGCGCAGGCGGATGTCGCCGTGGCCATGAACACGGGCACCCAGGCTGCCAAGGAGGCCGGCAACATGGTCGACCTCGACTCCAGCCCCACCAAGCTCATCGAGGTCGTGCGTATCGGCAAGCAGCTGCTCATGACCCGCGGTTCGCTTACGACCTTCTCGGTCGCCAACGACATGGCGAAGTACTTCGCTATCATCCCGGCCCTGTTCTCGCCGATCTACCCGGGCCTTGGCGCGCTCAACATCCTCGGTCTGGCAAGCCCGCTGTCCGCGGTTCTTTCGGCCATCATCTATAACGCGCTCGTTATCGTCGCGCTGATCCCGGCTGCGCTGAAGGGCGTTAAGTACCGCGAGGTACCGTCCGGACAGCTGCTGACCCACAACCTGCTCGTATGGGGTCTGGGCGGCATCGTTGCCCCGTTCGCATTTATCAAGCTCATCGACATGCTGCTCGCGTTCTGCGGCATTATGTAAGTGGAGGTTTGTATGTTCAAAGGTGTTGCATCGCGCGCACTGGGCGTGTTCGCGCTGTTTACCGTTGTCTGCGGCCTGGGCTATACGCTCGTCGTGACCGGCATCGCCCAGGTTGCGTTCCCGTATCAGGCGAACGGTTCACTCATTACGGTCGACGGCAAGGTTGTGGGTTCCGAGCTCATCGGCCAGAACTTCGATGACGAAGCCCACATGTGGGGTCGTATCCAGAACGTGTCAATTGTCAAAGGCGAAGACGGCGAGCTCATGGCGTATGGTACCCCGTCCAACCTATCCCCGGCGAGTGAGGAGTATCGGCAGCTTGTGGACGCGCGCGTGAAGAAGATCCGCGCCTCCAACCCCGACGCCGGCATGGACGCCGTGCCCGTCGACCTGGTGACGTGTTCTGGCTCAGGGCTCGACCCCGAGATCTCCCCCGATGCCGCCGAGTACCAGGTACCGCGCCTGGCGAAGGCCACGGGCAAGAGCGAAGGCGAGGTTCGCGAGATCATCGCCCAATGCACCAAGGGCCGATTCCTGGGCGTCTTCGGCGAGCCTACGGTCAACGTGCTCAAGGTGAACCTTATGCTGGACGGCGCGCTGTAGGTGAGGGAGTGGCGGATGAGGGCATGACTGACTATCTGAGCCCTTAATTCCACCCCGCCCATCAGTTGCGGTGAAATACGGACTGTTTTTGGCTGTTAAAAGCCTCGGCTGCCCCGTATTTCACCGCAACTTTTTGGGGGTTGAGCAGAGACTGGGGGAGCGCGTGCGGTCGGGTGCTGTGCGGTTGCTGATACGATAGGTACGTCTGCAAGTGCCGCCGAGCGGCTTAAACGAAAGGAAGCCTGTATGGAGTCATCCGCCTACCCGATGCTCTTTAGCCCGATCAAGGTCGGTACGACCGAGGTCAAGAACCGCGTCTTTATGCCGCCGGTATCTACCAACCTGGCCGATCATGGCTATGTGACCGACGACTTGGTCGATCATTACCGTGCCCGTGCCAAGGGCGGCGTCGGCCTGATCATCACCGAGGTCGTGACGGTCGAGCCTACCTATACCTATCTGCCGGGTGACATGTGCTGCTACGACGACACGTTTATCCCCGGTTGGGAAAAGCTCGCCGCGGCCGTCCACGAGTATGGCTGCAAGATCATGCCGCAGCTCTTCCACCCCGCCTACATGGCCTTTAACATTCCGGGCACGCCGCGCCTGATCGCTCCGTCCTTCGTGGGACCGTCCTATGCCCGTGAGGCACCGCGTCCTATCACGGTCGACGAGATTCACGAGCTCACGCATCAGTTTGGCGACGCCGCTGTGCGTATGCAAAAGGCCGGTGTCGATGGCGTCGAGGTCCATGCGGCGCACGCCCACGGCATGCTTGGCGGCTTTTTGACCCCGCTCTATAACAAGCGTACCGATGAGTACGGCGGCTCGCTCGACGCCCGTATGCGCTTCTTGCTCGAGGTCATCGCCGAGATCCGCGAGCGCTGCGGCAAGGACTTTATCATCGACGTCCGTATCTCGGGCGACGAGTACACCGATGGCGGCCTGACCCTCAACGACATGATCTACGTCTCACGTCGCCTGGAGAAGGCCGGCGTCGACATGATTCATGTGTCGGGCGGCACCACCATCAAGCGCGGCTCCGCGATTCCCGCCGCCGGTACGCAGCAGGCTTCGCATGCCGCCTGCTCGCGCGAGATCAAGAAGCACGTCAACATTCCCGTCGCCACCGTCGGACGTATCAACGAGGCCTGGATCGCCGAGGAGCTGATCGAGGACGGCGCTGCCGACATCTGCATGATGGGCCGCGCCAATCTGTGCGATGCCGAGTTCTGCAATAAGGCCGCTGCCGGCAACGCCGACGACATCCGTCCCTGCATCGGCTGCCTGCGCTGCCTGAACGGCATTATGTTTGGCAAGCGCATCTCCTGCACCGTCAATCCCGATGTTGAGCGCGACGAGGCCGGCTACGAGCCTGCCGTCGAGGCTAAGAACGTGCTGGTTGTGGGCGCTGGTCCTGCGGGCATGGAGGCAGCCTACATTGCCGCCAAGCGCGGCCACAACGTGGTGCTCGTGGATAAGCAGGACGAACCGGGCGGCGAGATGCGTATCGCGGCCGTTCCGCCGGCAAAGCAGGAACTCACCCGCGTGATCAAGTATCAGTACCGTCGCCTGGCCGAGGCCGGCGTGAAGTGCGTATTTGGCACCGAGCTTTCGGCCGAGGACATTCAGCGCGACTACGCCGGCTACGAGGTCGTCCTTGCTTATGGCGCCGAGCCCATCGCTCCGGCCTTCATGCAGGGCTTTAAGCAGGTTATGACGGCCGACGACCTGCTGGGTGGCAAGGCTTTCCCGGGTAAGAAGATCGTCATCGTGGGCGGCGGCACCGTTGGCTGCGAGACGGCCGATTACCTGGCCCCGTTGGTCAACGACCTGTCGCCGGCCAATCGCGATGTCACCGTTATCGAGATGACCAAGACGCTCGCTGCCAACGAGGGCGGTGCCGGTCGCGCAGTGCTCATCACGCGCATGCTCTCCAAGGGCGTTCACGTGCTGACCGAGGCCAAGGTGACCGAGATTACCGAGGATGCCATCAGCTACGAGAAGGATGGCGAGGTCCACACCATCGCCGATGCCGATACGCTGGTGCTTGCCATGGGCTATCGTCCCAATACCAAGCTGGCCGACGACCTGGCTGCAGCCGGTGTTGCCACCCACGTGCTGGGCGATGCCAACAAGTGCGGCAACATTCGCGACGCCATCGGCGATGGCTACAAGGTTGCCTGCGAGCTCTAGTCAACCCCTTGATGCATGTGGGGCCTATCCCCACGGCGTCAGTCGGTAAATAGCAAAAAGCGGCGGTCGTCCTGTACGTGGGACGACCGCCGCTTGCGTTGGCAGCAATGAACCGTGCGATTAGAGCCCCAGGATCTCCTTGACCTTGGCGATGATAGCCTCGTCGGTGGCGTTGGCAAAGAAGTACTCCTGGAAGTGCTCGCCGGCAAGTGCGCCCTTTACCAGGTCCTGATCGATCTCGCCCAGGACGTCGACGAGCGGGCGCATGGTCACAGCGCGCACGCCGTCGAGGATCTTCTTGTTGCGCTGCTCGGGCTCAACGCGCTCGGCGGGGTAGCCGTTTCCCGAACCAAAGCCAAAGAGCTTCTCGAAGGTGTACTCAAGGTTGAGCTCCTGGCCCCAGCCGTTCTTGAGGGCGAAGGGCATGGCGACGGCGTTGCCATCGTTGACCTGGGCAAAGGTGTAGGCGTCGAGCGGGTCGGCAACGTGGCCGCACAGCACGCCGGGGAAGGAGTTACAGGCGAGCATGGCGCCCTCGCCGGTGCCGCAGCCGGTCACGACGTAGTCGGCAGCACCGGAGTTCAGCAGCACGGCGGCAAGGATGCCGTTCTGCACGTAGGTGAGGGGCTTGGAGTCGGCGTCGGCATACATACCATAGTTAAAGACGGTGTGCCCCATGGGCTCGACAACCTTCTTAAGGGCAGCCTCGATCATGGGGTTCTTGGAGTTCTGAGAGTTTTCGTTGATCAGAGCGATTTTCATGATAGGTAACCTTCCGCTATTTTCTGAATAAATTGTTCGTTATGTTGCATGGCATCTCCAACAGAGAAGCCGCTCTGCGAGCAGCAGACCTTATCGTCCACCGCCTCGCCCAGACGTCTTACTGCGGCTGCTTTCCAATGTATGCGAGGATGCCGCCGTCGACGTAGAGGATGTGGCCGTTGACGAAGTTCGACGCGTCGGAAGCCAGGAACACGGCGGGGCCCTTCAGATCCTCGGGCGTGCCCCAACGGGCGGCCGGCGTCTTGGCAATGATGAACTGGTCAAACGGGTGGCGGCTGCCGTCGGGCTGCGTCTCGCGCAGCGGTGCGGTCTGCGGCGTGGCGATGTAGCCGGGTCCAATGCCGTTGCACTGGATATTGGCCTCGCCAAACTCCGAGCAGATGTTCTTGGTGAGCATCTTCAGGCCGCCCTTGGCCGCGGCATAGCCGGCGATGGTCTCGCGGCCCAGCTCGCTCATCATCGAGCAGATGTTGATGATCTTGCCGTGGCCCTTGGCGATCATGCCGGGCAGGCAGGCCTTGGACACGATAAACGGTGCGTTGAGGTCAATATCGACGACGCGGCGGAAGTCCTCGGCGCTCATGTCGAGCATCGGGGTGCGCTGGATGACGCCAGCGTTGTTGACCAGGATGTCGGGCGTGGTGCCAAAGTCGGTCTCGATCTTGGCGATGAGCTCGGCGACGACGGTCTCGTCGGTGACGTCTGCCACGTAACCATGAGCCTCAAAGCCCAGCTCGCGGTAGTGCTTCTCGGCCTCGGCTACCTTGTCGGCGTGACGTGCGTTAAAGGCGATCTTGGCGCCGGCCTCTCCGAGCGCCTCGGCAATGGCCATGCCAATGCCGTAGGTGGCGCCGGTCACCAGTGCGACCTTGCCGTCCAGACGGAAGCTGTCCATAAGATCAGACATAGCGATCCTTTCAAAAGAAACGTTCATCTATATAAGTCTTGCTTTTCATACAAGGTCAGTATAGGAGAAGAGGAGGATTTAAAAATCAGATTCTCCTAAAATCAGGTGAACGTTCACTTTTAAAAGGTAAACGGTGATCTCGCCCTTGCCGCGCGGACGTTTATTCGCTCTGTTCCTGCGTGCCCTCTGCGATCATGTTGCGGTTGTACACCAGATGCAAATACATCGCATCGTGCGCTGCGGTGGGATTGCGCGCGGCGATGGCGTCGGCCACATCGCGGTGCGTGCGGATAGTTTCCTCGACGAGCTTTTTGCCGGTCACGTCGATAAAGAGGGGGACGGATGCCTTGAGCACGCCCATCAGGCGGGGAACGACGAGGTTTCCGGAGCTCTCGGCAATGGCATTGTGGAACGCGGTGTCGGCGGCGGAGTAATCCTCACCGGCCTCGGCCAGGCGCTCGGATTCGTCGCAGAGCTCTTTGATACAGACGACCTGGTCGTTGGTTGCGTGCTCGGCTGCCATGCGTGCAATCTGCGGCTCGATCATAAAGCGCACCTCGAGTAGGTCGCGCGCCAGACGCTGCTTGTCGTCGATAAAGGTAAAGCCCAGCGGGTCGTCGGCAACGCCGGGGTTTGACGCCACATAGGTGCCCGAACCCTGCTTAATGCGCACGATATTGCGCGACTGCAGCAACTTCATGGCCTCGCGCACGGTGCTCCTGCCAGCACCCAAGCGCTCGACGAGCACAGCCTCCTTGGGCAGGCGGTCGCCTTGCTCAAGATGCTCATCCAGGATCAGTTGAATGATTTTATCTGCTATCTGCTCGGGGAGTCCCGAATCGGCGCGGGCCATAGCTATACCTTTCATTACAAAATTCATCTGAGCTATTTTAGCGCACCACGGATGCAATATTGGCCGCTGGATTTGAGTCGGGCGGCTTAGATATACCGTTCGCAGCGCAAATACGACCGTTCACCAAATACATCAGATGTATTTCGAGCAAATTTTAAAATGAAACATCAGACCTTTCGAAAACACGCTATAGTCATCAGACGAATTCAAAAGGTCTGATGAATTGGAGGAAAGATGTCAGACCCAACGTTTATGGCCGACCCCACCAGGCTGGTCATCGCCGCCATCGTGGGCATTGCGCTGCTGCTTGCGCTCATCATTAAGTTCAAGCTGCATCCCGTGCTTTCGATGATGGTCTCGGCGCTCGCGATCGGCATCGGCGCCGGTATGCCGCTCGACCTGGTGGCGGACACTGTCACCAAGGGCGTGGGCACCACGCTGCAAAACATCGCCCTGCTCATTGGCCTGGGCTCGATGTTTGGTCAGATTCTTGAAGAGAGCGGCGGCGCCAAGAAGATCGCCCAGACCTTCATCGATACCTTTGGGCAGGGTCATTCCAGCTGGGCGCTGGGAATTACCGGTCTGGTTATCGGCACTACGGTGTTCTTTGAGGCCGGCGTGGTCGTTTTGATCCCACTTGCGTTTAGCGTGGCATCGCAGACCAAAAAGTCGACGCTCTACTACGGCATCGCGCTGCTCGCAGGACTTGCCGCTGGCTATGCGTTTGTGCCGCCATCGGCCGGTTCGGTTCTGGTCGCCGGCACGCTCGGTGTCGACCTGGGCACCATGATTCTCGTCGGTATCCCTACCGCCTTCATCGCTATGGCGATCGCCGGCGTCATCTGGGGTCGCAACGTGGGCAGTCGCATTTTTACCGATGTTCCGGAGCACTTTACCTCTGCCGAGGGTGCGAGCGACGAAAAGGAGCTTCCCTCCTTTGGCATGGTGCTTGCCATCGTGCTCACGCCGCTTTGTCTGATTTTGCTGGGCACGTTGTCCTCTTATATCCCCATGCCCGCCGAGCTCGCCTCGATTCTCGCCTTCCTGGGCAAGCCGTTTGTCGCTTTGACGCTCGCCACGCTCGTCGCGATGTATCTGCTGGGCGCGCGGCGCGGCTACTCCGGCGCCGAGCTCAAGGCCTTGCTTGACCGCTCTCTTAAGCCCGTCGGCATGATCTTGCTGGTTATCGCTTGCGGCGGCGTCATTCGCTGGATGCTGCAGGACTGCGGCTTGGGCCAGGTTATCGGCCCTATGCTCGAGGCCTCACCGCTGCCTTTGGTGGTCGTTGCCTTTTTGATCGCCGTCATGGTGCGTGCCTCTGTCGGCAGCTCCATCGTCGCTATGACCATGGCATCGGGCATTATGGCCGCCATGCCTGCGGTCGCTGGTGCTTCGGTGCTCATGCGTGCCGCTATCTGTCTTGCTATTTGCGGCGGCGCCACGGCCCTCTCGCACGTCAACGATGCCGGTTTTTGGATGTGCTCCTCGTTCCTGGAGATTGACGAGAAGACCACCCTCAAGTCCTGGACCGTTATGGAGACGCTCATCGGCCTTTCGGGTCTTGCCTGCGCCCTGGTGATTTCGTTCTTCGCCTAGTTCGCGTAGCTAAGCATCTTTTGCCGAGTGCATCGCTCGGTACCCATTTACACCTGATTCATTAACCAACGATTGGTACAACCGTTTAAATCAAAAGAGGAGAGCATCATGGACGAAAAGACCAAGGCACAGATTCAGCAGGAGGCAGCCGACCTGGTTGCCAAGCTGCAGCCGCGTTCCGGCAAGTTCCGCACCATCAGCCCCGAGATGGACCCGCTGCGTCTGGGGTCTGGCTGGACCATCGAGGATCTGGACAAGCCGCAGGTCATTATTGAGTCGACGTTTGGCGACTCGCACCCGGGTTCTGCCGGCCTGTTTGAGCTGGTCGAGGAGGTCCGTGCTGGCGTTGCCGAGGCTGGCGGTCACGGCGCCCGTTACTTCTGCACCGATATCTGCGACGGCGAGGCCCAGGGCCACGACGGCATTAACTACTCGCTGCCCAGTCGCGACATGATCGCCAACATGATCGAGATCCATGCCAAGGCCACCCCGTTCGACGCCGGCGTCTTTGTCGCCAGCTGCGATAAGGGCCTACCTGCGAACCTCATGGCCATGGGCCGCATCAACATCCCCTCCATCGTCGTTACCGGCGGTGTCATGGATGCAGGCCCCGACCTGCTGACCCTGGAGCAGCTCGGCGCGATTTCTGCCCGCTACGAGCGCGGCGAGATCTCTCACGAGGAGCTTGAGTTTGCCAAGCACAACGCATGCCCCAGCTGCGGCGCCTGCTCGTTTATGGGCACCGCGTCGACCATGCAGGTTACCGCCGAGGCCCTGGGCCTTATGCTGCCCGGCACGGCCCTGCTGCCTGCGACGAGCTCCGACCTGCGCGAATTTGCGCGCGAGGCCGGCCGTCAGTCCGTGTGGCTCTCCGAGCACAACCTGTGCCCGCGCGACATCGTGACCAAGGAGTCCTTCGAGAACCTCATCATGGTCCACGGCGCCATTTCGGGTTCCACCAACTCGCTGCTGCATATCCCCGCGATTGCCCGCGAGTTTGGCATCGAGATGTCCGCCGACGACTTCGATCGCCTGCACCGTGGTGCCCACTACCTGCTCAACGTCCGTCCCGCAGGTGAGTGGCCGGCGCAGTTCTTCTACTATGCGGGCGGCGTGCCGCGCATCATGGAGGAGATCAAGTCGATGCTCCACCTCGATGTCATGACCGTCACCGGCAAGACCCTCGGCGAGAACCTCGAGGACCTCAAGAACAACGGTTACTACGAGAAGTGCGGTCGTTACCTTGAGAAGTGGAATCTCAAGCGCGAGGACATCATCCGTCCGTTTGACCAGGCCTTCGGCACCGACGGTTCCATCGCCATCCTCCACGGCAATCTTGCTCCCGAGGGCGCGGTCGTCAAGCACACCGTCGTTCCGCGCGAGATGTTCCAGGCTACGCTCAAGGCCCGTCCGTTCGACTGCGAGGAGGACGCCATTCACGCCGTCCTGACGCACGAGGTCAAGCCCGGCGATGCCGTTATCATTCGCTATGAGGGACCCAAGGGTTCCGGTATGCCCGAGATGTTCTACACCACCGAAGCTATCGCCAGCGACCCCGAGCTGGGCGCGAGCATTGCCCTGATCACTGACGGCCGCTTCTCCGGCGCCTCCAAGGGCCCGGCTATCGGTCACGTTTCGCCCGAGGCCGCTGTGGGCGGTCCGATTGCCCTGATTGAGGAGGGCGACCTTATCCGAATCAACATCCCCGAGCGCTCGCTGTCCATCGTGGGCATCGCCGGCAAGGAGATGGAGCCGGCTGAGGTCGACGCCGTCCTGGCCGAGCGCCGAGCCGCTTGGAAGCCCAAGGCTAATCGCTATACCTCCGGCACGCTCAAGTTCTTTACCGAGCATGCAGTTTCCGCCATTCAGGGTGGCTATATGGAGTAGCGCCCATGCGCATCAAATATCTCCTCTCATAGATGCGCGGCACAAAGAGCCCCGAGCCACGTCACCGGGGCGCGTTGTTCAGCGCCGCCGGGGCGCTCCACTCAAACGACAAGAGACGTCTTACGCAAGCGCCCGCGTCCGTGGATAAAACCACGGGCGTGGGCGCTTCACTTTATTCCCAGCCGCTTTATTCCCAGCCCTTCCACACGTCAGGCTCGTAGCCAACGGTTGCCTGGCGGCCGTTGCGAACGATGGGCTCACGAAGAATCTGCTGGTTATCGAGCACCTTTTCGAACTTCTGGTCGGCAGCAAGATACTGTACGAGCGCAACCGTGTCGGCATCTTTCGCCTTTGGATCGATCACAGCGTCGATCCCGCCGACGGCGCGCGCCACGCTTTCGAGCTCGCCTTTGCTCATCCCCTTTTCCTTCAAGTCGATGAACTGGAACTTCACACGACGTTCCTTGAAATAGCGCTGCGCCTTCTTAGTATCGAAGCTTTTCTTCGTGCCGAATATCTGGATGTTCATACGTACCGCCTTCGCTCAATTCTCGTCCGTCCATGATACGACAAGGGAGCCGAGCAAAAACAGAGCAGGCGGAGATGGAGGAGGACGGCGACCGACCGTCGGCAAGAGTCGGCCGGATCGGACTGGCGCCCAGCGCGCGCCGGCGACACGCTCGCAGCTGCACACATAGCCGATGTACAAGCTCGCCGCGGCGTTCCCTCGCCCCGCGGTGTGGCGATAGAGAAGCACGCCACCCGTCAACGATGGCGCCTCGGTGAAGAAAATCAACGTCTGGGTTACATCCCTTGAAAGGGGCGAAGACGGCTGCTAGAATGCCTCCCCGCT
The DNA here is from genome assembly GCA_030826265.1 of Collinsella aerofaciens. GTDB lineage: Bacteria > Actinomycetota > Coriobacteriia > Coriobacteriales > Coriobacteriaceae > Collinsella > Collinsella aerofaciens_AY. The sequence goes on from JAPJOH010000023.1 coordinate 38,799, forward strand.
ATGAAGGATTTGACCAAAGCATACATCGCAATTCGGCGGCCCCTGGTATACGGGGCCTCTCCTGTTGTTCCCCAAGTGCGCTCTGAGCAGCCGCTTTCTTCCTGTCGTATCTGATGCACGCATAGCACGTGCATGTTATTTCGCCCGTGGGCCGGCGCGCCTTCGGCGAAGAATCGAATAGATACGAAGGAAGCTTATGTCTGATAATTGTACGGTCGCGCCCGCCAATGGGCGCATTACCGGTACCCAGATCCGCATCGTCGCGGTCGTCGTCCTGGGTGCCCTCTTGGCGCTACTGAACCAAACGGTGATGTCGCCTGCGCTGCCGGTCATCATGTCCGATTTCGCCATCGATGCCTCGACTGCCCAGTGGATCATGTCCATATACCCGCTGGTGAGCGGCATCATGGTCCCCGTTTCGGCGTTCCTTATCGACAAGTTCAGCACCCGCGCGCTATTCTTCGGGGCGACGCTGGTGTTCGCGCTGGGCACGCTGCTGTGCGCCGCAGCCCCTGATTTCCTGTTCCTCATCATCGGTCGCGTGTTGCAAGCGGCGGGCTCAGGCGTGCTCATGCCGCTTGTCTCGGTGGTTCCCATGCTGGTGTTCCCCGTCGAGAAACGAGGAACGGCTATGGGCATGGCGGGCATCGTCATGTCGGCGGGTCCCGCGGTCGGCCCCGTCGTAGGCGGTGCGGTGATCGACACGTACGGCTGGCGCACCATGATCGGCGCCATCGTCCCCCTCGCAATTCTCGTGCTGGTGCTGGGCGTGTTCATGCTGAAAAACGTGGGCGAGCTGAAGAACCCCAAGCTCGACCTGCCCTCGGTCGTCCTCTCCACCATCGCCTTCGGCGGACTTCTCTACGGGTTCTCGAGCGCCTCGTCGATGGGTTGGGGCAACCCCGTGGTGCTCGGCTCGATCGTCGCGGGTGTCGTGTGCTTGGTGCTGTTCGTCGTACGCCAGGGCAAAATCGAGGACCCGCTGCTTCAACTGGGCACGCTCAAGACGCGCGAGTTCCGCGTGGCCGCCATCATCGTCACGCTCATCAACGCCGCATGCCTGGTCACCAACACGCTGTTGCCGTTGCTGCTGCAAACCTCGCTTGGCGCTTCGGCCTTCGAAACCGGCATGGCCATGCTTCCCGCCGCGGCGGTGGGCATCATCATCAGCCCTATCTCCGGCGTGGTGTTCGACAAGTTCGGTCCGCGTGCCATCTCGATCGTCGGCCTGGCCCTCATGACCGGCGCCCTGTTCCTGCTCTCGCTTTCGACGGTAAACACGCCCATCTTGGTGGTTGCGCTGTTCTGCATGCTGCAGTCCGCCGGCCAGTCGCTCGCGAACATGCCGGTGAACACATGGGGTGTCAATGCCTTGAAAAATGACATGATCGCTCACGGCAACGCCATCGCGAACACCGGTCGCCAGGTCGCCGGCGGTTTGTGCACGGCGCTCATCATCACGGTCATGACAAGCGTCACCGCGTCGGCCGGCGTCGATGCGAGCATCCAAGTAGCCACCGCCGTGGGCGCGGGCGTCGCTTACAAGGTGTGCGCGGCAATCGGCCTCGTTTCCCTTATCTGCGCCATATTCAGCGTGCGCACCAAGAAAACCGCACCGAAAACGAAGGAGGCATAAGCGATGTCCGAGATTCTGTCCGAGCGCATCCCGCTCGAGCTCGAGGGGACGCCCGTTTCGAGCATCATGATTGAAGAGCCGTTCACCTGCACGCAGGATTGCACGATTTCCGACGTGGTGCGCATGCTCGCCGAAAACGAGGTGAGCAGCATGCCCGTAATCGATGAGCGCAACCAGGTGGTCGGGTTCATCTCCGACGGCGATGTCATGGGAGCCATCGCGCAGCATCGCGCTCACACCATCTTCACGGGCGGCGACGCGTCCATGCTGTACTTCGACGATCAGAGCCTTGAGCAGCGCATCGAAGACCTGAAGGATCGCTGCGTCATGGATTTCGCGACGCGCCAGGTAGTGTGTGCCCGTCCCGAGCAGAGCATCGCCCGCGTCGCCGCGCTGCTGGCGAAGAAGAAGTTCAAGAAGCTTCCTGTGGTTGATGACGAGGGCAAACTCGTGGGGGTCATCCGCCGCTCCGCCATCACCAAATACATCTTCGGCATCCTTTTCCAATAGGGGCAGGTCGCACTTGAGGCGAACATCTCGAGGCATCGAGCCAGCAACTGGACCAGACAACCTTGACACGCACGCGCTTTCCCTCGATGCTTCGGTAAGGGGAGCTGCGAAAATCGCAGCACGGGTGATCGGCGCCGCGCCCCCGAAGGCAAAAGCGAACACGGGAGCGATACGATGGGAAAAGTCCTGGACGAAGATTTGGTTTATGAGATTCTCTCCGTCGTGGCAGAGATTCCGGCGGGATGCGTCGCCTCGTACGGTCAGATAGCGCGCCTCATCGGCAGGGAGAAAAACTCTCGCCTGGTCGGAGCGGTGCTGAGCGAGGCGGATCGCTACGGCGATTATCCCTGCCACCGCGTCGTCAACCACGCGGGACGCCTCGCGCCAAACTTCCCCGACCAGCGAGCACTACTGACGGAGGAAGGAGTCGCCTTCCGAGACAACGGCTGCGTCGACATGAAAAAGCACCAGTGGAACGAGTAGCCAGGCAGCGTAGCGTCGAAAGGAGCGACGCCACGGGGAACGACCTGCGCCCCGCCGCCGGACAACCTATGGCAAAGTGACACGTCCCACAAAGAGCGGCGTACCAGTACGAGACACGACCGCGACGTAAAAAGACCCTATGATACTCGTAAGCATCTATCTGATTGCCCGCCTCGAGGTACCCAAAGAACGAGAGATGCCGAAACCCCTAGACAAAGAAAAAGGTCGGGAGCTTTTATGCTTCCGACCTGAAGTTTCATGGTCGCGGGGGGCGGATTTGAACCACCGACCTTCGGGTTATGAGGTCGCTACGACGTTGTTTCATTCAGACATTTCGACCCAAATTGAAGTCAATATAACTCCAGGTCATTTGATGTTTTCATAGATTTACGAAAGAAAAGTACGCGGAATAATTCGACCCAAATTCGACCCACAACGAGCTTGAAAGCGGTCAGGCGGAGCATTACCCTTGGGGTGTGACCCCACGCAGGGCCCACC
>JAPJOH010000052.1 GCA_030826265.1 Collinsella aerofaciens
ACTTGCAGCGACGGACCTCAGGACACTCTTACACCACGTCTGCGCGCGCGACCCCCTGCATACCGGCTTCGGGCAAAAAATCGGGAGTTCTCGATGTTTTCTACGAATGATGGGTGGGGTTACGGGCTGACAGCGTTTGATTTGCAGGGATATTCGCGGTCTTTGGCATTTGTCGTGGCGCCCGAAGCCCTTGGTTATGTTGAATACTCCTAAAAATGCACGACGCTTAGAGGGGGACCTTCGCGAAAAAGGAAACCGCCCCGTCGAAGTGTGCATTCGACGGGGCGGTTTATGCATTTGGCCGATTAAGGATGCGCTGTCAAACTACTAGAACTTGACGGTCGGGGCCTGGCGGGCTGCTTCAGCGGCCTCGAAGCCCTGGCGCTCCTTAAACTGGAAGATGCCAGCAAAGATGACAGCCGGGAACGTCTGAATGGCGTTGTTGTAGCTGAGCACGCAGTCGTTGTAGCTCTGGCGTGCATAGCTAATCTTGTTCTCGGTGTCCTCGAGCGATGCCTGCAGCTGCGTAAAGTTGGTGTTTGCCTTAAGATCGGGATAGGCCTCGGCCACAGCGAAGAGCTGGCGCAGTGCGCCGGTCAGCACGTTGTCGGCTTCCATCTTGGCCTCGGGCGTGGTGGCCTTGACGGCGGTGTTACGCGCGCTGATCACGGCGGAGAGCGTCTCCTGCTCGTGCTTGGCGTAGCCCTTGACGGTTTCGACCAGGTTGGGGATCAGGTCGTTACGGCGCTGCAGCTGCGTATCGATGTTCTGCCAGGCGTTATCGATGCGGTTACGCTTGGTGACCATGTTGTTGTAGATGCCGGCGATGGCGCAGACAATCACAATGACAACAACGATGCCGATGATGACGGTAATCATGATGTCTCCGTTTCGAATGGCCGCGGCGGCATGCGCCAGCTGCCGTTGGTATAACGCTACTAGTATACCCGCAACGTTTTACCGTGCCGAACTTTCCGGTAAGCGTTGTGTTTTCGGCGGGGTTGGCACCGGGGCAAAGCGCGCGAGGTACAGGTGTAAGATATGCGACAGATTGACGAGTGTTGTCTTTGTCCTGAGGATGGCGATACCAGTGGACCTTCGCATCAAGAAAACCTACCGCGCCCTGTTCGATGCCTTTACCGAGCTTCTCGAGGAGCATCGGTTTGAGGACCTGACGGTTGCCATGCTGTGCGACCGCGCCATGATTCGCCGCACGACGTTCTACAAGCACTTTCGCGACAAGAACGATTACTTTGCCTTTTATATCGATGAGCTCATGTCGGGCTTGCCGCAAAAACAGCCCGATGAGGCCGGCGCGGTATCTGCCGAGGACGTGCGCGCGCTTCGGCACGCGATTTTGGACGATGCCATGGATTTGATTCTGGCGCACGAGCAGCTCATGGATAACATTTTGGCAAGCAGCATGTCGGGCATGTTGACCAACGTTATTTGCGACCGCATTGCCCGTTCCGTCCGCGAGCGTGTGATGAACGTGCTTGCCGAGGATGCCCTGGCCCCCGTGTCACTCGAGACGACGTCCGAGTTTGTCGCCGGCGGTATTATTCGTCTTTTCACGATATGGTGGGAATCGGGCCACGATCTTGAGCGTCGACCTGAGATAGCCGACGTGGTCGATGCGTTGTTTGAGCGGACCATGACACCGGTGCATCACTAGGAGTGGCGGAGAGAGGGGGATTCGAACCCCCGGAACGCTCTCGCGCTCAACGGTTTTCAAGACCGCCGCATTCAACCGCTCTGCCATCTCTCCGTGAGTCGTAATGATAGCATCGTTTTGAATTTGCAACAGGGAAGGCGAACGATGACGATCACCGAAATCGACGAGAAGTTCATGCGCGAGGCGCTGGCGGAGGCTCGCGCCGCCGCTGCGGTGGGCGAGGTGCCCATCGGAGCCGTAGTGGTGCGCGACGGCGAGATCGTCGCGCGGGCGCATAATCGTCGCGAGCTCGACCAGGATCCTTCGGCTCATGCCGAGTTTGCGGCCCTGTGCGCTGCCGCTCGGTCGCTCGGTCGCTGGCGCCTTTCCGATTGCACGGTCTATGTAACGCTCGAGCCTTGCTGCATGTGCGCGGGTCTTATGGTCAACGCGCGCGTGGGACGCTGCGTGTATGGCGCGAGTGATGCCAAGGCGGGCGCGTTGGGATCCCTATACGATTTGAATGCCGACTCGCGCCTGAATCATCGGTTTAACGTGACGGCTGGGGTCCTGGCGGATGAATGCCGCGAGCTGCTGAGTAGCTATTTTGGCGGTCTGCGCGGAGCGGGTGGCGCTGATTGCGGTTGCGGTGCCGATCTTGAAGCACACGCCGCTCACGCCGCAGCGCTTGCAGGTGCCGGTGAGGATGCTGGCACGGCGGTTGACTTTGGCCCTGCGTGCCGCCGGCCTCGCCGTGTGCTGTTGGCGATCGACTCCTTTAAGGGCAGCGTGTCGAGTGCGCAGGCGGAGGCGGCGGTTGCCGAAGGCGTGCGCCGCGTTTGGCCCGATGCCGAGGTGCGCGCATTGCCGCTGGCAGATGGTGGCGAGGGAACGCTCGATGCCGTTGCCGCATGCGGCGGTGAGATTGTGACCTGCGAGGTTGCGGGACCCTTTGGCGATGGTGTGCCTGCCCGGATGTTAGTGGACGGCGAGCACGAGTCGGTTGTTATTGAGATGGCCGAAGCAGCAGGCATCGGGTACTCACCTTGCACGGAATCGGCGGCGCTGGCTGCTACAACCTATGGCGTGGGCGAGCTGATGCTCCGTGCAGCTCGTGTCGGGGTAAAGACTATCTATATTGGCTTGGGCGGCAGTGCCACCAACGACGGTGGCGCCGGCATGCTGCAGGCGCTGGGCGCGCGCGTGGTCGATGATCAGGACTGCGATGTCGCCCCCGGTCTTGCGGGCCTTGAACACGTGTCGAGTATCGATTTGACGTCAGCGCTTCGTGCACTGAGCGGCGCTCGTATCGTTGTGCTTTCGGATGTCGAGAATCCGCTCGTGGGACGCCGCGGTGCGCTGGCGGTGTTTGGCGGGCAGAAGGGCCTGCCGACGGATGACGCTGAGGCGCTGCGCAGGTACGACAGCTGGATGGTCGGCTACGGTCGCCTGCTCGATGCGGCAATTACCGGGGTGCGGGCTCAGGGATTGTTGCGCGTGCCCGAGGGTGCTCGGACATTTGGCTCGGTGCTCGGAGTGCCCGGTGCCGGTGCCGCAGGCGGCCTGGGTGCCGCGCTGCTGGCGCTCGGGGCGGAGCTGCGTTCGGGCGTGGAGACGGTGCTCGATCTCGTGGGGTTTGACGAGCGCGTGCGCGATGTCGACCTGGTCATAACGGGCGAGGGCAATATGGATGAGCAGTCCGCCGCCGGTAAGGCGCCGGTGGGTGTGGCTCGCCGCGCCAGGCGATATGGCAAGCCGGTGGTCGCCGTCGTGGGCGGCCGTGCTGACAACCTGAACGCGGTATATGAGCAAGGTATCGACTTGGTACTGCCGATCTGCCGCAAGCCCATGCCTCTCGACCAGGCGCTCAATCCTCAGGAAGCCACAACCAACCTCATCTTCGCCGGTGAGTCAGCCGCCCAAGCCTACGACCTCGCTCGCCTCTAAAACCCATCCCCTCGATAAGTTGCGGTGAAATACGGAGCGTTTTTGCCTTAAAGGGGCCAATTCAGTCCGTATTCCACCGCAACTTCGAGAATGTCCATTCGAGGCTGGCTGCCTTGGGTCTCGAGCCGGACCGTCTGTCATGAAATGTGGCAATCTACTACGTTTAACGGAACACCCTCGACCATCCCGGATTTTGTGAAATTAAAACCGACGCTCCTATAAGTTGTCAAGAGGCAGTTTGCGGGAGCGCTCTCTCC
>JAPJOH010000053.1 GCA_030826265.1 Collinsella aerofaciens
CTTCGTTAAACGGGCGCTAGGGCGTCACCCTTACACCAACATTTTCGACGCGATCCTTTCTTGTTAGACGCTATAAAGTCCAGCGCTTATTTGTTGACCTGGCCGGCGCGGACGGCGGCCTTCTTGCGGTCGGTGGCGTTGAGCAGACGCTTGCGCAGACGAATGTTCTTGGGAGTAATCTCGACCAGCTCGTCGTCGGCGATATACTCCAGCGCCTCCTCCAGCGAGAAGGTGCGGGGCGGCACCAGCTGGACGGAGATATCGGAGGTCGAGGAACGCTGGTTGCCCAGGTTCTTGGTACGGGCGATGTTGACGACCATGTCGCCGGCCTTGCTGCGCTCGCCCACGATCATGCCCTCATAGCACTCGGTGCCCGGCTCAACGAACAGCTGACCGCGCTCCTGCAGCGTGCCCAGAGCGTAGGCAACGGCCTTCTCGGTAGTCATGGAGATCATGGCGCCGTTCTGACGGTTGCCGATCTCACCGGCGTAAGGACCATACTCCAGGAAGGTGTGGTAGAACACGCCCTCGCCGTGGGTAACGTTCATGATGCGGTTCTTGAGACCCATAATGCCGCGCGTCGGGATCTTAAACTCAAGGTGCGTCACGATGCCCGAGGTGTCCATGCTCGTCATGATACCGCCGGAGGTGCCGAAGACCTCAACGACCTTGCCCGAGTACTCGTCCGGGCACTCGACGACAGCCTGCTCGACGGGCTCCATCTTGTTGCCGTTCTCGTCCTTCTTAAACAGAACGCGGGGACGGCCGACCTGGAACTCAAAGCCCTCGCGGCGCATGGACTCCATCAGAACGGACAGGTGCAGAATGCCGCGGCCCGAGACCTCGACGCCGCTCTTGTCCTCGAGCTCCTCGATCTTCATGGTCACGTTGTTCTCGGCCTCGTTGAACAGGCGCTCCTTGAGCTGACGGGCGCCCACGATGTCGCCGTCGCGACCGACGAGCGGGGAGGTCGAAGCCTCAAAGACGATGGACAGAGTCGGCGGGTCGATCTCAATGGGCTCGAGCTCGACGGGGTTCTCGGGGTCGGTGTAGACATCGCCGATATCGGTGCGGTCAATGCCCACGACGGCAGCGATGTCGCCGGCGCCGACTTCCTGGCACTCGGTACGGCCCAGATAGTCGAAGGTAAAGAGCTGCTTGACGGTAGCGGTGGCGCTGGAGCCGTCGTTCTTCACAACCAGGATCTGGTCGCCCTGGTGGATGGTACCGGAGTACACGCGGCCGATGCCGATGCGGCCAACGAAGTTGGAGTGGTCGATGGTCACGCACTGCATGGCCAGCGGGGCGTTCTCGTCAACCTCGGGGGCGGGCATGTCGTCGATGATCATGTCGAGCAGCGGGTACATGTCCATGTTGCCGTCGTTGGGATCAAGGCGGGCAAAGCCATTCATGGCGCTGGCGTAGACCACGTGCTCCATGGCGAACTCAAGCTGGTCGTCGGTGGCACCCAGGTCGGCCATGAGGTCCAGGCAGTCGTTGTAGGCCTTCTCGGGGTTGGCGCCCGGACGGTCGATCTTGTTGATGACGATCATGATCTTAAGGCCGGTGTCGATAGCGTGGCGCAGCACGAAGCGGGTCTGGGGCATGGGGCCCTCAAAGGCGTCGACCAGCAGCAGGGCGCCGTCGGCCATACGCAGCACGCGCTCGACCTCGCCGCCGAAGTCGGCGTGGCCCGGGGTGTCGATGACGTTGATCTTGACGTCCTTGTACTCGATAGAGATGTTCTTGGCGAGAATCGTAATGCCGCGCTCGCGCTCCTGGTCGTTGGAATCCAGGACGCGGTCCTCGACCTGCTGGTTGGCACGGAAGGCGTCCGTGGCACGCAGGAGCTTATCGACCATCGTCGTCTTGCCGTGGTCGACGTGGGCGATGATGGCGATGTTTCTCAGATTGTCTACGCGCATGTATTTCCCCTATCTTCTATCTATACACAAACGGCACGCGTATGCGACCCGCCTAGCAATACAACGCTCGGCGGGAATATTGAGCCTTTTACCGAAAACTCGTTTATTTTAGCGATTTTAGATGAGAGGGGTTTCCTCACCTGCAGGTTCAGGGTCGCTCCACATAAAACCATCGCCGGCGCCCATGCCCTCATACAGCACATATGCCGAAAAACCGCTCTCGAGCGTCGTCTCGAAAAAGCTCACGAGCAGGGCGTCATGGTAGCCGCCATCGATCTCGACGCAGCCGGTGTAGCCGATGGCATAGCGGACGATACGGCCCAGGCCCTCGTCCTTAAGACCCATCTTGTGCTCGGAGATAAAGTTGGTGGCCGCCTCCAGGCACGCCTCTTCGCCGTCCTCGTCGAGCGCCGCCAGATAACGGTTGGAAGCAGCATCCTCAATTGCCACGACCACGCCAGGGTTTTCACCGGCGGCAAGGTCGTCCAAGAACGCGCCGATCAGATCGCACACCATGGCGTCGAGCTCGGCGGAGACGTTACCGGCATCCTGCATATCCTGTGCCATCTTTAGACCTTCCCATCGAGTCTGACGTCGTTACAGTTCTTGTGCCTCGGCGGCGATCTTGGCGGCAGCGTCGCGGGTGCGCATCATGTCCGCCGCGCGCTTGTCGAGCACCTTGATCTGACTGGTCAGCATGACTGCATCGACCACGCCCCAGATCACCAGGCCCGTAGAGATCGAAAACCCAAGCGCACCAACTGTACCACGAAGGCGTGAGCAGATTGCCGCGACAAGGGCGGAGACGACAACCATCTTGATAAACGAGCCGCGGCGCTCGCGGAGCGTGCGGGCCTGCGTCACATAGGCAATGCGAGCCGCCTCAGAAGCCTCCGAGCGCATCTGGGCCTCGCGGGCGATCGCAGCCGCCTCAGCCGACATACCGCCGGCCATCAGCGAACGCTCCGCATCCTGGCCGCCCCGCATTTAGAAGTCATCGGGCGAGAGCGTATGGACGAACTCGTCGAACTTCTCGAACTCCTGCTCGTCGTCAACTTCCTCGGTATGGGCAGAAACAGTGCCCAGGCGATTCATGATGTCGTCCTCCACAAACATGGGGGCATTGCTGCGCACGGCAAGGGCAATGGCATCACTGGGACGGGCATCGATCTTGCGCTCGTCACCATCGGCCAGTACGACAATCGTCGCGTAGAACACCGGCGGCTCGGCGCGAACGATCTCGATGCGCTCGAGCTTGGCGCCCAGGGCGCCAACAGTATCGAGCAACAGGTCATGGGTAATCGGGCGATCGGCGCGTCCGCTGTCGATGCCGCGGCTGATTGCCGCAGCCTCAAACGAGCCAGTCTGGATGGAGAGGGAGCGCAGCGGCGCGGGGGAATCCGACTTGCTGCAGCGTTCGCGAAGCACGATAAGCGATGGCACGGGACCGGCGGCCATGACGATGGTCTCTATGTCGACACGAACCATGGAACACCTCCGGTACGTAGCGGTTAACACGCGGCAAGGTCGCCGCATTGAATAGCTATACTACCCAATCTTTCGCACAGCACACAAAACCAAAATGAGATTTATCGCAGACAAGAAAAAAGCCCCGAGGCAACGCCCCAGGGCTCTTCACAGTTTTGATGGTGGACCTGACAAGATTCGAACTTGTGACCTCCCGGTTATCAGCCGGACGCTCTAACCAACTGAGCTACAGGTCCATCATGGTGGAGGTTAGGGGGATCGAACCCCTGACCTCAGGCTTGCAAAGCCCGCGCTCTCCCAGCTGAGCTAAACCCCCACGGAGACAGTAATAAACACCCCAGCGGCGACTCGGCTCTCGCTGGGGTGTTTATTGCGAAAGAAAGTGGTGGACCTGACAAGATTCGAACTTGTGACCTCCCGGTTATCAGCCGGACGCTC